>NZ_JAOCLZ010000001.1:0-970233 GCF_025290685.1 Rhodococcus sp. PAE-6
TGCGCCGATGGTACTGCACTCGACAGGGTGTGGGAGAGTAGGACACCGCCGAACACCCGTTCCGAAAGGGGACCCACTCGTTTGGGTCCCCTTTCGTGTTTTCATGAGAGGATCTTTCTGTGTCCGACGGCAACGGTGAACGTCGGTCCTTCAGGAGTGGAGGATCCACTCCGTGGTCGGGCCGCAAGAACGAGCGCGAGGAACGCGCCGGCGACAGCCGCGACGAGCGCGCACCCCGCGACCGCGACGAGCGTGGACGCGGCGACGACCGCCGGCAGGGTGGCTACGGATCCGCCGGACGTTCGTCCGGACGAGACGACCGTCCGCAGCGCGGTGACGATCGGCGCCCGCACCGGAGCGACGATCGGCGCCCCCAGCGCAGTGACGATCGGCGCCCCCAGCGCAGTGACGATCAGCGCTCCCAGCGTGGCGACGACCGCCGTTCCTTCCAGGGCGGAGACCGCCGGGATCGCGGCCGCGACGACGCTCGTTCCGGTCGCAGCGACCGTCCCTACCGCGAACGTTCCGGAGGCGACGACCGCCCCCGCCGCAGCGATGACCGGTCGAGCCGCGGCGACGAGCGTGGTCGGCAGTACGGCGACCGTCCCCGTCAGGTTTCGGACCGTCCCGGCGGTGAGCGCAGCTACGGCAACCGCGACGATCGTCGTGGTGGCGACCAGCGAGGCAGTGACCAGCGAGGTGGCGGCGACCGGCGAGGCTATTCCGGCGACCGCCGTGGCCCCCAGTCCGGTGACCGTCGTGGCGAGGGAGCACCCCGTCGTCGTGGCGGTGAAGGTGGATTCGGCCCGGGTCGCGGGCGCGATGGCATCGCACCGCAGCGTCGCGATGCACGTCCGGACGAGCCGGACATCCCCGACGACGTCGAGGCATCCGAGCTTGACCCGACGATCCGCCGCGATCTGCTGAGCCTGGACAAGTCGAACGCGAACTCCGTCGCCCGGCATCTGGTGATGGCCGGTCGTCTGCTCGACGACGATCCTCGCGCCGCGCTCACCCATGCTCGCGCCGCCCGTCAGCGCGCCGGCCGCATCGCGGTCGTCCGCGAGGCCGCCGGCATCACCGCCTACCACGCCGGGGAGTGGGCGGAGGCGCTGTCCGAACTCCGCGCAGCACGTCGCATGTCCGGTGGTACCGGACTGCTCGCCGTGATGGCCGACTGCGAACGCGGTCTCGGTCGCCCCGAGAAGGCGCTCGAACTGGGCCGGAGCGAGGAAGCTCGCAAGCTGACCGGCGACGAGGCGACAGAGCTGCGGATTGTCCTCGCCGGTGCCCGCATGGATCTCGGTCAGTACGACCAGGCCGTCGTCACCCTGCAGACGCCCGATCTCGACCCCGAGCGGACCGGTACACCGGCTGCCCGTCTCTTCTACGCCTACGCCGACGCTCTCGTCGCCGCCGGGCGGACCGAAGAAGGCCTGCAATGGTTCCTGCACTCCGCAGGCGCGGACATCGAAGGCGTCACCGACGCCGAGGAGCGGGTGGAGGAGCTCACCGGAGAGTCGCCGTGACCGACGGCACCGACGTTTCCGGCAGTACGGCTTCCAGCGACAGTCTGCGTCGGATCTACGACGTCCTGCTGCTCGACCTCGACGGCACCGTCTACCGGGGCGCCGAACCCGTCCCAGGTGCCCGCGAGGCGCTGGCCGCCGGTGACGACACCGTTCTGTACGTGACGAACAACGCCAGCCGCCGGCCGTCGGAGGTCGCCCTGCACCTGCGAGAACTCGGCTTCCCGGCCGACGACTCGTCGGTGGTGACGAGCTCGCAGTCCGCTGCGCGCCTGCTGGCCGAGCGGTTCCCGGCCGGTGTGCCGGTGCTCGTCGTCGGCACCGAGGCCCTGGCCGAGGAGGTGGCCGGTGTCGGCCTCACCCCGGTTCGGTCCGCGGACGCGCATCCGGTGGCGGTCGTGCAGGGGCATTCCCCGGACACCGGATGGGCGATCCTGGCGGAGGCGACGCTCGCCGTCCGCGCAGGCGCTCTGTGGGTGGCCACCAACGTCGACTCGACCCTGCCGACCGAGCGCGGACTCGTCCTCGGCAACGGGTCGATGGTCGCGGCAGTGCACAACGCCACCGGCGCGACCCCGATCGTGGCGGGCAAACCCGCAGCTCCGCTGCTCGAGGACGCGATCCGTCGCGGCGGTGCCCGTCGTCCCCTCGTCATCGGTGACCGGTTGGACACCGACATCGAAGGCGCCAACGCCGTCGGTGCGGATTCCCTGCTCGTGCTGACCGGGGTCAGCACCGTCGACGATCTGCTGCGGGCTCCGGCCGAGCAGCGCCCGACCTACGTCGCGGCCTCGCTCACGAGTCTCGATCAGCCGGCCGACCGGCTCCGTGTCGCATCGCACGACTCGTGGGACGTCACGGTCGACGGGGGTGATCTTCACCTCGCCGCCGCGCCGTCGGCCGCCGATCCGATGGAGGCGCTGCGGGGTCTGCTCGACATCGCCTGGGCCAACCCCGGATTCGGACAGGTCCGTCCGGTGGACGAGCGGGCGCGGTCCGTCGTGGACGCGTGGGCGGCGACGGTCTGATCCGCACCGGAGGGTGTAGCCCGGTCGCATCCATCGACTAGCGTGGACGGCGATGAGCACGCCGATTCCACGTCCGGGCGAACACCTTCCCGGCGCACGCCCCACCGTCGATCCCGCACACGTCCGCGAGGAGGTCGACGCTTTGCTGGCGCGTGTCCGCGAGGGCGCATCCGTCCCCGGTGCCGAGAGCGCCGATCAGTCCGTGCTGCTCGAGCAGGCCGACCTGCTCGAACGAGCCCACGAGGTCCTCGTGCAGGCTTTGTCGACCGTGGACAAGATCTGACGTGGCACGCCGGGCACGCGTCGACGCGGAACTGGTGCGGCGGGGTCTGGCGCGCTCACGCGAGCACGCCAGCGAACTGATCGCCGCAGGTCGGGTGCTGATCGCCGGCACCGTGGCCTCCAAACCGGCGACCGCCGTCGAACCGAACACGCCGCTGATCGTCACAGAGGGGAGCGACGAGGTCTCCTGGGCGTCCCGCGGTGCCCACAAGCTCCTCGGCGCCCTCGAGGCGTTCACGCCGCAGGGGTTGCAGGTGTCGGGGCGTCGCTGCCTCGACGCCGGCGCGTCGACCGGCGGTTTCACCGATGTCCTGCTGCACGAGGGTGCCGCGGAGGTCGTCGCAGTGGACGTCGGCTACGGCCAGCTGATCTGGCGCCTGCAGTCCGACGAGCGTGTCCACGTGATCGATCGAACGAATGTGCGTAGCATCGACGCGGAGACGATCGACGGGCGTGTCGACCTGGTGGTCGCGGACCTGTCGTTCATCTCGCTGAAGTTGGTGTTGCCGGCGTTCGTCGCCTGCGTCGCCCCCGGCGGCGACCTGCTGCCGATGGTCAAACCGCAGTTCGAGGTGGGCAAGGACCGGGTCGGCAGCGGTGGCGTGGTGCGCGATCCGGCGCTGCGCACCGAGGCGGTGCTCGACGTCGCGCGCGAAGCGCAACGCCAGGGTCTGCTCACCCTCGGAGCGGTGGCGAGTCCGCTGCCCGGACCGTCCGGGAACGTCGAGTACTTCCTGTGGCTGCGGGCCGGAGAGCCGGGGCCGGCGGAACTCGACCCTGCGGTGGTCGAACTGATCGAGCGTGCGGTGCAGGAAGGACCACAGTGAGCGAAGAGACCGCCGCGGAGGGCGCGGTGCGATCGGGCCGGGAGATCCTGCTGGTCTCCCATTCGGGGCGCGACGAGATCGCCGGCACCGCGCTGCGGGTCGCCAAGATGCTCGGTGAGGCCGGTATCGGTCTGCGCACCCTCGACGACGAGGCGGTGAGCAACGGACTCGGCGTCCTCGCCCTGCCGGGCAGTTTCATCAGCGTCGTCGAACCGGGACCGGAGGCGGCCGCCGGCTGCGAGATGGTGATCGTCCTCGGGGGCGACGGCAGCTTCCTGCGGGCCGCCGAACTCGCGCAGTACTCGGCGGTGCCCGTCCTCGGGATCAACCTCGGCCGCATCGGTTTCCTCGCCGAGTCCGAGGCCGAACACCTCGAGGAAGCGCTCATGCAGGTGGTGCGCCGCGAGTACCGCGTCGAACAACGCATGACGCTCGACGTGACGGTGCGCATGGACGCCGAGGTCCTCGACCGCGGGTGGGCGCTCAACGAGGCGAGTCTCGAGAACAAGTCGCGGCTCGGGGTCCTCGAGGTGGTGCTCGAGGTCGACGGTCGTCCGGTCTCGTCGTTCGGCTGCGACGGTGTCCTCGTCGCCACCCCGACGGGATCGACGGCCTACGCCTTCTCGGCCGGCGGACCGATCGTCTGGCCCGAACTCGAAGCGCTGCTGGTGATCCCGAGCAACGCACACGCTCTGTTCGCGCGCCCGCTGGTAACCAGCCCCGAGTCGATCATCGCCGTCGAGACCCTCGCCGGCGGCCACGACGGGGTGGTCTTCTGCGACGGTCGCCGCATCATCGACGTCCCGGCCGGGGCCCGGCTCGAAGTGGTGCGAGGATGCGATCCGGTCCGCTGGGTGCGGCTCGATTCGGCACCGTTCGCGGATCGGATGGTGCGCAAGTTCGAACTTCCGGTGAAGGGCTGGCGGGGAAGGAAACTCTGAGATGCTCGCAGAGATCCGGATCGACAACCTGGGTGTGATCTCCGAGGCGTACGCGCGCTTCCACGGGGGACTGACGGTGCTCACCGGCGAGACCGGTGCCGGCAAGACGATGGTCGTCACGAGCCTGCATCTGCTCTCCGGGGTGCGCGCCGACCCCTCCCGGGTACGGGTCGGCGCCAACCGCGCCGTGGTCGAAGGACGCTTCGAGATCGAACCGGCGCCCAGCCACATCGAACAGCAGATCGCCGAACTGCTCGAGGCCACCGGCGCCCAGCGCGACGAGGACGGCAGCATCATCGCCGTGCGCACCGTCGGCAGCGACGGCCGCTCCCGCGCCCACCTCGGCGGACGCAGCGTGCCGGTGGGGGTGCTGTCCGAGTTCACCGGGCCGCTGCTGACCGTGCACGGCCAGAACGACCAGCTGCGGCTCCTGCGTCCCGACGAGCAGCGCGCCGCGCTCGACCGGTTCGGCGGCAAGACCGTCGCCGGTCTGCTCGACCGCTACCGAACCCGGCGACGCCGCTGGCTCGAGGCCCGCGCCGAACTGCAGGAACGCACCGAACGGTCGCGTGAGCTCGCGCAGGAGGCCGATCGCTTGCACTTCGGTCTCGACGAGATCGACCGCGTCGCACCCGAACCGGGGGAGGACACCCGCATCGTCGACGAGGTGCGGCGCCTGTCCGACCTCGACTCGCTGCGCGAGGCGGCCACCGTCGCGCACAACGCCCTCGCCGGCGACGACAGCGGCGACGCCGACGCGTACTCGGCGGCACTCGACCTGCTCGGCGAGGCCCGCGCCCGCCTCGAGGGCTGCGACGATCCCGCCCTGCGCGAGCTCGGGCCCCGCCTCGGCGAGGCGATCGCGGTGGTCACCGACGTCACCGGCGACATCTCCGGTTATCTGTCCGACCTGCCGTCCGACCCGAGCGCGCTCGAGACCCTGCTCAACCGGCAGGCGGAACTGAAGAACCTCACCCGCAAGTACGCCGCCGACATAGACGGCGTGCTCGAGTGGGCGCGCGAGGCCCGCGAACGCCTGTCCGGACTGGACGTCTCCGCGGAGGCGATCGACAAGCTCGCCGCCGAGGTCGACGCGGAGGCCGCCGCGACCGCGGAGACCGCCACCGCGCTGTCGGCGGCGCGGCACAAGGTCGCCGGCAAACTCGCGAAGGCCGTGAGCAAGGAACTGTCCGGCCTCGCGATGGGGCGCGCCGTGCTCGACGTGCACATCGCCGACCGCGCGGCGACCGTGAGCGACACCGCCCCGCTGTCGGTCGGCGACCGGCTCCTGCACGCCGGCGAATCCGGGATCGACGAGGTGGAGTTCCGGCTCGCTCCGCACAGCGACGCCCCGGCCCGCCCGCTCGCCCGCAGCGCGTCCGGCGGTGAGCTCTCCCGCGTCATGCTCGCCCTCGAAGTGGTGCTCGCCGGTTCCGAGCGCGGCGCGACAATGGTCTTCGACGAGGTCGACGCCGGGGTCGGTGGCCGCGCCGCCGTCGAGATCGGCCGGCGTCTCGCGCGCCTGTCGCGCACCCACCAGGTCATCGTGGTCACGCACCTGCCGCAGGTCGCGGCGTTCGCCGACACCCATCTCGTCGTCGACGAGGTCGACGACCGGGCCGGGGTGATCAGCAGCGGGGTGCGCACCCTCAGCGAGGAGGAGAGGGTTACCGAACTGGCCCGCATGCTCGCCGGTCTCGACGACACCGAGACCGGACGTGCGCACGCCGAGGAACTGCTGGCCGTCGCCCACGCCGAGCGCACCGGCTGACCCGCCCGGCGCGCCGGGGTGATGTTCACACGACTACCGGCGCGCCTCCACAACCTCACTCGTATACCGGCGCATCATCTCTTGCATGAAGATGCCGGCGCTGCTGTCCCGTAACAACGAAACGTTGCCCGGAGTGAGTGGCATTGCCCGGGTCGACAGGAACACCGCGAAGCTGCTGCGCCGGATCGGTCCCGGCGACGTGGTCGTCCTCGACGCCATCGACCTCGATCGTGTCACCGCCGACGCGCTCGTCGAGGCGGGCGTCACCGCGGTGATCAACGCGTCCCCGTCGATCTCGGGCCGGTACCCGAATCTCGGTCCCGAAGTGATCGTCGCGCACGACATCGTGCTCGTCGACAACGTCGGCACCGAGGTCTTCAAGAAGATCAAGGACGGCGCGAAGGTCCGGGTGCACGAGGGTGGCGTGTACGCGGGGGAGAAGCTCCTCATGGAGGGCGACGAGCAGACCGACATCGAGATCTCCGACCGCATGATCGAGGCGCGAACCGGGCTCGTCGATCACCTCGAGGCGTTCTCGGGCAACACCATCGAGTTCATCCGCTCGGAGAGCCCGCTGCTCATCGACGGCGTCGGCATCCCCGACATCGACCTGGACCTGCGCGACCGGCACGTCGTCGTCGTCTCCGACGGCCCCGGGCATGTGCAGGACCTCAAGGATCTCAAGCCGTTCATCAAGGAGTACTCACCGATCCTGGTGGGCGTCGGCCCCGGCGCGGACGCCCTCTTCAAGGCGGGCTATCGCCCCGACCTCATCGTCGGCGACCCCGACGAGATCGGCACTTCCACCCTCAAATCGGGCGCCGAAGTGGTGCTGCCCGCCGACCCGGACGGCCACGCCCCGGGTCTCGAGCGGATACAGGATCTCGGCATCGGCGCGATGACCTTCCCCGCCGTCGGCACCCCCACCGACCTGGCGCTGCTGCTCGTCGAGCATCACGGTGCGGCGCTGGTGGTGACCGTCGGCAGCACTGTCTCGCTCGACGAGTTCTTCGACCACGGCCGTCGCGACACCAATCCGTCGGCGGTGATGACCCGTCTGAAGGTCGGGCCGAAACTCGTCGATGCGAAGGCGGTGGCCACCCTCTACCGCAGCCGCGTCTCGGGCGGCGTGATCGCCCTGCTCGTCTTCGCGGCCCTCATCGCCGTGATCGCCGCACTCGCCGTGTCCAATCTCGGTGCCGACGTCGTCGAACTCGCCCGGCAGTGGTGGGACTCCGCCGTCGAGTGGATTCGGGGTCTGCGCGCGTGATCTCGATGCGCCATCACGTCGTCTCCCTGGTGGCGGTGTTCCTCGGCCTGGCGGTCGGGATCGTGCTCGGCTCCGGATTGCTGGCCGACAGCGTCGTCTCCGGCTTGCGCGACGACAAGGCCGAGCTGCGCCGCGAGATCCAGGAGGCCGAGGACCACGGCAGCCGGCTCGAGGCACAACTGCTCGCCGCCGACGGGTTCGACTCGACCGTCGGCCCGCGGATCGTGCGCGACGAACTCCTCGACCGCACCGTCCTTCTCGTGACCACCCCGGACGCCGCACCCGAGGACGTCGACGCCGTCGTGCGGTCCGTCGGTGATGCCGGCGGCCGGGTCACCGCCCGGATCGCGCTGACCGATTCGTTCGTCGACGCCTCCGGCACCGACCAGCTCCGCACAACCGTCACCAACGTCGTGCCCGCCGGCGTGGAACTGCAGACCGGCGCCGTCGACCCGGGCAGCCTCGCCGGGGATCTGCTCGGCGCGGTGCTGCTCGTCGACCCGGGCACCGGACAACCGCGCAGCACCCCCGAGGAACGCGCCCTCGCCCTGACCACACTGCGCAGCGGCGGTTTCGTCACCTACGAGGACGGTCAGGTCGAACCGGCCCAGAGCGCCCTCGTTGTCACCGGCGACCACAGCGGCAACGCCGAACGCGCCGGCAATCGCGGGTCGCTCATCGCGCGCTTCGCCGGGGTCGTCGACGGCCGCGGCGCCGGCGCGGTGCTCGCCGGCCGCACGGGGGCAGCGGAGGGCAACGGACCGATCGCCGTCGTGCGGGCCGACGCCGCGCTCGCCGCGGGCCTGTCCACGGTCGACAATCTCGACCGCGAATCGGGGCGCCTGACGACGGTTCTGGCGCTGCGCGAGCAGTACGACGGGGGCACCGGCCGGTACGGGACGGGGCCGAGCGCCACCGCCGTCACCGTCGGCTCCCCGGCCCGCTGAGCGTCGCCGCCTGTGACGTCGATTGCACCGAGGGTCGGCAATCGCGAGTCGGGTACGCGCCCGCCCACGGAGGTGTTACCGTGAAGTTCCGTGGGTCGGCAGGCCCCAGCTGTATCGCATCAGTCCAAAAGTCCTGCACCTGACGTCACGGGAGCTTCTTTGCCACAGTCACGCCACTCGCGTACCCCTACCAAGCACATCTTCGTCAGCGGGGGCGTCGCGTCCTCTCTCGGCAAGGGGCTCACAGCGTCGAGCCTGGGCACTCTGCTCACCGCACGCGGCATGCGCGTGACGATGCAGAAGCTCGACCCCTACCTCAACGTCGACCCCGGCACGATGAATCCGTTCCAGCACGGTGAGGTCTTCGTCACCGAGGACGGCGCCGAGACCGACCTCGACGTGGGCCACTACGAGCGCTTCCTCGACCGCGACCTGTCCGCCGACGCGAACGTCACCACCGGGCAGGTGTACTCCACGGTCATCGCCAAGGAACGCCGCGGCGAATATCTCGGCGACACCGTGCAGGTCATCCCGCACATCACCGACGAGATCAAGCGCCGCATCCTCGCTATGGCCGCACCCGACTCCGAGGGCCAGACCCCCGACGTGGTGATCACCGAGATCGGTGGCACCGTCGGCGACATCGAGTCGCAGCCCTTCCTCGAGGCCGCCCGCCAGGTGCGCCACGAGGTCGGCCGCGACAACTGCTTCTTCCTGCACGTCTCGCTCGTGCCCTATCTCGGGCCGTCCGGTGAGCTGAAGACCAAGCCGACCCAGCACTCGGTGGCCGCGCTGCGCAACATCGGTATCCAGCCCGACGCGCTCGTACTGCGCTGCGACCGCGACGTGCCGGCCTCGCTCAAGGCGAAGATCTCGCTGATGTGCGACGTCGACGTCGCCGGCTGCATCTCCTGCCCCGACGCGCCGAGCATCTACGACATCCCGAAGGTGCTCCACAGCGAGGGACTCGACGCCTACGTCGTGCGCCAGCTCGGCCTGCCCTTCCGGGACGTCGACTGGACCGTGTGGGGCAACCTGCTCGAGCGGGTCCACAACCCCCGCGAGACCGTCGAGGTCGCGCTCGTCGGCAAGTACATCGACCTGCCCGACGCCTACCTGTCGGTCACCGAGGCGCTGCGCGCCGGCGGTTTCGCGCACCGCGCGAAGGTCAAGATCCGCTGGGTCGCCTCCGACGAGTGCGAGACCGAGGCCGGTGCGGAGAAGCACCTCGGCGACGTCGACGCCGTCCTGATCCCCGGCGGCTTCGGCATCCGCGGCATCGAGGGCAAGCTCGGCGCCATCCGGTTCGCCCGCACCCGCCGGATCCCGCTGCTCGGCCTGTGCCTGGGCCTGCAGTGTGTCGTCATCGAGGCCGCGCGGTCGGTCGGCATCGAGGACGCGTCGTCCACCGAGTTCGATCCCGACACCACCGCCCCGGTGATCTCCACGATGGCGGACCAGGAACAGGCGGTCGCCGGTGAGGCCGATCTCGGCGGCACCATGCGTCTCGGTGCCTACCCGGCCACGCTGAAGAAGGGCTCGGTCGTGGCCAGGGCCTACGGCAGCGAGCAGGTCTCCGAACGGCACCGGCACCGCTACGAGGTCAACAACGCCTACCGCGACAAGATCGCCAAGTCCGGTCTGGTGTTCTCCGGCACCTCCCCGGACGGGCGACTCGTCGAGTTCGTCGAGTACCCGGCCGAGCAGCATCCGTTCTTCGTCGCCACCCAGGCGCACCCGGAACTCAAGAGCCGGCCCACCCGCCCGCACCCGCTGTTTTCCGGCCTCGTTGCCGCGGCACTGCAGTACAAGGCGGCTGAGCGACTCCCGGTCGACATCCACGGCGAGAACAGCACCTCCGAGGAATCGGTCGGCTCGACCGCGTCGACGTCCACCGCCGGCGACGCCGAGTAGTCGACATGGCGCAGCGACACGACTTCCGCACCCTGGACAGCCGGCGGATCTACACGGGCGCCATCGTGTCGCTGCGCGTCGACATCGTGGCGATGCCCGACGGGCACACCGCCGAACGCGAAGTGGTCGAACACCACGGTGCGGTCGCGGTGGTGGCCGTCGACGAGAAGGACCGGGTGGTGCTCGTGCACCAGTACCGGCACCCGCTCGGCCGGCGACTGTGGGAACTGCCCGCCGGGCTGCTCGACGCACCCGGCGAGGACCCCCTCGACACCGCCCGCCGCGAACTCGCCGAGGAGACCGGCCTGGCCGCCGCCGACTGGGAACTCCTCGTCGACATCGCGCTCTCACCCGGATTCACCGACGAAGCCGTGCGCGTCTTCGCCGCCCGCGGCTTGAGCGAGGTCGACCGGCCCGAACCCGAGCACGAGGAGGCCGATCTCGAGGTCCGCCGCGTCCCGGTGGACGAGGCCGTGGCGATGGTGCTGCGCGGGGAGATCGTCAACGCCACCGCGGTGTCCGGTCTCCTCGCGTTCGCAACCGCCCGCGCGACGGGCACCGCGACCCGCGCACCGGACGCGCCGTGGCCGGACCGGCCCACCACCTTCGCCCGCACGCGCGCGGAGGGGTGAGCAGTGCTGCCCGGTGAGGAGCGTCCCGCCACGCAGGTCGCTCCGCAGCCGTCCCCGACACTCACCGGGCAACTCGACGCCTATCTCGCGCACCTGACCGTCGAACGGGGGGTCGCGACGAACACCCTCGCCTCCTACCGCCGCGACCTGCTGCGCTACGTCGAACACCTCACCGACATCCACATCGGTGACCTCGCCGACGTGCACGAACACCACATCAGCGACTTCGCCGCGAGCCTGCGCCGCGGAGACCCGGAACGCAACCGCCCGGCGCTGGCAGCGAGCTCGGCCGCCCGCGCCCTGATCGCCGTGCGCGGCCTGCACCGCTTCGCCGCCGCCGAAGGACAGACCCCGGTCGACGTCGCCCGCACCGTCAAACCCCCGGCGGCCGGGCGTCGCCTGCCCAAGGCGCTGACCGTCGACCAGGTCACCGCGATCCTCGACGCCGCCGGCCGCGACGCCGACGGACCCCGCAGCATGCGCGACCGCGCCCTGCTCGAACTGCTGTACTCCACCGGCGCCCGCATCTCCGAGGCCGTCGGGCTCGACGTCGACGACATCGACACCGAATCACGCTCCGTGCTGCTGCGCGGCAAGGGCGGCAAACAGCGACTCGTCCCGGTCGGACGCCCGGCGCTCGGCGCGCTCGACGCCTATCTCGTGCGGGGACGACCCGCCCTGACAACCGGCCGCACCGCCGCGGTCTTCCTCAACGCGCGCGGCGGCCGCCTGTCGCGGCAGAGCGCGTGGAAGGTGCTGCAGACCGCCGCCGAACGCGCCGGAGTCGACGTCGGGGTGTCGCCGCACACGCTGCGGCACTCCTTCGCGACGCACCTGCTCGACGGTGGCGCCGACGTACGCGTGGTACAGGAGTTACTGGGGCATGCTTCTGTGACGACCACGCAGATATACACCCTGGTCACCGCCGGTGCCCTCCGCGAGGTATGGGCGCAGGCGCATCCGCGGGCACGATGACCGACTCCGCAGGGGACGCGTGTCCGTGCGGTGATCCTGCCGACGAAGCGGTAGCGTTCTGGGGACGAGCCGCCGGGTCACCCGACGGGTCGACGAGAAGACATCCGGGTCGCAAGACAGGGGGAGTACCGAACGTGGGCACACCTCGGCCACCCGCCACGTACACGGAGCCGGAGCACCTCCGGTCGAACACCGTCCCGGTCGACGCACACGGCCGCGAGGACACCGACAGAACGTCCACCACCGAGCCTTCCACCACCTCCGGAACCGCTGCCGAGTCCGATCTCGGACCGACCGGCCGGCCACGCCGTCCCGTCCCGGAACCGGTGCCGTTGTCCACCCACGGACCGGCCCGCATCATCGCGATGTGCAACCAGAAGGGCGGGGTCGGCAAGACCACCTCGACCATCAACCTCGGGGCGTCCCTCGCCGAGTACGGGCGCCGCGTCCTGCTCGTCGACCTCGACCCGCAGGGCGCACTGTCCGCCGGACTCGGTGTCGCCCACCACGATCTCGATCTCACCGTGCACAACCTGCTCGTCGAACCGCGGGTGTCCACCGACGACGTGCTCGTGCGCACCCACGTCGAGGGCCTCGACCTGCTGCCGAGCAACATCGACCTGTCGGCGGCCGAGATCCAGCTCGTCTCCGAGGTCGGCCGCGAGCAGGCCCTGGGCCGCGCCCTGTACCCGGTGCTCGACCGCTACGACTACATCCTCGTCGACTGCCAGCCGTCGCTGGGGTTGCTCACCGTCAACGCGCTCGCCTGCGCCGACTCGGTGCTCATCCCCATGGAATGCGAGTTCTTCAGCCTGCGCGGCCTGGCGCTGCTCAACGACACCGTCGCCAAGGTCCGCGACCGGCTCAACCCGAAGCTGACCGTTGCCGGCATCCTCGTCACCATGTTCGATCAGCGCACCCTGCACGGTCGTGAGGTGATGTCGCGGGTCGTGGAGGTCTTCGGCGATCTCGTCTACGACGCCGTCATCAACCGCACCGTCAAGTTCCCCGAGACCAGCGTCGCCGGCGAACCCATCACCCGCTGGGCGCCCACCTCTGCCGGCGCCGAATCGTACCGCGCACTCGCGCGGGAAGTGATCCACCGGAGCGATCGCTGAGCCCCGTGCACGCTCCCGTCCAGGACTCTGCGGACACCGGCACGGCACCCGATGTGGAGGTCGACGCGGTGGTCCTCGAGGAACCCACCGAACCGGACCGGCCGGAGGTCGAGGAGACCACCTCGGGCTTCCATGTGCGCCTGCGCAACTTCGAGGGGCCGTTCGACCTGCTGCTCACCCTCATCTCGCAGCGTCGCCTCGACGTCACCGAGGTGGCTCTCCACGAGGTCACCGACGACTTCATCGCCTACACCCGCAAACTCGGTCCCGAACTCGGCCTCGATCAGACCACCGAGTTCCTGGTCGTCGCCGCGACCCTGCTCGACCTCAAAGCCGCCCGGCTGCTGCCCGCCGGCGAGGTCGACGACCCCGAGGATCTCGCCCTGCTCGAGGCCCGCGACCTGCTGTTCGCGCGTCTGCTGCAGTACCGGGCCTACAAGCAGATCGCCGAACAGTTCGCCGCCCTCGAGGCCGCCGCCCTGCGCCGCTATCCGCGCGCGGTGTCGCTCGAGGAGTGCTACGAGAATCTCGTACCGGAGGTCGTGCTCGGTGTCGACGCGCACCGCTTCGCCGAGATCGCGGCCGCGGCGTTCCGGCCGAAACCACCACCGACCGTCGGCCTCGACCACCTGCACACCCCGAAGGTGTCGGTTCCCGAACAGGCCGCCCACATCCTCGGCCTGCTGCGCGCCCGCGGCGCCGGCGTCTGGGTCGGATTCGACGAACTCGTCGCCGACTGCGATCTCGGACTGCTCGTCGTCGCCCGGTTCCTCGCGCTGCTCGAGCTCTACCGCGAACGTGCCGTCACCTTCGAACAACCCGACCCACTCGGACATCTGCAGGTCGCGTGGACAGGGGAGACCGACGGGGAGGCCATCGATTTCGAGGAGGACTACGGGTGAACGACGACACCGTCGCGCGGGAGCACGCGGACGACACCGTCGCGCGGGAGCACGCGGACGACACCGTCGCGCGGGAGCACGCGGACGACTCTGCGCCCGAGAGTGACGCTGCGCCGGGGAGCGCGGACGACACCGCGCGGGAACGTGACGAAGACACTGCTGCGCCGGAACGCGCGTGGGACGGTGAACTTCTCGAGATCGCCGCCGACGAACTCACTGCGGCACTCGAGGCACTGTTGCTCGTCGTCGACACCCCCGCGCCGACCGAGCAGCTCGCGACCGCCATCGGGGTCACCGCCGACCGCGCCGAGGCCGCGCTGCGGCGTCTCGCACAGGACCTCACCGCGCGCGGATCCGGCATCGACCTGCGGTTCGCGGGCGACGGCTGGCGCTTCTACACGCGCCGCGATTTCGCGCCCTACGTCGAGAAGCTGCTGCAGGGTGGCGCGCGCACCAAGCTCACCCGCGCCGCACTCGAGACGCTCGCCGTGATCGCCTACCGGCAACCGGTGACCCGCAGCCGTGTCGGTGCCGTGCGCGGCGTCAACGTCGATGGGGTGATGCGCACCCTGCTCGCGCGGGATCTGATCGCAGAGGCGGGCACTGATCCGGAGACCGGCGGCACGCTCTACGTCACCACGGAGCTGTTCCTCGAACGTCTCGGCCTGGCATCTCTGCAGGATCTGCCGCCCGTTGCGCCGCTTCTGCCCGATGTCGATGTGATCGACGACATCGCCGACAGTCTCGAGTCGGACCCACGATTTGAGAGAATGGGTAGGAACGCGCGTCCCGAGACTCTCTCGCCCGCGGAGTTCGATCCAGAGAACTGACAGGAACCAAGTGAATACACCCGCTCGCCGTGATGGCACACCGGACCGTAGAAGAAACAATCCTCGTAGCGCGAACACGCGCAACACCGGGGGATCCCGCTCGGGACGCGCGGAAGCACCGCGTTCCGGAGGACGCACCGAAGCTCCCCGCTCCGATCGCCGGGCCACTCCCGGCCAGTCGGCCGGGGGCCGCAATCCGGCACAGTCGGCCGGAGGTCGCAAACCGTCACAGCCGGCCGCCGGTCGGAAACCGCACCGCAAGGGCACCTCGACCGGTAAGCCCTCCAAGCCTGCCGCCAAGCGCGTCGCGCAGCGCGTCGTTCCGACCGTGAGCAACGCCCGTCCCGCGCGGCACCAGCATCGCGAGGCCGGCCCCGCCAAGCTGCCCGCCGGTGAAGGCGTGCGGCTGCAGAAGGTGCTCGCCCAGGCCGGCGTCGCCTCGCGCCGCGCCGCCGAGGAACTCATCGCCGCGGGTCGCGTCGAGGTCGACGGCAACATCGTCGTCGAGCAGGGCCTGCGCGTGGACCCGGAGAACGCCGTGATCCGGGTCGACGGCGTCCGCGTCGTCATCAACAAGGATCTCGTGCACCTCGTGCTGAACAAGCCCCGCGGCTGGCAGTCCACGATGTCCGATGATCTCGGCCGTCCGTGCGTCGGCGACATCGTCTCCGAACGCGTCGCCGCCGGGCAGCGTCTGTTCCACGTCGGTCGTCTCGACGCCGACACCGAGGGGCTGCTGCTGCTCACCAACGACGGCGAACTGGCCCATCGGCTGATGCACCCGTCCTTCGAGGTGCCCAAGACCTACCTGGCGACCGTCAAGGGTGTGCTCGCCCGTGGTGTCGGCAAGCAGCTCAAGGCAGGCATCGAACTCGAGGACGGACCCGCCTCCGTCGACGAGTTCTCGCTGCTCGAGGTCCACGAGGGCCAGTCGCTCGTGCGGCTCGTGCTGCACGAGGGACGCAAGCACATCGTGCGACGTCTGCTCGACGCGGTCGGGTTCCCCGTGATCCGGCTCGTGCGCACCAACATCGGTCCCGTGGCGCTCGGCGACCAGCGTCCCGGCACCCTCCGTGTCCTCGGCCGCAACGAGGTCGGGGGCCTGTACCAGGCGGTGAAGCTGTGACCGGCGCACCGGCCGACGCGTTGGTCGTCGCGATGGACGGGCCGTCCGGCACGGGCAAGTCCACCGTCTCCAAGCGTCTCGCGCAGCATCTCGGTGCCGCCTATCTCGACACCGGCGCGATGTACCGCATCGCGACGCTGCACGCCCTGCGCCGCGGCACCGATCTGACCGATCCGGCCGCGATCGCCGCGGTCACCGCCGGCCTGCCGTGGTCGATCGGCACCGACCCCACCGTCGAGGACATCCGCCTCGACGGGGACGACGTGCGCGAGGTCATCCGCGGCGCCGAGGTCACGGCCGCGGTCTCCGCGGTCTCCGCCGTGCCCGAGGTGCGCACCCTGCTCGTCGAGGCCCAGCAGCGGCTCGGCCGCGCCGAGCACCGTGTCGTGATCGAAGGACGCGACATCGGCACCGTCGTCTTCCCCGACGCGGACGTGAAGATCTTCCTCACCGCTTCGGCGGAGGCCCGCGCGCACCGGCGCAACAACCAGAACATCGCCGAGGGTCGCGGCGACGACTACGAGGCGGTCCTCGCCGCGGTGCAGCGCCGCGACCACCTCGACTCCACCCGCGCGGTGTCCCCGCTGCGTGCGGCGGACGACGCGGTCGTCGTGGACACCAGCGACATGAACATCGACGAGGTGATCGCCGCGCTGCTCGCGGTGGTCACCGAGCAGACTGGAGCGAAGCTGTGAGCGACGACCTGAGTACTGACTACACCGGGTTCGACGGCGACGGCACGTGGTCGGAAGAAGGCGACTGGGACATCGAATTCGCCGAGGGCGGCGACCTCGAGGAGTTCGTCCCGGTCCCGACCGTCGCCGTGGTCGGCCGACCGAACGTCGGCAAATCCACCCTGGTCAACCGCATCATCGGCCGACGGGAAGCCGTCGTCGAGGACGTCCCGGGCGTCACCCGCGACCGCGTCTCGTACGAGGCGTCGTGGAACGGCCGCCGGTTCATGGTGCAGGACACCGGCGGATGGGAACCCGACGCGAAGGGCATGCAGCAGTCCGTGGCCCGCCAGGCGGAGGTCGCGATGCGCACCGCCGACGCGATCCTCGTCGTCGTCGATGCCACCGTGGGCGCCACCAGCGTGGACGAGGCCGTCGCGAAGGTGCTGCGTCGGTCGAAGACTCCGGTGCTGCTCGTGGCGAACAAGGTAGACGACGACCGTGTCGAATCCGAAGCCGCGACACTGTGGTCTCTCGGACTCGGCCAGCCCTATTCGGTATCGGCCACCCACGGTCGCGGCACCGGTGATCTGCTCGACGAGCTGCTCGCCAAGCTGCCGGCCACGCCCCGCGAGGGTACCGGTGGGGAAGGGCCTCGCCGCGTCGCGCTGGTGGGCAAGCCGAACGTCGGCAAGTCGAGCCTGCTCAACAAGCTCGCCGGCGACGAACGGTCGGTGGTGCACGACATCGCCGGCACCACCGTCGACCCGGTGGACTCGATCGTCGAGCTCGGCGGCAAGCCGTGGCGCTTCGTCGACACCGCCGGTCTGCGCAAGCGCGTCAACAGTGCGTCCGGCGCCGAGTTCTACGCCTCCCTGCGCACGCGGGGTGCGATCGACGCGGCCGAGGTGGCGGTGCTGCTCATCGACGCCTCGCAGCCCATCACCGAGCAGGATCAGCGGGTCATCACGATGGTCGTCGAGTCCGGGCGCGCCCTGGTGATCGCGTTCAACAAGTGGGATCTCGTCGACGAGGATCGCCGCTACGAACTCGGCCGCGAGATCGACCGCGACCTGTTGCGGGTGCCGTGGGCATCGCGGGTGAACATCTCCGCCAAGACCGGTCGCGCCGTGCAGAAGCTCGTCCCGGCCATGGAGACGGCCCTCGAGTCGTGGGACAAGCGCATCTCGACCGGACGCCTGAACTCGTGGCTCAAGGAGGTCGTGGCCGCGACTCCGCCGCCGATGCGCGGCGGTCGCCTGCCCCGGGTGTTGTTCGCCACCCAGGCGGCCACGCGGCCGCCGACCTTCGTGCTGTTCACCACGGGCTTCCTCGAGGCCGGCTACCGCCGCTTCCTCGAGCGTCGCCTGCGGGAGGAGTTCAACTTCGACGGCAGTCCCGTGCGGATCTCGGTGCGCGTGCGGGAGAAGCGCGACCGCCGCAAGTGAGCTCCCGACGTCCGGTCGTGAAAACGCGCTGACCAGCCGATTAGTGTTTCGGTCCGTTCCTGTTGTAATCTCTGAGAGCGCTCGGAGAGAGCGCGGACGGGCTGTGGCGCAGCTTGGTAGCGCACTTGACTGGGGGTCAAGTGGTCGCAGGTTCAAATCCTGTCAGCCCGACGTAAACGCCCAGGTGAGAGTAAGTTTCTCGCCTGGGCTTCGTCATGTCCCGGGGGCGTTTTTGTCTGGTCCCGCGGCCGGCCGAGCAGCCGCGTCGGTGCGGTGCGCGACGTTGGCTCGGCGGCTTCCTGTGGATAAGGGGACCAGAGCCGCAGCGAGGCGGTCGATCGGCGGTCACAGCCTGCGCCCCTGCCGGGCTCGCGGTGCCTTGGACTTCGCGGCACCGCGTGACGATCTGCTGAGAAGGGCGTTGGCCTGCCGGTAGTCGATTTTCACCTGGGCGAGGGCGGCCTGGAGCCTGAGCGAGTTGGTCCAGGCGTACTCGGGTCCCTGGGCACCCCGGCGCCGGCGCACTCCAGCAACAGGCGGACGTTCGCTTCCCGCAGCCCCTCCAAGAAGGCGCCGATATCGCAGCCATAGACCCCGATCGTCATGATCGTGAGCATCGTATGCTCCCCATCTTCCTGCTGCTCGCGCCGGCGAGACCGGCACGAGCAGCAGGAGTGGCAAGGCTGCGTTACGCGACAGCGGTTCCGTCGAGTTCGATCATCTGACCGGGGATCGCCAGCCGCGTCACCCCGAGCATCGTGGTTGTGGGCGCGACGCCCGCGGCGCCGAGCCGCCCGGCGAGCACGCCGTAGTGCGGGAACAGCGCGTCCACGTCGGTGGTGTACACGTTGAGCCTGACGAGGTCTGTTAGGGACATGCCGGCCTCGGCGAGCACGGCTTCGAGGTTGTCCACGGCCAGCGCGAGCTGGGCCGCGATGTCCCCGTCGTGCTCGGGCCGGCCGTCCTTGCTCATCGCGGTCTGCCCCGAGATGTAGAGGGTCCGGGTGTGCCCTGCGACGACCTCGCCCTGGTTGAATCCCATCTCCTGCGACCATGTCACCGGGTTGACCGCTGTTCGTTCCATTGCCACTCCAATCGTTGCGACTGCGAGCGCCCGGCGGCCGGGTGGCCGCCGTCCTCAACGCCCGCAAACTCAGCCTCCCAACAAAACGCGACATCTTGTGTCATGATTTTTGAAAGGAATGAAACTATGCGAGCCGATCGGTTGGTCTCACTGGTGCTGCTGCTGCGCCAGCGGGGTCGGATGACCGCGGACGAACTCGCCGGCGAGCTGGAGGTCTCCGCCCGCACGGTGCTGCGCGACATCGAGGCGCTGTCCACTGCCGGCGTCCCGGTCTACGCCGATCGCGGGCGACACGGCGGGTTTTCCCTGCTTCCCGGCTTCCGCACGGAGCTGACCGGACTGAACCATGACGAAGCCCTCGCGCTGCTGACCGCCGGGTCGGGCCGCGGCGAGAAGGTCTTCGGCCTCGGCACCGCGCTCGCTTCCGCGATGCGCAAGGTGGTCGATGCGCTGCCCGAAGGCCACCGCACCAGCCTGGACGATGCGGCCCGGCGGTTCCTGGTCGAGCCCGACACCGACCTGCTCTCACGACGGCTGGTCACCGAGGACGTGGCGAGTGACGTGATGGGCGTAGTCCGCCATGCCGTGCTCACCGGGCACAAGCTTCGCTTCCAGTACACCGCACCGGACAAGGCACCCCGCTGGCACGCCGTCGATCCGATCGGTCTGGTCACCGTTCGCGACCGCACCTACCTGCTGGCCACCAAGTCGGGAGAGGATCGGACGTACCGGCTCTCGCGCATGGTGACCGCCGAGGAGCTTCCGGAACTGGCCGAGCGTCCCGCGCAGGTTGACCTCGACCGCATCTGGGCCGAGCGCAGCGCCCAGTTCTTGTCGAAGAACCACATCCCTGTGCTGGTCAGGGTCGAACCCACGCGACGTGAGGAGTTGCTGAACACCGCGCGAGCTGTCCGCGCCGAGGAACCGGAGGAAGACGGCTGGGTGCGCCTCGACGTGACCTTCGAGGACCTGCGGCACGCTGTCTGGGCGATCTGGCAGCTCGACACCGCCGCCGAAGTCCTCGCACCCGAGTCGCTGCGTGCGGCCCTCCGCGACCGGGCGGCAACCCTCAACGCCAGATACGAGAGCTTTGCCCGGTCACCTGCGGAGCCTTCGCGCGGCTCAACGCCCGACAGCCACTAGGAGTGACGCCCACGCTACGGCGAAACTGACGGGCAGCGAAGTTCGGATCGCCCCACCCCACCCGCTCAGCGATCGTCGTGATCGGCGCAGCCGTGGTGCGCAGACATGCTGCCATTCGCTCCGTCCGGAGCATCGTCGGGTACGCGATCGGAGATTGCCCGAAGGGCGACGACGCCGAGGCAACGGTGTCCGACGGCGACGTCTCGTCGTGGGCGGTCCCGCGACGTGCGGTCGGGCGCGTGCTGGCCGATCTGGTCGACCGACCCGAGTACGCCCGCGCCACAGTGGCGGTCTCCTGACACGGATCGCGCCGAACGCTCCCGGAGCGGGGTGCGCACCGTCCACGATGAGAAATGCGTCGGCGGACGGTCATTCTTCGTGCGGCACCATCCGTGCCCTGCGGCACCCGCGAAAGGACCACGATGACCACACGATTCAATCCCTATCTCGCATTCCGCGATTCCGCGCGCGAGGCCATGGAGTTCTACAGGTCGGTGTTCGGCGGCGAACTGACGGTGAGCAGATTCGTGGACATGAACGCCTCGCAGGATCCGAGCGAGGACGACAAGGTGATGCACTCGATGCTCACCACCGACCGCGGCTTCGTGCTCATGGCCTCGGACACCCCGAACGGCATGGACTACACGCCCGGCACGAACTTCTCGCTGTCGCTCAGCGGGGACGACGAGAGCGTGCTCCGGGGTTGGTGGGACGCGCTGAGCGAGAGCGGTCGCGTCGACATGCCGCTCGAGCGTGCCCCCTGGGGCGATCTGTTCGGCATGTGCACCGATCGCTTCGGCGTGTCGTGGATGGTCAGCATCGGCGACCAGCAGGGCTGAACCCGCGCCGCTCGGCGCCCGTCAGCCGAGGCGGGCGTCGAGCTCGCGCACCAGTTTCGGTGGCGCGGTCTGCCGATAGGACATGTCGAGCAGTTCGGCGACCTCGTCCCAGTCCACCTCCGGACGGGCGAGGTCGTACCCGACCCACCCGGACGGCCCGAAATACATCGGCACATAGGTGTGGGGTTCCTCGAGCAGCGCGCGGCGCTCCTCCTCGTCGGGCTTGACGATGAGGGAGCGGGGAAACGGTGCGCGGGTGCCCTTCTCGCCGCCTCCGTAGACCGCGAAGGCCGTCCGGGTGGAGAAGAACGGACGGCCGTGCGAGATCTTCTCGGAGGCGCCGGGCAGGGCCAGCGCGAGCGAGCGCACACGAGCTAGCAGGGGATCCGCCTCGTCGAACATCACCGGATGCGGCATGAGCGGAGCGTACCGAGCGACTACGACAACGGTCGCGAGATCAACTCTTCCGACTCGTCAGCGCATGGATACCGGCGTGCAACAGCGGCTCGACGCCGCGGCCGAGTTCCTCGAACCCGTCGCCGACCGTCTTGCCCTGACGGAACCGGAAGTAGATGCCCTCGAGGATCACCGCGAGCTTGTAGTAGGCCAGGGCGAGGTGGAACGCCATGTCCGACAGGTCGCGTCCACCGGCGGCCTCGTACCGGGCAAGCAGTTCGTCGTCGCCGAGGAAGCCCGGAGCGCGGGACACCGTCGACACGGGGAACTCCGTGTTCTCCCGCGCCAGCCGCTGGTACACCAGCAGCAACGCCACATCGGTGAGGGGATCGCCGAGCGTGGCCATCTCCCAGTCCAGCACCGCGACCACCTTGTCGTCGTCGTCGACGAGGACGTTGTCGAGCCGGTAGTCGCCGTGCACGATGCCCACCTCGCCGTCGCCCGGCAGATTGTCGACGAGCAGCCGGTGCAGCTCGTCGGCGCCGTCGAGGTCCCGGCTGTGCGAGTTCTCGAGCTGGGTGGTCCAGCGCCGCACCTGCCGCTCGAGGAAGCCCTGGGGGCGGCCGAAGTCCTCGAGACCCACGGTCGCCGGGTCCACCGCGTGCAGGGCGGCCAGGGTGTCGATCATCCGCTCGGAGATCACGCGCGTGCGCTCGGCGCCGAGCGGTTCGAGTTCCTCCGCGGTGCGATAGGGCGTCCCCACGACCAGATCCATGAGATAGAAGGGCGCGCCGAGCACCGAATCGTCCTCGCACAGCAGATGCGAGCGGGGGACCGGTACCGCGGTGCCGGCGAGCGCGGAGATGACGCGGTACTCGCGAGCCATGTCGTGTGCGGTCGCGAGGACGTGTCCGAGTGGGGGACGGCGCAACACCAGCCGCCGATCGCCGTCGGTCACCTCGTAGGTGAGATTCGAGCGTCCGCCGCTGATCAGGCGCGCGCGGAGGGGACCGGAGAACAGGTCGGGGGCGGAGGTCTGCAGATAGGCATCGAGCGCATCGAGGGCATCGAGGTCGAGGCCGGCGGGCACGTCGTTCATCGAGCTCCTTTCCGTCGGCTCCCACTATGACCGCGGGTGGGGATCCGTGTTCGGAGAACTCCCACCCCATGCAGATAATCCGGACTGCACGGAAACCATAAATATCCAGAACTCCCCCCCTCGAGGCCGGTGTCACCGACACCGGCCAGCGCATGCGCCTAGCCGCCGGGGCAGTTGTGACGAACTACTGTCGACCCATGCCCGCTGCTCACCCTCTCGACAGAGACAACGTCCGCGACGCGCTGGACGCGTTCGATTCGCGCCGACTGCCGCTCGACGGCCGCCGGCACGCAGCCGTCGTCGTGGCGGTGCTCGACGACGGGAACGGTAACCCCGTCATGCCCCTCACACGGCGACCGACCCGTCTGCGGGCACATCCCGGCCAGTTCGCGTTGCCGGGCGGACGTCTGGACGAGGGAGAGCAGCCCGAGGAGGCCGCCCTGCGCGAGCTGCACGAGGAACTCGGAATCGACCTCGGCCCCGAGTCCGTCCTCGGCCGGCTCGACGACTACATCACCCGCTCCGGTTACGTCATGTCACCGTTCGTCGTGTGGTCGGACACCGCGGTGAGCGATCTGAAGCCCAGCCCCGACGAGGTCGACGTGCTCTTCGCCGTCACCACCGACGAACTCGACGTCGACCCGCGCTTCGTCACCATCCCCGAATCCGACAAGCCGGTGATCCAGTGGCCCTTCCGCGGTCACCTCGTGCACGCACCGACCGCCGCGGTGGTCTACCAATTCCGCGAAGTCGTGCTGCGCCGGCGGGCCACCCGCATCGACGGTCTCGAGCAGCCGGTCTTCGCCTGGCGCTGACACCCCGGAATCTCCGCTCGCGCGGCTGTGGAAGGCTGGACTCCGCGCCCGAACGGAACGCCGGCGGGGCATCACGAGAACGACCTCACGAGAACACGGAGCGGCCCCACCATGACCGATGCGACCGGAACCGCCGACGCGCGCGGATCGGACCGCATCCTCACCGTGCCGAACGTCCTCAGCTTCGTCCGGCTGCTGGGTGTGCCCGTCTTCCTCTATCTCATCCTCGTCGCCCACGCCGACGTCTGGGCGCTGATCCTGCTGGCCGCGAGTAGCATCACCGACTGGGCCGACGGCAAACTCGCCAGGCTGCTCGACCAGACCTCCCGCCTCGGAGCCCTTCTCGATCCCGCCGTCGACCGCCTCTATATCGTGGCCACCCTCGTCGCCCTCGTGGCGCGCGACATCGTGCCTTGGTGGATCGCGGTGATCCTCGTCGGCCGCGAACTCGTCCTGGCGCCGACCCTGGCCGTCTACCGGCGCCGGGAACTGTCCCCGCCGGACGTGCTCTACCTCGGCAAGGGCGCCACCTTCCTGCTCATGTGCGCGCTGCCGCTGATGCTCGGGGCCGTCGCCGTGCCCGCCTCGGAGCCGATCACCGGACCGCTCGGCTGGGCCGCCCTGATCTGGGGGACCGTACTGTACGTGTGGACCGGCCTGCTGTACCTCGGGCAGGCCGTCGTGACGGCACGGACCGTGCCGGCCGGGCGGTGATCCGATGAGCCGCGCGTGGGAACGCATCCGGCGCAATCCGGTGCCCTCGCTCCTGAAGTCGCTCCTCGAGGATCATCTCGACCCCGGCTACGCTGCGTCCGCCGCGGACCGGGCTGCGGGGCGCTCGAGCACCTCTCCGAGCGCGTCGCGCGCGTGGCTCGGCGCCGGAGTTCTCCTCGCCGGCCTCGTGATCGGCATCGCGTACGCGCACAACGCCGACGTGCAGGCCGGCACCGACAGCACCCGCGCCGAGATCCTCGACTCCCTCCGGGCAGGGGATGAACGCATCACCGCGCTCACTGCACAGCGGGACGAACTCGGTGCCGCGGTCGACGAACGACGCACCGCCCTGTTCTCCGACGGAGGCGACGGCGCGACCATCCTCGACCGACTCCGCGACGCCGAGGCCGCAGCCGCAGCAACACCGGTGCGCGGTCCGGGGATCACGGTCACCCTCACCGAACCCACCGCGCGACCGAACCTGTCGGATGCGGCGCGAATCGAGGACCGACCCACCGCGCTCGTCCTCGACCGCGACCTGCAGTCGGTCGTCAACGCGCTGTGGGCGGCCGGTGCGGAGGCCGTAGAGGTCGGGGGCGTGCGGGTGGGTCCCGGGGTGACCATCCGGCAGGCCGGGGGAGCGATGCTCGTCGACAACCGGCCCGTATTCTCCCCGTACACGGTCTCGGCGGTGGGATCTCCCTCCCGACTGCAGACGACCTTCGTCGTCAGCGACGCCTACCTGCGCATCGCGGGGATACAGCAGCTCTACGGGGTGGGATTCACCCTCGCAGAGGAGGACGATCTCGAGTTTCCGGCCGCCACGGTCCGGAAACTCGGCAGCAGTGGAGAAACGGGGTACAGGTGAAGCGTCTCGAACACGGTCACGCGCTCTACGCGGTGCTCGCACTGGCGATCGGGATCGGCGCCGGAATCGTGTTCAGCCCACAGGTACCCGATGTCGTGCAGCCCTACCTGCCCATCGCGGTGGTCGCCGCGCTCGACACGGTCTTCGGCGGTCTGCGCGCCTATCTCGACGACATCTTCGACGCGAAGGTGTTCGTGGTGTCGTTCGTCTTCAACGTCCTCGTCGCCGCCCTGATCGTGTGGCTCGGCGACCAGCTCGGCGTGGGCACCCAGTTGTCGACCGCGGTCATCGTCGTCCTCGGCATCCGCATCTTCGGAAACGCTGCAGCCCTACGTCGTCGCCTGTTCGGGGCCTGACCGTGACCGAACCGCAACACCCCGGCCCCGCACCCGACACCGGCGCAACGCCCGAAACCGGCACTGCGCGCGCCACCCGATCGCAACGCGTCTTCCTCGTCCTCGCGGCGATTCTCGTCGTCCTGCTCGGCGCCGGCATCGCCACCCAGGTGCGTACGACCGATACCGGCGACGACCTCGACTCGGCGCGCCCTGCGGACCTGCTCGTGCTGCTCGACAACCTCAATCGCCGCGAAGCCGCTCTCCGCCAGGAGATCACCGAACTCGAGCGCACCCTCTCGAGTCTCGAACAGGAAGGCTCGGAAGCGGCGCTCGAGGAAGCCCGCACGCGCCTGTACACGCTGTCGACGCAACTCGGCACCGAACCCGCCACCGGGCCCGGAGTGGTTCTCACCGTCGACGATCCGCGCGAGGGTGTCGGATCGGAGGTGCTGCTCGACATGATCCAGGAGCTGCGCGCGGCGGGTGCCGACACGATGCAGATCGCCGGGGCGAACGGCGAGACCGTGCGCATCGGGGTCGATTCGTGGGTCACCGGACCGGGCGGCGACATCGTCGTCGACGACCGCCGACTCGATGCTCCGTACACCGTCACCGCCATCGGCGACGGACCGACTCTCGCCGCCGCGCTGAACATTCCCGGCGGAGTGGTCGACACGGTCGCCCGTGCGGGCGGATCATTGTCCGTAGAACAGTCTCCGCAGGTGGAGGTGTCCGCCTTGCGGGAGATCGAGCCACGCCAATACTCTCAGCCCGGTAACTGAATCCGACGTTCCGGTCGAACGTCGTCTCCGAAAGGACCAGTCTTGACCGATTTCGCGACACCCGAGGATCTGCGGTACACCCCCGAGCACGAGTGGGTGCGCAGGACGGGCGCGACGACCGTGCGCATCGGGATCACCGACTACGCACAGTCCCAACTCGGCGACGTGGTCTTCGTGCAGCTGCCCGAGGCGGGCGCCGAGATCGCCGCCGGCGAGTCCTTCGGAGAGGTCGAGTCCACCAAGAGCGTGTCGGACGTGTTCGCGCCGCTGACCGCGAAGGTGACCGCCGTCAACATGGAACTCGACGCGAATCCCGAACTGGTGAACAGCAGCCCGTACGAGGACGGCTGGCTCGTCGACGTGGAGATGGGCAGCGAGAACGACCTCGACGAGGCGCTCGCGGAGACGCTCGACGCGGAAGGTTACCGCGGGATCACGGAAGGCTGACGGACCCGACAGGTAACGTGACCGCGACTGTCTGCGTCAGTACCCCCGAGCGGGGTACGGTCGGATATGGCGTGTGCCGTGTCGGACCTGAACGGGGCGAACGAATCAGCGACCGTCCGGGATCACCCGGGTGGTCGAACGGATAAGGAGAAACGGTGAGCGAGAACGGCAACGCGGGTTACGAGGAGACTCCTGCAGAGACCACTTCGGTATTTCGCGCCGACTTCCTGAACGAAGTGGAGGGCGCGGGTTCGGCCACCACCGAAGCGCCCGTCTCGGGTGTCGAGGGCCTGCCCGCCGGATCGGCGCTGCTGGTCGTCAAGCGGGGGCCCAATGCAGGATCGCGCTTCCTGCTCGACCAGCCCACCACCTCGGCGGGTCGGCATCCCGACAGCGACATCTTCCTCGACGACGTGACCGTCAGCCGTCGGCACGCCGAGTTCCGCCAGGACGAGGGCGAATTCCAGGTCGTCGACGTGGGAAGTCTCAACGGCACCTACGTCAACCGCGAGCCGGTCGACTCCGCCGTTCTCGCGAACGGCGACGAGGTGCAGATCGGCAAGTTCCGGCTGGTGTTCCTGACCGGTCCGCGAGGTAATCAGGGCGCAGGTAGCTGATGACCGCGGCCCGCCAGCCGGCGCCGGCCGGAATGTCGATCGGGTCGGTGCTCGACCGCCTGCGTCCGGAATTTCCGGACGTGACGATCTCGAAGATCCGGTTCCTCGAGGCCGAGGGACTGATCAGCCCGGAACGCACACCCTCGGGCTACCGCCGCTTCTCGATCGCCGATTGCGAGCGTCTGCGGTACGTACTCACCGCGCAGCGCGATCAGTACCTTCCGCTCAAGGTGATCAAGGAGCAGCTCGAGGCGATCGACCGCGGCGCCGCCACGGTGGGATCGGTCGAGACCCGGATCACCCGGCCGCGTCCGCTGGCGGTGGCCCGCGGCGAGGTCTCGCCGGAGGATCTGCGCACCGATCGCGAGATCCGGGTGAGCCGCGAAGATCTGTGCACCCGTGCCGGGATCGACGCGGCCTTCCTCACCGAGCTGGTGGGGGCGGGCCTGCTCAAGCCGGGCCCGGCCGGTTTCTTCGACGAGGACGCGGTGCTGCTCGCCCGCACGGCGAAGGCGATGGCGGAGTTCGGCCTCGAGGTTCGGCACCTGCGGGCGTTCAAGCTTGCCGCCGACCGCGAGGCCGCGCTCGTCGCGCAGATCGCCGGCCCGATCGCGAAGGGCCGCGACGCCGGGGCACGGCAGCGCGCCGAGGAGATGGTGCGCGAACTGGCCGCACTGTCGTTGACATTGCACACCTGCCTGGTGAAAGCGGCGGTGCAAGGAGCCCTCGACCGTTAGGCGACGAATTCGTCGTCGAGTGCGACCACGGCCCTCCGTCAGGTGGTGACCTACGGCACCTGACGGATGCGCTGGAGGACACTAGAATTCCAGGCAGTACCTGTCGGGTGGTCCCACCACCGACGAGCAGCAGGACGGAGGCATCGCGATGAGCGAGATGCGGATAGTAGGGATTCGTATCGAACAGCCGCAGAACCAGCCTGTCCTCCTGCTGCGGGAGGTCGACGGCGATCGGTATCTGCCGATCTGGATCGGGCAGAACGAAGCGACCGCCATCGCCCTCGAACAGCAGGGGGTCGAACCGGCACGGCCGCTGACCCACGACCTGATCAAGAACCTCCTCGAGGCGTTCGGTCGCAACCTCCGCGAGGTGCGCATCGTCGACCTGCGCGAAGGGACGTTCTACGCGGATCTGGTCTTCGACGGAGGGATGCGTGTTTCCTGCCGGCCCTCCGACGGGGTCGCGGTGGCCTTGCGCATCGGCGCGCCGGTCCACGTCGAGGAACCGGTGCTCACCGAGGCAGGACTGGTCATGCCCGACGAACGGGAGGACGAGGTCGAGAAGTTCAAGGAGTTCCTCGACTCCGTCTCGCCCGACGATTTCAAGGCGACGGACGGCTGAGCGCCGTCCGTCGCACGGCGACGAGCGTTGGCGCGCGCGTCGGCCGTGACGGTAGTAATGTCGAACGTTGCCTTCCGGTCGGCGTGTCGCAGCCCGACGCCCAACACCGGAGCGTACGCTGAGTTGATCCGCCAGGGATGACTCGGTGAGCCTGGGAGGGCTCGATGATCGGATGTGGTCGGGGGATCCACCAATCGATCGTTGCGAGGCAGAACTGGGCGCGCGAGAGGGAGTCAGTAGTGCGAGATCGGACGAAGGGACAGCCACTCGGCGTCGATTCCGGCGATCGCTCGAATCCGGCGCCGCGGACGAACGAGACCGACGAGATCCAACCGGGCCTGTTTCCGGACAACTCGGCGCCCGACGAGCTCGTCGGCTACCGCGTGCCCATCGCCTGCCAGATCGCAGGAATCAGCTACCGCCAGCTCGACTACTGGGCCCGCACGAATCTGGTCGTACCGTCCATCCGCGGGGCTGCCGGTTCCGGTAGCCAACGGCTGTACTCGTTCAAGGACATCCTCGTCCTCAAGATCGTCAAGCGCCTGCTCGACACCGGCGTCTCGCTGCAGAACATCCGCGTCGCCGTCGACCATCTCCGCAGCCGTGGGGTGGGCGACCTCGCGAAGATCACTCTTTTCTCCGACGGCACCACCGTCTACGAATGTACGTCGCCCGAAGAGGTCGTCGACCTGCTGCAGGGCGGGCAGGGCGTCTTCGGGATCGCGGTGAGCGGCGCGATGCGCGAGCTCACCGGCAGCATCGCCGATTTCCCCGCCGAACGCGCCGACGGCGGCGGCGTCGAGGAACGCCCCGAGGACGAACTGGCGTCGCGTCGCCGCGAACGCATCAACCGCCGCATCGGCTGACCACACCACTGATGTCGCATCGGCCGACCACATGACCGCTCCACTCCACCGCCGGCGGCACTTTCCGCACCTGCGGTATTTCGACCCCCGCGACGTGAACTAGACTCGAAGACGCGTCGCCATCACGCGGGAGAGACCCGGACACCGAGCCGGGCGCCGAAGGAGCAGCACCTCCCCGTCAATCTCTCAGGCAACCGGGACCGCGTGAGCTCCGACGTCTCTGGAAAGTGGCGGGAGCACCCGCCCGCCCACGGGGAAAGGCTCTGGCCGGCCGAATCTCTCAGGCGCTCGCTCCGCGAGCTCACGACAGAGGGGGAGGAACCACCTCGCGCGACCGCGCGCATGTGGACCTCGCCGACCAGCCCGGGAGCTGCGATGACAGATGCCGTCACCTCGAACTTCGCCGATCGCCACATCGGCCCCGACACCGCCGGCCTGAACCGGATCCTCGACGTCGTGGGAGTCGATTCCCTCGACGCCCTCGCCACCGCCGCGGTGCCGGCCGCCATCCTCGACGACCGTGCAGACAACGTGCCGACCGGCCTCGACGTCCTCGACGCGCCCCGCTCCGAGCACGACGTACTCGCCGAACTGAAGGCACTCGCGTCGCAGAACACCGTGGCGACGTCGATGATCGGCCACGGCTACTACGACACGCTCACGCCGCCCGTGCTGCTGCGCAACATCATCGAGAACCCCGCCTGGTACACGGCCTACACCCCCTACCAGCCGGAGATCAGCCAGGGACGCCTCGAGGCGCTGCTGAACTTCCAGACCATGGTCGCCGACCTGACCGGCATGGAGATCGCGAACTCGTCGATGCTCGACGAGGCCACCGCCGCTGCCGAGGCCATGACCCTGCTGCGCCGCGCGAACCGCAAGTCCAAGAGCCCGCGCCTGGTCGTCGACGTCGACCTGTTCGCGCAGACCGCCGCGGTGCTGGCGACCCGCGCCGAACCGCTCGGTATCGAGATCGTCACCGTCGACCTCGCTGCCGACGGACTTCCCGAGGGCGAGTTCTTCGGCGTGATCCTCCAGGTGCCCGGCGCTTCGGGCCGCATCATCGACGCCGCTCCGATCATCGCGGCGGCCCACGACCGCGGCGCGCTCGTCGCCATCGGCGCCGACCTGCTGGCCATGACCTTGATCACCCCGCCCGGGGAGCAGGGCGCCGACGCGTGCTTCGGCACCACCCAGCGGTTCGGTGTGCCGATGGGCTTCGGCGGGCCGCACGCCGGCTACCTCGCCGTCGGTAGCGCCCACACCCGCACCCTGCCCGGACGCCTCGTCGGTGTCTCGGTGGACGCGGACGGCAACCCGGCCTACCGCCTCGCGTTGCAGACCCGTGAGCAGCACATCCGCCGTGAGAAGGCCACCAGCAACATCTGCACCGCCCAGGTGCTCCTCGCCGTGCTCGCGGCCATGTACGCCTCGTACCACGGCGCCGAAGGCCTCACCGGCATCGCCCGCCGCGTCGCCGGGCACGCCCGCCGCCTCGCCGACGGTCTGCGCGCCGGTGGCGTCGAGGTTGTCCACGATGAGTTCTTCGACACCGTCCTCGTGCGCGTCCCGGGGCGTGTCGACGCCGTGCTCGCCGCCGCCCTCGAGGCCGGCATCAACCTGCACCGGGTCGACGACGATCACGTGTCGATCTCGTGCGACGAGGCCACCACCGCGGCGCACGTCGACGCGGTCCTGCGCGCCTTCGGCGTCACCGCCGGGGACGCCGCCGAGGGAACGGCGCTGCCGCAGGCCCTTGCCCGCACCAGCGAGTTCCTGCAGCATGCGGCGTTCACCCGCTACCGCACCGAGACCGCGATGATGCGTTACCTGCGGCGCCTGTCCGACAAGGACCTCGCCCTCGACCGGACGATGATCCCGCTGGGCTCGTGCACGATGAAGCTCAACGCCGCCGCCGAGATGGAAGCCATCACCTGGCCCGAGTTCGCGGGTCTGCACCCCTTCGCTCCGGCGGATCAGACGGCGGGGATCCGCCGCCTCATCGCCGACCTCGAAGGCTGGCTCGCCGCGGTGACGGGATACGACGCCGTGAGCCTGCAACCCAACGCCGGCAGCCAGGGCGAGTACGCGGGTCTGCTCGCGATCCGCCACTATCACCTCGACCGCGGCGACACCGATCGGGACATCTGCCTGATCCCGTCGAGCGCGCACGGCACCAATGCCGCATCCGCCGTGATGGCGGGCATGCGTGTCGAGGTCGTCGCGTGCCGCCCGAACGGGGATGTCGATCTCGACGACCTGCGCGCCAAGATCGCCGACCACGGTGCGCGCCTGGCCGCGATCATGATCACCTATCCGTCCACGCACGGTGTGTACGAGCACGACATCGCCGACATCTGCGGTGCCGTGCACGACGCCGGCGGTCAGGTGTACATCGACGGTGCCAACCTCAACGCTCTCGTGGGTCTGGCGCGGCCGGGCAAGTTCGGGGGCGATGTGAGCCACCTGAACCTGCACAAGACGTTCTGCATCCCGCACGGTGGCGGCGGTCCGGGTGTCGGCCCGATCGGCGTCCGTTCGCATCTGGCCCCGTACCTGCCGGGCCATCCGGCGGAGCCGGGACTCGGGGGAGCGGGACCGGTCTCGGCGGCGCCCTACGGATCGGCGTCGATCCTGCCGATCACCTGGGCGTACATCAAGATGATGGGTGCCGAGGGGCTGCGTCGCGCGTCGCTGACGGCGATCGCGTCGGCCAACTACATCGCGCGTCGTCTCGACGAGTACTTCCCGGTGCTGTACACGGGGGAGACCGGCATGGTCGCCCACGAGTGCATCCTCGATCTGCGTCCGCTGACGAAGGCGACGGGGGTGACGGTCGACGACGTCGCGAAGCGTCTGGCCGACTACGGCTTCCACGCGCCGACGATGAGCTTCCCGGTGGCCGGCACCCTCATGGTCGAGCCCACCGAGAGCGAGGACATCGCCGAACTCGACGCGTTCATCGACGCGATGATCTCGATCCGCGGTGAGATCGACCGGGTCGGGGCAGGGGAGTGGCCGGTGGACGACAATCCGCTGCGCGGCGCTCCGCACACCGCGGAATGCCTGGTGGGCGAGTGGAACCACCCGTATTCGCGGGAGATCGCGGTGTTCCCGATGGGGAAGAGCCGAGCCAAGGTTTGGCCGGCGGTGCGGCGTATCGACGGCGCACACGGCGACCGGAACCTGGTGTGCGCGTGCCCGCCCCTGGAGGCGTACAGCGGCTGATGCCGGGGATGGCCGACGGACACGTCCGTCGGCCATCATCATCGATGAGATAACTCCGAACGATACGGAAATCACAGAAATCCAGAATTGTCTCCCCGCCTACAACGAAACTCACCGAGCCACTAAGACAAGGCAGTCAGTTCGCGGCGGTCAGCTCGAGGACGGAGATCTCCGGTGGAGTGCCGACCCGCACGGGCGGTCCCCACGCACCGGTGCCCTGGGACGTGTAGATCTGCGTGTCGCCGAAGCGGTCGAGTCCGGTGACGGTCGGGTTGGCCAGGGAGACGAACGGCCGCAGCGGCCACATCTGTCCGCCGTGGGTGTGCCCGGACAGTTGCAGGTCGACTCCGAGCTCGCGTGCCTCGTCGACGTGCCGCGGCTGGTGGGCGGCGAGGATCACCGGGGTACCGTCCGCGATGCCGGCGAGAGCGGCGGGCATGTCGGGGTGGTGCGGTTCGGGGGCGGTGTAGTCGTGGACGCCGGCGAGCGCGACGACGTCGCCGTCCCGCTCGAGGACGACATGGTCGTTCCGCAGGGTGCGTACACCGAGCGTCTCCCAGTGGTTCAGCCACGATTCGGCGTCGTCGGAGTAGTACTCGTGGTTGCCGCTGACGCCGTACACCCCGAGCGGGGCCTGCAGTTGCCGGAGCGGTTCGAGATCGGAGCCGACGAGTTCGACGGTGCCGTCGGCGAGGTCGCCGCCGAGCACGATCAGGTCGGGTTGCTCCTCGGCGACGAGGTCGACGACACCTTGCACGAAGTCGGCTCCGCGGGAGGGTCCGACGTGCAGGTCGGTGACGAGCGCGATGCGGGCACCGTCGAAGCCGGCAGGCAGGTCCTGCAGGGCGACGGGCACAGTGACGATCTGCGGCCGGTCGGCCTCGATCGTGCCGTATCCGACGGCGGCGACCGCGGCCACGACGAGCACGGCGGTCGCGATACGCAGCCCCCGTCGCGGGGTCTCGACGGTGCCGTCCTCGGTGATCGGCCGGGGTTGCCCGCGTCGGGCGAGGCGGGCGACGAACAACGCGACTCCGATGAGCAGGAGCCCGAGCATCAGGTACAGCACCACCGCCAACCAACTCCAGCCGAGGAACCCGATGGGGCGGGCCCAGGCAGGATCGAGCACCGTGCCCACCCCGGAGGCGCCGAGCGTGAGCACGAACAGGACGACGAGGACGAGATCGGCGGCGAGTGCGGCAGGTCGCGGCAGGCCGGGTGCCCGGACGAGTCGTCGATGCAGCAGGTAGGTGAGGAGGGCAAGGAAGACCCCCACGACGAGAAGTCGGAGCACGTCAGGACGTCAGCTTTCGGAGGAGGTCGGTGAGATCGGCGGGGTCGGTGGTGTCGACGACGGTGAGGCTGCCGTCGGTGGCTTCGGCGGCCTGTTCGAGGACGAGGTCGGCGCGGTCGCCGAGGACGACGACGTCGATCCGCACGGGGGTCTCGGGGGACGAGAGTTCATCGATCGCGGCGCGCAGGTCGCGGGCGGCTGCTTCGTCGGGGTCGTCGCTGTCGACGACGACGAGTACGGAGTTCGGTCGGCCCGGGTCGTAGTTGTCGACGGCGTCGCGGTAGGCGGCGGTGAGAGTGGCGTAGACGGGTTCGCGGTCGACGAGATCGATGTCGTCGAGGATCGAGGACATCGCCGCGCGCTTGGCTGCGGTGAGCCCGTCGCGGATGACGGCGACGCGGTGTCCCTCGGGGGTGTCGGCGAAGACGTACATGCCCATCACCGAGTTGATGGACGCGCGACGCATGGCCTCGCGTACGGCGCCTGCGGTCGCGGTGAGGCGGGTGCCGTCGCCGGCGGGGGTGCCCATGGAGGTGGAGGTGTCGACGACCATCGTGACCTTGCGCGGGGACACCGGGGCGAGACGCAGTGCGACGAGGACGTCGTCGACGGTGGGGTCGGCGGGGGCGAGGACGGTGTCGACGCGGGGCAGCGGAAGTTCCCCGGCGGGTTCGGGGACGGCGTCGGCGGTGCGGAAACCGTGGGCGGTGAGGATGCCGGCCTGCTCGGGGCGCCGCGCGTAGTCGGTGAACTCCGCGGCGGCGCGGGCGAGCGTCTCGTCGACCCAGGGAGCGTCGACGACGGCCGTGGGGAAGTCGACGACGGGCGCGACGCCGATCGGCAGGTGGCCGGTGAGGCCGCGGACCTGTCCATCTGTGAGGGCGCGGTGCAGTTGCTGTTCGATGACCGGCACGGCGTGGATCGGGGCCGCGGTGTCGGGGTGGGTGCCGAGCGCCGCGAGGGTGTCGGCGGTGGTACCGACCGCGCCAAGGGTGTCGGCGCCGAGGGCGAGGGTGCTCACGGCGGTGATGGCGGCGGGGGTGGCGGCCTGTTCGAGGGTGACCGGTCCGGCACCGATGCCGGTGGTGGCGGCGGTGACGGCTTCGAGGGCGAGGGTGGTGGCGTGGGTCTCGGTGCCGGTGGGCAGGGCGAGGCCGAGGGTGCCCCAGATGTCGAGTCCGCTCTCGCGCATGGCGGCGGGGTCGTTCTGGAGTCGGGGCAGGTCCTGCCAGCGGACGGTGGCGGTGGTGAGGGCGCGGCCGAGGTCGGTGGGGACGGCGAGCACGACCGGGGAGGTGGCGAGGGATCGGGGGGTGCCGTCGATGGCGTCGGCGGCGCGGGCGCTCATACGGGTGTCGAGGGGTACCCACAGGGCGGGTTCGGGGCCGAGCGTCGGATCCCAGGCGTCGGTGCCGAGGGTGTCGGCGGCGGCGAGGCTGTCGACGGCGGTGATCTCGGCGGTGACGCAGTGGTCGCGGATGACGCGGACGCCGCCGTCGGTCCATTGTTCGGCGAGTTCGGTGAGGGCGGGGGCGATGAGGGGGTCGGCGGCGATGTGCAGGACGGTGTCGCCTTCGACGCAGGTTTCGGCGGCGGCGGTGGCCTGGTTGTCGATGTTGTCGCGGAGGCGGAACCAGCCGAGGACGGCGAGCAGGGAGAGTACTACGCCTAGGGTGACCACGATGACGCTGGTGCTGATTCCTCGTCGTCCGCTACCGCGATGTCGCCCGCTCACGTCGTGTCCGCCTCGTTTCGTTCGTCGATCCGATGGTCGAGTCTAGTGAGGGGCGGGATGTGATCCGGCTCCGCCGCGCGGTGCGGGGACGGGCAGGGCCCCGATCCGTGTGGATCGGGGCCCTGTGGTGTCGGTGTGCGGGTCAGGCGTACTTGGCCTTGTACTCGCGGCGACGGCGGTGCAGGATCGGCTCGGTGTAGCCGCTGGGCTGCGTGGTGCCTTCGAGGATGAGTTCCTTGGCGGCCTGGAAGGCGATGCTGTCGTCGAAGTTCGGGGCGAGCGGCCGGTAGCCGGGGTCGCCTTCGTTTTGCCGGTCGACGACGGGGGCCATGCGCTCGAGGGAGGCGACGACGTCGTCGGCGGTGACGACGTCGTGGCGGATCCAGTTGGCGAGGAGCTGGCTGGAGATGCGCAGGGTGGCGCGGTCCTCCATGAGCGCGACGTCGTGGATGTCGGGGACCTTGGAGCAGCCGACGCCCTGGTCGATCCAGCGCACGACGTAGCCGAGGATGGACTGGCAGTTGTTGTCGAGTTCTTCGCGCTTCTCCTCGGCGGACCAGTTGGGGTTCTCGGCGAGGGGAATGGTGAGGATGTCGTCCACGGTGGCGCGGCTCTTGCCCTGGAGCTCGTTCTGGACCGCGAAGACGTCGACCTCGTGGTAGTGGGTGGCGTGCAGGGTGGCTCCGGTGGGTGAGGGCACCCAGGCGGTGTTGGCGCCGGCCTTGGGCTGGCCGATCTTCTGCTCGACCATGTCGCGCATGAGGTCGGTCATGGCCCACATGCCCTTGCCGATCTGGGCCTTGCCCTGCAGGCCGCAGGCGAGGCCGGTGTCGACGTTCCAGTCCTCGTAGGCGGCGATCCAGCGCTGCTGCTTCATGGCGGCCTTGCGGACGACGGGTCCGGCCTCCATGGAGGTGTGGATCTCGTCGCCGGTGCGGTCGAGGAAGCCGGTGTTGATGAAGACCACGCGGTCGGAGGCGGCCTTGATGCAGGCGGCGAGGTTGACGGTGGTGCGTCGCTCCTCGTCCATGATGCCGACCTTGAGGGTGTTGGTGGGCAGGGAGAGGACCTCTTCGACGCGGCCGAACAGTTCGGTGGTGAAGGCGGATTCCTCGGGGCCGTGCTGCTTGGGCTTGACGATGTAGATCGAGCCGGTGCGGCTGTTGGCGAGCGGGCCGTGGTCCTCGTCGATGTGCAGGCCGTGGATGGCGCACAGGCTGGTGATGAGCGCGTCGAGGATGCCTTCGGGGACCTCGTTGCCGTCGCGGTCGAGGATGGCGGGGTTGGTCATGAGGTGCCCGACGTTGCGGACGAACAGCAGGGAGCGGCCGTGCAGTTCGAGGTCGCTGCCGTCGAGGGCGGTGTAGACGCGGTTCGGGTTCAGCTTACGGGTGAGGGTCTTGCCGCCCTTGTCGAAGGACTCGGACAGGTCGCCGCGGTTGAGGCCGAGCCAGTTGCGGTAGCCGACGACCTTGTCGTCGGCGTCGACGGCGGCGACGGAGTCCTCGAAGTCCATGATGGTGGTGACGGCGGATTCGAGGACGACGTCCTTGACGCCGGCGGCGTCGGTGCTGCCGATGGGGGATTCGGGGTCGATCTGGATCTCGATGTGCAGACCGTGGTTGCGCAGCAGCACCGAGGAGGGGGTGGCCTTGTCGCCGAGGTAGCCGACGAGCTTGTCGGGCTGGGCGAGTCCGGTGACGGTGCCGCCCTCGAGGGTGACTTTCAGTTCGGTGCCGTCGATGCTGTAGCCGGTGGAGTCGGCGTGCGAGCCTTGCGCGAGGGGTGCGGCCTTGTCGAGGAAGTCGCGGGCCCAGGCGATGACCTTGTCGCCGCGGACCTTGTTGTAGCCGGTGCCCTTCTCGGCGCCGCCCTCTTCGGGGATGACGTCGGTGCCGTAGAGCGCGTCGTAGAGCGATCCCCACCGCGCGTTGGAAGCGTTGAGCGCGAAGCGGGCGTTGAGGACGGGCACGACGAGCTGCGGACCGGCGGTCTCGGCGATCTCGGTGTCGACGTTCTCGGTGCCGATGGTGAACGGTTCGGGGGTGGGGACGAGGTAGCCGATCTCTTCGAGGAAGGCCTTGTAGGCGACGGGGTCGTGGGGCTGTCCGGCGCGGTCGCGGTGCCAGCCGTCGATCTTGGCCTGGAGGTCGTCACGCTTGGCGAGCAGTGCCCGGTTCTTGGGGGCGAGGTCGTGGACGATCTTGTCGGTACCCGCCCAGAAGGTGTCCGCGTCGACCCCGCTGCCGGGGATGGCCTCGTTGTTGATGAAGTCGTAGAGAACCTGCGCGATCTGGAGTCCGCCGACCTGCACGCGTTCTGTCATCACCCTCACTCTTTCCGGTTGCTGTGCGGCCGGAAACGTCCCGGCCACACGGAATCGTCGATTATGTTACCCGCCGGTAGTAACGGACGCAGTGGTTCTGTGCGTCTGCAGGACGGTACATCGATTCACCAGCTCTTCTCTCAGAGCTGCGGCGCGACGGGTGAGCGCCGACTGCTCGCGGACGTACTGTGCGCGTCCTGCGGCAGTCTCGATCCTGATGGGCGAGTAGCCGTAGTCCTCGAGATCATACGGGCTCGCCCGCATGTCCAATTCACGGGCTGCGGACGCGTGTCGCAGGCACCGCACCGTCAGCTCCGAATCCGTCAGGGGCAGCAGCTTGTACGCCCACTTGTACAGATCCATGCCGGCGTGCAGACAGCCGGGTTGCTCGGTGCGTACCTGCTGGTCGCGGGTCAGTTCGGTGGCGTTGCGTGGGACGGCGTCGGGGGTGAAGAACCGGAACGCATCGTAATGGGTACATCGGAGCTGCATTGATTCCACCACTGTGTCGGTTCCGGTATGGCCGAGCCGCAACGGCACCGACGAGTGCCGCACCCCGTCGGCTCCCGCCCGGTACACCATCGCCCATTCGTGTAATCCGAAGCAGCCGAGCTGCGGCGGCCGGGAGGAGGTCGCGGTGAGCAGCCCCGCGACGAAGTCGACGGTGTCGGCGCGTCGGTCGAGCACCTCCCGGCTCACCCGCACCCCCGGCTGCCCGTCGACGGTGGCCCGTTCGTAGCCGGGATGGTCGCGGTAGCCGCGCACCGCGGCCGCGCCGAGCAGCACGGTGCCGTAGCCGGGATGCCAGCGCCGCAGCTGACTCGGCCGCAGGCTGTAGTAGGTGAACAGGAAGTCGTGCACGGGATGGGTGCGGCCGGCGGCGCGTCGTTCGAGATGCCCGGCGAGCAGCTCGTCCACGGCGGCGTGATGGGCGTCGCGCCGCGCGGTCCACTCGTTCTCGGTGAGGATCGCCGGGCGGTCGGTCACGGACAGGGAGCGGGTCATGGTTCTCGTTCGGTCGATCGGGGTGCGGTGGTGCGGGGGCGGTTGCCCAGCGGATCCGCGACCCGGTGGGTGGCGTCGCGGACCGTTCCGACGAACTCTTCCACGAGGTCCTCGAGCGCGACGATGCCCCGCAGTGCTCCGGTGGTGTCGGTCACCCCGGCCAGATGCGCGTTGCTGCGGCGCAGCGCGGCGAGCGCCTCGTCGAGACCGTCGCCGATCCCGATGGTCGGCAGCTCCCGGATCACCGCGGCGGGGATGACGGTCTCGGGACCGGTGGACTGTTCCCGCACCAGATCGAGCACGTCCTTGATGTGCACATAGCCGGTGATCGTGCCGTCCGGACGGCGGGTGGGATATCGGGAGAAGCCGGTGGTGGTGACCGCGTGCTCGACGTCGCCGAGGGTCGGGCCCGCGCCGGTGTGCGGGACGGTGCGTACCCGAGCGAGCGGGATCATCACGTCGGCGACGGTGCGGTTGCCGGTGGCCAGGGCGCGGGTGAGGCGCTTGTGTTCCTCCTCGTCGAGCAGCCCCTCGGAGCGGGATTCGCCGATCATCTCCGTGAGCTCCACGGCGGAGACGGAGGTGTCGAGTTCGTCCTTCGGGTCGATGCGCGCCGCGCGCAGGGTGGCGTTGGCGCACAGGTTGTAGAAGGCGATGACCGGCCGGGCGGGTCGCATGAACAGCAGGTGGATCGGGACGAGCAGCATCGCGGCGCGTTCCGGGCCGGCGATGGCGATGTTCTTCGGCACCATCTCGCCGAGCAGGATGTGCAGCACCACCACGATCGTGAGCCCGATGGTGAACGCGATGGGGTGCAGCAGCGCGTCGGGCACCCCGGCCGCATGCAGCGGCACCTCGATCAGGTGCGCGATGGCCGGTTCGGCGACGCGGCCGAGCAGGATCGAGCAGATCGTGATGCCGAGCTGGGAGCCGGCGAGCATGAGCGAGAGGTGTTCGCCGGCGTGGATGACGGTGCGGGCCCGGGTCTTGCCCTGGGCGAGCAGCGTCTCGAGCCGGTCGCGGCGGACGGTGATGAGGGAGAACTCGGCGCCGACGAAGAAGGCGTTGCCGGCGAGCAGCAGAACGGCGAGGACGATTCCGAACCAGTCGCTCATCGCTGCGCACCCCCCTCGTCGGCGGCCGGGGCGTCGTCCCTGTCACCGTTGTCGCCGTCGGGGTTCTCGGGGTCGGGGGCGGCGCCGGGCACGAGCAGCACCCGGTCGATGCGGTGCCCGTCCATCTCGAGGATGCGCGCGTACCAGGTGAGGTCGCGTTCGCCGCGGCGCAGCGGCAGCTGGATCTCGTCGTCGACCTCGGGGATGCGGCCGAGTTCGGTGAGGATCAGCCCGGCGAGGGTCTCGTAGTCGCCGTCGGGGGCGCGGTAGCCGGTGAGCTGGGCGAGCTCGTCGGTGCGCAGCAGACCCGTGCACGACCAGCCCTCCCCGTCGCGGTGGGCGTCGAGTTCGGTCTCGTCGTGTTCGTCGCGGACGTCGCCGACGATCTCCTCGACGAGGTCCTCCATGGTGATCAGTCCGGCGGTGCCGCCGTATTCGTCGACGACGAGCGCGACCTGCATGCCGTCCGAGCGCACCCGTTCCATGACGGTGTCGCCGTCGAGGCTGGTCGGCACGGTGGGCACGAGGCGGGCGAGGGCGCCGACGGCGGTGGTGCCGCGCGCCGGGCCGGGCACGGTGAACGCGTGCTTGACATGCACGACGCCGAGCGGGGCGTCGAGGTCGCCGTCGACGATCGGGAAGCGGGAGTAGCCGGTGCGGGCGGACAGTTCGATGAGGTCGAGGACGGTGGCGTTGCGGTCGAGGCTCTCGACGGTGCTGCGTGGGGTCATGAGGTCCTCGGCGGTGCGGTCCCCGAACTGCAGGGATCGGTAGACCAGGCGGGCGGTGTGCTCGTCGAGGGTGCCGCTGCGGGCCGAGGCGCGCACCAGCGAACCGAGCTCCTGCGGGGAACGCGCCGAGCGCAGTTCCTCGGCCGGTTCGATGCCGAAGCGCCGCACGATGTGGTTGGCGGCGCCGTTGAGTCCGAGGATCGCCCAGCGGAACAGCAGGGAGAACGCCAGTTGGAGACCGGCGGTGGCGCGGGCGGTGCCCATGGGCCGGGCGATGGCGATGTTCTTGGGGACCAGTTCGCCGAAGACCATGGAGAAGGACGTGGCGATGAGCAGCGCGAGGACCAGCGAGGCGGTCGAGGCGACGGAGGTGCTCAATCCGATCGCGTCGAACAGGGGGGTGAAGAACTGCGCGAGGATCGGTTCGGCGAGATAGCCGGTGATCAGTGTGGTGATGGTGATGCCGAGCTGGGCGCCGGACAGCTGGAACGACAGGGTGCGGTGCGCGTGCTGGACCTGCCGGGCGCGCCGGTCGCCGTCGTGGGCGTGCGCGTCGACGGCGCTGCGTTCGAGGGCGGTCAGGGAGAACTCGGCGGCGACGAACAGGGCGGTGCCTGCGGTGAGCGCCACGAAGCCGAGGAGCGCGACGATATCGAGCAGGACGGACATCAGGGGCGGTCCTGCCGGGCGGGGTGGTGGCCGGGGTGGTGACCCGGCCCGATAGAGGATCCTTCCGGCCCGGAGTCGCACTCCGTGCAGGGGGAGGAGGTGTCGGGCGGTGGGGTGGCTGTGGGTGCCGCGGGCACCGGTGTCCTCTCGTCGGGTCCGGTCGCGGACGGTGTCTGCTTGCCGGAAGTGGTTTCGACGGGTACCGATTCTACTGAGGGTGGTTGCCGTGTGTTGCGGTGCCGGTGACGGCGTGGCGCCTACGGTGGGGATCGCGCATGTGTCCCGGTGGAACGAAGGAGCGTGGATGAGCGGCGGCGAGGGTCCGGAACACGGTGGCGGCGAGCGGGTGCCGAGCCGGTGGGAGGAGATCGTGGCGGAGAATCCGGCGCATTCGTCGTGGTACGTCGAACGGTTCCGTGCGATGGTCGCCCGGGGGCAGGACACTGTCGGGGAGGCCCGGTTGATCGATGCGATGGTGCCGCGTGGGGCGCGGGTTCTCGACGCAGGGTGCGGGCCGGGCCGGCTCGGCGGTTATCTGCATCGGGCCGGGCACAGTGTGGTCGGGGTGGATGTCGATCCGGTGCTGATCGCGGCGGCGGAGGAGGATCATCCGGGGCCGAGGTGGCTGGTGGGGGATCTGGCCGAGCTGGATCTGCCGGCCCGCGGTGTCGACGCCGATTTCGATGTGATCGTGTGCGCGGGGAATGTGATGACCTTCGTGGCGCCGTCGACCCGGGTGGCGGTGCTGCGCAATTTCGCGGCGCATCTGGCGCCGCAGGGCCGGGGGGTGATCGGTTTCGGGGCGGGCCGTGAGTATCCGTTCGAGGAGTTCTTCGCCGATGCGCAGCAGGCGGGTCTGGCGGTGCAGGTGCGGTTGTCGACCTGGGATCTGCGGCCGTTCAGCGATGACGCGGAGTTTCTGGTGGCGGTGCTGGGGCGGGCGTAGCCGCGGCGTCGGCGGGGGTGTCGGCGGCCTGGGCGCGGGAGAGCGCCACGGTGGTCACGAGCATCACGACGACGGCGGCGCTGACGAGGATCCGTCCGGGGCCGTCGGTGCGCAGGTGTTCGCCGAGCACGGTCATGCCGAGCACGATCGCGGCGAGCGGTTCGCCGACGGTCAGGGCGGGCAGCGATGCGGTGAGCGATCCGGCCTGGAATGCGCGTTGCTGCAGGTAGATCGCGGTGGCGCCGGCGGCGACGAGTGTCCAGGTCTGCCACGAGCCGAGCAGTTGCGGGATGCCGTGTTCGGCGAGGTCGGTGACGTGTTTGGTGAACGCGCTGGTCACGCCGTAGAGGACGCCGGCGGCGATCCCGAACGACAGTGCCCGCCGTCGCGGGGAGAGCAGGGCGACGACGACTGCGGCGGCGGTGACGGCGAGCACCGTTCCGAGCGGCAGCGCCCAGCGGGCGGCGGCGGCATCTCCGGTGCCTTCGCTGGGGTTGCCGGCGAGCAGGAAGATCGCCAGCGCCGCGCACAGTGCGCCGGCGAGTAGCCAGGTGGTGCGGGTGACGCGGCGGCCGGTGGTGGCGGCGGCGAGCGGCAACGCGAACAGCAGTGACGCGACGAGCAGGGGCTGGACGAGCAGCACCGATCCGAAGACGAGCGCGATGACCTGCAGAACGTAGCTGCCGCCGTCGCCGAGGATGCCCGCCCACCAGCGGGGGCTGCGCAGCAGCGAGCCGACGAAGGAGTCGGTGTCGGGCACGGCAGCGGCCGAGGTCTGTTGCGCGACACTGCCGACCGCGATGAGCGCGGCGGCGGCGAGTGCGCACAGGACGGCGACTGCCGTGCCCGTCATCGGGTCAGGCCTGCACTTCGGAGCGGTCCCCGCTCCACAGGGTGTGGAACTTGCCGGGCTTGTCGGTGCGCTCGTAGGTGTGGGCACCGAAGAAGTCGCGCTGGCCCTGGGTGAGGGCGGCGGGCAGCCGGTCGGCGCGCAGCCCGTCGTAGTAGGACAGCGACGACGCGAAGGCCGGGACGGGGATGCCGAGTTGGGTGGCGGTGACCACGACGCGCCGCCAGCTGTCGATGCCGATCTCGATGGCGTCGCGGAAGTACGGTGCGAGGATCAGGCTGGGCAGGGCCGGGTCGGCGTCGTAGGCCTCTTTGATGCGGTTGAGGAACTGGGCGCGGATGATGCAGCCGCCGCGCCAGATCGTTGCGAGCGCGGCGCGGTCGACGTTCCAGCCGTATTCGGCGCTGCCGGCGGCGATCTGGTCGAAGCCCTGCGCGTAGGCGACGATCTTCGACGCGTACAGGGCGGCGCGGATGTCCTCGGTGAACTGCGCGGCGTCGGTGGGGGCGGCGCCGAGGTTGCCGGCGGCAAGGCCGCGGGCGGCGGCGCGCTGGTCGCGGGAGCCGGACAGGGCGCGGGCGAAGACGGCTTCGGCGATGCCGGTGACGGGGACGCCGAGGTCGAGGGCGGCCTTGACGGTCCAGCGGCCGGTGCCCTTCTGTTCGGCGGCGTCGACGATGACGTCGACGAGGGGTTTGCCGGTGGCGGCGTCGGTCTGGCGCAGCACCTCGGCGGTGATCTCGATGAGGTAGGACTCGAGGGTGCCGGTGTTCCAGTCGGCGAAGACGTCGGCGATCTGCCCGGCGTCGTAGCTGAGGGCGTCGCGCAGCAGGTGGTAGGCCTCGCCGATGAGCTGCATGTCGGCGTATTCGATGCCGTTGTGCACCATCTTCACGAAGTGGCCGGCGCCGTCGGGGCCGATGTGGGTGCAGCAGGGGGTGCCGTCGACCTGGGCCGCGATGGTTTCGAGCAGCGGGCCGAGCGCCTCGTACGATTCGGCGGGGCCGCCGGGCATGATGGACGGGCCGTTGAGGGCGCCTTCCTCGCCGCCGGAGATGCCGGCGCCGACGAAGTGCAGGCCGCGGGCGCGCAGGGCGGCTTCGCGGCGGATGGTGTCGGTGTAGAGGGCGTTGCCGCCGTCGATGATGATGTCGCCGGGTTCCATCGCGTCGGCGAGCTCGTTGATGACCGCGTCGGTGGCGTCGCCTGCCTTGACCATGATCAGGACGCGGCGCGGCTTTTCGAGGGCGGCGACGAATTCGTCGATGGTTTCGGTGCGGACGAAGGTGCCGTCGCTGCCGTGCTCGGCGAGCAGCGCGTCGGTCTTGGCGATGCTGCGGTTGTGGAGGGCGACGGTGTAGCCGTGGCGGGCGAAGTTGCGGGCGATGTTCGAGCCCATCACGGCCAGTCCGGTCACGCCGATCTGGGCCTGCGGTGTTTCGGTGCGTTCGACGGTCATGGTCTACAGCTTCCCCCGAAACGGGGGCCGATCGAAATCGGGGCGGGCCGAACGGTGCGGCGTGTCGCGGCTCAGAGGCCGAGCAGCAGGGACAGTTCGGTGAGCCAGGGCACCGCCACGGCGATGGTGGGTACGACGAGGATGGCGGCGGCGGCGGTGTAGGCGGCGGCGGAAATGCCGAGGTTGGGCCCCGGTCCGGTGAGGCGCTGCACGCGTAGCACGGTGCTCGGTCCGCCGACGGCGAGGGCGCCGGTGGGGGTGTGGGCGCCGGCGCAGGCGACGAGGGCGCGGGCCAGCGGTGCGGGGCCGGTCTTGCGGACGGCGGAGTCGTCGGCGAGCAGCTCGACGAGCAGTTTGACCGAGCCGAGCGCCGAGCCGGAGCGCACGACGCGGGGGAACGCTTCGTAGACGGCGGTGAACGCCTCGAGGATGAGGTCGTGGCGGGCGCGCAGGTGGGAGTGTTCGTGGCGCAGGATCGCGCGTAGTTCGTCGTCGCCGAGGTTGTCGAGGGTGCCTTCGCTGAGCACCACCCGGTGCCGCAGCCCGGGCAGGCAGTAGGCGATGGGGTCGGCGGTGTCGAGGATCCGCACGTGCGGGTGGTGGCGGACGGCGGCGCCGCTCTCGCGGCGGTCGAGCAGGTCGACGAGCATGCGGTGGCGGGAGCGGCGGCGGCGGGTGCGTACCGCGACGCGCAGCATGGAGAAGGTCAGGCGGGCACCGATGAACACGGTCAGGGCGAAGACGATGACGTAGGTCAGCCACAGGGGCAGACCGAGGGCGTCGATCTCTTCGAGGGGCCCGGTGGTGGGTCGGCCGTCGGCGCCGGGTGCGAGGAGGCGGGCGGCGATGGCCAGGCCGCAGGAGAACGCGGAGAGCACCGCCGCCAGGGCCACGGACTGCCACAGCACGAGGGCGGCCCGGGGGTTGCGGTGCGGCCAGGTGGCGCGGGCGAGCAGCCCCGGCACCGGACCGGCGAGGAGAAGCGCTGTGGTTCCGAAGAACAGCGCCGTGGTCGCGTTCATGACATCGAGTGTGTCAGCCGGCCCGCTCGGTGTCGTGGCCGGTGCTGTCGTCGCCGTGTTGCGCTTCGAGTTTCGCCAGCGCCGCGCGCAGGGCAGCGGCTTCGTCGGCGCCGACGCGGCCGACGAAGTGGACGAGGGCGGCGGCGCGGCCGGCGGTCTCGTCGGCTTGGTCGAGGGCGTCGACCATGAGGCTGGCGACGAGTTCGTCGCGGCCGTGCACCGGCAGGTAGCGGTGGGCGCGGTCGTCGCGTTGCTGGATGACGAGGTTCTTCTTGGCGAGGCGCTGCAGGACCGTCATGACGGTGGTGTACGCGAGGTTGCGTCGAGCCGAGAGGGCTTCGTGGACCTGCCGGACGGTCTGTGGTTCGGGGGTGGACCACAGGTGGTCCATCACTGCGCGTTCGAGTTCGCCGAGTGCTGCCATGGGTCGATTCTACGGATTTCTCCGACGAATGTGCGTACTACCCCTAGTCGTAGGTTCTGACCTGCGGTGGGACCATCGTCACCTCCGGTGGGGACCTCCGGCGGCGCCGTAGACGTGGCGGGTGCCGATGGGCACGATCAGCGGCCGGTCGGACACCGGATCGTCGATGACCGAGGCGTCGAGGTCGAACACCTCGCGCAGCAGTTCCACGGAGATCACCTCCGAGGGCACCCCGGAGGCGACGACGCGGCCGTCTTTCATCACCACGAGGTGGTCGCTGTAGCGCACGGCGAGGTTCAGGTCGTGCAGCACCATCACCACGGTGCGACCGAGTTCGCTGTGCAGCCGGTCGACGAGGTCGAGGACCTCCACCGAGTGCGCCAGGTCGAGATAGGTGGTCGGTTCGTCGAGCAGCAGGATGTCGGTGCCCTGTGCGAGCGCCATGGAGATCCAGGCGCGTTGCCGTTGCCCGCCGGACAGTTCGTCGATGGGCCGGTCGGCGAGGTCGGCGATGCCGGTACGTTCGAGGGCGATGGCGACCTCGTCCTCGTCGTCGGAGGACCACTGCCGGAACCACGACTGGTGCGGGTGCCGGCCGCGGGAGACCAGATCGGCGACGGTGAGCCCTTCGGGCGCGACGGGGGCCTGCGGCAGCATGCCGAGCACCCGGGCGACCTCGCGGGTGCGCATGGTGGTGATGTCGTGCCCGTCGAGCAGCACGGTGCCGGTGCGGGGCTTGAGCAGCCGGCTCAGCGCGCGCAGCAGGGTGGATTTGCCGCAGCCGTTGGGGCCGATGACGGTGGTGACGACCCCGGTGGGGATGGACAGGTCCAGGTCGTCGACGATGAGCCGTTCGCCGTAGCCGAGGCTGATGTGCTCGGCGACCAGTCGCGGCGCCGCGTGCTCGATCGGGCCGGGGGCCGGGACGGCAGGCAGATGGGTGTCGGTCATCGGGAGACCTTTCGGTTGGAACGCACCAGCAGGTACAGCAGGAAGGGGCCGCCGAGTGCGGAGGTGACCAGGCCGACGGGCAGCGGCACCGGCAGGATGGTGCGGGCGATGAGGTCGGCGGCGACGACGAACAGCGCCCCGGTCAGGGCGGAGGCGATGATCGGGCTGCCCGCCGAGCCGACGAGGCGCAGGGCGATCTGCGGGGCGGCGAGGGCGACGAAGCCGATGGGGCCGGCGGCGGCGGTGGCGACGGCGGCGAGCGCGCACGCCGCGACGAGCAGCAGCGCCTGCTGGGTCTGCAGCTTCACGCCGAGGGAGCGGGCGGTGTCGTCGCCGAGGCGCAGCGCCCCGACGGTGAAGGAGGCGGTCGCGGCCCAGCCGCCGACGAGCAGCAGCGCGATCGCGGCGGGCACCACCTGACTCCAGGAGACACCGTTGAGCGAGCCGGTCAGCCACACCTGGGCGCGGCTGACGTCGTTGATGTCGGCGGAGACGAGCATCCACTGGGTCAGGGCGATGAGCATGGCGTTGATACCGATGCCGATGAGCACGAGCCGGAAGCCGTCGGCGCCGCGCCGCCAGGCCAGCAGATAGATGACCGTGGCGGTGAGCAGCGCGCCGAGCAGCGCCGACATCGGCAATCCGAGGGTGGCGAGCAGTCCGACGATGGAACCGCCGCTGGTGACGACGATCAGGGCCACGGCGGCAGCGGAGGCGCCGGCGGTGATGCCGAGGATGTCGGGGCTGGCCAGGGCGTTGCGGGACACCGATTGGGTGATGGCGCCGGAGACCGCGAGGGCGGCGCCGACGACCACGGCGGCGATCCCGCGTGGGAGGCGCAGGTCGAAGACGATGAACCGGTCGAGGCGTTCCCCGCCGCCGAGGAGCACCTCGACGACCTGCAGGGGGCTGAGCGGGTAGTCGCCGCGGCCGAGGGAGATCGACAGCAGCACCGCGGTGGCGACGACGATCAGCGCGCACACGATGACCATGCGGGCACGCCAGACGACGGAGACGGAGCCGAGCCGGAAGGCGGGCCGGCCCGGGACGCGGGTGGAGACCTGCGCGGGTGAGCGGCGCTTGTCCGTCGTCGGCTCGTTCGTGTCGAGGGACGGGGTGGGGGTGTCGTTCACAAGGCCACCAGCTTCCGGCGACGGACGAGGGCGATGAAGAAGGGGGCGCCGATGAGGGCGAGCACGATGCCGACCTGCAGTTCGCCGGGGCGCACCACGATGCGGCCGACGACGTCGGCGAGGACGAGCAGTGCCCCGCCGAGCAGCCCGGCATAGGGCACGAGCCAGCGGTAGTCGGGGCCGGTGACCGCGCGGGCGATGTGCGGGACGATCAATCCGACGAAGGCGATGGGTCCGCAGGCGGCGGTGGCGGCGCCGGTGAGCACGGTGATCGCGGCGATGCCGATCACCCGGGTGGTGACGACGTTGGTGCCGAGCGAGCGGGCGACGTCCTCGCCGAGGCTGAGCAGGTTCAGGGCCGGGGTGGAGGCGAGCGCGATGAGCAGTCCGACGACGATGAACGGCAACACCTGCCAGAAGACGTCCATGCCGCGGCCGGCGACGGAGCCGACCACCCAGAAGCGGTAGCCGTCGAGGCTGGTCTGGTCGAGCAGCACGATGGTCTGGATCATCGCCTGCAGGAAGAACGCCACCGCCGCGCCCGCCAACGCGAGACTGAGCGGACTCGAGCCGCCGTTGCCGATGGACGCGAATCCGAACACCACGATGCTGGCGAGCGCGGACCCGGCGAAGGCGAACCACAGATACTGCGCCGGGGTGGAGAGCCCGAACAGGTAGATCGACAGCACCACCAGGAAGGCGGCGCCGGCGTTGATGCCGAGCAGACCGGCGTCGGCGAGCGGGTTGCGGGTGTGCCCCTGGATCAGTGCGCCAGCGACGCCGAGCGCGGTGCCGACCAGCAGCGCGAGCAGGGTGCGGGGGATGCGCAGCGAATGCACGATCACGTCGGTTTCGGAGCCGTCGTTGACGACGAGGGCGTGGAAGACCTCCGCGAAGGTCATCGGGCGGGCGCCGACGGCGATGCTGGCGAGCGCGCCGAGCACCAGCAGTACGAGCAGCGCGGCCAGGCCGAGCAGGCGCCGGCGGCGCAGGGCGGCGACGTTGCCGTCGGTGGGGCGCGGGGTGAACTCGTCGTGGCGGGCGTGGCGTTCGGTGACGATCTCGGTGCCGCGGCGCAGCAGGGCACGGCGGGTGCCGGCCGGTCCGGTGGTGGCGCGGTCGCGCAGCACGAGCCCGGTCCACTGCAGGCCCAGACTTTGGCCGGTGCGGCCGGCGCGGTAGCCGTGGTTCCACCACAGCAGTCCGGCGGCGGCGGCCAGGGCGGCGCCGCCGAAGACGATGCGGTCGGTCTGGCCGCCGCCGTTGGCGTCGGCGAGGGTGTCGACGACGAGGGCGCCGATGAGCAGGGGAATGGCGAGGAGCGCGAGGTCGCACAGGACGGCGGCGATCCGGCGTCCCGGGCGGGGCGGGGCGGTCGGGTCGGCGTCCGGTGGGGCGTGGGGGGTGACGGTCACGGGCGCGGGGTGCTCCTCGGGAAGGCGGTGGTGCGGTTCGGGTCGTCGCGGATCGTGGGGAACGCGAAGGCCTTCGGAGTTAGGTTACGGAATCCTATGTGCCGACGGGAGTGGGGGATGGGGTTGCGCACACCACCCCCGGATGCAATGGTTAGGCTTACCTAATCAAGATTCACCGTCGATCAGGAGGTGTCGGATGACGACGCTGCTGCTGCCGCCCACGGCGGCACCCGTCCGCCCGTTCGAGGACACGCGCGCTCGGCTGCGCGCACTCGCTGCGGGAGCCCCGCGCGTGTATGCGGTGGCCTGTATCGACGAAGAACCCCGCCGCCGCTGGTGGTTCCTCGGCGGCGGTGAACGCCAGCAGCGCATCGAGGCGCTCTACGACCGTGCCCTGCTCGACACCGAGGACCCGCGCATCGCCGTCGAGCAGGTCGCCGGCGCCCTCATCCACGCCGTGGTCGGCCGCGTCCTCGCCCCCTACGCCCTCGAGGGCCGCGTCTGGGATCCGGGTCTGGACAATCTGTGGCTGCACCAGGACAGCGACGGCTGCATCGACTGGGCCGGTCTCGCCGACGACACCCTGCGGGTGCTGCCCGAGGACCGCGCCGTCGGGGAACGCGACGTGGTGGTGCTGCCGTGCGAGCAGGCGATGGCGGTGTGGACCGCGCACCGCGCCGCGACCGCTCTCGATGCCGTCCATCTCGCGCTGCGGTCCCTCGTCCCGCTCGACCGGAACCGCTTCTGGGCGATCGTCGGGCGCACCGTCGTCACCGGCGCCGCCCAGCTACCCGTGCTCGGTGGTGCCTCCCGCCGTACCGCCGCGCGCCGCGGTCAGGCATTGCTCGACGCCTTCGTCGCCGCCGGCTATCCCGTCCGAGGCCTTGCCGGATTAGGGCAGCCTTCCCTATAATCGAATCCGTTCCGACTGCCGGACCGCAGCGGAGTCCTGAGGGCTGCAGTGACTCCCGGTCCCTTCCCGCGGCGGGCCTCACATCCATGTGGGGCCCGCCGTCGTGTGTCCGGAGCCCTGCGCCGTCGACGCACAGCGCAACCGGCCGATCGCAGGCGCGGCGGTGGCGAACCCGGAGGATGCTGGAGGGATCCGCGCCGCGACCTGGGAAGCACCGAGAGATGACCACCCTGTGGATGATCGAAGACCTCGAACCGTGGCCAGATCAGCCTGCTCCCGGGCAGGTGTGTGAACCGACCACCTCCTGGATCACACCGGGCGCGAGCGACTGCATCCGCGAACTCGCGCGGCACGTGCCCGCCCGGGTCGAGCAGATCACCGTCGACGATCGGGTCGAGCTGCTCGCCCATCTCGGTCACGGCTTCACCACCGTGCTCCCACCGCAACTCGACACCCTCGGCGACGTCGTGCTCACGGGGCATCTGGTGTGGGACCGCTATCTGTGGACGCTGTACCGCATCCGACCGCACGGGCGCGCCCGGGTCGCCGAACGGCATCCGGTGATCCAGCGGACCATCAGGATCCCGACCGCGGACGCGGGTTGGTACGGCGTCGAGTACGAGGGTCCGCGGACCGTGCACCGGTTCGGGCCGATCCCTGACGGCTACTCGGTCGTCGCCTACGCGCTGCTGGTGACCCTGCAGTGACCACCCCGCTTGCCACGGTCGGAGGTGGGCCGGCCGAAAACCGCCATGTCCTACCATCGTTCGACGGCCACCTGTCCCGGCGGCCGGTCGAGACCACGCACGAACAAGGGAAGCCCGTATGAGCGACCAGTCCACCTCCGCCCCGGCCCAGCACGACGTGCAGGCGATCAACGCCGTCAACGACATCGGCTTCAACACTGCCCTCGGCCTCGAGTTCGTCGAACTCGGACCCGATCTCGCGCGAGCCCGGTGGACGATCACCCCCACGCAGCACCAGCCCTACGGCATCGTGCACGGCGGGGTGTACTGCGCGGTGATCGAGACCGTCGCCAGCGTCGCCGGCGCCAACTGGTTGGGGGACAAGGGCAACGTCGTCGGGGTCAACAACAACACCGACTTCCTCCGCGCCACCCGCGAAGGGGTCCTCACCGCGACCGGCACCCCGGTCCACCGCGGCCGCACCCAGCAGGTGTGGCGGGTGGAGATCGTCGACGAGCAGGACCGTCTCGTCGCGCAGGGACAGGTGCGCCTGGCGAACATCACGAACGCGGACCGCATCGGGCACTGACCCTGTAGCCGGGCGGCTCCGGCCGGGACACCGCGCCCGGCCGGAGCGCCGACGGTCAGCCCGCAGCCTGCGTCCCGCCGCGGCCCTGCCCGGCCGGCGCCTGTGCGGAGCGGTCCCCGCCCTTCGTCGCGCTCTCGCCGTTCTGCGAGTCGCCGTCGGGTTCGTCCGCGCGCATGTGCTCGAGCGCGATCCGCGCGAACACCTGCTGCTCGGTCGCGGCCATCTCGTTGCGGCCGGTGGAGAAGAACGCCTGCGCCCACGACAACAGCGTCGACAGCTTCGACGAGAACCCCACCAGATACAGCAGGTGGATGAACAACCACGCCACCCAGCCGAGGAACCCGCTGATCTCGAGTTTGCCGACCTTCGCGACCGCACTGAACCGCGAGATGGTCGCCATGCTGCCCTTGTCGAAATACTTGAACGGTTCCCGATGGGTCGGGTCGGCGCCGTCGAGGGAGGCGATGATCTGCCGGGCCGCGTACTTGCCGCCCTGCATCGCCACCTGCGCCAGACCGGGCAGCTTGTTCAGCGACATCATGTCGCCGATGACGAACACGTTCGGATGCCCCGGCAATGTCAGATCCGGCAGCACCTCCACCCGCCCCGCCCGGTCGACCTGCGCCCCGGACTGCTCGGCGAGCTGCTTGCCGAGCGGACTGGCCGACACGCCCGCCGACCACACCTTGCACTGCGACTCGATGCGCCGCTGCGAACCGTCCTTCTCCTTGACGACGAGACCGTCGGCGTCGACATCGGTGACCATCGCGCCGAGCTGGATCTCCACCCCGAGCCGCTCGAGGGTGTTACGGGCCTTGCGGCTGAGTTTGCCGCCGTAGACCGGCAACACATCGGAGGCGCCGTCGAGCAGCACCACCCGCGCCTCGGTCGGATCGATGTTGCGGAAGGTGCCCTTGAGGGTGCGGCGTGAGAGCTCGGCGATCTGCCCGGCCAGCTCCACCCCGGTCGGACCGGCACCGACCACCACGAAGGTCAGCAACCGGGCGCGTTCGTCGTGATCGTGGGACAGTTCGGCCTGCTCGAACGCCCCGAGGATCCGGCCGCGCAGCTCGAGGGCGTCGTCGATGGTCTTCATGCCCGGCGCGAACTCGGCGAACTGGTCGTTGCCGAAGTAGGACTGGCCGGCGCCGGCGGCGACGATGAGACTGTCGAAGGGCGTGGTGGTGTAGCGCTCGAGGAACCGGGAGGTCACCGTCCGGTTCTCCAGGTCGATCCTCTCGACGTCCCCGAGCAGCACCTGCGCGTTCTTCTGTTTGCGCAGCACCATGCGGGTCGCGGGGGCGATGTCGCCGACCGACAGGATGCCCGTGGCCACCTGGTACAGCAACGGCTGGAACAAGTGATGGGTGGTGCGCGCCACGAGCGTGACGTCCACATCGGCACGAGCCAGGGCCTGGGTCCCGAACAGCCCACCGAAACCGGATCCGATCACGACCACACGATGACGGCGGGGTTCGGTCTGCTCGACGCTCATGGATGCTCCTTCACGTTGCCGGATGGATTTTGTCCCCAGTCTTGCAGTTGCCGCGCCCGCCCACAGCGCAACCGACGAGCTAGCCCGGCCCGTCGCCGAGCGACCCGAGCAGCCCGTAGACGGGGTTGTGCCGGGCGGCGTGCCGCACCGCATCGTTGGTCGCCGAGGTGTACACCTGCACGGTCTGCAACGACCGGTGCCCGAGCAGCTGCTGCAACTCGACCATCGTTGCGCCGCTGTCGGCCAGGCTCGTCGCGAAGGTGTGCCGCAGCGCGTGGGCGAGCGCACCGCGTTTGCGTTCGGACTCGATACCCGCGCGGCGGTAGATGCGCCGCACCCGGTACTGCAGGGTGCCGCGGGTGATGCGTTTGCCGTCCGCGCCGACGAACAGCGGGTCGGCCGGGTCGTGCCGCTCCCACACGGGCAACTCGTCGCGGTCGCGGGTGCGGCGCCGCGCGGCGGGGAAGCGGGCGTAGCGTTCCTCGAGATAGGCGGTGACGATCGCCGTCCAGCTGTCTTCGAGGGGGATCTCCCGTTCGATCGCGCCCTTGCCGAGCACCCGCAGCACCGGTGCCCGGCAGCCACCGAGGATGCTGCCCACATCGAGCCGGATCAACTCGTCGGAGCGGATCCCGGTGAGCAGCAGGGTCGCGATGAGCGCGAGATCGCGTTGCGGCCAGTCCCGCGCCGATTCCGCGGGGCGTTGCGCCTCCACGGTGACGGTGTCGACGAGTTGGTTGATCGCGGTGGGGGAGAACGCTTTCGGGGTGTGCTGTGGTTTCTTGGGCTGCGCGATCGAGGCCATCGGGTTGCCTTCCGACACCCCTTCGGAGACGAGGAAGTTGCAGAAGTTGTTCCACACCGACCAGGCGCGGCGCACCGACGCCGGTTGCCGCTCGGCGGCGAACGCCGCGAATGCCGACCGCAGCCCGCGTACCGTCACGTCCCCGAGCGTCAACGCGTCCTCCGGCACGGCGGCAGTCGCCGCGAGATGCGCGCGCACCGCGTGCAGGTCGAGCCGGTAGGCCTTGATGGTGTGCGGAGACCGTTTCGCGGTCTGCAAGGTCTCCAGATACGACCCGATCCAGTCCGACAATCCCGGCTCGGTCGCGCTGCCCGCCACGATGCCCCTCCCGTGAAGATCCGCTCGTACAAATGTGCGAGTCCAGTGTGACAGCAGGGACCGACGGGACAGCAGAGACCGCGTCCGGATTCGGGGAGACCGGCGCCGGGTACGCGATGGACAACCGACCGTTCGTGGAGAGGAGCACCCCATGCCCGCAGGCGATGTCGAGACGTTCCACCAGGACGGATCCTGGCACAACCGCATCGAGGGCTCGAGCGACCTGCTCGGCACCTATCCCACCCGCGAGGAGGCCGTCGCCGCCGGCCGCGACGAGGCGCGCCGCCGCAAGGTCGAACACCTCGTCCACAACCTCGACGGGACGATCGGCGAACGCAACACCTACGGTCACGACCCGCGCGACATCCCGGGCTGATCGACCCCGAACCGGCCGTCGCCGGGGCGATCGATACCGAGGAAGTCAGTCGCGGCGGCGTTTGGCGCGCGCGGCGAACTCGTCGAGCACCCGCACCACATCCTTGGCCTGCCAGATGCGATTGCGGCGCCCCTCGGTGATCTGCGTGAGGATCCCCGCGTCCACCAGCCGATCGATGGCGATCTGCGCGTTGGCGCCGGTCACCGACAAGGCCGCGGCGGCCGACCGGTTGTCGATCACCGGCTGGCGCAGCAGCACGTCCGAGAGCCGGTGCACTGCCGAATCCCGCCGCGCCGTCACCCGGGACCGCCACAGCTCGCGTACCGCCTCGAGATCGGCGACGAGCGTGCGGCCGTTGGCGACCGCCGCGAACGACGCGTCGACGATCGAGTGCACGATCGGCCCGATGTCCCCGGCGCGGTAGGCACCGAGCGCATCGAAGTACTCCCCGGTGTTGTGCAACAGGCCCGCCGAGACCGGCACGGCGACACTGCGGGTGAGCTGCCCGCCGCGCAACATCGCCTGGATCAGCGCGCGACCCACCCGGCCGTTGCCGTCCGGGAACGGGTGGATGGTCTCGAACTGCGCGTGCGCGACCGCGATCTGCGCGACCACCGGCAGATCCACCCGGTGGGCGAAGACCACCAGGTCGTCGATCAGCTCGGGCACCCGCGCGTGGTGCGGGGGCACGAACTGCGCGGTGTGCGGGCCCAGGCTGCCCCCGCCGATCCACACCTGCTGGGTCCGCCACCGTCCCGCGATGGTCGGATCGTCGTACTCGAGCAGCGCGTGGTGCATCCGCAGGATCGCGGCGGCGTCGATCGCATCGGACAGCTCGAGCGCCGCGCGCATCGCCCGCACGTTGCCGACGATCAGGCGAGCGTTGCGGGAGGCGTGTTCGCCGAGTTCGGCGAGCGCGATCTGCCGCGCCCCGCTGGAGAGGTTCTCGATCTCCGAACTCGACGCGCTCTCGGTGCGCAGCAGGATGGAGGCGAACGGGGCGGTGATGTGCCCGACCTCGACATCGAAGCGGGTCAGTTCCGTCGCGGCTTCCTCGGTGAGGGCCTGCAGTTCGCCGTCGAGCGGGAGGGGCCGGTGGGCGATGAGCGGGGGGACCGCGGCGCGGTAGGGGCCGGTGGTCAGGCGTTTCTCCCGCCGCGAGCCGTAGGCATCGCTGTTCACCCACGGGTGCTGTTCGTAGGTGACCGCGGGCCAGCCGGACGCGACGTCAACCGATGCCATCCCCGGAACATACCATCGGATAGTCGATTATCCGATGGTATGGATCGGGGGTGGGTTCGGATCCGGCCGTTGTGCACGGCCGGAACCGGAGGTTTGGGCCACAGGTGGTTCGGACGTAGGGTGCTGGGCCATGGCATTACCGACCTTCGATATCGACACGCCCATGGCCTATCACGTTGCGCAGCACAACATCCTGCAGAGACTCGATGCCGGCGACGACGCCGGGACCGTGCGGGAGGGATGGCGGCAGACCATCGAGCGCATCATCGACAACCATCTCGCCGGCCACGACGCGCTGAGCTTCGTGACCGCTCCCGCGCTCGGCCCGGTCGACTAGCCGCCCCGACCGCAGCGGAAGGGTCTACCGCAGCACGGTGTGCTGGAGCGAACGCATCACCGCGCGATACATCCCGCCGCCGGCGCCGTCGCGGGCCAGCGCGGCCCGCGCGGCGTTGGCGCCGGGCGCACCGTGGACCGCGCCACCGGGATGCGCCGAGGCGCCGGCCAGGAACACCCGGTCCACAGGGGTGTCGGCGCGGCCCAGGCCGGGGGTGGGCCGGAAGATCAGCTGTTGATGCAGGGCGGGGGTGCCCTGGTTGATGGCCCCGCCGACGAGAGCGGGATTGTGCTGTTCGAGTTCGGCGGGGCTCTGGACGGCACGGCCGAGGATGCGACCGGTGAACCCCGGTGCGTGCCGTTCGACGACGGCCTGGATCCGATCGGCGAACCGTTCGCGCCGGTCGGCGGTCCATACGAGATCCCGGGGTACATGGGTGTACGCCCAGACCGCCTCGGTGCCCGGCGGTGACCGGGACGGGTCGGTGGTGGTCATCTGGCCCAGCAGCACGAACGGATGGTCCGGCAGTGTCCCGTTGCGCAACTGGGTGTGATAGATCGCCAGCCCGCCCATGTCGACGCCGAGATGGACGGTGCCCGCTCCGGAGGCGGCCGAGTTCGACCAGGGGATCGGGTCCGACAGCGCCCAGTCGACCTTCACGGTGCCGTCGTCCCACTGGAAGTGCCGCAGATCGCGGAGCAGGCGGGCCGGCAGATGCTCCTCCTCGAGCAACTGCCGGTACAGCGTCGGGGCGGGCACGTCGGCGAGCACTGCCCGGGTGGCGCGGATCCGGTCGCCGTGGGCGTCCCGGACCCCGACGCCGCGACCGTCCTGCACGAGGATGCCGGTGACCTCCCGACTGCATTCGATCATGCCGCCGCGGTCGGTCAGCCGACGGACCAGCGCGTCGGTGATCCGTGCCGCCCCGCCCGCGGGTGCGGGGAAGCCGACGGTCTGCCCCAGCATGGTCAGCAACCACCCGAACAGTGCGCCCGCGGCGTCGTCGGGACCGAGATCACTGTGGACGGCGTTGCCTGCCAACAACATTCGAGCGCCGTCGCCGGAGAAGGTCTCCTGCCCGAACCGCCGGGCCGGTAACAGGAACCGGCGCAGCAACCGGATCGCCTCACTGCCGGTGGTGCTCCGCGCCAAGGCAGCGGTACCGCGGATCGGGGGAAACGGGCTCAGCAACGCGTCGAGGAGCGGGCCGCCGATGCGCTGCCACAGCGCGAGCTCGTCGCGCCAGGCCCGGGCATCGTCGGGCGCGAACCGGGCCACCGACGCGGCGGTGCGTTCGACGTTGCGGGAGAGCACCGCGATCTCGCCGTCGGGAAAGAGGTGGGCCAGCACATCCCGCGCGTGACGCCAGCGCAGCCCGTAACGGTGCAGGTCCAGACCGGCGAGCACCGGGGAGGCCACCCCCATCGGATAGAAGGCGCTGCATAGGTCGGTGTCGAAGCCCTCGGCGGTGATCTCGGCGGTGCGCACCGCTCCACCGGGTTCGGCGGCGGCCTCGGCCACCAGCACATTCCATCCCGCATCGGCGAGCAGGTTGGCGGCGACGAGTCCGTTCGGACCGGCTCCGATCACCACGGCGTCGTAGTCGCTCACCGGGAGTCTCGCTCTGCGTCCGGCCATCCGTACGCCGAGGCAGGACTGCCCGAGGGGCCCGGATGCTCACCGCGGTGCGCGGTGTCTTCGGCGAGATGCGATTCGCGTCCGATGCCGAACGGAAAGACGTGTGATTCGGTGCGGATGCGCTCGATCATGTACGGGTAGTGCAGTTCGAAGGCCGGGCGCTCCGAGCGGATCCGCGGCAGCTCGGTGAAGTTGTGCCGCGGCGGCGGGCAGCTGGTGGCCCATTCGAGGGAGTTGCCGTTACCCCATGGGTCGTCGACCGTGACCGGTCGGCCGTAGCGGTAGCTGGTGAACACGTTCCACAGGAACGGCAGCGTCGAGGCACCGAGCACGAACGCACCGATGGTGGAGATGGTGTTCAGGGTGGTGAACCCGTCCGAGGGCAGGTAGTCGGCGTAGCGACGCGGCATGCCCTCGTTACCGAGCCAGTGCTGCACCAGGAAGGTGGTGTGGAAGCCGATGAAGGTCAGCCAGAAGTGCCAACGACCCAGGCGTTCGTCGAGCATCCTGCCGGTGATCTTCGGGAACCAGAAGTAGATGCCGGCGTAGGTCGCGAACACGATGGTGCCGAAGAGCACGTAGTGGAAATGCGCCACCACGAAGTAGGTGTCGTGCAGGTGGAAGTCCAGCGGCGGACTCGCCAGGATCACCCCGCTGAGCCCACCGAAGAGAAAGGTCACGATGAACCCGACCGAGAACAGCATCGGCGTCTCGAAACTGACCTGTCCCTTCCACATCGTGCCGATCCAGTTGAAGAACTTCACCCCGGTCGGAACGGCGATCAGAAACGACATGAACGAGAAGAACGGCAACAGCACCGCACCGGTGGCAAACATGTGGTGCGCCCACACCGCCATCGACAGCGCCGCGATGGCGATGGTGGCGAAAACCAACCCCTGATAGCCGAAGACCGGTTTGCGGGAGAACACCGGCAGGATCTCGGTGATGATGCCGAAGAACGGCAGCGCGACGATGTACACCTCGGGGTGACCGAAGAACCAGAACAGGTGCTGCCACAGGATCGCGCCGCCGGTACCCGGATCGTAGATGTGCGCACCCAGTTGTCGGTCGGCCAGCAGACCCATCAGCGCCGCGGTGAGGATCGGAAAAGCCAACAACACCAGCAAACTCGTGATCAGCACATTCCAGGTGAAGATCGGCATCCGGAACATGGTCATGCCCGGGGCTCGCATACACACCACGGTGGTGACCATGTTGACCGCCGCGAGGATCGTGCCGAGCCCGGACAACGCCAGGCCCATGATCCACATGTTCGCTCCCATGCCCGGCGAATGCGCCACATCACTGAGAGGTGCATAGGCCGTCCACCCGAAATCCGCGGCGCCACCGGGGGTGACGAATCCGGCGACAGTGAGGATTCCGCCGAACAGATATGCCCAATAGCTGAATGCGTTCAACCGCGGAAACGCCACATCGGGAGCACCGATCTGCAACGGCAGAATGTAGTTCGCAAAGCCGAAGACGATCGGGGTGGCGTACAGCAGCAGCATGATCGTGCCGTGCATGGTGAACAACTGGTTGTACTGCTCGTTGGACAGGAACTGCAGTCCCGGCACGGCCAGTTCGCCCCGCAGCAGCATCGCCAGGACCCCACCGAAGAGGAAGAAACCGAAGGCGGTGCACAGATAGAACACCCCGAGCTGCTTCGGATCGGTGGTGGTCACCGCCGCGACGATCACCGCGCCCTTCGGATAGCGGCGCCGCGGATAGGGACGTGCGGGCCGCGACGGCCGCATCTCGGTGGCGGTCATGATCGACGCCCCGACTCGTGCACCGCCGACTCGTGCACCGCCGCGGCGAGAATCTGGGCGGTGTGCAGCGGCGTACTGCCCGGTTGCAGATCACGCACCTGGGTGCGGCAACTGAATCCGTCCGCCACCAACAAGGTACCCGGCTCCGCGCGGCGGACCGCGGGCAGCAACTTGTCCTCGGCACACGCCACGGACACCTCGTAGTGTCCTCGCTCGAATCCGAAGTTCCCTGCGAGACCGCAACATCCGGCGTCGAGCACGTCGACGTCGACACCGACGTTCTCCAGGGCGGCCTGTTCGGCGGAGTATTTCAGCACGGCATGTTGGTGACAATGCGGTTGCATCAACGCCGACGCGTGCAGCTGCGGCGGATGCCAGTCCGGAGCCCGCGCGTGCAGCAGCTCACCGAGGGTCACGGTCTGGTCGGCCAGACGCTGCGCGTCCTGGTCGCCGTACAGCAGCTGCGGCAGATCCGCGCGGAACACCGCCGCGCAACTCGGTTCGAGCACCACGATCGGGGTGCCCGCGCGCAGGTGCGGGGCAAGGATCGCGAGGGTGCGCCGTAGAACGCGTTTCGCGGTAGACAGTTGGCCGGTGGAGATCCAGGTCAAACCGCAACACGCACCGCGATCGGGCAGCCGCACCGAAAAACCGGCGTGTTCGAGGACAGTGACGGCATCGCGGGCGATCTGCGGATCGAAGTTGTCGGTGAACGTGTCCGGCCACAGCAGCACCGTGCCGCGCTCGCCGCCCCCGGCCGGCGCCTCCCGCGTGGCGAACCAGCGGCGGAAACGCTGGTCGGCAAAGCGTGGCAGCGGCCGGCGCCGCTCGACGCCGCCGAGCGCCTTGACCAGATCCGCCAGCACCGGAGCGTGCGCGACGGTGTTGACCGCACCGGGCGCCAGGGCCGCCAGGCGCGCCCAGACGGGAATCCAGCCCATCGCGTAGTGCGCGCGCGGCCGGGGCCGGTGGGCGTAGAAGTGGGAGAGGAATTCGGCCTTGTAGGTCGCCATATCCACATCCACCGGACAGTCGCTGCGGCAGCCCTTGCACGCCAGACACAGATCGAGGGCGTCCTTGACCTCCGTCGAACGCCAGCCGTCGGTGATCACATCACCCTGCAGCATCTCGAACAGCAGACGGGCACGACCGCGAGTGGAATGCTCCTCCTCGCCGGTGGCGCGGTAGCTCGGACACATCACCCCCGATTCGTGGCCGCGGCACTTGCCGACACCGACGCAGCGGGCAGCCGCGTGCGCGAAGCGGTGATCGTCGTCCGGATAGGCGAAGTGGGTGCTCGGTTCGGCGGGCCGGTAGTCGGTGCCCTGTCTCAGGTTCTCGTCGAGCCGGAACGGGTGGACGATCTTGCCCGGGTTCATCCGATTGTCGGGATCGAACAGGGCTTTGAGTTCCTCGAAGGCGGTGATCAGCCGCTCGCCGAACATGATCGGTAGCAGTTCGGCCCGGGACTGCCCGTCTCCGTGCTCACCGGACAGTGACCCGCCGTAGTCGACGACGAGGTGTGCGCTGTCTTCGGCGAAGGCCCGGTAGTCGGCGATGCCCTTCGCGGTACGCAGATCGAACGGAATCCGGGTGTGCACGCATCCTTGACCGAAATGCCCGTACAGGGACGCTGTTCCGTAACCGTACCGCTCGAGCAGTGCCCGGAAGTCGCGCAGATAGTCCCCGAGCCGGTCCGGGGACACGGCCGCGTCTTCCCATCCCTCGTGGGTTTCCGGTTCGTTCGGTGGGTAGGCGGTGGCGCCGAGCCCGGCCTCGCGGGCCGCCCAGATCTGCTTCTTGTGGGTGGGGTCGTCGAAGACGGCGGCGTGCGCCCCGGTGCGCCGGCACACGTCGTCGATCAGCGTCTTCGCCGTGTCGTCGGCCTCGGCCTGGTCGTCGCCGTTCATCTGCACCATCAACCAGGCACGGCCGTCGGGCAGTTGCTGCAGCGCTTTCTCGGCGAGGCGCCGGCTGTGTTCGAGTTGGGCGAGCCGATGGTCGATGCCTTCGAGGGCGGCGGGGCCGTGGGAGACGACGAGCGGGACGGCATCGGCGGCGGCGGTGATGTCGTCGAAGCCGAGCAGTACCAGCGCCGACGCCGCGGGGCGGCGCACCAGCTGCAAGCGCGCCCCGAGCACGGTGACCAGGGTGCTCTCACTGCCGACGAGCAGCTGCGCGATATCGAAGTTCTTCTCCGGCAACAACGAGTCGAGGTTGTAACCGGAGACACGGCGGGGGATGTCGGGATACCGCTCGCGGATATCGTCGGCATAGCGCTCGGCCAGGGCGCGCAGGCCGCGGTAGATCTCGGCGCGCCGGTCACCGCCCCGGACGATGCGCTCGTAGTCGTCGTCGCTGGTGGCTTGGACCCACATACGGGTGCCGTCGTAGGTGAGCACGTCGAGGCCGAGGACCGAATCGACGGTCTTGCCGTACGCCTGCGCCGTGGACCCGCACGAATTGTTGCCGATCATGCCGCCGATGGTGCAGCTGACATGGGTGGAGGGTTTGGGACCGAACATCCACCCGGTGTGCTCGAGCGCATCGTTGAGGACGTCGAGGGCGATGCCGGGCTCGACGGTGACGATGCCGGCGTGCTCGTCGATCTCCCCGATCCGGGTGCAGTACTTGCTCCAGTCGAGCACCACCGCGGCGTTGCAGCACTGCCCGGCCAGACTGGTGCCGCCGCCACGCGAAAGCACCGGGATGTCGAACTCGCGGCACACGGCGACAGTGTCGACGGCGGCCTGCGGGGTGCGGGGCACGACCACTCCGATCGGGACCTGCCGATAGTTGGAGGCATCGGTGGAATACGCAGCGCGCGAGCCGGCATCGAACCGGACCTCACCGTCGACGCGGTCGCGCAGGGTCGCGGCGAGCTCGTCGAACAGCAACGTCGAGCGTCGACCCGTGCGGTCGGTGGGGTGGGTGGTCACTGGATCGTCCTCCTCATGGGGTGCCCGGGACCGTTACCGCACCCGGAAGCGGTCGAGGTCGGGGAGCTTGGGGGTCAGGCCGTGCCCGGGGGAGTCGTCGCGCGGCTGCACGCTTCCGCCGGCCGGGTCGAGGGCGCCGTCGAAGAATCTCGTCTCGATACACACGTGATCGTGGAACCATTCGAGGTGCCGCAGGTGCGCGATCGTGGCGGCGGCGTGCACGTGCAGGTGCGGGGCGCAGTGCGCGGACAGGTCCAGGCCGTGCGCCGCGGCGACGGCGGCCACTCGCAGCCATTCGGTGATGCCGCCGCAGCGGGTGATGTCCGCCTGCAGGCAGTCGACGGCCCCGGCGGCGCACATGCGGTGGAAGTACGGCAGGTCGTAGCCGTATTCGCCGGCGGTCACCTCGGCACGCACCGCCTCGCGGACCCGGCGCAGACCGTCGAGGTCGTCGGAGGACACCGGTTCCTCGAGCCAGTGCACATCGCAGTCGGCGGCGGCGTCCATGATCCGGACGGCCTGCTTGGCGGTGTAGCCGCCGTTGGCGTCGACGAACAGTTCGGCCGCGTCGCCGATCACCTCACGTGCCCGGCGGATGCGGTGCAGATCGCGGGTCGTTGCGGTGCCCCAACTCTCGGCGATCTTGATCTTCACGCGGGGGATGTCCTGCTCGTGCACCCAGTGGCACAGCTGCGCGTCGAGCCGGTCGTCGTCGTAGGTGGTGAAACCGCCGCTGCCGTAGACCGGGACGCGGTCGCGGAGCGCCCCGAGCAACCGGTGCAGCGGAAGAGAGAGCAGGCGTGCCTTCAGATCCCACAACGCCACATCGACCGCCGACAGAGCACAGCCGGCGATGCCGGGACGGCCGGCGTTGCGCAGCGCCCGCACCATCGCCTCGTGCACGCCCGGCACGTCCTGGACCGAGCGCCCGACGACGATCGGGGCGAGCAGGTCAGTGACGACCGGGACACAGGCCGCCGGGGCGTACGTCCATCCCACCCCCACGGCGTCGGGGGTGCGCGCGTGCACGAGGACCACGGTGGTGCTGTCCCACGCGAGGGTCCCGTCCGCCTCGGGGGTGTCGGTGGGGATCGTGTACGCCGCCGCGGTGACGTCGATGACGCTCACGTCGACGCCGTCAGCGATTCGGGTGGGGCAGGAATTCCTGGGCCTTGGTGCGCAGGCCTTCCTTGACGAAGTCCCACCGGTCCTCGTCGCCACCGAGTACCGCCGCCGTGGCCGCCTTGAACTGCTCCCAGGTGGCGTGCGGTGGGATCGGGGGCATGTTCGGGTCGGTGTGCACGTCGAGCAGGGTGGGACGATCGGCGGTCAGCGCCGCGTCCCAGGCGGAGTCGAGATCGTCCGGGTCGGTCACCGTGACGGCCTGCAACCCGAGGGAGGCGGCGAAGGCGGCATAGTCGATGTCCGGAAGTGTCTGGGACTCGGCGAATTTCGGGGACCCGGCCATGGCGCGCATCTCCCAGGTCACCTGGTTGAGGTCGTTGTTGTGCAGCACCGCCACGATCAACCTCGGGTCGCGCCAGCTCTGCCAGTAACGGTGGACGGTGATCAGCTCGGCCAGCCCGTTCATCTGCATCGCCCCGTCGCCGGCGAACGCGATCACCGGCCGCTCCGGGTGGGCGAACTTCGCGCCGATCGCGTACGGCACACCCGGTCCCATCGTGGCCAGGGTGCCCGACAGCGACCCGCGCATGCGACCGCGGAAGCGCAGCTGGCGGGCGTACCAGTTGGCCGACGATCCGGAATCGGCGGTGACGATGACATCGTCGGGCAACCGGGGGGACAGTGCGGCGAACAACCGCAGGGGATTGACCGGATCGGCGGGCACGGCGGCCTGCATGTCCATCGTCTCCCACCACCGGGCGACGTCGGATTCGATCTTCTCGCGCCAGCTGCGGTCCTGCTTGTATTCGAGATGCGGCAGCAGCGCGAGCAGCGCGGTCTTCGCGTCGGCGACGAGGTTCACCTCGTTGGGATACCGCATGCCGATCAGGCGCGCGTCGAGGTCGATCTGCACCCCGCGGGCCTGACCGTAGTCGGGCAGGAACTGGGTGTAGGGGAAGCTCGAGCCGATGGTGAGCAGGGTGTCGCAGTCGCGCATCATCTCGTAGCTCGGCCTTGTGCCGAGCAGGCCGATCGCTCCGGTGACCCAGGGCAATTCGTCCGACAGCACGTCCTTGCCCAGCAGGGCCTTGGCGGCGCCGGCGCCGAGCAACTCGGCGACCTGTTCGATCTCGGCCGACGCTGCCCGCGCCCCGTTGCCGACCAGCAACGCGACCTTCTGCCCGGCGTTGAGGATCTCCGCGGCCCGCGCGATCGCCCCGTCGTCCGGGGCCAGGTGCGGGCGCTCGAAACCCAGGCTCGACGGCACCATCTTGAAGTCGTGAGTCGGCGGCGAGTAGGGCAGTTCCTGCACGTCGGCGGGGATGATCAGCGCGGTGGGGGCCCGTCGGGTCAGCGCGGTGCGGATCGCCCGATCGAGCACGTTGGGCAGCTGTTCGGGGACGGTGACCATCTGCACGTAGTCGCTCGCGACGTCCTTGTACAGGCTCAGCAGGTCCACTTCCTGTTGGTAGGACCCGCCCATGGCGCTGCGGTTGGTCTGCCCGACGATGGCGACGACCGGAACGTGGTCGAGTTTGGCGTCGTAGAGGCCGTTGAGCAGATGGATCGCGCCGGGGCCGGAGGTGGCCATGCACACCCCGAGCCGGTCGGTGAACTTGGCGTAGCCGACCGCTTCGAAGGCACTCATCTCCTCGTGGCGGGACTGCACGAACTGCGGGTGGTTCTCCGCTCGGCCCCAGGCCGCGAGGATGCCGTTGATGCCGTCACCGGCATAGGCAAAGACGTGTTCGACGTTCCAGTCGCGCAGCCGCTCGAGCAGATGGTCTGCGACGTTCTTCTCGGCCATCGGTGTCTCCTTACCGTGGGCGCCCCGGTTGTTCGTATGCCGTTCGGAAGGGCGAGAAGGGAGGTGCAACAGGGTGCATCTCGGCTCCGTGGGTGCCGGATCGGACGGTTCGCTCGGTACGCACCATGGTCGTCCTTCCCGGCAGAACTGGCAACCGAACGCAACTATTGCATTTACGCAATGATTGTCGGGTGCAAGATGGTGGTGGGTGGGACCACACCCACCGATCCACTCGTTCGTGCCGATACGAAGCGGAAGCCGAGGCCACGATGCAAACACCTTGGTCCGGCGCAGACGTCGCGCCGCACGTCCTGCGCGAATACGCGCTCGTCGCCGACGGCGAACGCGGCGCCCTCGTCGGCCCCCGCGGCGACTTCGCCTGGATGTGCGCCCCCTCCTGGCATTCCGACCCCGTCTTCTCCACCCTGCTCGGTGGGGGCGGGACGTACGCCGTCGCTCCCGACACCACCCGTTTCGTCTGGGGTGGCTACTACGAGGACGGAACCCTGATCTGGCGCAGCCGCTGGGTCGCCACCGGCATCGTCGAATGCCGGGAAGCGCTCGCCATGCCCGCCGACCCGCACACCGCGGTGATCCTGCGTCGCATCCTCACCCCCGAGGACGACACCTGGCTGCGGGTCATGCTGCGCACCGGCGCCGGCTGCAACCACCACACCACGCACCCCACCCTCCGCGACGGCCGCTGGGAACTGACCGCCGGACGGACGTACCTGCGGTGGAGCGGCGCCGAGGAGGCATGTCCGACCGAGACCGGCCTCGAAATGCACCTGCACCTGCCGCCCGGACGCAGCCACGACCTGATCCTCGAGATCTCCGACCGGCCGTTCCACAGCGATCCGGTCCCGGCCGACGAGCTCTGGCACCGGACGGAACAGGCGTGGGCGAGCGCGGTACGACCGATCGACGGCACGCTCGCCGACCGGGATGCACGACACGCCACGGCCGTGCTGACCGGATTGACCAGCCGCAGCGGCGGCATGGTGGCCGCCGCGACCACCTCGTTGCCCGAACGTGCGGCGCAGGGACGCAACTACGACTACCGCTACTGCTGGATCCGCGACCAGTGCTATGCCGGACACGCCGCCGCCGCCTACGGCCCGCATCCCCTCCTCGACGCCGCGGTGCGCTTCGTCGGGGACCGTCTTCTCGCCGACGGACCCGACCTGAAACCGGCGTACACCGTCGGCGGAGGGGACGTGCCGTCCCAGAGCGCCCCACCGCTGCCGGGTTATCCCGGCGGCTCCGTGGTCGTCGGCAACTGGGTCAACCACCAGTTCCAGCTCGACACCTTCGGCGAAGCACTGCTGCTGTTTGCCGCCGCCGCCCGAGACGACCGACTCGACAGCCGGGACTGGCGGGCCGTCGAGACCGCCGCCGCTGCCGTGGAGTTGCGCTGGCGCGACCCCGACGCCGGTATCTGGGAGCTCGACAACCGCCACTGGACGCACTCGAAACTGACGTGTATCGCGGGTCTGCGGGCCGTCGCCACCATCGCCCCCCGCGCACAACGGGACCGATGGAACGACCTCGCCGACACCTTGACCCGAGCCGTCCTCGCCGACAGCACCCATCCGTCCGGGCGATGGCAACGTGCACCCGACGACGACCGGATCGACGCAGCCCTGCTGCTATCCGCCATCCGGGGTGCGCTACCCGCCACCGACCCACTGAGTCGCCGCACCCTCGATGCCGTCCGCACCGAACTCGGCAGCGACGGCTACATCTACCGATTCCGCCACGACGACCGTCCCCTCGCCGACGCCGAAGGCGCATTCCTGCTGTGCGGGTTCTTCATGGCCCTCGCCGACCATCAGCAGGGCAACACCGTCGAGGCCGTGCGGTGGTTCGAGCGCAACCGCGCCGCATGCGGCACCCCGGCGCTGTTCACCGAGGAATTCGACGTCGTCGAACGGCAACTGCGCGGCAATCTCCCGCAGGCCTTCGTGCACGCTCTGCTGCTCGAAGCGGCCCGGCGTCTCGCCCACCCCTGGAACTCCGAGGGATGAGCGTCTCTCACACCGAAAGGAATCCGGTCCCATGACATCCTTACGCACCGACCAGGTCGTGGTCGTCACCGGCGCCAGCGCCGGCATCGGACGGGCCGTGGCCCGCGCCTACGGACGGCGCCACGCCCGGATCGCGCTGCTCGCCCGCGGCGAGACCGGGCTCGCCGCCGCCGCCCGCGAGATCGAGGCGGCCGGGGGACAGGCGCTGATCCTGCCCACCGATGTCGCCGACCCCGATGCCGTCGACGCGGCCGCCGCCGCGACGGTGGAGCGTTTCGGCCGCATCGACGTGTGGATCAACGTGGCGTTCACGTCGGTCTTCGCCCCGTTCACCGAGATCACCCCGGACGAATATCGCCGGGTCACCGAAGTCGACTATCTCGGCTTCGTCTACGGCACGATGTCCGCACTGAAACGGATGACACCGCACGATCGCGGCACGATCGTGCACGTCGGTTCGGCTCTGGCCTACCGCGGCATTCCGTTGCAGAGCGCCTACTGCGGCGCCAAGCACGCCATCCAGGGTTTCCACGAAGCGCTCCGCTGCGAACTGCTGCACCGGCACAGCAACATCCACGTCACCATGGTGCAGATGCCCGCCGTGAACACTCCCCAGTTCTCCTGGGTGCTCTCCCGGCTGCCGCGCCACGCCCGACCCGTACCCCCGATCTACCAGCCCGAGGTGGCCGCCCGCGCGGTGCTGCACGCCGCCGACCATCCGCGCCGCCGCGAATACTGGGTCGGGGCGAGCACCGCCGCGACCCTCGCTGCCAACGCACTCGCCCCCGGCCTGCTCGATCGCTATCTCGCCCGCACCGGATACCGATCCCAGCAGACCGACCGACCTCGAGACCCCGACCAGCCCGCCAATCTCTGGCAGCCCGCGGACGGGCCGGACGGAACGGACTTCGGCGCCCACGGAGAATTCGACGACCGCGCCCGGACCTCGAGTGCGCAGGCCTGGCTGTCCCGCCGTCACGGACTGCTCGCGGCGTCGGTGACCGGCGTACTCACCGCCACCGGGATGGCCCTCGCGGCACGGACCCGCGCCGCATGATCTCCCCGGTCACGGCACCCGGTCACGGGTGGATCGGCCACAACAACGTGAGCGCATCCTCGGTGGCCGGTTCCCCGGCGGCCTCGGCGAAGACATCGAAGGCGGCGGCGAGTTCGTCGCGCTGCCCGGCGCTCAACCGGCTCAGGACCGCAGCGATCGCGTCGCGGCGGTGGTCCATGACGGTGTGGACCACCGCCGCACCGTCCGGTGTCAACGTCAACGCCAGTTTCCGGCGATCCTCCGGAGAGTCCCGCCGATCGAGCAGACCTGCTTTCATCAGCTTGTCGACCGCCCGGCTGGCACCGGACGGATCGACCCCCAGCTCGTCCGCCACCCCGGCGAGGGTGAGAGGACCCCGCGTGCCCACAAGCACGAGAATGCGCAGATGCGGGATACTGACCCGGTCCTCGACCTCGGCCACCGAGGCCGCCGCGATTCCCACCAGGGCACGCGACGCCGACATCACCGCATCGACCTGCCGATCGAACTTCTTGTTCGAGCGACCATCGGACGGGGACCGGGCAGGGGAGTTCATGGCGTTATCCTCCGACGATGCATGCGATCCCGCAACTGTTGCGCAACCGCACGGATTACGGCACCGCCCGCTACAGGACGGTGTCGAACAACTGACCCACCCCATAGGTCACGACCATCGCGAGCGCACCGCCGAACACCACCCGCATCACCGCCCGGCCCCGCCGGGCCCGGCCGAGCCACGCACTGATCGATCCCGTCGCCGCCAGCGCACACAACACCGCCACGAACGTCACCGGGATCCGCACCGTGTCGGGCACCGACACCACCATCAGCAGCGGCACCAGCGCCCCCAGGGTGAACGACACGGCCGACGACAACGCCGCCGACCACGGATTCGCCAGTTCGGTCGGATCGATCCCCAACTCCACCTCGGCATGTGCGGCAAGCGGATCCCGCGCCGTCAACTCCTCCGCCGCGGCACGCGCCGTGACCGCCGACAATCCCTTGCCCTCGAGCAGCGCGGCCAGTTCGTCGAGTTCGGCCTCCGGCATGGCGGCGAGCTCACGACCTTCCGTGTACAGCGCCGCGCGCTCGGTGTCGCGTTGCGTACTCACCGACACGTACTCGCCCAGCGCCATCGACACCGCCCCCGCGGCCAGCCCGGCCACACCGGCGGTGAGGATCGCCGCCTCGTTCGTCGTCGCGGCCGCCACACCGACGACCAGTCCCGCGGTCGAGACGATGCCGTCGTTCGCGCCGAGAACACCCGCCCGCAACCAGTTGAGTCTGCTCGCCAACCCGGCGGTGTGCGGTTCGCGGTCCTCGTGCCGCCTGCGGGAATCGTTCGGTGACGCCGGATCCGGACGGGGCATGTCGTGAAGCTACACCGACGGACGGCGGCGCGGGGGGATCCCCACGGCGGAGTATCGGCGCGCCTCCGCCGCGGCGACCGCCCACTCCGGATCCCCGGGCAGCGCACCCATCGGGTCCCGCTGCGCGCACGGCACACTCACATCGGCGGGCAGCACTGCGCGCTGCAGCGCCTGCACGATCCCCAACGGCCGATGAGCAGCCGGGGCCAGGCGGCCGATCCACCGACGATCGCGGGCCGTCATGTCGTGCCGCAGGCTCTCCATCAACGCCGCCACGGTTCCCGACGGCACCTCCGTCAACCACGAGCCGAACCGGCCGATCACCGCGCCCGGCAATCCGGCGACGGTGACCTGGGCGCGCGGCATGCCGGTGACCTGCCCGTAGAGGCGGAGCAACTCGGGATAATGCAGCGACTGTCCGCAGCCCACATCGAACGAGTCCGTGGGAGTGTCCGCGACGGCCGCCCCGAGCACTGCGGCGACCAGGTCGACGACCGCGATCGGCTCGACCCGCGAGTCCATCCAGTCGGGTACCACGGTGACGGGTAGGCGCCCCGCGAGTTGGCCGAGCACCTCGAAGCTCGTCGACCCGGAGCCGAGCACCATCCCGGCTCGCAGCGTGATCACCGTGCGGCGGGAGCGGGACAGTTCCTGCTCGACCTCCCAGCGCGAGAGCAGATGCTCGGACAGCGCGTCCGGCGCACACTCGGGGACGAACCCGGAGACGTAGACGACACGCGTCACCGGAGAGGCATCGACCGCGTGCCGGACGGTGCGGGCCGCTGCCAGGTCGAGGTCCCGGAAGTGCGCCGAGCGCATCCCGTGCACGAGATAGACCACGACGTCGACATCGTCGAGCGCCGGTGGGAGAGTGTGCGCGGCGGTGACGTCCACCTGCGCGGTCTCGACCTGGTCGTGCCACCAGAAGCGTCGCAAGGCCGTCGGGTTCCGAGCGGCGGCGCGCACGGTGCAGCCGATAGCGAGGAAGGCGGGGACGACCCGGCTGCCGACGTAGCCGGAGGCACCGATCACGAGAACTCTCATGCGCTGTCCCGTCCCTTGTCGCCTTCGGGAGGGATGCACGCGCGGGACCGTCGCGAAACATCAGGAGTGGTTCCCATCACCGGAAATAGTGTTACCGTTGGTCACAAATACAGTGGCCGGTATCGAAGGAGGCCTCCCATGTCGATGCTGCGCGGCAGCCCACTGCGACATCGGATCCTGTTCGTCCTCGCCGTCCCCCTCGGCGCCGGACTGCTGTCCGCCCTCGGACATCTCGTCCAGCGCCGCCACGGCCGGCCCACCTCCGTCTCCGAATCCCTCTTCGCCATCGCCAGCAGCCTGCGCCGCCGCACGCTGTTCACCCGACCCACCGGCGACCACCCCCCGGCCCCCGAGACGCCCGGACAACCATGACCACAGGACAACCATGACCACCCACACCGTCCCCAACGGGCCTATCCGACTCCACGTCGTCGAAGAAGGCAACCCGCACGGCCCGACGCTCGTCCTCGTCCACGGCTGGCCCGACACCCACGCCCTGTGGGACCGCGTCGCACCCCTGCTCGCCGACGACTTCCGCATCCTGCGCTACGACAACCGCGGCGCCGGCGCCTCCACCGTGCCCCGCGCGGTGGCGCACTACCGGCTCGAGCACCTCGCCGCCGACCTGCACGCCGTCATCGACGCCCTCGCCCCGAACGAACCGGTCCATCTGCTCGGCCACGACTGGGGCGCGGTGCTGTGCTGGGAAGCGGTGTGCGAATCCGACGCCGGCGAGCGCATCGCCTCCTACACCTCGATCTCCGGCCCCAACCTCGACCATCTCGGCCTGTGGATGCGCCGCCGTCTCCGGCGCAAACGCCCACTCGGCCCCGCCGAACAGGCTCTCGCCTCCGCCTACACCCTCGCCTTCCAGATCCCCGGTCTGCCGAATCCGGTGCTGCGCGGCCCGCTCGCCCGCCACTGGCCGGCCTTCGTCGGGTTCTTCGACCGCACCGACCCCGCCGCGATCGCCCCCGTCGCCCCGACCCTCGCCGACGACATGGTGCACGGACTGTCCCTGTACCGGGCGAACATCCGCACGCGGCTCGCCCGACCCCGCGAGCGGCACACCGACGTCCCGGTCCAGCTGATCCAGAACCTGCGCGACCGCGCGGTACGCCCCGTCGGCTACGAGGACACCTCCCGCTGGGTCACCGACCTGCGCATCCACCCACTCGACGCCGGGCACTGGTCGCCGCGTTCCCATCCCCGCGACGTCGCCGACGCCACCGCCAGGTTCGTGCAGCAGATCGAAGCGGCGCGCACCTGACCGCATGACCTCAGCCGGACGATTCCGCGCGCGGCGCCGCCTCCACCGGCGGATCGTCGTCGTGCACCGGTAGCCGACGCGGACCCGGACCCTGCTGCCCGAGCACGTCACCGGGATTCGCGAGCGGACACGACGCCAAACTCAGACAACCGCAGCCGATGCAATCGGTGAAACTGTCGCGCAACGCGGTGAGATCCTCGATGCGGCGGGTCAGCCGGTCGTGCCACGCCCGCGACAGTCGCGCCCAGTCCTCCGTCGTCGGCACACGACTGTCCGGCAACGAATCGAACGCCTCCTTGATCTCGTCCAGGGACACCCCCACACCCTGCGCGACCTTGATGAACGCGACCTTGCGCAGCGTGTCGCGACGATAACGCCGTTGATTGCCCGAGGTGCGGCGACTGGTGATCAGACCACGCGACTCGTAGTAGTGCAGCGCCGAGACCGCCACCCCGGAACGGTCCGCCAACTGCCCGGGTGTCAGCCATATCGCAGGGTTCATCGGTCCCCTCCTCGCCCCGCAGACATCGTGATCGAGTTGTGCTGCACAGTACCGGCCACCGAAGACACCGGGCACCCGGGTCGCGTGAGCGCCCGGGGTCAGAACGACGGCGGCCCGAACTCGGCAGCGACCTCCGGCGCATCCATCCGCAACATGTCATACGCGGTGTGCGCCCACGTCCGCACCGACTTCGGGTACGGCCGCTCGAACCGCTCGCAGACCCGCGCCGTCGCCAACGCCGCCTCGAACCGCCACTTACGCGAACCGCTCACGAACGTCCGGGCCTGGAACAGATAACTCGATGCGGGGATCGTCACGTCGACCACCGTAGAACCTCCGACCGGCACAACGGGGGATCGGCACCCCGCGCGCCCCTCCGCTGCCGCCCGTCCCGACCACATTCCTAAGGGAGTGTTAGGAACCGCCACAGCCCCTTCCACAACCACTGTGACCCGAACCACTGTGGGGAGCGCACAGATCCACGCAGCGAAAGGAGTCCCGGGTGAGCACCACCTCGACGGGCGAACGCCGAGTCATCGGCAACGTGTTGAAAGGCTCGGTCGGCAACCTGATCGAGTGGTACGACTGGTATGTCTACGCCGCGTTCAGCGTCTACTTCGCGAAGGAATTCTTCCCCGAAGGCGACCCCACCGCCCAACTGCTGTCCACCGCAGCGATCTTCGCCGTGGGATTCCTCATGCGACCGATCGGCGGCTGGATCATGGGCCGCTACGCCGACCGGCGCGGACGGCGCTCGGCGCTGACCCTGTCGGTCACCGTCATGGCCGTCGGTTCCCTCATCATCGCCGTCACCCCGGCCTACGCGACCATCGGACTCGCCGCACCCCTTCTTCTCGTCCTCGCCCGCATGATGCAGGGACTGTCCGTCGGTGGTGAATACGCCACCAGCGCCACCTATCTCGCCGAGGTCGCCTCACCCGGACGCCGCGGCTTCTACTCGAGCTTCCAGTACGTCACCCTCGTCGCCGGACAGCTCATCGCCCTCGGCGTCCAGATCGTCCTGCAGCTCACCCTCTCCGCCGAGGCCATGCAGGCGTGGGGCTGGCGCATCCCGTTCGTCATCGGCGCCGTCGCCGCCGTCGCCGTGATGTGGCTGCGCCGCACCATGGACGAATCCGAAGCGTTCACCGAGGAAGTCGCGGCCAAGAGCGCCACCGACCGGCCGGAGGGCACGCCCGAGCAGGGCGGCATCCGGATGCTGCTGCAGTACCCCCGCGAATGCCTACTGGTGTGCGCGCTGACCCTCGGCGGTTGCGTGGCGTTCTACACCTACACCACCTACATGCAGAAATACATGATCAACACCTCAGGCATCTCCAAGGACACCGTCGCCTGGATCAACTTCGCCGCCCTGCTGGTGTTCATCGTCCTGCAACCCATCGGCGGGGCCCTGTCGGACCGCATCGGCCGCCGCAAACTGCTCATCTTCTTCGGGGTCGGCGGCACCGTGCTCACCGTCCCGCTGATGACGATCCTCGGCAGCACCACGAACCCGCTGATCGCGTTCGGGTTGATGATGCTCGGCCTGACCGTCGTCACCGGCTACACCTCGGTCAACGCCATCGTGAAGACCGAACTGTTCCCCACCAAGGTCCGCGCGCTCGGCGTCGGCCTGCCCTACGCGCTGACCCTGGCGATCTTCGGCGGCACCGTCGAAACCGTCGCACTCGCGCTCAAGCGCGCCGGCCACGAATCGCTATTCTTCTACTACGTGACCGGCTGCATCGCCGTCTCGCTCGTCGTGTACTTCTTCATGCGGGAGACCTCCGACGGCTCACCCCTGGACCGCACGAGCTCCGACCGCACGAGCACCCGGACGGACACCCCCGACGAGCACGCCGACCTGGCCACCTCGCGGCACTGATCGAAAGGGAACCACGTGCAGATCGCGGTGGTCGAGGACGACGACGGAGTCGGCGACGCCCTCGTCGAAGCCCTCATCTCCCACGGCCACCGGCCGATCCGCATGCGGCGCGGCGCCGACCTGCTCCTCGGCCACCGCGACCTCGACGTCGTCATCCTCGACCTCGGCCTGCCCGACGCCGACGGCCTGCAGGTGCTCCGGCAACTGCGGGCCGTCAACGACGTCCCCGTCGTGATCCTCACCGCGCGCGGCGACGAACGCTCGGTGGTACGCGGCCTGCGCGGCGGCGCCGACGACTACCTCGTCAAACCGGCCCGCCTGGCCGAACTGCTCGCCCGTGTGGACGTCGTCACCCAACGGCGCCGCGCACTGTCCGAGACCTCCCGCATCGTCCGCGCCGGCGACGTCGTCGTCGACCTCGATGCCCGCGAAGTCGAGGTGGGCGGCGAACCGGTCACCCTCACCCCGAAGGAATTCGACCTGCTCGCCGTCCTCGTCGCCCGACCCGGCGCCGCGGTCAGCCGCCAACAACTCATGGACGCCGTGTGGGGCGACGCCTATGTGGCGATCTCCCGGTCGCTCGACGTGCACATGACCGGGCTGCGCGCCAAACTCGCCCGCCCCGGACTCATCTCCACCATCCGCGGCTACGGCTACCGGTGGGGCGGCTGACATGCAGCGACGCGTCCTGGCGGTGCTGCTCGTCTTCGCGACCGTCGCCGTCGTCGCCTTCGCCGTACCGCTCGCCCTCGCCACCAGCGCCGGCCGCACCGCCGTCCTGGGCGCGAACCGGGAAGCCGACGCCCACCACTTCGCCACCCTCGCCGTCCAGATGCGCGCCCCCGGCAGCACCGCCCTGCTCGACGAGGAGGTCACCCGCTACCACCGGCTCTACGACGAAGGCGTGCTGATCGTCGACGCCCGCGGCGCACCCCGCGCGAGCGCGGGCCTGACCCCGACCGACCCCGGTGTGCCGGAGGCGATCACCGCCGGTCTACGCAATCAGAAACAGGGCATCGGCGGTCCGCTGACCCCGTGGTCCCCACACCGGGCCCTGCTCGCCGTACCGGTGGGCACCGGCGCCCAGGTCGAAGGAGCCGTCGTCGTAGACGTGTCCACCGACGCCGCCCGCCGCGACATCCGCACCTCGTGGCTGCTCATCGTCACCGGCGCAGCGGCGGCGCTCGTACTCGTCACCATCGTCGCGACCGTGCTGTCACGGTGGACGGTCCGCCCGCTCACCGCGCTCACCGCGCGGGTCGCGGCGCTCACCGACAGCGTCCCGGCGCTGCATCCACGCTCCCGGACCGGGGACACCACCACCTCGGTCCGGCATCACGGCCCCCCGGAGGTCCGGGAACTCACGCAGGCCTTCGACACCATGTCCGAGGCGGTCCGCACGTCCACCCGCGCCCAGAGACAGCTCATCGCCGACACCGCGCACCAACTCCGGAACCCGCTCGCCGCCCTGCACATCCGGCTCGACTCCCTCGAACCGCACGTCGGCGCCACCGGCGTGGAGACCTATCGGCGCACGGCCGTCGAAGTCGACCGGCTCGGCGGTATCCTCGACGGCCTGCTCGCCCTCGCCACCGCCGAATCACCCACCGACACAGCGGGCACCGAAGGACACGACGGGTGCGATGTCGGCGCCGTCGTCGCCGACCGCGTCGACGCCTGGTCCGAGGCCCTCGCCGAGGCCGGCATGACCGTCACCGTGGACGAACCGACCGGGCCGCGCCTGCACGCCTGTTTCTCCGCCGACCATCTCGCCCAGGTGCTCGATGTGCTGCTCAGCAACGCGAGCAAGTACGCCCGCGCGGCCACCGGGGTCCGCATCACCACCCGACACCACGACGGGACCATCCGGATCCGCGTCGAGGACGACGGCGCCGGAGTCGCACCCGATGAGCTCGGTGCCCTCACCTCCCGGTTCTTCCGCGGGTCCGGAGCCGACGGGCCCGGCACGGGCCTCGGGCTGTCCATCGCGGTCGCGCTCGTCGAGACCGGCGGCGGCACCCTCGACCTCGCCGCCGCCGACCCGCACGGACTGGCCGTCACCCTGACCCTGCCCGCCGACTCCCGCGCGGAGGCATCATGATCACCCGCCGCGATCTCCTGCGGTCCGTCGCGCTGCTGGCGGTGGGCGGAGCCGTCGCCGGCTGCACGCACACCGGAGAGCGTGAGGAACTGATCCTGGCGGCAGGGGAGGAGGGTGGGTTCTTCTGGGAGTTCGCCGAACTCACCGCGGCCGCCGCCGACCGGGCGGGCCTGCCCATCGCGATAGTGCCGGAACGCACCCCGGGGTCGGTCACCAATCTCGCCGCGCTGACGGCGGGGAATGCGGAGCTGGCGTTGACCCTCACCGATGTCGCGGTGCGTGCCCACGACGAGGGCGCGCGGTTCACGGCGATCGGGCGGGTCTACGAGAACTACATGCAGTTGGCCGTGCGTGCGGACTCACCGATCCGGAAGATCGCCCAGTTGCGGGGCGCACGGATCAGCCTCGGCGCTCCCGGATCGGGTGCCGAATTCACCGGCGAACGCATCCTCTCCGTCGCCGGGCTCGCCGAGCCGGGAGCCGTCACCCGGGTGCACCTGTCGATGGCCGACGCCGGTCGCGCGCTGGTGGACGGCGAGATCGACGCGGTGCTGTGGGCGGGTGGTGTTCCTACCCCGTCGTTTGCGAACCTGGGTGTGTCGCTACGGCTGATCGATCTGTCCGTGCTCCTCGAACCGCTGCGGGCGCGATTCGGTTCGCGTTACGAACCGGTGCTCATCCAGCCCGGCACGTACGGGCAGCTGGACGCCGTCGCCACCATCGGCTTGGGCAACCTGCTGCTCGCCGGGGCATCGGTGTCGGACGAGGCGGCCGCCGCACTGGTGGATCTGCTCGTCGACCATGCCTCCGAACTCGTGCCGGCTCAGGCCACCGGCAGTCAGTTCCTCGACCGGCAGTCGCTGATCGTCACCGCCGGTGTCCCGCTGCATCCGGGAGCGGTGGCCGCGTACCGGCGCCAGCACGGCTGACGAGACCGATGGGCAGGGGAGACGCACCTCGAAATGGTGCCGACCCCGGGGACGCAGTGGGGCAGAGGGTATGTGGTGTCGTCGAGATGCGGGGCGGAGATCGGACCGGACCTCGAGGGGCGCGAGGAGATCGGGACCGGATCGGCTGTGCAGGGGACATGCGCGGGGCACAATGGAACCGTTCACCTCTGTGTGCGTGAAATTCGTTGGCAGTCAACGTGATTCATGGATAACGGTGATTATCCATCAAATGTGGAAGAGGCGAGAAGGGGCGATCGGTGGTCGCAGCACCCCGGGGGACGGGATGATCCCGCGCCACCAACATGCGCATCGTCCGCGCGATCTGCGGCGCGCAACGCGCACGCGACGACCACACGGTGCTGCCGCAACGCCGCATCGGTGAACCGTGGGTCGGTGCAGTGTGCGCGTCGCTGCAGCATGGCACCCGATGCATGAGCAGCCGAACGCGCGTCGAGCGGATCGGCGGCTCGATCCGGTACGGGCGCCGGCAGGCCGGTCGCAGTCCGGAGGTGAGCCGGACTCGAGCCAGAGGCCGAGTGGCAGGTGGGGCCCATCGCATCGATCCGGGGCGAACCAGGGATCTCCGAACGCCTCGGACGCCCTGCCGCACCTGTCCGGAGGAGGTCCGGTTCCACTCTAGTTAACATAATGTAGATTATCGGCAATTTTGATATGGGCGGTGAACTGGGGTTCGGCACTGATAATCCCGATGCCGCCCAATGACGTCCCTGATCCGCAGATTCGCGCCGTCGTCGCACACACTGCATCGCGTCGTGCGCCGTGCCGTCCGGCGCGCGTTGTTCCCTCCGCCTCGTGCGACGTGCGAACCGCGCCGCACGACGCGCTCCCGGCACTCGAGCTTGCCGCGCATTCGCCGTGCCCGGCCCGGTCCGCCGCCTGGTGTCGGTTCGCTGCCTCGGACGCCCGATACGACCTTCCGGGCCCGCCACCCTCGCCCCCTGCCTGTCCGCCCAGCCGTCGTGAAAACGTCACAGTGACGTTTTCACGTGGTCTAGCGGGTCCCGCTGTGGACACCTATCTGCGTCGATATCATCGGCGCGGCAGTGACAACGCGATCCGGGAAGGTCGACCGTGACGCAACCACGGCTCCTGCGTTCCTGGGTGGTCTTCGCGATCACCACCGTCCCGCTCTATCTCTGGGGTGCACTCACCGACGGTGAATTCGACATCACCGGTGCGCGTCTGCCGGTCAGTGCGTTGATGTTCGTCTGCCCGGCACTTGCGGCCCTCGCCGCCGGCGGCGGGCGCGAGTCGGCCCGGCGGCGCATGTGCACGCTGCCGCGCGCGCTGTGGCTGATCGTCGCACTGTTTGTATCAGCTGCGCTGGTGCTGGTCGCATCTATCGTGGTCGCCGGTACCGGTCCGTCCGGCATCTCGGTCTCCCTCGTGGCGGTCGCCGGTGCGTATTTCGTTGCGGCGGTGTGCGAGGAACTCGGGTGGACGGTGGACGCTCCTGGCGGCGAGCGGGATCTGCTCGCCTGTCGCGTCCGCGGTGGCCGTCGGGGTCGCCGTGCTCGTCCTGACCTGTCTGCGGGTCGCGTCCCGCCGGGTCGAGGGTGCGGACTCCCCTCCTCCGCCTCGGACGATAAACCCAGAAACGTCACAGTGACGTATTAATCTCGCCTCCCGTGCATTATGACGCTCGCCGCAACCGCCGCAACTGCGCGGACAGATAATCCCGGGCACGGCGATGACCACCGACCCGGACGAGTTCGTCGGCGAGCTCCTCGAGCAGCCGTGACAGCAGCTCTTCGTCGGGTGACCAGCCCTCGCGCTGCCGGCACCGGTCGAGCCATTCGACCGGCGCGATGTGTCCGCGGTCGGCGTTGCAGCGTCGGCACGCGGCGACCTCGTTGGCGGTGATGCTCGGCCCGCCCTTCAGGCGCGGCACCAGATGATCGGTGGTCGGGGTGATCAGCCGCCCGAACTCCCGTCCACACCACAGGCACCGCCCGTCCTGACGGTCCAGGGCGAGCGAGAGTCGGGTGACGCGGTCCATCCTCCGATCGTCGCCTATCGGCGCCGCCGTAGTCGCCGATGAGTCCGATCCGGTGTCCCGGAGACTGTTTCAGGGGCGTGCTTCGAGGACGAGGTTGAAGGGTGTTTCGGTGGCGCGGCGGAAGGTGCCGAATCCGGCTTCGGCCGCGACATCGGCGAGCCGTCGCTCCCCGGCCTGCGCGCCGAGCCCGAGCGCGACCGGCTGGTCGAGGGACGACGGGGTGCACAGCACCGTCGATGCGGCGTAGTACATCCGGCCGACCGGGTTGAGGTTCTCGGGCAGGCTGTCGCGGGCGAACGGTTCGACGAGCATCACCGCGCCGTCGTCGGCAAGCGCGCCGCGCGCGTACCGCAGTGCGCCGACGGGATCGCCCATGTCGTGCAGGCAGTCGAAGTAGCAGATCAGGTCGTAGTCGGATCCGGGGAAGTCGGTCGCCGAGGCGACGGTGAAGGTGGCGTTGTCGACGCCCTCCTCCGCGGCCAGTTCCGTCGCCCGCGCGATGGACGCGTCGTGGTAGTCGAAGCCGCGAATGGTGGACTGCGGGAACGCCTGCGCGAGCAGGGTCGTGGAGACACCGTGGCCGCAGCCGATGTCCGCGACGGTGGCGCCGGCGCGCAGTGTGTCGACGACCCCGTCGAGGGCGGGCAGCCACACGTCGACGAGGTTGGCGCGGTAGCCGGGGCGGAAGAACTGTTCGGTGCCGACGAACAGTTCGGGATCGTGTTCGTGCCAGCCGAAACCTTCGCCGTTGCGGATGCGTTCGGCGATGCGGCTGCGGTCCTTGTACACGGAGCCGATCAGGTGGAAGCCGCCGGCCAGGTAGACGGGGCTGTCCTCGCGGGCGAGGGCCATGGCGTGTTCCGGTGCCAGGCTGAACGTTCCGGCGTCGGGGTCGTAGGTGAGATAGCCGCTGGCGGTCTCGGCGGAGAGCCATTCGCGCAGATAGCGTTCGCGGATGCCGGTGCGGTCGGCGAGTTGTTCGCTGCTGACCGGGCCGGCTTCGTCGAGCGCGCGCCACAGTCCGAGTTCGACGCCGATGAGCACCAGTGCGCCGTTCATGGCCGCACCCATGTCGACGACGAGTTGTCCGAGGGTCTGCTCGAGTCGTGCTTGGTCGGGTTCGTGTATCTCCGTGGTCATCACGCACCTCCTGGCGATGGGAGTACTCGCTCACGGTAGGTCGCGTGGCCGGTTCCGCGGCGACGGCTCGGGTTCGATCGGGTGTCGATCCGGGTGGCGGTGCGTAGCGGGAGGTCACGAACCGGGTGGTGGCGGGAGGATTCGGGGGTGCGTGGCGTGTTGCAGACAGCTACGCTTGTAGCAGACTGCAACATCAGGAGGCCGTCATGACGTCATCCACCGACAAGGTCACCCGCTTCGACGCCGAACTCGTCGACAGCGCCATCGCCGAGGGCGGCCGCCAGAACCGCACTGGACGCCAGCAACTCGAATACTGGGCCCGCATCGGCCGCGCGATGACCGCCCACGAGACCGCCTCCCTGCACCGGGTGCACGAGGCGCTGGCCGGGACACGGGAGCTGAGCGAGCTCACCGCCGCCGAGGGACGGCTGTTCGACGCGGAGATCGATGCGCGCCTGGCGGGCGGGCTGGCCCGCACCGACTACGCCGAGGTTCTCGCCGCGCGTGGGGTCACCACGGTGGTGCTCGACGACGAAGGCCGGCTGGTCGAGCAGCGTCCCGACGGTAGTCGCCGGGTGCTCGACGACGCATGAGGCGTCTGGATCTGATCGTCGGTCCCAACGGTTCCGGCAAGTCGACGTTCGTCGAGTTGTCCCTCGCTCCCCTGCTGCCGCGCAGCGTGTTCGTCAATGCGGATGTGATCGCGCGGCAGCGCTGGCCCGACCGGGCGGAGGAGATGTCGTACGAGGCGGCGCAGCTCGCCGCGGCGGCGCGGGACCGGTTGCTGCGGCAGGGCCGGTCGTTCATTGCAGAGACGGTGTTCTCGCATCCGTCGAAGCTGGAGTTGATCGACCGCGCGCACGAGGTGGGGTTCACGGTGGTGCTGCACGCGATGCTGGTGCCCGAGGCGATGTCGGTGCTGCGTGTACAGCACCGGGTGGCCTCCGGTGGGCATGCGGTGCCCGAGGACAAGATCCGGGCGCGCTATCGGCGGTTGTGGCCGCTGGTGACCGAAGCGATCGGCCGCGCCGATCAGGCGTCGGTGTACGACACGGCGTCCGGGACCCCGGTGGTGGTGGCGCGGTTCGCCGGCGGGGTGCCGGTGGGTGCGGTGCGCTGGCCGGGATGGGCGCCGGCGGCGCTCACCGGGCTCGGCTGAGAGATCCAGGCCCGGTGGGCGGATGCGTCGAGGTCAGTTCCGGCGGTCCCCGTTGCGTCCGGCGACCTGCACCGCGACTCGTCCCCACCGGCGCAGCGCGGCGTCGCTCTCGGTCAGCCGCGCCGAGAGCACCGCGACGATCGTCTCCACCGCCCGGGCACTCACCATCTCGTGGTGATCGCAGTCGAGCCGGTACTGGTGGATCTCGCCGGCGATCACGTTGTGCCAGGCCGCCACCGCCGGGACCGGGGTCTCCGAGCGGGCCGCGGTGAAGAACAACGCGTCCCCGTCGAAGGTGTCCGGTTCGTGCCGCCGCGCGGCGCGGGCGGTGTCGGTCGACCCGGCGTGCAGCCGTTCGAGGTGGGCGGCGGTCAGGCCGGTGCCGCCCCCGAACGCCTCGTCGAGCACCGCGGCGGCGTGTTCGAAGCTCGGCTCACCGTCGTCGACGGGAAGCCCGAGATCGCGCAGCATGTCGCGGGTGCCGACGGCCGGGGACGCCCCGACCATCAGGTGGCTGTCGAGCAGGGCGAGGGTGTCGACGATCTCCCCGTCGCGGCGCAGTTCGACGGCGACGGCGTGCGCGACCACCCCGCCGAGCGACCAGCCCAGCAGGTGATATGGGCCGTGCGGCTGCACCCGGCGGATCTCCCGCACGTAGTGGCGGGCCAGCGCGGTGATGGTGTCGTGCCGCGGACCACCGGACAGGGCCGGCAACTGCAGACCGTAGACCGGCCGGTCGTCGTCGAGGCGGTGCGCGAGGGTGCTGTACGGCCAGGCCAGCCCCGCGGCGGGATGGACGCAGAACAGCGCGGTGCCGGTGCCGGGGCGCAGCGGCACGAGCACCCGGAACGCCTCGTCGATGCCGTTGCTCTCCTCGGACTCGCCGCTGCTCAGGTGTGCGGCGAGTTCTGCCGGGGTCGGATGGGTGAAGATCGACGCGATCGGCACCCGCCGCCCGAGTCGTTCCCCGAGCGCCGGTAGCAACCGGGTCGCCAGCAGCGAGGTGCCGCCGAGGTCGAAGAAGTCGTCGTCGACACCGACCCGGTCGAGGCCGAGATGCTCGGCGAACAGGTCGGTGACGAGCTTTTCGAGGTCGGTGCGCGGCGCCCGGTAGTCCCCGACCGGGGCGGTGAAATCCGGGGCGGGCAGCGCGGCGCGGTCGAGTTTGCCGGCCGGGGTGAGCGGGATGTCGTCGAGCACGGTGATCACCGCCGGCACCATGTGCGGCGGAAGATGCTGCGCGACGAACGTTTTCACCTCGGCGGCGGTGATGTCGGTATCGGGGGCGAGGCGGAGGTAGGACACCGGCACGGTCTGCCCGGACGGGGCGGTGTGGCCGAGGGTGTGGGCGAAGACCACCTGCGGGTGCGCGGTCAGCGTGGCGTCGATCTCGCCGAGTTCGACGCGGAAGCCGCGGATCTTGACCTGGAAGTCGGTGCGGCCGACGTAGTCGAGGCGATGATCGGTGGTCCACCGCACCAGATCCCCCGTGCGGTACATCCGCTCCCCCGTGCCGGTGGGATCGGGCACGAATCGGGCGGCGGTCAGCGCGGGCCGGTCGTGGTAGCCGCGGGCCAGACCCGGCCCGGCGACATATAGTTCCCCGGCCACCCCGGCTGGGACGGGTTGCAGCCGCCCGTCGAGGACCAGGGCGTGGAAACCGCGGCTGGGGGTGCCGATGGTGACGGGTTCGCCGACGGTGAGCGGCTCGCCGAGGGAGGTCATGATCGTCGCCTCGGTGGGACCGTAGGCGTCGATCACCCGCCGTGACGGCGCCCAGCGTGCCACCAGCTCCGGTGGGAGTGCTTCGCCGGCGACGAGCAGGGTGTGCAGTTCGGGGACGGTGTGCGGGTCGAGCGAGGACAGCGCGGTGGGGGTGATGAAGGCGTGGCTGACCCGCTGTGCGCGCAGCACCGCGGCGAGGTCGTCGCCGCCGTAGACGTGCGGCGGCACGATCACCAGCGTCGCCGCGGCGCACAGCGCCATCATCTGCTCGAAGATCGACGCGTCGAAGCTCGGCGACGCCAGATGCGACACCCGGGCTGCGGCGGTGACCTGCAGACGGTCGCGTTCCTCCCGGGCGAGGGAGGCCAGGCCGCGGTGGGTGACCGCCACGCCCTTGGGGCGGCCGGTGGAGCCGGAGGTGTAGATCAGGTAGGCCGGTTGATCCGGGCGCAGCACCGTCGGCCGGTCCGCGTCGTCGATCGGTGCGAGCGGCCCGGCGGTGAGGTCGAGGTCGTCGAGGACGAGCCAGTCCACCTCGTCGGGCAGCGCGTCGCGGTGCGCGGCGACGGTGATGCCGATGCGCGCGGCACTGTCGTCGAGCATGAAGGTGATGCGGTCGGCCGGATAGGTGGGGTCGACCGGCACGAATGCCGCGCCGCTGCGCACCGTCGCCCACACCGCGGTGACCGATTCGAGCGAGCGCGGGATCGCCAGGGCGATCACCTGTTCGGGTCCGGCGCCGCGGTCGAGCAGGCGCCGCGCGAGCCGGTGCGCGCGGGCGTCGAGTTCGCGGTAGGTGACCTGCCGGTCGTCGTCGACGACCGCGACCGCGTCCGGGGCGGTGGCAACGGCGGTGTCGAGCAGGTGCGGCCACAGCACCGCCGGTTCGGCCTGCGGTCCGATGGCGGGCACCAGCGCGGTGTGTTCTGCGGCGGTGAGCAGGTCGAGATCGCCGACGGGACGGTGCGGGTCGGCGGCGATCGCGTGCAGCAGCCGGGTGAACCGGTCGGCGAAGCCACGCACCGTCTCGGCGTCGAACAGGTCGGTGGCGTAGACGAAGGCGGCGTCGAGGCCACCTTCGGCGTTCTCCCCGATGAGCAGTTCGAGGTCGAAGTTGCACACCGTCGGGTCGAGGGCGACGCCCTGCACGCTCAGGTGCGGCAGTTCCACCGCGGGCAGTTCGGCGGTGTGGAATTCGATGGAGACCTGGAACAGCGGTGAGTGTGCGGTCGAGCGGGTCGGGGCGAGCGCGTCGACGACCCGGTCGAAGGGCAGGTCGGCGTGCGCGAAGGCATCGAGGTCGCTGTCGGTGACGGCGGTGAGCAGCTCGGTGAACGACGCTTGCGCGGGCACCGCGGTGCGCAGCACGACGGTGTTGACGAACATGCCCACCAGATCGTCGAGGGCGCGGTGTCCGCGACCGGCGACCGGCGAGCCGACGGCGATGTCGTCGCTGCCCGACAGGCGGGCGAGCAGCACCGCGAACGCCGCGTGCACGGTCATGAACACGGTGCTGTGCCGGACGGCGGCGAGCTGCTGCAGCCGGGCGAGCAGATCGGCGTCGACGGTGAAGCGGGTGATGTCGCCGCGGAAGGACTGCTGCGGCGGCCGGGGCCGGTCGGTGGGCAGCGGCAGCACCTCCGGCAGCCCCGCGAGGCGCTGCTGCCAGTAGGTGGTCTGGTCGGCGGCGAGGGTGCCGGGGTCGTCCGGGTCGCCGAGCCGGTCGAGTTGCCACAGGGTGTAGTCGGCGTACTGCACCGGCAGCGGTCCGAACGCCGGGGTCTCGCCGCGGCTGCGGGCGGCGTAGGCGATCATCAGGTCGCGGGCCAGCGGGCCGGTGGAGCCGCCGTCGGCGGCGATGTGGTGTACGACCAGCACGGCGAGATGGTCGTCGCGGCCGAAGGAGAACACCCGTGCCCGCACCGGGATGTCGACGGTGACGTCGAATCCGGCGCCGAGGAAGTCGGCGATGGCGGTGTGCACGGTGTCCTCCCCGGCGGGCACCACGTCCAGCGGCAGCGGGGCGTCGGCGGCGGCGAGGATCCGCTGGTGCGGTCCGGCCGCCGACGCCGGGTAGATGGTGCGCAGGCTCTCGTGCCGGGCCAGCACGTCGTGCAGGGCGGCGCCGAGCGCGGCCGGGGACAGATGCCCGGACAACCGGATCGCCAGGGGGATGTTGTAGGCGGCGGAGGTCGGATCGAACTGGTTGATGAACCACAGTCGTTGCTGCGCCGGGGAGAGCGGGATGTGCTCGGGGCGCGGTCCGGCGATCGGGCCGGAGGTGGTGTCGGCGGTGGGTTCCTCGACCTCGGTGGTGGGCCGGTGGTCGAGGTGTGCGGCGAGCGCGGCGACGGTGGGGGCTTCGAACAGGGCGCGCACCGGCACGGGTCGGCCGAGCCGGTCGCCGAGGCGGGCGACGGCGCGGGTGGCGAGCAGTGAGTTACCGCCGAGGTCGAAGAAGTTGTCGTCGACGCCGAGTCGGTCGAGGCCGAGCACGTCGGCGAGTTCGTCGGCGACGAGCGACTCGAGCGGGTCGGTGGGTGCCGGACGGTCGCCGGTGCCGGCGGTCAGGTTCGGTGCGGGCAGGGCGGCGCGGTCGAGTTTACCGACGGGGGTCAGCGGGATCTCGTCGAGCACGCTGATGACGGTAGGCACCATGTGCGCCGGGAGATGCTCGGAGACGTGGTATTTCACTGCGGAGTGGTCGATGTCGGCGCCGGGTGCGGGGTGCAGGTGGGCGACGAGGACCGTCTCTCCGCTCGGGGCGCGGTGCGCGACGGTGGCGGCGAATCCGACGGCCGGGTGGGCGGCGAGCACGGCGTCGATCTCGCCGAGTTCGACGCGGAAGCCGCGGATCTTGATCTGGAAGTCGCTGCGGCCGACGTATTCGATGCGCAGATCCCGCCGGTCGAGGTCACCGACCCAGCGCACCAGGTCCCCGGTGCGGTACATGCGTTCGCCGGGGGCGCCGTAGGGGTCGGCGACGAACCGGGCGGCGGTCAGCGCGGGCCGGGCGTGATAGCCGCGGGCCAGGCCCCAGCCGGCCAGGTACAGCTCACCGACGGCGCCGAACGGCACGGGTCGCAGCGCGGTGTCGAGGACGACGGCGTGCACCCCGCGCAGCGGACCGCCGAGGGTCAGTGGGTCGTCGACGCCCAGGGGGTCGCTGATCGCGGCCATGATGGTGGTCTCGGTGGGCCCGTAGGCGTCGACGAGACGCCGCCCGGGCGCCCAGGTGGCCTGCAGGTCCGCCGGCCACGCCTCCCCACCGACCGCGAGATCGGTGAGGTCGGTCGGATCCGCCGGGTCGAGGGAGGCGAGCGCGGCGGGGGTGATGAACCCGTGGGTGACCCGCTGCTCGCGCAGCAGCGCGCCGAGTTCGGCGCCGCCGACGATGTGCGGGGGCACGATCACCAGTTCGGCGCCGGACCCGAACGCCAGGAGGTATTCGAAGATCGACGCGTCGAAGCTCGGCGACGAGACGTGCATGACCCGCGCGCCGGGTCCGGCACCGAAGCGGCTGCGCTGGTCGCGGGCGAAGTTGTCCAGGCTGCGGTGGGTGGTGATCACACCCTTGGGGCGGCCGGTCGAGCCGGAGGTGTAGATCAGGTAGGCGGGATGATCGAGCCGCAGCGCGACGGGGCGGTCGGTGTCGTCGATCGTGGTGGTGTCCCCGCCCGCGGCGTCGCGGTCGAGGTCGTCGAGCAGCAGCCACGGCACCGTGTCCGGGAGCCGGTCGCGGTGTGCGGTGGTGGTCACACCGACGGTGGCGCCGCAGTCGTCGAGCATGAATGCGACGCGTTCGGCCGGATAGCGCGGGTCGACGGGCACGAACGCCGCCCCGGTCTTGGTGATCGCCCACATCGCGGTCACCGACTCGACGGAGCGGGCGATGCCGAGGGCGACGAAGGTCTCCGGTCCGGCGCCGCGGCGCAGCAGCACCCGCGCCAGCCGGGTGGAGCGTTCGTCGAGTTCGCGGTAGGTGAGCACCCGCTCCCCCTCGCGCAGGGCCGGCCGGTCCGGGTGTGCGGCGGCGGTCGCGGCGAGCAGTTGCGGCAGGGCGGCGTCGCTGCCCCCGGCCGGGCCGTGCACCGGCAGCAGCGCGTCCTGCTCGGTGGCGGTGAGTGCCGGCAGCGCGGTGATCGGGGCGGCCGGGTCGCCGGTGAGTGCGTCGAGCACAGCGGTGATGCGCGCGGCGATCGCGGCGACGGCGTCGCGGTCGAAGACCTCCGGCAGGTATTTCATGCGCAGGTGCACCGCGGTGTCGGTGTGCACGACCACCGACAGCGGGTAGTGCGCGGCGTCGCGGCCGGTGATGTCGGCGACCCGCATGCCGCCGAGGTCGGTGTCGCGGTCGAGACCGGCGCGTTCGACCGGGTACGACTCGAAGACGGTGAGGGTGTCGAATCGCACGGCGGCCCCGAGGTGCCGGTCGAGGGTGCCCAGGTCGAGATGGTGGTGATCGAGCAGGGCGACCTGTTCGGCCTGCACCCGGTCGACGAGCGCACCGACGGTGTCGTCGGGCCGCACGGTGATGCGCACCGGGACGGTGTTGATGAACAACCCGACCATCGCCTCGATGCCGGGGATCTGCGGTGGCCGCCCGGAGACGGTCGCCCCGAACACCACGTCGGTGCGGCCGGTGAGGGCGCCGAGCACCACACCCCAGGCGGTCTGCACGAGGGTGTTGACGGTGACGCCGCGGGCGGTGGCGGTGTCGTGCAGCCGCACCGACAGGGCGGTGTCCAGGTCGAGGTCGAGGTCCTCGGAGATCCCGGCGGTGGTGCCGGGGCGGTGCTGCGGGGCGAGCAGGGTCGGTTCGTCCACCCCCGCGAGGGCGCGGCGGTAGGCGTCGAGGGAGGCTTCCGGGTCGCGGTCGGCGAGCCAGGTGAGGTAGCTGCCGTAGTGCGGCGCCGGGGGCAGTGCCCGCTGGTCCGCGTCGGTGGCGTAGAGCATCAGCAGTTCCCGGATCAGCACCGGGGTGGACCAGCCGTCGAGCAGCAGGTGGTGGTTCGTCAACGCCAGCAGGTGCCGGCCCGGGCCGGTGTGCACGACGGTCGCGCGCAGCAGCGGCGTGGTCTCGGTGTCGAAGCGGGTGCGTCGATCGAGGGCGAGCAGTTGCGCGGCGGCGTCGTCCGGGTCGGGGTCGTCGCTGGTGTCGGCGACGGTGAACGGCACCTCCACGTGGGTGGGGATGACCTGGACGTGTCCGTCGCCGGCGGCGGGGAACGCCGCGCGCAGCGCCGGATGCCGGTCGAGCAGCAGTTGCAGGGAGCGGCGCATCCGGCTCGTGTCGACCTCGCCGCGCAGGTCGAGGACGAGCTGCACGATGTAGGCGTCGGGGCGGTCCCCGGCGAGCAGGGCGTGGAAGAGCAGCCCGGTCTGCAGCGGCGCGGTCGGCCACACCGTGTCCAGGGGCCCGTAGCGTTGCTCGAGGCGTTCGATGACGTCCTGGTGCAGTCGCACCAGCGGCAGATCCGAGGGGGTCAGGCCACCGGCGTGCGGGCTGCGGGTGTGCCGGGTCAGTGCGGTGGCGGCGGTGGCGAAGTGGTGCGCGAGGGCGGTGACGTCGGTGTCGTCGAGCAGCCCGGCCGGGTACGACCAGTGCACCTCGAGTACCGGCCCGGTAGGGGTGTCGGTGGTGACGGCGTTGATGTCGAGCACCGCGGCGGCGGGCATGTCCGGGCTCTGTGCCCCGCCGTGGGGGAAGCCGTCGATGGGCAGCCAGGGGGTGTCGGTGTCGGTGACCCCGGCGGTGGGGCGGCCGAGATAGTTGAAGCTGACCTGCGGCGTCGGTGCGTTCGCGAGTTCGGTGGCGGTGTCGGGGTCGAGATAGCGCAGCAGCCCGAAGCCGGTGCCGTGGTCGGGGACGGCGGCGAGGTGTTCCTTGACGGTCTTGACGGCGCGACCGGCGGCCGGGCCGGCGGCGAGCGCGTCGTCGAGGTCGATGCCGGTCAGGTCCAGGCGCAGCGGGTGGATGGTGGTGAACCAGCCGACGGTGCCGGACAGGTCGGCGCCGGCGGCGGCATTGCTGTCGCGGCCGTGCCCTTCGAGGTTGAGCAGCAGCTGGGCCGGGTGGTGGCCGCGGTCGCGGCGCCACGCCGCCACCGCGAGGGCGAGTGCGGTGAGCAGGCCGTGGTCGACGGCGCCGTGGAAGGCGTTGGGCACGGCGGTGAGCAGCGCCTCGGTGACGGAGGTGGGCAGTTCGGTGGCGACGGTGATGACGGTGGCGTTGGTGTCGCGGACCGGATCGAAGGGGCGGTGCCCGAGCGGCGGGTTCGGTCCGTCGAGCATGGCGCGCCAGAAGTCGAGTTCGGTGCGGCGGGTGGGGGCGGCGTCGCGCAGGGCGTGGGCCCAGCGGCGCACGCTGGTGCCGGTGTGGAGGGGCAGCAGCGCACCACTCGTGGCGCCGTCGGCCGCGGCGGCCGCCCACGCGGCGGCCAGGTCGGGGACGAGGATGCGCCAGGACACCCCGTCGACGGCGAGATGGTGGATGACGATGAGCAGTCGGCCGGCGCCGCTGGTGGCGTCGAACCACACCAGCTGCACCACCCGCCCGCTGTGCGGGTCGAGGCGGTCGGCGGCGGCGTCGAGTTCGGCGGCGGCCAGGGCGAAGAAGTCGTCGCTGTCCGCGGCGCTGGTCACCGGCACCCGGTGGATGACGGTGTCGACGTCGACGCTGCCCGGGGCGGGCACGTGCAGGACGTGTCCGCCGGGGACGTCCGGCACCGCGTGCAGGTGCACGCGCAGCATGTCGTGCCGGTCGAGGACCGCGGTGACGATCGCCCGCAGCGTCGCCGCGTCCAGGCCGGTGGGCAGGCGCAGCAGCAGCGCCTGCGAGTAGCGGCCGATGCTGCCGCCGCGGTCGAGCATCCAGTGCGCGATCGGCGGTAGCGGCATGTCCCCGACCCCACCGCCGGGTAGTTCCGCGAGGGTTTCGGTGGGGGTGGCGGTGCCGACGACGGCGGCGAGCGCGGCGGGGGTCTTGTGTTCGAACACTTCGCGCGGAGTCAGGTCCAGGCCGGCGGCCTTCGCGCGGGAGACCAGCTGGATGGACATGATCGAATCGCCGCCCAGGGCGAAGAACGAATCGTCCACCCCCACCGTCGGCAGACCGAGGACCTGCGCGAACAGTTCCACCAGCACCGTTTCGTGGCCGCGCGCGGGGGCGCGGGAGACGGTGGTGCGGGCGGCGAAGTCGGGGGCGGGCAGTGCGCGCCGGTCGAGTTTGCCGGTTGCGGTGACCGGCAGCGTGTCGAGCACCATCAGGGTGGACGGCAGCATGTACGCGGCGAGTTCCCCGGCGGCGTGGTCGAGCACCACGTCGACGTCGAGGTCGTGGCCGGGTTCGGGTACCGCGTAGCCGACGAGCCGGTCGGTACCGGAGGTCGGGTCGGTGTGGACGACGACCACGGCGCGGCCGACACCGGGGGCGCGCAGCAGCGCCGCTTCGATCTCGCCGAGCTCGATGCGGAAACCGCGCAGCTGCACCTGGAAGTCGGCGCGGCCGAGATATTCGATCTCGCCGTCGCGGGTGCGGCGCGCCAGGTCCCCGGTGCGGTAGATCCGGTCGCCGGGGGCGCCGTGCGGGTCGGCGACGAACCGGGTGGCGGTCGGATCGGGGCGGTGCAGGTAGCCGCGGGAGAGCTGGGCGCCGGAGACGTACAGTTCGCCGATCACCCCGGTGGGCACCGGATGCAGCCGGTTGTCGAGGATGTGCAGGCGCAGCGACGGCAACGGTGGGCCGATCAGGCTGGCCGCGGCGGTGGCGGCGAGTTCGCGGGTGATGGTGCGGGCGGTGACGTGCACGGTGGTCTCGGTGATGCCGTACATGTTCACCAGCGTCGGGGCGGTGTCGTCGTGGCGCCGGTACCAGCGGTCGAGCTGCCCGAAGTCGAGGGCTTCCCCACCGAAGATCACCCGGCGCAGCGCCGGCAGGTCGGTGCCGGCGGCGCGGTCGGCGTCGATGAGCTGGTAGAAGGCCGTCGGGGTCTGGTTGAGCACGGTGACCCGTTCGCGGCGCAGCAGTGCCAGGAATTCCTGCGGGTTACGGGCGGTGTGGTGGTCGACGACGACGAGCCGGCCACCGTGGGCGAGGGCGCCCCACAGTTCCCACACCGAGAAGTCGAAGGCGTAGGAGTGGAACAGTGTCCACACATCGGAGGCGTCGAAACCGAACATCTCGGTGGTGTCGGTGAGCAGGGTGACGACGGTGCGGTGCGGGACCATCACGCCCTTGGGGCGGCCGGTGGAGCCGGAGGTGTAGATGACGTACGCCGCCGCCTCCGGGTGCACGCGTGGCAATCCGTCACCGCCGCTGGGCATCTCGTCGAGGCGGGTGCGCACGGCCGGGTCGTGCAGGTCCACGATCGGCGGGGTGTGCGGGGGCAGAGCGGTGGCGTGGTCGGCGGTGGTGAGCAGGCACACCGGGGCCGCGTCGTCGAACATGTACGCGAGTCGGTCCGGGGGGAACGCCACGTCGATGGGCAGATAGGCGGCGCCGCTGTGCAATACGGCGAGCAGCGCGACGATCAGGTCGGTGCCGCGCGGCAGGGCGACGGCGACGAGCCGGTCGGGTCCGGCGCCGTGCTCGACGAGCAGCCGCGCCAGGCGCTGCACCCGGTCGGTGAGTTCGTCGTAGCGCAGCGTCCCGTCGGGGGCGGTGACCGCGATCGCCGCCGGGTCGAGTCCGGCGCCGCGGGCGTACAGATCGAGCAGCGACGCCGAGGCGGAGCCGAGCACGCTCGCCGTGGCCGGGCGCAGCGGCGCCGGGGCGGTGGGACGTTCGTCGTCGGTGAGCAGGTCGACGTCGCCGATGGGGCGGTGCGGGTCGGCGGTGACCGCGTCGAGCAGCCGCACCAGCCGCTGCGCGAAGGAGGCGACGGTGTCGGGATCGAACAGGTCGGTGGCGTAGGTGAACGCCGCGGGCATTCCGTCGCTCTCCCCTGTTCCGGTCGGGTCCGGATCCTGCAGGGTCAGTTGCAGGTCGAACTTGGCGACGGGCAGCTCCGGGTCGAGGGCGTCGACCTCGAGTTCGGGCAGCACCAGGTGGGCCCGTTCGGTGTTGCCGTATTCGAGCACCACCTGGAACAGCGGGGACCGGTCGGTCTCGCGGGCCGGGGCGAGCACGTCGACGAGGGTCTCGAAGGGCAGCTCGGTGTGCCCGAAGGCCGCGAGGTCGATCTCGCGGGTGCGGTGCAGGTGGTCGGTGAACGACAGCGCCCCGTCGACGGGGGTGCGCAACACCACGGTGTTGACGAACATGCCGACCAGGTCGTCGAGGGCGCGGTGGCCGCGACCGGCGACCGGGGAGCCGATGACGATGTCGGATGTGCCGGTCAGGCGGGCCAGCAGCGCCGCGAACGCTGCGTGCACGGCCATGAACACGGTGGTGTCGTGCTCGGCGGCCAGCGCCTCGAGGCGCCGCTGCACGTCGGCGGGCACGGTGAAGCGGTGCAGGGCGCCGTGGAAACTGCGCTGGGTGGGGCGCGGCCGGTCGGTGGGCAGCGGCAGCAGTTCGGGGGCGTCGGCTAGGGTGTCGCGCCAGAACCGCAGCTGCGCGGCGGCGAGGGAGGTCGGGTCGTCCGGGTCGCCGAGCAGCCGGCGCTGCCACAGGGCGTAGTCGGCGTACTGCACCGGCAGCGGCGACCGATCCGGGTCCGTCCCGCCGGTGCGGGCGGTGTAGGCGAGCATCAGGTCGCGGGCCAGCGGCGCCATCGACGAGCCGTCCGCGGCGATGTGGTGCACCACCACCGCCAGGACATGGGCGTGCTCGTCCAGGCGCCACAGCCGTAGCCGCACCGGCACCGCCGCGGCCACGTCGAAACCGGCACCGACGAAGTCGGCGAGGTCGGTGGGCAGGTCGTCGCCGGTGACCGGCCGCGCCGTGAGCGCCGGCAGCACCCGGTCGGTGTCGACGACGACCTGGCGCGGGCCCTGTTCGTCGCCGGGATACCAGGTGCGCAGGCTCTCGTGCCGGTCGAGCACGTCGCGCACCGCTCCGGTCAGTGCCGCGACGTCGAGGCGGCCGGACAGGCGGATGGCGAGCGGAATGTTGTAGGCGGCGGAGGTGGTGTCGAACTGGTTGACGAACCACATGCGTTGCTGGGCCGGGGACAGCGGCAACCGTTCGGGCCGGTCGGCGGCGACCAGCGGCACCCGTCCGTGCCCACCGTGATCGTCGAGGATCCGCGCGGCCAGCGCCCGCACCGTGGGCGCCTCGAACAGGGCGCGGACCCCGGCGTCGGTGCCGAGCGCGGCGTTGAGGCGGGCGACGACGCGGGTGGCGATCAGCGAGTTGCCGCCGAGATCGAAGAAGTTGTCGTCGACGGAGACCTGCGGGTGCCCGAGGACCTCGGCGACGATCTCGGCGACGGTTGCCTCGAGGTCGGTGCTCGGGGGACGGTAGTCGCCGCCGAGCCGTGTCAGGTCCGGCACCGGCAGGGCGCGGCGGTCGAGTTTGCCGACCGGGGTCAGCGGCAGCTCGTCGAGCACCACCACCGCGGCGGGCACCATGTGACCGGGCAGCCGCGCCGCGGCCCAGGCGCGCAGTGCCCGCGGATCGATCTGCGTGGCGGTGGTGTCGGTGGTGTCGGGCAGTATGTAGGACACGAGCACGGTGTCGCCGCTGGGTGCGGGGTGCCCGATGGTGTGGGCGAAGGCGATCGCGTCGTGGGCGGTGAGCGCGGCGTCGATCTCGCCGAGTTCGATGCGGAAGCCGCGCACCTTGACCTGGAAGTCGGAGCGGCCCAGATATTCGACGGTGCCGTCGTGCCGCCAGCGCACCACATCCCCGGTGCGGTACATGCGTTCGCCGGGGGTGCCGTAGGGGTCGGCGACGAACCGGGCGGCGGTGAGGTCGGGGCGGCGATGGTAGCCGCGGGCCACGCCCGGCCCGGCGATGTACAGCTCGCCGGCCACCCCGACGGGGACGGGCCGCAGCCGGTCGTCGAGGACGGTCTGGTGGAAGCCGACGGCGGGGCCGCCGATGGTGACGGTGTGCCCGGGCCGCAGCTGCGGGCTGACGCTGGTCTCGATGGTGGCCTCGGACGGGCCGTAGCCGTTGAACATGCGCCGTCCCGGCGCCCAGCGCGCCACCAGTTCCGGTGGGCAGGCCTCGCCGGCGACGACGAGGACCTCGAGGTCGTCGAGTCCGGTGGGGTCGAGGGACGCGAGCGCGGTGGGGGTGATGAAGGCGTGGGTGACCTTCTCCTCGCGCAGCAGCCGGGCGAGTTCGTCGCCGCCGTAGATGTCCGGCGGCACGATCACCAGGGTGGCGCCGGCGCAGAACGCCTTGGTGAACTCGAAGATCGACGCGTCGAAGCTCGGCGACGCCAGGTGCGAGACGCGAGCCTGGTGGGTGATGGTGAAGTGGCTGCGCACCTCGGCGTTGAGGTTGGTCATGCCGCGGTGGGTGACCACCACGCCCTTGGGGCGGCCGGTGGAGCCGGAGGTGTAGATCAGGTAGGCCGGGTGGTCGAAGTGCAGCGCGGCGGTGCGGTCGGCGTCGGTGATGGGTGCGTCGCTCGTCGCGGCGATCCGGGCGGCGACGGCGTCGTCGTCGAGCACCAGCCACGGCACCTCGGCGGGCAGCGCGTCGCGGTGCGCGGCGGTGGTGATGCCGAGGGCGGCAGCGCTGTCGGTGAGCATGTAGCTCACCCGCTCCGGCGGGTAGGCGGGGTCGACGGGCACGAACGCCGCGCCGGTCTTGGTGACCGCCCACACCACCGCGACCGATTCGAGCGAGCGGGTCAGCGCGAGCGCGACGACGGTTTCCGGGCCGATCCGGTGCTCGTCGACGAGCAGCCGCGCCACGCGGGTGGACCAGGCGTCGAGTTCGGCGTAGGTGATCTGCCGGTCGGCGAAGCGCAGGGCGACCGCGTCGGGCAGGATCGCGGCGATCGAGGTGAGCAGTTCCGGCCACAGTTGCGGTGAGACCGGTGGCAGGCCCCGCGCCGGGGCCAGGTCGGCCAGTTCCCGGTCGGTGACGATGTCAATGTTGCCGACCGCGATGTCGGGGGTGTCGGTGATCGCCTCGACGATGCGCACGAACCGGTCGGCGAACGAGGCGACGGTGGCGGGGTCGAACAGGTCGGTGGCGTAGGTGAACGACGCGCGGATGCCGGCGGGGCCGTCGGCGTCGGTGGTCTCGGCGATGGACAGCTGCAGGTCGAACAGCGCCAGCATCGGGTCGAGGTCGAGCACCCGCACCGACAGGTCGGGCAGTTCGATCTCGGGGCGTTCGGTGTCCTGGAATTCGAGCAGCACCTGGAACAGCGGGGTGTAGGCGGTCGAGCGGGGCGGGTCGAGGACCTCGACGAGCCGCTCGAACGGCACCTCGGTGTGCCCGAAGGCGGTCAGGTCGCCGGTGCGGATGCGGTCGAGCAGCGCGGTGAACGGCTCGTCGTCGTCGACCCGGGCGCGCAGCACCACGGTGTTGACGAACATGCCGACCAGGTCGTCGAGGGCGCGGTGGCCGCGCCCGGCGACGGGGGTGCCGACGACGATGTCGTCGCTGCCGGACAGGCGGGCGAGCAGCACCGTCAGTGCGGCGTGCACCAGCATGAACACCGACGCGTCGTGGGCGCGGGCGATGTCGAGCAGCCGGCGGTGCGCGGCCGCGTCGAGGGTGAATGGGATGCGGGCGCCGCGCCGCGACGGCTGCACCGGGCGCGGCCGATCCAAGGGCAGTTCGAGCAGTTCCGGGGCGCCGGTGAGGGTTGCGCGCCAGAAGCGGAGCTGTTCGGCGGCCAGGGAGGTCGGGTCGGTGTCGTCGCCGAGCACCCGGTGCTGCCAGAGGGTGTAGTCGACGTACTGCACCGGCAGTGGGGTCCACGGCGGGGTCTGCCCGGCGTGGCGGGCGCTGTAGGCGGCGATGACGTCGCGGGCCAGCGGCCCCATGGAGAAACCGTCGGCGGCGATGTGGTGGGCGACGAGCACGAGCACGTGCTCGTCCTCGGCCAGGGCGAGCACCCGGATGCGGGTGGGGATCTCGGTGGCCACATCGAATCCGGCCGCGAGGATCGGGGTGAGCTCGCTGTCGAGGTCGGTGCCGTCGTCGACGGTGAGCATCACCAGATCGGGGACGGCGGCGCCGGTGGGCACCACGACCTGCACGGGCCCGTCGTCGGTGAGCGGATAGCGGGTGCGCAGCGATTCGTGTCGGGCGACGACGTCGCCGATGGCGTGCTGCAGCGCCGCCTGATCGAGCCTGCCGCTCAGGCGCAGCGCGACGGCGATGTTGTAGGCCGGGGAGGTGGTGTCGAACTGGTTGATGAACCACATCCGCTGCTGCGCCGGGGACAGCGGGACCGGGTCGGGGCGCGGCCCGGCCACCGGGGCGCCGCGCCCGGCGCCGGTGCGGTCGGGCTGGTCGAGATGCGCGGCGAGATCGGCGACGACCGGATGGTCGAAGATCTCCCGGATGCCGAGCTCACCGCCGGTGTCCGCGGCGAGCCGGGCGGCGGCGCGCATCGCGAGCAGGGAGGTGCCGCCGAGGTCGAGGAAGTGGTCGTCGGCGCCGACCCGGTCGACGCCGAGCAGGTCGGCGAAGACGGTGGCGACGAGCTGTTCGGTGGGGGTGCGCGGCGCCCGGTAGCCACCGGCGGCGGTCGGTGCCGGCGGAGCGGGCAGCGCGTTGCGGTCGAGTTTGCCGTTGGGGCCGACCGGCAGCGCGTCGAGGACGACGAGGGCGGCGGGCACCATGTAATCCGGCAGGTGCGCGGCGAGATCGGCGGTGACCGCGGCGGTGTCGATGCTCCGGCCCGGGGTGGGCACGAGATAGCCGGTGAGCCGGTCGTCGGCGCCGTGGTGGACGAGCACCACCGCCTGCCCGATCTCCTCGCGGGCGCGCAACACCTGCTCGATCTCCCCGAGCTCGATGCGCAGACCGCGGATCTTGACCTGGAAGTCGGTGCGCCCCAAGTACATCAGGGCACCGTCGGCGCGGCGGGTGGCCAGATCCCCGGTGCGGTACATCCGCTCCCCCGGCGCCCCGAACGGGTCGGCGACGAACCGGTCGGCGCTCAGGCCCGGGCGGTCGAGATAGCCGCGGGCGAGTTGGATCCCGGCCAGATACAACTCGCCGGCGGCGCCGGCGGGCACCGGATGCAGCCGCGCGTCGAGCACGTAGGCGCGGGTGTTCCACACCGGGCGCCCGATCGGCACCGACCCGGCACCGGTGTCGGTGGTGGTCCAGGCGGTGACGTCCACCGCGGCCTCGGTGGGCCCGTACAGATTGTGCAGGGCGGTGTGCGGCAGCGCCTCCCGCAGCGCGGCGGCGGTCTCGGCGGGCAGCGCCTCCCCCGACGCGAACACGTGCCGCAGCGCGAGCGGCTCCCGGCCGCGGCCGTGCAGGGCGTCGACGAACACCGCGAGCATCGACGGCACGAAATGCGCCACGGTGACCCGCTCCTCGGCGAACAGCCGCAGCAGGTAACCGGGATCGCGGTGCCCGCCGGGGGCGGCGACGGCCAGCCGCGCCCCGACCTGCAGCGGCCAGAAGAACTCCCACACCGACACGTCGAAGGTGGCGGGGGTCTTCTGCACCACCGTGTCGTCGGCGGTCAGCGGATAGGTGTGCTGCATCCAGCGCAACCGGTTGGCGATCGCGGCGTGCGGCACCGCCACCCCCTTGGGGCGGCCGGTGGAGCCGGAGGTGAAGATCACGTAGGCGAGATGCGCGCCGGTCGGCTCCGGTCGATCCGCCGAGGTGAGGGCCGCCGGGGATTCGTCGGCGAGATCGAGGCGGTCGATGCGCAGCACCTCGGCGCCGGTGTCGGGCAGGGCGTCGGCGACATCGCTGGTGGTGAGCACCGCGCGCGGGGCGGCGGTGTCGAGGACGTAGCGCAGCCGCTCGGCGGGATGCTCCGGATCCAGCGGCAGGTAGGCGGCACCGCTCTTGACGATCGCGTACATGCCGACGAGCAGATCCAGCGACCGCGGCGCGGCGAGGGCGATCACCCGGTCCGGTCCGGCGCCGGCGCGCAGCAACCGCCGCGCGAGTCGGTTGGTGACCGCGTCGAATTCGGCGTAGCCGAGGGTGTGGCCGTCGACGGTGACGGCCGGGGCGTGCGGGGTCGCGGCGACCTGCGCGGCGACCAGTTCCCCGAGGGTGGTGGCGGGTCCGGTGTCGGCGGTGGTGGCGTTCCACGTGTCGAGGACGGTGCGGCGTTCGTCGGCGGTGAGCAGCTCCACGTCGCCGACCGGCACCGCCGGATCCGCGGTGACCGTCTCGAGCAGCCCCACGAGGCGCTGCCCGATCGCGGCGGCGGTGGCGGGATCGAACAGGTCGGTGGCGTAGGACAGCGCGCCGCGCAGTGCGTGGGTGCGGCCGTCGCCGTCGGCGACCGCGCCGAGCTGCAGATGCAGGTCGAATTTGGTGGTGTGCGTGTCGATTTCGGCGATGTCGACGTCCAGGCCGGGCAGGGTCAGGTGCGCGCCGGTGGTGTCGGAGAAGGCGAGCATCACCTGGAACAGCGGCGAGTAGGCCGCCGAGCGGGCGGGCACCACGGCGTCGACGAGCCGGTCGAACGGCAGGTCGGTGTGCGCGAAGGCCGCCAGGTCGGTGTCGCGCACCGCGGCGAGGAAGTCTGCGAAGGACAGGTCGGCGGGTACGGCGGTGCGCAGCGCGACGGTGTTGACGAACATGCCGACCAGGTCGTCGAGGTGGCGGTGGCTGCGCCCGGCGACGGGGGTGCCGACGACGATGTCGTCGCCGCCGGACAGGCGGGCCAGCAGCACCGCCAGGGCGGCGTGCACGACCATGAACTCGGTGGCGGTGTGGGCGTGGGCGAGCTGCCGGATCCGCCCGTACAGCTCCGGGGTGATCTCGACGTCGACGCTCGCGCCGCGGAAGGACTGCTGCGGTGGGCGCGGCCGGTCGGTGGGCAGCGCCAGCAGGTCGGGGGCGCCGGTGAGGATCTCGCGCCAGTACTCGAGTTGCCGGGCGGCGCGGGAGGTCGGGTCGTCGACGTCGCCGAGCAGATCCGCGAACCACAGGGTGTAGTCGGCGTACTGCAGCGGCAGCGGCGCCCAGTCCGGGGCGGTGCCCGCGGCGCGGGCGGCGTAGGCGGTGACCAGATCCCGGGACAGCGGTGCCAGCGACGCGCCGTCGGCGGCGATGTGGTGCACCACCACGGCGAGCACGTGCTCGTCGCCGGCGACGCGGAACAGCCGCATCCGCAGCGGCGGGTCGACGGTGACGTCGAAACCGGCCGCGACCACCGCCGCGACGTCCGCGTCGAGATCGTCCGTGACCGTGGGGGTCAGATCCAGGGCGAGCGCGTCGACGGGCAGCACCTGCTGGATCGGCCCGGCCGGGGTGGCCGGGTAGACGGTGCGCAGCGCCTCGTGCCGGTCGAGCACATCGCGGGTCGCCGCGACCAGCGCCGCGTGGTCGAGGGCGCCGCGCAGCCGCAGCGCGATCGGGATGTTGTAGGCGGCCGAGGACGGGTCGAGCTGGTCGACGAACCACAGGCGTTGCTGGGCGGCGGAGACCGGGATGCGGTCCGGGCGCGGCAGCACCGGCGCCGGGGCGGGCCGGTCGACGTCGTCACCGGCGGGCAGGTTCGCCGCCAGCGCCCGCACGGTGGGGGCCTCGAACAGCGACCGCACCCCCAGATCGGTGCCGAAGGCGTCGTTGATGCGGGAGATCACCCGGGTGGCGACCAGCGAGTTGCCGCCGAGCTCGAAGAAGCTGTCGTCGGCGCCGACCTCGGCGACGCCGAGCTGGTCGGCGAAGATCGCGGCCAGCGCGGTCTCGGTCGGCGACATCGCCGCCGCCCCACCGGCGCCGGCGAAGACCGGTTCGGGCAGTGCCGTGCGGTCGAGTTTGCCGACGGCGGTCAGCGGGATCTCGTCGAGCACCATGATCGCGGCGGGCACCATGTGGGCGGGCAGCCGCGCCGCGAGCGCCGCGGCCAGCTGCTCCGGGTCGAGGGTGCAGCCGGCATCGGGCAGCACATAGGACACGAGCATCTGTTCCCCGGAGGGCGCGGCGCGGCCCAGGGTGACGGCGAAGGCGACGTCGGGGCGGTCGCTGAGGGCGGCGTCGATCTCACCGAGTTCGATGCGGAACCCGCGGATCTTGACCTGGAAGTCGGAGCGGCCGAGATATTCGACGGTCACCGAGCGGGCGGGACGGTGCGGGTCGCGGATGCGCCAGCGGGTGACGTCACCGGTGCGGTACATGCGCGAGCCGGGAGGGCCGAAGGGGTCGGCGACGAAACGGGTGGCGGTCAGGCCCGGCCGGTCGTGATAGCCGCGGGTGACGCCCGGCCCGGCGATGTACAGCTCCCCGGCGATCCCGACCGGCACCGGGTGCAACCGGCCGTCGAGGATCAGCTCGTCGATACCGCACACCGGGTGGCCGATGGTGACGGTCTCCCCCGGCACCAGCATGTCGGTGATATTGCAGACGATGGTGGTCTCGGTGGGCCCGTACGCGTTGTACATCCGGCGGCCGGGTGCCCAGCGCGCCACCAGTTCCGGTGGGCACGCCTCGCCCGCGACGGTGACCGCCTCGCATTCGACGCCGGTCGGGTCCACCGACGCCAGCGCGGCCGGGGTGGAGAACAGGTGGGTGACCTGTTCGCGGCGCAGCAGCGCCGCCAGTTCGTCGCCGCCGTAGATGTGGGCGGGCACCACCACGAGGGTCGCGCCGATGGCGAAGGCGGTCATGTACTCGAAGATCGACGCGTCGAAGCTCGGCGAGGAGAAGTGCGAGACCCGGGCCGCCGGGGGTGGGGCCAGGCGGGTGTGCAGGGTCGCCGACAGGTTCGCCAGGCCGCGGTGCGGCACCACCACACCCTTGGGGCGGCCGGTGGAGCCGGAGGTGTAGATCAGGTAGGCGGGATGGTCGAACAGCAGGGTGGCCGGCCGGTCGTCGTCGGTGATCGGCTCATCGCTCGCCTGCGCGATCCGCGCGTCGAGATCCGGATCGAGGACGAGCCAGGGCACCGTGTCGGGCAGCTCGTCGCGGTGCGCGGCGGTGGTCAGGCCCAGGATCGCCCCGGAGTCGGTGAGCATGTACTCGATGCGTTCGGCCGGATACTTCGGGTCGACGGGCACGAAGGCGGCCCCGGACTTGGCGATCGCCCAGATCACCGCCACCGATTCGAGGGAGCGGGTGATGCCGACCGCGACGAAGGTCTCCGGTCCGGCGCCGGCGTCGATGAGGACGCGGGCGAGCCGGTTGGACCAGGCGTCGAGTTCGCCGTAGGTCATGCGCCGGTCCTCGCACACCACCGCCTCGGTGTCCGGCACCACCGCGGCGACCGCGCACAGGATCTCCGGCAGGGTCTGCGCGGAGCGGGCCGGGTCGCCGTGCGCCGGGACCAGACCGGCGACCTCGTCGCTGCCGACGAACGGCAGATCCCCGATGGGCAGGTGCGGGTCGGTGAGCACCGCGGTCAGGGCGCGGCCGAGTCGCCGGCCGGTGGTGGTGGCGGTGTGCGCGTCCACCCGGTCGGGCCGGTAGCCGGTGCGGACCTGCAGGGCGGTGCCGGTGGTGTCGATCGTCACGCGTAGCACCGCGTCCGCGGGGGCGGAGGTCGGGTCGTCGAGGGTGAGCACCACCGGGCAGGCGGGGGCGAGGCCGGCGAGCACGGCCGGGTCGACCTCGGCGTGGGCGGCGAGATCGGCGCCGAGGGTGCGCACGCGCCGCACCAGCTCGGCGAAGGGCTCGGCCGGGTCCAGCTCGACGCGCAGCGGCAGCACCCGCCCGTCGCGGGCCACGCCGACGAGGACGTCGTCGTGACCGGTGAGCCGGGCGATGAGCGCCGCCGTGGCGGCGTGCAGCACGGCGGCGACGGTGGTGTCCGGGGCGTCGCCCTCGGTGGTGGCGAAACGCGCGGCGAGCGCCGCGGCCGTGACCGCCAGGCGGTCCTCGACGTCGGCGGGGGTGTCGTCGGCGGGGGCGGTGACGGGGCGGGGCAGTTCGAGGCGTTCGGCGGCGTCGGCGAGCTGCTGCCGCCAGAAACCGGCGTCGGCGGCGGCGCGGCGGCGCTGCTCGCCCAGGGTCACGCTGGCCGGATGGATCACGGCGACCGCGCGGTCGGGGGCGCTGCGCAGGAAATCGTCGAGCAGTTCGACGAACCGGTCGTGGTGGGCACGGAGTTCGTCCTCGTCGTAGCGGTGCGGGTTGCCGCGGAAGTCGAGGAAGGTCCGGGCCGGGTCGCCGCTCTGATAGATGTTGACCAGCAGGTCCTCGACGGGGCCGGAGGTCATGATGTGGAACTCGCCGCGGATGTCGCCGAGCACGATCTCCTGCCGGAACAGCATGACGTTGACCATCGGCCCGGCATAGCGGTACGGGTCGCCGGCGGCGCCGGTCTCGCGGCGGATGTCCTCGAGGCTGAATCGCTGGTGGCGCAGCGCCCCGGTGAGTTCGAGCTGCACCCGCCGCACCAGGTCGGTGCGGGTGTCGTCCGGTTCGAGAAAGATGTGCAGCGGCGCGGTGTTGACGAGCATGCCGCCGGAGCGGCGGGCCATGGCGGTGGTGCGGGCGAAGACCGGCAGGTTGATCATCACGTCGTCGCGGCCGGTCATCCGCGCCAGATAGCACGCGAACGCCGCGATGACCGCCGCCGTCGAGGACAGTCCCGGTTCGTCGTCGACCGCGGTCAGCGCGTCGACGAGGTCGTCGGGGAGGGTGTGGCTCGACAGCAGCGACACCGCCGCGGTGGGGGCGTCGCGTTGCGCCAGAGTCGAGCCGTCCTCGAGTCCGGCGACCCGCTCGATCCAGTAGTCGCGGTCGGTGCGGTAGCGCTCGGAGGTGCGGTACTCGCGGTCCCAGTCGTACAGGGCGCGCAGGTCGGCGGCTTTCGACGGTTCCGGCTCGCGGCCGTCGATCTCCGCGGTGTAGAGGGCGGCGATGCGGTTGACCATGGTCATCGCCGCGAATCCGTCGAGGGCGACGTGGTGGATGCGGGCGTACCAGAGGAACCGGTCGTCGGCGACCTGCAGGATCGTCATGTTCACCAGCAGGTCGTTCGCCAGGTCCACCGGGGTGGCGTAGTCGGCGGTCATCCACTCGTGCGCCGCGGCCATCGGGTCGGGTTCGCCGCGGAAGTCGAGCAGCGGGATCCCGTTGCGGTCCTCGACGGTGGGGTCGACGTACTGGACGGGTTCACCGTCGACGTCGACGACCCGCAGATAGGCGGACCGGAACTCGGCACCGGCGCGATATCCGCAGCGACGCAGCAGATCCAGGTCCGGGGCGCCGCGCAGATCCACATACTGCGCGATGCACACGGGTACCTCGGGTGCGAGCTGCTGCGCGAACCAGATGGCCCGTTGCGCGGACGACAGCGGGAAAGCGCCGGCCGGTATCTGCGGACGACGGTGTCGCAGCGACATGTCCCCTCCGAAAGCGATGTTGTTGGCCGTGATCGGCGTGTGTCCCCCGACATCGCGTGCAGGGGCCGACCCCGGTGCCGCTGGGCGTGCGGCGCCGCGATCGGACCCCCGTTCGATCGTGTGATCCCGTGTGACCGGAACCACACAACAAGCTAGACCACCTGTGCGACCGGTACGACCGGATTGCGGCGACGACCGCACCACCACCCGCCGATGCGCCCCGGAGGCCGTGCCCGTGCCGCGACAGGACCGGTACGGAACCGCGAGTGACCTCGGAAATCGTTCCCGTGCAGGGGATCAGTCGCGTTTCGATAACGTTTTCCCGACGGCCGGGAGGAATGCCCTGTTCGTGACCGGAGTGACGAATGAGGTCGGCGTCGAAGCAGGATCGGGCTCGCCGGAAACGCCCCGAAACCGGACAGCTCTCCCTATTCTCGAAGCGGCCGTCACCTTCGTGCCCCCGTGCCGCGACCCGTGCGTGATCGGATCGCGACCGGATCGTCTCGTCCCGCCCGCTCGACCCGATTCGAAGGAGCCCGAGATGTTGCGTCGCCGATCCGCCCCGCTCGTCACCGCCCTGCTCGCCGCGGCCCTGCTCGCGGCCCCCGCCCAGGCCGCCGCCGACACCGCCCCGCCGGGGGTGCCGCTCGATCAGCTGCGCGCGGAGGTCGCCGACTCCCCCGAGACCCTCGCCGCGCTCGAGCGGCTCGTCGCCGACTCCGGCTCGGCGGATCCGTTCGCGCCGCCACCGAAGAACATCCCGCAGCCGTTCTCGTCACCCGCACCGACCGTCGGTCCGGGCTGCGGCGGCGGTTTCGTGCCGTTCGCGATGACCACCGCGTGGGTGCATCCCGGCCCGCACGGTCAGGTGCCGTTCGGGTCGATCGAGGTGATCGTCGAACCCACCGCCGGTGCGCCGGTGACCGCCTCGGACCTGAAATTCGTGTGGATCAACATGGAGAACATCCGGGCCGGGGTCGCCACCCTCGACAACAACGGCGGCGGATTGCAGTCCACAGTGATCGACAGCGGTCCCGGCGCGGTGCTCGGCGCCCTGTTCGGCTCGCTGCAGTACGCCAACGGTGCGTTCTGCCAGGTGATCTACACCATGGGTGGCTTCTTCGCCTGAGCCCGCGCTCCCCGATCGGGGCGGTCAACGCAGTCGTTCGGCGTCGCGGGCCAGATCGAGCAGCTCCGCGCACAGGGCGGTCAGCTCGTCGGCCGCGGCGCCCTCGGCGACCGCGGTGGCGACGTCCTCGGCGGCGCAGCGCGCCCGGAACGCGCGGTCGGCGAGTGCCTCGACCTCGCCGGCGGTGAGCACCACCGAATCCTCGGGCAGTCCGGCGCGGCGGGCGCTGCTGCGCTGCTCGTAGGCGCGTTGCCGACACGACTGGCGGCAGTAGCGGCGTCGCCGCCCGGTGCCGATCTCCGGTACCGGGCGCCCGCACCACAGGCACGTGCTCGCTCGGGTGTCACGTCCGGTCACGAGCGTCACTGTACTGCCCACCTGCACCCCCGGCGGGGCGGCGGGAACCCCGGACGCACGGGCCGGTGCGGGCACCGTGCGCGCGGCGGTGCGGCGGGTCGGTAGACTGGTCCCTCGGCTCCTCGGTGGGCCGCGGGAACGGAATCGGCTCCGCAGACGTTGAGCACAGTGGACGTCGAGCCCGGTGTCGATGCCGCACGGCATCGTCACCCGGGCGGAGCACACAAGGAAGGACACCACCATGGCAGATCGTGTACTGCGAGGCAGCCGACTCGGGGCGGTGAGCTACGAAACCGACCGCGACCACGATCTGGCGCCGCGGCGAATCGCGCGCTACCGCTGCGACAACGGCGAGGAATACGACGTGCCGTTCGCGGACGACGCGGAGATCCCCGGCACCTGGATCTGCAAGAACGGCCTCGAGGGCACCCTGGTCGAGGGCGCCGCACCGGAGCCGAAGAAGGTCAAGCCGCCGCGCACCCACTGGGACATGCTGCTCGAGCGTCGCTCCGTCGAGGAACTCGAGGACCTGCTCAAGGAGCGCCTGGACCTGCTCAAGGCCAAGCGCCGCGGCGCCTGACACCCGCGCCGCCGAACACGTACGTGTGCCGCCCCGGACGATCGTCCGGGGCGGCACACGTCGTTACGGACCCCGCAAGCGCAGCCCGACGGGACGGTGGTTCCGCGAATTCGATTGCGGCCCCGCCACGAATCGATCAATCGTCGATATCGGCCGGACGGTGCGTGCAATCATGATCGCACGCCGATCGATCATGATCGGCACGCCCGATCCACGACCTTCGCGCCGGTGCTCCGGCGGGTCGCTTGCAAGGGGGTGAATGTCCGTGACCGACCGTCACCACACTGCGGCGGACGCGCCGCCGACACAGGCCGCCGCCGATTTGGCCGACCTGCGTGCCGAACTCGACGACATCGACCGGACCCTGCTCGACGGGATCCGCGCCCGCCTCGAGGTGTGCGGACGCGTCGCCGAACTCAAGCAACGCCATGGCCTCGACGTGCTGCAACCCGGCCGCATGGAGGTCGTGCACCGCCGCGCCCAGGACTACGCGCACAGGCACGGCCTGTCCGGCGACTTCGTGCGCTCGCTGTACACCCTGCTCATCGACGAGGCATGCCGGGTCGAGGACCGCATCGTCTCCGGCGGCGCCCCCGCGGACCGGGTCGGCTCCGGTCGCCGCGGCGACGGCACGAACTGAGGCCCGTCGTGTCCGCGCCCCGACCGATCCGCACGGTGTTGATCGACAACTACGACTCGTTCACCTACAACCTCTACGACCTGATCACCCGCGTCAACGGCATCCCGCCGCGGGTGCTCACCAACGATCGCAGCTGGGACGAGCTCGTCGCCGAACCGTTCGACAACATCGTCATCTCCCCCGGCCCGGGCCGACCCGACCGGGCCAGGGACTTCGGGATCAGCGCCCGCGCCCTCACCGACGCCGAAGTGCCGCTGCTCGGGGTGTGCCTGGGCCATCAAGGGCTGTGCCAGCTGTTCGGCAGCGCCGTGATCACCGCCCCCGAACCGGTGCACGGCCGCACCAGCCCGATCCTGCACGACGGCACCGGCCTGTTCGCCGGGCTGCCGTCGCCCTTCGAGGCGGTGCGCTACCACTCGCTGATCGCCGACCCCGTCCCCGACGAGCTCGTCGCCACCGCCCACACCCCGGACGGGTTGCTCATGGCCGTCGCGCACCGGCACCGGCCGCTGTGGGGGGTGCAGTTCCATCCCGAATCGATCGGCACCGCCCACGGCGCGCAACTGCTCGCCAACTTCCGCGACGCCACCCCGCCGCGCAGCCCGATCACCGTCACCGCCCCCGCCGATCCGGAACCGGTACCCGAACCGGCCCCGCGCTATCTGCTGGCCAGCCGCCGGTTGCCGCTGCACCCCGACCCGTCCGCGGTGTACGAGGCGCTCTTCGCCGCCGGCCCGCACGGCTTCTGGCTCGACGGCAGCGCCGCGCTGGATCCGCAGTCGCGGTTCACCGTCCTCGGCAACGGCGCCGGACCGCGCGCCGACTACCTGACCTACCGGGTCGGGGAGGGCATCGTGCGCGAACACCGCGCCGACGGCACCGTCGAGGAACACCGCCGACCCGTCTTCGACCATCTCACCGCTCGGCTCGCCGAGCGCCGCGTCGCCGCCCGCGACGACCTGCCGTTCGGGTTCGCGCTCGGCTATGTCGGCTATCTCGGCTACGAACTCAAGGCCGACGCCGGCGCGCAACTCGTGCACACCTCCCCCTACGCCGACGCCGCGCTGGTCTTCGCCGACCGGGCCGTGATCGTCGACCACGACGACCGTTGCTGCTATCTGCTCGCCCTGACCGAGGACACCGACGATCCCGAGACCCTCGCCTGGTTCGACGCGACCGCCGCGATCCTGTCGGCGCTGCCCGAACCGGTGACCGACGAGCAGATCCCGGTGCCGCTGATCGGCGCGGACGGTGGCCCGCAACTGCGGCTGCGGCACTCCCCGCAGCGCTATCTCGATCTGATCGCCCAGTGCCAGAACGAGATCCGCAGCGGCGAGACCTACGAGGTGTGTCTGACGAACACCGTCACCGTCGACGGCGGCATCGACCCGCTGAGCACCTACCGGGTGTTGCGCCGCATCAGTCCCACCCCCTACAGTGCGCTGCTCGACTTCCCCGAGGTCGCGGTGCTCAGCGCGTCCCCGGAACGGTTCTTGCGGATCGACGCCGACGGCACCGTCGAATCGAAACCGATCAAGGGCACCCGCCCGCGCGGCCGCACCCCCGGTGAGGACGCGGCGCTGCGGGACGGACTGCAGGCCAGCGAGAAGGACCGCTCCGAGAACCTGATGATCGTCGATCTGGTGCGCAATGACCTGTCGCGGGTGTGCGTGCCCGGCTCGGTGCACGTGCCGGCGCTGTTCGCGGTGGAAACCTATGCGGCGGTGCATCAGCTGGTGTCCACGGTGCGCGGCAGGCTGCGCCCGGACGTCTCGGCGGTGGACTGTGTGCGTGCTGCCTTCCCCGGCGGATCGATGACCGGTGCCCCGAAGCTGCGCACCATGGAGATCATCGACAAGCTCGAGGACGGCCCGCGCGGGGTGTACTCCGGGGCGATCGGGTATCTGTCGCCGACCGGCGCCGCCGACCTGTCGGTGGTCATCCGCACCCTCGTCGCCACCGCCCACGAGGTCACCTTCGGGATCGGCGGGGCGATCGTGGCGCTGTCCGATCCGGACGACGAACTCGACGAGACCCTCGTCAAGTCCGTGGTGATGCGCCGCTGCCTCGCCGCGGCCCGCGACACCACCCCGACCGACGGGGCCGGTGCCGTCGGCTCCGCGGACCCGGACGATCTCGTCGACGGGCCGCCGGTGCTGCCGGGGCGGGCCGGGCCGTGACCACGCCCGGCCGGGTGATCGTCGCCGGCGGATGCGGCGCCGTCGGCGCCCTGCTCACCGCCGCGCTGCGCGAGGCCGGCCGTCAGGTGCTCGTCGTCGACCCGGCCGCCGACCCGGCTGCACCCGGGATGCTGCGCGCCGATCTGACCGCCCCCGACACCCGCCTCGCCGCGGCACTCGACGGCGCCGACATCGTGGTCCTCGCCGTCCCCTACGTCGTCGCCGGTGCCGCCCTGCCGGTGCTCGCGCGGCTGCTACCCCCGCACACCCTGCTGGTAGAGACCCTGTCGGTGAAGACCCCGATCGCCGCGGCACTGCACACCTACCGGCCCGGCGCCCCCACGCTCGGCATCAACCCGATGTTCGCCCCCGACCTCGGATTGCCCGGCCGACCCGTGCTGACGGTGCGCCACCACGACGCACCGGTCGTGACCGCGTTCGTCACGGCGCTGCGCGACTGGGGTGCCACCGTGGTCGAGACCACCGCCGACGAACACGACCGGATCACCGCCGCCGTGCAGGTGCTCACCCACGCCGCGATCCTCGCGTTCGGTATCGCCCTCGACCGGCTCGACGTGCCGGATGCCGCCGCGCGGGTCGCCGCGCCCCCGCACACCGTGCTGCGCGCGCTGCTCGCCCGCGTCTCCGGTGGCACCGCCGAGGTCTACCACGACATCCAGCTCACCAACCCGTACGCCGCCACCGCCCGCCGCGCCCTCGCCGGCGCGGTCGCCGATCTCGACGCCGCCACCGACGCCCTGCCCGACTTCGCGGCGCTGCTCGACCGAGCCCGCGCCGCGCTCGGCGACGGGCAACCCGCCGCCGCGCAGCTGTGCGGACAGCTGTTCGCGGCACTGCCCCGCGATCCGGGCGCGGTCGGCGGTCCGAGCGAGGAAAGGAGCCGGACATGAACGAATCCGACATCCCCGGCCCGCAGCTGCGCGCGCCGGAACTCCCGCAGTACGACCCGTCCGATCCGGCGGAGAGCGCGGTGATCGCCGGGCTGACCCGCTCGTGGCCGCGCCGCGCCGCCGTCAAGAAACCCGAGGTCGACCTCGATGCGCTGTTCGAGGCGGACCGCGCCGACTATCCCGAGCAGATGCTGCCCTTCGCCGAGCATCCGCGTTATCTCGCGCTCGACGAGCAGCAGCAAGCGCGGCTGCGGGCCTGGGCGTGGATCGCCTACAACAAGAGCGTCGTCGACATCGAACAGCACGTCGTCAACCCCGGCTTCGCGTTGATCACCGAGGACGCCTTCGGTATCGGCCCGTCCGACACGGTGGTCACCGGGGTGCTCCAGGCGATGGTCGACGAGCAGTACCACACCCTCATGCACCAGCAGGCCAACGTGCTCACCCGCCGCCGCCGCGGCTGGGCGCTGAAGGAGTCGGTGCTGCCGCCGTGCCCGACCGTGCGCGAGCATCGCGCCGCGGTCGCGCACGCCGAGACCCCGCGGGACGCGGCGCTGGTGCAGCTGGCGTTCACCACCGTCGCAGAGACTTCGATCAGCGCCTATCTGGCGTTGCTCACCACCGACCCGGAGCTGCAACCGGTCAACCGCGCGACGGTGGCGGTGCACCGCCGCGACGAGCTGTGCCACGCCTCGCTGGCCGGTGAGCTGCTCACCGCGGTCCTCACCGAACTCGACGACACAGATCGGGTGCGGCTGCTCGACGCGCTCGGCACCGCGGTCGCGGCGTTCACCGGCTCCGACACCTCCACCTGGGCGGCGATCATCGCGCGCGAGAACATCCCCGGCGGCGACGAGTTGGTCGCCGACACCATCGCCGTGACCGAGGGCCGGCCGGTGGTGCAGGACTGCAGCGCCATCCGCCGGCTGTGCGCGGGACTGGGGCTCGGGGAGGAACTCGACGCCCGATGGCCGTGGCCGCGCAGCGCCTAGCGCCTCGGCCGCACAGCGCCTGGTATCCCGGCCGCGCGGGCCGAGTCAGCGGCCCAGCAGTGCCCGCAACCGCGCGAGACGGCTGCGCAGCCCCCACACGGTGACCCGCACGAGGGCCTCCTGCACGATGTTGCCGTTCATCTTCGACTCGCCGATTTCCCGTTCGGTGAACGTGATGGGCACCTCGGCGACGGTGAATCCGGCCTGCAGGGTGCGCCACGCCAGATCGACCTGGAAGCAGTAGCCGTGCGAGGCGATCGCGTCGAGGTCGAGCTTCTCGAGCACCTCACGGCGGTAGGCGCGGTAGCCGCCGGTGATGTCCTGGATCGACACCCCCAGCGCGAGACGCGAGTAGATGTTGCCGCCGCGGGAGAGCACCTCGCGGTGCCACGGCCAGTTCACCACCGTGCCGCCGGGCACGTAACGGGAGCCGAGCACCAGATCAGCGCCAGCGTCGACCTTCTCCAGCAGCAGGTGCAACTGCTCGGGGGCGTGGCTGCCGTCGGCGTCCATCTCCACGAGCACCGTGTAGCCGTGCTCGAGCCCCCACCGGAAACCGGCGATGTAGGCGGCACCGAGACCGTTCTTCTCGGTGCGGTGCAGCACCGCGATGCGCTCGTCGGCGGCGGCGAGGTCGTCGGCGAGGTCACCGGTGCCGTCGGGACTGCCGTCGTCGACGACGAGGACATGGGTGTGCGGCAGCGCAGCGTGCAGCCGCGTGATGATCCGACCGAGGTTCTCCCGCTCGTTGTAGGTCGGAATGATCACCAGGGTGCGGGCGCTGGGTGCGCTGTCGTTCCCGGCCGGCGTCGCCGCTGCCATCAGAGGTCCTCCTTGTCGAACCGGCCACCGGCCGGTGCTCCTGCTGCGCCGGTGCTGGTGCGAGCTGCCGCACCGGCCTTCTCCCGCCGTCCTCGCACCAGGACGAAACCGGCGGCGGCCACGGCCGCGGCGCAGAGCACAAGCTCCGGCGCCACTCCGAGCCGACTAGCCAGCGTAACGTCTGCGCGCACGGGCACCTGCGCCACCAGGGCATCGGGCACGAACAACGGTGTGCTCTGCTGCACCCGACCGGCCGGATCGACGATCGCGCTGACCCCGCTGGTCGCCGCGACGATCACGGCCCGGCCGTGCTCGACGGCCCGCACCCGCGACATCGCCAGCTGCTGGTAGGTCATCTCGGTGTCGCCGAAGGTGGCGTTGTTCGTCGGCACCGCCAGCAACTGGGCGCCGGCGTCGATCGAGTCGCGGAACGCCCGGTCGAAGGCCACCTCGTAGCAGGTCGCCACCCCGATGTCGATGCCGCCGGCGGTGACCATGCCGTCGCCGTCGCCGGGCACGAAATGGCCGGCGCGGTCGGCGTACTCGGAGAACAACCGGAAGAACGACCGCCACGGCAGGTATTCGCCGAACGGCTGGATGATCTTCTTGTCGTGCCGCTCCCCCGGACCGGTCTGCGCGTCCCACACGATCACCGAATTGGTGGTGGTGCGGTCGTCGTTGACGAGCACCGCCCCGACGAGGATCGGCGCGTCGATCGCGGCGGACGCGGCGGAGATGTCGCGTGCGGCATCGGCGTTGCGCAGCGGGTCGATATCGGAGGCGTTCTCCGGCCAGATCACCACATCCGGGGCCGGGGCCCGTCCGGCGGCGACGTCCTCGGCGAGGACGAGGGTGCGGGCGACATGATTGTCGAGCACCGCCTTGCGTTGGGCGTTGAAGTCCAGGCCCAGGCGCGGCACACTGCCCTGGATCGCCGCGACCGTCACCGTCGACGACTCGTCGGTGGTGGTGCGCACCAGCGGCCACGCCGCCGCGGCGAGCAGCGGACCGAGCAGCGTCACCGCGACCGGCACCGTCCAGGCCCGCACGGGGCGGGGACGGCGGGAGGCGGTCAGGGCGAGGGCGGCGAGCCCGGCGCCGGTCGCGGCCACGGCGAACGACACCAGCGGGGCGCCGCCGACGACGGCGAGGGAGACGAACCCACCGTCGGGTTGGCCGAACGCCAGCCGACCCCACGGGAACCCGCCGAACGGGACGCTCGAGCGCAACCATTCGGTCAGGCTCCACGCCGCCGCGATCCACAACGGCGCGACCGGCAGCGACCGCAGGTGCACCACCAGCGCCCCGAACAGGCCGACGAAGACCGCCTCGGCGGCGGCGAGCGCCAACCACGGCAACGGCCCCACATAGACGCCGATCCAGGGCAGTAGCGGCACCAGGAATCCGAGGCCGGCGAGATAGCCGTAGCCGAACCCGGCGCGTCGCCGCAGCGGTACTGCAGTCGATACACCGACCAGGAGCGCGATCCCGACGGGGGCGAGGAACCACAGCGGACGCGGCGGGAACGACGCGAACAGCACCACTCCCGCGACGACGGCCAGCAACGCGCGCAGCGCGACGACACGCACCGCCCGCACGGTGACCGTCGCGAGGGGCCGGCCGGTCACCGCGCGTACACGACCCGGCCGCGGTGCACACTGCGCACCAGCACCGGATCGGCGGTGCCCGGGGTGAGATCCGGCAGCGGCGCCACCCGCGACCGCGGATCCGTCGACCATCGCTGCACCGAATCCTTCGGGGCGCTGACCACCAGCTCCCCGACCTCCCAGATCGCATACGACGCCGGCGCACCCGGATCGAGGGTGCCGGCCAGACCGTCACGCACCCCACCAGCACGCCACGCCCCGCGGGTCGCGGCGGCGAACGCCGCCCGAGGCGAGATCCCGCTGCCCTCGGTGCGGTGGTGCACCGCCGCCCGCAGCATCGGCCACGGCCGCGGCGCCGTCACCGGCGCATCCGAGCCGAACGCCAACGCCAGCCCGGTCGCTGCCAGCGGCGCGAACGCGTTCAACGCCGCGGCGCGGTCGGCGCCGAGCCGCTGCGCGTACATCCCGTCCGCCCCGCCCCACAGGGCGTCGAAGCTCGGCTGCATGCTCGCGATCACCCCGTACCGCGACAACACCTCCGCCTGCGCGACCGTCAACGACTCGACGTGCTCGAGCCGATGCCCGCGCGCGGCGAGCGCCGGTCCCCCGACCTCCGCGGCGACCGCCTCGAAGGCCGCGACCGCGGCGGTGGTCGCCGCGTCACCGATGACGTGGAAACCGGCCTGAATGCCCGCCGAGGTGCACGCGCGCACGTGCGCGGTCAGCTCGTCCTCGGTCAGATAGCGGGTGCCGCAGCAGTCCGGCAGATCGTCGTACGGGCGGGCCAGCGCGGCGGTGTGCGAACCGATCGACCCGTCGACGAACAGATCCCCGCCCAGGGCATCGGCGCCGGTCTCGGCGAGCAGCTCCGCGGCTTCCTCGCCGGTGCGCACCGCCTGACCCCAGTAGCCGCGCACCTGCACCGGATGGTCGGTGCCGAGCAGTTCGGTGAAGTCGTCGAGCCCGGAGATGTCGGGGCCGGCGCATTCGTGCACCGCGACGTAACCGTGCGCGGCGAAATCGTCGAGGGCCGCCAGGCGGGCGCGGGCACGCTGCGCGGCGGTCAGCCCGCGGCGGGCGGCGCCGCGCACCGCATGATGCGCCGCGGCGGTCAGCGGCTGCTGCGGATCGAAGCCGGCCAGCTCGTCGAGGGGTTGGGCGACGGCCCGCAACGCGCTCGACGCCGCCGCCGAATGCGCATCGATCCGGCCGAGATAGACGAGCCGGGCCGGGGCGGCGGCATCGAGGTCGGCGGTGGTCGGTGGCGTCGGGTCGGGCCAGCGGGTCTCGTCCCAGCCGTGCCCCCAGATCACCGCGTCGTCGTGCGCATCGGCGTGCGCGCGGACCCGGCGCAATGCGTCGTCGCGGTCGACGGCGTCGGTCAGATCCAGCCCGGTCAACGCCAGGCCGTGGCTGGTGGTGTGCACGTGGGTGTCGACGAAACCGGGGGCGACGAACGCGCCGTGCAGATCGACGATCTCGGCGTCCGGGTGCAGGGCGCGGCCGGGCCGGTCCTGCCCGACCCACACGACCGTGCCGTCGGTGACGGCCATCGCGGTGGCATCGGGGGCGCTGGCGCTGTAGATGCGGCCGCCGACGAGAAGCTGGGTGTGCGGTGCAGGGCTCACGAGTGCCCAGTCTGCCCGTTACCGCTCCTCGTGGCGGCGCGGGGTCTCCACGATCTCCCCTTCGAGCACGGTGCCACGGTCGTCGACCTGCTCGGTCACCGGCGGACCACCGGTCAGGTGCGGGGCACCGCCGACGACACTGTGATCGACGACCTGCCCGTCGACCACCACCAGCCGCTGCGCGGAGAACCCGGCGGCGCGGGCCCGCCGCGCGACCAGCGTGCGCACCGCCGGACGCAGCGCGGCGCGGGACGGCAGCAACAGCAGCACCCCGAGCACGGTGCTGACGATGCCGGGAATCAGCACCAGGGCCGCGCCGGCGCCGATGAGCGCGCCGTCGGTGAGCACCCGCTCCGCGGAATTCGCGTGCGGTGCCCGGCCGCCGCGCAGCTCACCGAGGTTGCGCAGCGCGCGGCGACCCAGGGCGGCGAGCACGAGATAACCGGCGGCGCTGACACCGAGGAAGATCAACACGGTGGCCAGGGCTCCGAGGGTGGAGCCGAGCCAGGCCAGCACCGCGATCTCCGCCACGACGTAGAGCACGAACAACAACGGGTACACGGCGGGACTTCCTTCCGTCGGCGGTTTCTGTCCGGTCAACGAACGGGCCACCGGTTTTGCTCCCGCACCCGACCCGCGGATGCGGCGCGTGATCGAATGGCCGCCATGACTGCAGGTGACTGGGCGTTGCTGATGACCGCCGCGACCGCCGCCGGCTGGGTGGACGCGGTGGTCGGCGGCGGCGGGCTGATCCTGCTGCCCGCCCTGTTCCTCGTCGCCCCGCAATTGACGCCGCAGGCGGCGCTGGCGACGAACAAGCTCACCGCGATCTGCGGGACCGGCGCGGCGGTGCTGACCTTCGCGCGGCGCATCCCGCTGCGCTGGTCGCTGCTCGGCCCCGCCGCCCTGGTCGCCGCGCTGGCCGCGGCGGCGGGGGCGGCGGCGGTCTCGCTCATCGACCGGGAAGTGTTCATCCCGATCGTGATGGTCGTGCTCGTCGCGGTAGCGGTGTTCGTCACCGCCCGCCCGAAACTCGGCACCGGCAGCACCCGCCGCCCGTCCACGCTGCGGCTGGCCACCGTCGTGGTCACGGCCGCGGCGGTGATCGGCTTCTACGACGGGATCCTCGGGCCCGGCACCGGCACCTTCTTCATCATCGTGTTCGCGGCGATGCTCGGCAGCGAGTTCGTCACCTCGGCGGCGATGGCGAAGGTGCTCAACTTCGGCTCGAATCTCGGGGCGCTGGTCCTGTTCGCCGTCGGCGGGCACGTGTGGTGGGCGCTCGGGGCGGCGCTGGCGGTGTGCAATGTCGCCGGCTCGGTGCTCGGCTCCCGGATGGCGCTCGCCCGCGGCGCCGGGTTCGTGCGGGTGGTGTTGCTGGTCGTGGTGGTGGCCATGGTGATCCGGCTCGGCATCGAGCAGTTCGGCTGAACCACCCCGCGGGGCTCGGTGCGGCAACCCCGGCCCCGCACATCCCGGCGTTACGGTGGGCGGGTGAATGCGGTGGACGACGATTTCCTGGCCCTGCCGTTGCACGCGGCCGCCGACGCGGGCCTGTCGGTCGCGCGGGCGGCGGGCGCGAGTCACGCCGATGTGCGGGTGCATCGGATCCGGACCGGGACGAGCATCCTGCGCGACGGCGCGCTGCAGGCGGCGGTGGACGACAGCGACTGCGGGGTGGCGGTGCGGGTGCTGCTCGACGGCACCTGGGGATTCGCGTCGCATCCGGTGCCCGGCCCGGACGGCGCCGCCGACGCCGCGGCCCGCGCCGTCGCGGTCGCCCGCACCCTGCGCGCGTTGAACCGGGATCCGGTGCAGTGGGCCGACGAAGCGGTCCACCGGGACGCGGTGTGGGTCTCGCCGTACGAGATCGACCCGTTCACCGTCCCCGCCGCCGAGCGCATCGCGGTGCTCGAGGACCGTTCGCGGCGATTGCAGGACGCCGTCGGTGTCGACCACGTCGCCGCGAATCTGACCCTGGTCAAGGAGCAGACCTTCTACGCCGATCTCGCCGGGTCGACGATCACCCAGCAGCGGGTGCGGATCCACTCCGACCTCGACGCGACCCGCGTCGACCGTGCGGCCGGCACCTTCGAGTCGATGCGCACCCTGGCCCCGCCGACCGGTCGCGGCTGGGAATTCGTGGCCTCGGACCGGTGGTGGGACTGGAGCCGTGAGCTCGCCGAGCTGCCCGCCCAGCTCGCGGAGAAGGCGCAGGCCCCGTCGGTGATCCCGGGCCGCACCGATCTGGTGATCGACCCGACGAATCTGTGGCTGACGATCCACGAATCGGTCGGGCACGCCACCGAATACGACCGGGCCATCGGCTACGAGGCCGCCTACGCCGGCACCTCGTTCGCCACCCCCGACCTGCTCGGCAGCCTGCGCTACGGCAGCGACGTCATGCACGTCACCGCCGACCGCACCGAACCGCACGGCATGGCCACCGTCGGCTACGACGACGACGGGGTCGCCGCCCAGTCCTGGGATCTCGTGAAGGACGGGGTGTTCGTCGGCTACCAACTCGACCGGGCGTTCGCCCCGAGGCTCGGGGTGGCCCGCTCGAACGGCTGCGCCTACGCCGATTCGGCGCATCACGTGCCGATCCAGCGGATGGCGAACGTGTCGCTGCAACCCGATCCGAGCGTCGATCGCAGCACCGCCGATCTGATCGCCGGGGTCGACGACGGGCTGTACATCGTCGGCGATCGCAGCTGGTCGATCGACATGCAGCGGCACAACTTCCAGTTCACCGGGCAGCGGTTCTACCGGATCCGCGGCGGCCGGCTCGCCGGTCAGGTCCGCGATGTGGCCTATCAGGCGTCGACCACCGAGTTCTGGGGTGCCCTCGAGGCGGTCGGCGGCGCGTCGACCTGGCACCTCGGCGGCGCGATGAACTGCGGCAAGGCGCAACCCGGGCAGGTCGCGTCCGTCTCGCACGGCTGCCCGTCGGTGCTGGTGCGCGGCGTGAACGTGCTCAACACGGTGCAGGAAGGTGGCCGATGATCCCCGGAGACCGACTCGTCGAAACCGCCCTGGCGACCTCCCCTGCCGACGAGACCATCGTGATGGTCACCGACAGTGCCGAGGCGTCGCTGCGGTGGGCCGGCAGTTCGATGACCACCAACGGCTCCGCCCGTGCCCGCGGCGCCACGATCCTCGCGATCCGCCGCACCCCCGACGGCGCACACTGCGGGGTGGTCAGCGCCCCGATCGTCGACGCCGACGACATCGGCGCGGTGGTTGCCGCGGCGTGGGCGGCCGCGCAGCAGGCCCCGGCGGCACCGGATGCGATGCCGTTGATCGACGGCGACGACACCGACCCGCAGTGGGGCGACGAGGCCGTCGGCACCGACGTCGAGGTCTTCGCCCCGCTCCTCGACGGGCTCGCCGCCGGCTTCGACGACACCGACGCCCTCTACGGATTCGCCCACCACCAATCCACGACGATGTGGCTGGGCACCTCCACCGGGGTGCGGCGCCGCTGGGTGCAACGCGACGGCTCGCTCGAGATCAACGGCAAACGCGGCGGCCTGACCGGGGCGAGCGCCTGGGTCGGCGCCGGCACCGTCGACTTCACCGACATCGCAATGGATCCGCTGCGTGCCGAACTGGCGCGGCGGCTGGACTGGGCCGGTACCCGCGTCGACCTGCCCGCCGGACGGTACGAGACGCTGCTGCCACCCTCGGTGGTCGCGGACCTGATGATCCCGCTGCTGTGGTCCCTCGACGGGCGCGGCGCCGAGGAAGGCCGGTCGGTGTGGGCCGGGCCCGGCGGAACCCGCCTCGGCGAGCAGATCGCCGCGCTGCCGGTGACATTGACGTCCGATCCGGCCGCCCCGGGGCTCGGTTATGCGCCGTTCGTGGTCGCCACCGCCTCCACCGACAGCGTCTCGGTGTTCGACACCGGGATGAGCGCCTCGCGGGTCGACTGGCTCCGCGACGGCGCCCTGCACGCGCTGGCGTATCCGCGGGCCGCAGCCGCCGAATTCGGGGCCACCCCCACGGCGCCGGGTGAGAATCTGCTGCTCACCGGTGGCAGCACCGCCGATGTGGACGACATGATCGCCCGCACCGAACGCGGTCTGCTGCTGACCACCGTCTGGTACCTGCGGGAGGTCGATCCGGCGGTGCTGTTGCTGACCGGCCTGACCCGCGACGGGGTGTATCTCGTCGAGGACGGGCAGGTGCGGGCGGCGGTGAACAACTTCCGGTTCAACGAATCCCCGGTCGATCTGCTCGGCCGCGCCACCGAGATCGGCGCCACCGAACGCACCCTGCCGCGGGAGTGGAAAGACTGGTTCACCCGCACCGCGATGCCGCCGGTGCGCATCCCCGACTTCCACATGTCCTCGGTCAGCGCCGCCCACTGACCTCCGGTCCGGTCGGTGACGTCCACCGACCGGACCGGTAGGCGCTCAGAGCAGGTCGGTGAGTTCCTTGCCGATCTCCTCGGGGGTGACCGTCGGCTCGAAGCGGCGCACCACCGCACCCTGCGGGTCGACGAGGAACTTGGTGAAGTTCCACTTCACCTCGTCGGTGCCGATCGCCTCCGGACGGGTCTTGCTCACGTGCTCGAACAGGAAACCGTGCTGCGGCCCGAAATCACCGGGAGCCTCGGCGCGCAGGTGCCGGTAGAGCGCGGCCCCGCAGGTGAGGCCGAGATCACCACGGACCCTACGGGATCGGACGACCCGGGCGGGGCTGCCGGTGCGGGGTCAGTCCAGGTCGCGGACGTGCCGGGCGGGGCTGCCCAGATGCAGCGTGTGCGGGGCACAGTCCTTCGTCACCAGCGAGTTCGCGCCGATCACCACACCGGCGCCGATGCTCACGCCCGGCATGACCACCGCACCGGAGCCGATCCACGCGCCGTCGCCGATGGTCACCGGCTCCCCCGTCAGCGTCGACGCGCGCTGTTCCGCGGTGCCCATGCGGTGGCTGCTGGTGAGCACCCGCACGTGGTCGCCGAGGAACACCCGCTGCCCGAGGGTGATGTCGGCGACCGTGTCGAAATAGCAACCGTGGTTGACGAACGAGCCCGCGCCGAGGGTGAGCCGGCCGAGGCCCTGCACCACCACGCCGGTGTGGATCAGGCTCGGCGGTGCGGCGTCGACACCGGCGCGGCGCAACCACTTCCAGCGACTCGAACCGGAGATCAGCGGGTTGCTCGCGAGCGCCACCGCGATCGCCTGGGACCGGTAGGTGTGAGAGCGCGCCACGACGTCTACCGGCCTGCCGTGTCGTCGGCGGGATCGAGCGCACACGCCAACCCGACGGTGCCGGTGCGGCCACGGCGCACCACGCTCGCGCCGACGATGATCCGGCCGAGCAGTCCGTACTTGCGGGCGATCACCGACCGGGCGTGCGCCGAGCCGTCGGCGTCGAGCACCTCCCCCGTGCCGGGCACCGCCGCCGACTTCGGGTTGCCGCGCGCGTCGCAGATCGCCAGGGACACCCGCGGATCGCGGCGCAACCGCCGCACCTTGTAGGCGTCGGCGACCGTCCACACCAGCAGCCGGTTCCCGTCGGGCGCCGCCCACACCGGGGTGTCCACCGCGCTGCCGTCCTTGCGGTAGGTGGTCAGCAGCACGAACTTGGCGGCGGCGAGGTCCGCGAAGGTGGGGGTCGTCGACTCGGGCATGGCCACCACCCTACAAACCGCACGGTCTCACGGCAGCGCTCGTCCCGCCGGCGCCGCGTTCTACGCTGGCGGTCATGGCCGATACCGCTGTCGACGTGCACCTGCCCGCCGGGCATCTGACCTCCGCGCAGGTGCAGGTGCTCGCCGAACTCGCCCACACCCACGGCGGCGGCGAACTGCATCTGACCGCCCACGCCCAGCTGCAGGTGCGGGGTGACCACGCCGCGATCAGCGCGGCGCTCACCGCCGCCGGTCTCACCGTCGACGTGCCCACCCGCGCACGGCTTCTCGTCTCCCCGCTCAGCGGCCGCATCGGCGGACACCACGACCTGCGCGAACTCACCGCCGCGGTGCTTGCGCGCCTCGACGAGCGGCCGGTGCCGGCCGGCACCGTCCTCGGGCTCGACGACGGCACCGGCGACATCGTCGCCCTCGCCCCCACCGTCGCGGTCCTCGCCCGCCCCGACGGCCGCTTCGCGGTGATCCGCGACGGCGCCGACACCGGGGTGCGCGTCGACCCGCAGGACGCCGCCGAGGCGCTGCTCACCCCACCGACCGACCCCACCGGGGATCCGGAACCAGTGCCCGAGCGGCCGCGGCCACCGATCGGCTGGCTCGACCAGCCCGACGGGGCCGTCACCCTCGCCGGCGGGCTGCCCGGCGGGATCCTCCCCGCGCGCCTGGCGGAATTCCTCGCCGCCGTCGAACGTCCGGTGATCGTCACCCCGTGGCGGTCGGTGCTGCTGTGCGATCTCGACGAGTGGACCGCCGAACAGGTGGTGCGGGTGCTCGCCCCCATGGGGTTGATCTTCGACGCCGACTCCCCGCACCTGCGCTGAGCCGCCGCTGACCTGCACGAACGGGCGGACTTCGCGAACCGGACCGTCGCCCCCGATCCGGCCCGCCGACGGTTCGGCCGCGCCTATCGTGGACGGATGAGCGGTCCGACAGCGGAATCCGACAGCTATGACGTGATCGTCCTCGGCGCGGGCCCGGCCGGGGAGAACGCCGCCCAGTACGCCATCGCCGGCAGCGACCGCACCGCGGTGCTCGTCGAACACGAACTCGTCGGCGGCGAATGTTCCTACTGGGCCTGCATGCCCAGCAAAGCCCTGCTGCGCCCCGCCCAGGTGCTCACCACCGCCCGCAACATGCCCGGCGTCGCCGACAAGATCAGCGCCCACGGCGTCGAGGTACCGGCCGTACTCGCCCGCCGCGACAGCTTCACCCACAACCGCGACGACAGTTCCCAGGTGGACTGGGCCGAGGGCGCGGGTATCGACGTCGTCCGCGGCCACGGCCGCCTCGCCGGCGAACGCACCGTCACCGTCACCGGCAGCGACGGGGAGCGTCGCCTGCAGGCCCGGCACGCCGTGGTCCTGGCCACCGGCACCGTCCCGTCGATCCCGGACCTGCCCGGGCTGCGCGACGCGCTGCCGTGGACCTCCCGCGATGCGACGAACCTGCTCGAGGTCCCCCGCCGGGTGCTGGTGGTCGGCGGCGGTGTCGTCGCCTGCGAAACCGCCACCTGGCTGAGGCAACTCGGCGTCGAGGAACTCACCCTCGCGGTGCGCGGCGACCGGTTGCTGCCGCGCGTGGAGCCGTTCGCCGCCGAACGCGTCGCCACCCGCATGGTCCACAAGGGCCTGAATGTGCGCTACGGCACCGAGATCCGCTCGGTGCAGCGCCCCGACGTCAAGGACACCGGCGTCGGCCGCATCCACGGCGGTCCCGCCACCGTGGAGTTGTCCGACGGCAGCACTGTCGAGGTCGACGAGATCGTCGTCGCCGCCGGCCGCTGCCCCGCCGTGGACGGGCTCGGTCTCGACACTGTCGGCCTGACCGACGGGAAGGTGACCGTCGCCGACGATCTCACCGTCGACGGGGTCGACGGCCAGTGGCTGTATGCGGTCGGGGACATCGCCGGTCGCGCCGCACTGACCCACATGGGCAAATACCAGGCGCGGGTGTGCGGGGACGTCATCGCCGCCCGCGCCGAGAACCGCCCCACCGACGGGTCACGGTTCCGGGCGAGCGCCGACCACGGGCAGGTCCCGCAGGTGATCTTCACCGTCCCGGAGATCGCCGCGGTCGGCCGCACCGCCGAGCAGGCCCGCGCCGACGGACTCGACGTCGAGGTCCTCGAGGCCGACATCGATGTCGCCGGCGCCTCGCTCGCCCGCGACGACTACGCCGGCCACGCCGCGCTCGTCGTCGACCGCGCCACCGACACCCTCGTCGGCGCGACCTTCGTCGGCCAGGAGGTCGCCGAACTCGTCCACGCCGCCACGATCGCCCTGGTCGGGAAGGTGCCGCTGGACGCCCTGTGGCATGCGGTGCCGTCCTACCCCACCATCAGCGAGATCTGGTTGCGGCTGCTCGAATCCCGCCGCAGCTGATCGTCTCTCGCGCGTGCAGTTGTCGTCGCGACACGCCGAACAGCGACGACGAGAACTGCACGCCGGCGGTCAGCGCGGCAGCCGCCGCCAGATCGCGCGCGGCAACAGCCGCATCCCGAAGAACACCGGCCGCAGCACCGCCGGCACCCACACCTCCCCGCGCCCGCGGTGCAGCGCCCGCACCGTCGCGTCGGCGACCTGCGGTGGGGTGCTCGACAACGGTGCCGGGCTCATACCCTCCGTCATCCGGCCGATCACGAAACCGGGGCGCACCAGCAGCAGCGAGATTCCGCTGCCGTGCAAGGCATCCGCCAGGCCGGACGCGAAACCGTCGAGGCCTGCCTTCGCGGAGCCGTAGACGTAGTTGGCGCGGCGCACCCGCCACCCGGCCACGGAGGAGAACACCACCAGCCGACCCGAGCCCTGGGCGCGCAGCCGCTGCGCCAGGTCGGTGAGCAACGCGACCTGCGCGAGATAGTCGGTGTGCACGATCGACACCGCATGGGCCGCATCGGTTTCCGCGCGGGCCTGGTCGCCGAGGATGCCGAAGGCCAGCACCGCCACATCGATCGGCCCGAAGGCGGCGATCCGGTCGAGCACCGCGGTGTGGGTGTCGAGAGCATCGGCGTCGAACTCGACCGGATGCACCGCCGTGGCACCCGCTGCCCGCACGGCGGCGCACTCGTCGGCCAGGTCGTCGGCGCGACGCGCGGCCAGGATCACGGTGCGGCCCGCCGCGAGGCGGGTGGCGACCTCGACGCCGATCTCGCTGCGTCCCCCGAAGATGACGACGGTTCCCTGCGCGGTGTGGTTCATGCGGCCCAGTGTCCCGGGTCGATCTCCGGGATGCAGTGTCGGGGTTCTACTGTCTGCGGGATGGACAGTGACCGCACCCCGAGCATCGACGTCTTCCTCGCCGATCTGAAGTCCCGCCGCGACCTCGCGACCGGGCACGCCGCCGAGGAGGGTTTCCCGGAGTTGGCCACCGTCCTGCTCACCGTCGCCGAACTCGACCGGCTGCTGGGCATCGTCGAGGACTACGACACCGAGATCCTCACCTACGAGGTTCTCACCGGCGCGCAGACGAAGTTCGCCCGCAAGATCCGCGCCCGCAACGAGGCGCTGCGGCAGGCCGCCGCCGACCATCCCGGTCCCCTCGCCGACAAGCTGCTCGCCCTGCTCGACGAGCGGTGAACCCGGCCGGGTGTCAGCCCGGCAGCACCGTCAATCCGTGCGGGCGCTGGTTCATCGACTCGCAGCCGTCCTCGGTGACGACGACGATGTCCTCGATCCGCGCACCCCACTCACCGCGGAAGTAGATGCCCGGTTCGATGCTGAACGCCATGCCGGGCTGCAGGATGTCGTCGTTGCCGGAGACGATGTACGGCTCCTCGTGCACCGACAGGCCGATGCCGTGCCCGGTGCGGTGCACGAACGCCTCCCCGTAGCCGGCGGCGGCAAGCAGGTTGCGGGCGGCGGCGTCGACGTCCTCGGCGCGCACGCCGGGCCGCACCGCATCCACTGCGGTCTGTTGTGCCTTCTCGAGCACCGCAATCTTCGTCGCGATCTCCGGGTCCGGTTCGCCGATGCTGTAGGTGCGGGTCGAATCCGAGTAGTAGCCAGGTTCGACGGGACCACCGATGTCGACGACGACGATGTCGCCGGATTCGATGACCCGCTCGGACACCTCGTGGTGCGGGTCGGCGCCGTGCGGGCCGGAACCGACGATGACGAACGCCGCCGCGGTGTGTCCCTCTTCGAGGATCGCGGCGGTGATGTCTGCGGCCACCTCGGCTTCGGTGCGTCCCGCGCGCAACCATTCACCCATGCGGGCGTGCACCCGGTCGATGGCGGCACCAGCGCGGCGCAACGCCTCGACCTCGTCGGTGTCCTTGACCATCCGCAGCTGCCGGATCACCGACGTCGCAAGCGCCGGGGCGTTGCCGAACCGGGCGGTCAGCGGCACCAGGTGCAGCGCCGGCATCGCCTCGGTCACCGCGAACGCCCCCGCCGTCGCGACGAGTTCGCGCACGAGCGCGTAGGGATCCTGACCGTCCACCCAGTCCCGCACCGGCAGACCGAGCTCACCGATCGCGGAGTCGTTCAGCGACGCCAACTCCAGCCGCGGCACCACCACGGTGGCGCCGGAGCCGTCGGTGGGGATCACCAGGCAGGTCAGGCGCTCGAACGACTCGGCGCGCGAACCGGTGAGATACCGCAGGTCCGGTCCGGGGGTGATGAGCAGCGCGTCGAAGCCGGCGGCGGCACCGAGTTCGGCGGCGCGGGCCAGGCGGGCCGCGTAACGGTCGGCGGGGAATCGGGGGGCGGCAGTGGTCATGTCTTCGAGCCTAGTGGCCGCGGCCGGATGGCAGGATGTGGTCCGTGACCGCACCGGAGAACCCCACGCCCGCACCGGACCCCACGCTGATGTTGCTCGACGGCGCGAGCCTGTGGTTCCGCGCCTTCCACGCCATCCCGGAGAAGGTCACCGCCCCCGACGGCAGCCCGGTCAACGCGGTGCGCGGCTTCGTGGACATGGTGGCCTCGCTGATCCGCACCCACCGCCCCACCCGGCTGGTGGTATGCCTGGATCTGGACTGGCGGCCGGCCTTCCGTGTCGCGGCGATCCCCAGTTACAAGGCGCACCGGGTCGCCACCGGGTCGGACGGCACCGTCGAGGAGGTCCCACCCGCGCTGCTGCCGCAGGTGCCGGTGATCCTCGACGTGCTCGCCGCCGCCGGCATCGCCACCGGCGGGGCGGCCGGTTTCGAGGCCGACGACGTGCTCGGCACCCTCGCCGCCCGCGAGACCATCGACCGGGTGATCGTGGTCAGCGGCGACCGCGACCTGCTGCAGGTCGTCGCCGACAGTCCGGTGCCGGTGCGGGTGCTCTACGCCGGGCGCGGATTGGCCAAGGCCGAGTTGTTCGATCCGGCGTTGGTCGCCGAACGCTACGGGGTGCCCGGCGAGCGGGCCGGCGCCGCCTACGCCGAACTCGCGGTGCTGCGCGGCGACCCGTCGGACGGACTGCCCGGCGTCAAGGGGGTCGGGGAGAAGACCGCCGCGTCGTTGCTGCAGCAGTACGGCTCTCTCGACGCGGTGCGCGCGGCCGCGGTCGACGAGTCGTCGTCGATGGCGAAGGGCATGCGGGTCAAACTCGCCGCTGCGGCGGACTATCTGGATGCGGCGCTGCCGGTGGTGCGGGTCGCCACCGACGCGGACGTGGACCTGTCCCGCTCGGACGTGTTGCCGGCGGCACCGGCCGCTCCGGAGCAGCTCACTGCGCTGGCGCAGCGGTGGGGTCTGGAACGGCCGGTGTCCGCGCTGGTCGCGGCCCTGGCCGACCGATGACCGCTTCCGGTCAGTTGGGGCGGCCGACCTCGTAGGTGCCGTTGTCGTCGGTGACGGTGACGGTCACCTCCCGGAACTGGCCGTCCACGGTGACCGCGCAGGTGAAGCTGTGGCCGGCCTCGACCTTCTGATCGCTCGGGCACTGCACGTCGCCGACCTGCCCGGCCCCGTAGGACTCGGTGAGCACCTTCGCGATGCCCGCCTGGGTGGACTCGGTGTCGAGGACCTTCCCACCGAACATCGTCGCGGCGAGGATCCCGACGATGGCGAGCACCACGACGAGCCCGGCGCCGCCGAGGATCCACGGCAGCTTCGACTTGCCGTTCTGCTGAGGCGCGCCGCCAGGCTGCTGCCAGGTGTTCGCGGGCGCTCCCCAGGGCTGCGCCCCGGCGGGCTGCTGCCCACCCCACCCGGGGACGGGCTGCGTCGGTTGCTGACCGGGCGCGCCCCACGGCTGCTGTGCGCCCGGTTGCTGACCCCAGCCCGGTGCCTGTCCTGGTGCCTGCTGACCGGGTGCCGGCTGCCCCCAGCCGGGGGCGGGCGGCTGTGGGGCCGGACCCCAGCCCTGTTGCGGCGCACCGGTCGGCGCACCCCACGGATTCTGATGCCCGGCACCGGGCTGCGCGGGAGTCTGCTGCCCGGCGGGCGGCGCCCACCCGGGCTGCGGAGCGTTCCCGCCCGCACCGGTGTCGGGTTGCCACGGCGACTGCCCGGCGGTCGACTGTCCCCAGCCGGTGCCGCTGCCCTGCCCCCACTGCTGCTGTCCGGCGGGCGGCGCCCACGGTGATCCGGGCTGCTCACCGCCCCCGGAGGTCGGGTTGGGTGCCCATGGATCCGTCGATTCCGGCGGCTTCTGCCCCGGCGAGTCCTGCGGTTCGTTCGGCCCGGTCATCGTCGTCTCCACTCACCCTTCCCGTTGTGTGCCCATACGGTAGCGTCCACCCGCCGCGCGGGCATCCACGCCTACCGGGCGTCCCGGACACCCCGCAGGGGCCGGGTCATTCGGCGGTGGGATCGACGGCGACGACCCCGCGACGCACCGCCCCGACCGCCTTGCCGGCGGTGCGGGCGAGTTCCGGATCGTCCGCGCAGGTGCGGATCTGGTCGAGCAGATCGATCAGCTGCCGGCACCACCGCACGAAATCTCCGGGTGAGAGTTCCTTGCCGGCGGCCTCCGCAGCGACGAGCGCCTCGGTCAGCGACGCGGTCGACGCCCAGGTGTAAGCGGCGGTGACGAAACCCAGATCCGGTTCGCGGGTCGGGGGCAGCCGGTGCCGGATCTCGTCGGCCCGCAAGCCGTCGCAGATCCGGGTGGTCTCGGCCAGCGCGTGCCGGATCGAGCCGGTCGGCCCGACGACGGTGACCGGTTCGTCGGTGCGCGACTCGTAGATCACCGCCGAGGCGACCGCCGCGAGTTCGGCGGCGGACAGTCCCGTCCAGGCACGGCGACGCACGCATTCGGCGACCAGCAGATCCGATTCGGTGTAGATGCGGGCGAGCCGCTCCCCCGCCTCGGTGGTCGCCGGATCGTCACCCTCGGTGAGATAGCCGCGTTCGGTGAGCAGCGCGACGATCCGCTCGAAGGTGCGCGCCAGCGAATCCGTCGCCGCGGCGGCCTTGCGGCGCTGCTGCTGGGTTTCGCGCAGCAACCGGTGGTAGCGCTCCCCGGCACGCGCCAGCGAGTCCAGATCGGGGTGCTTGCGGGCCGGATGGTGCTTGAGTTCGCGGCGCAACGCGTCGATCTCGCGGGTGTCGCCCTTGGACGTGCTGCGCTTGGGACGGCGCGGCGGCACGAGGCCCTTCGACCGCAACGCCGACGCGATGTCGCGGCGCCCACGGCCGGTGCGGTGATCGACGTGCCGCGGCAGCCGCAGCGTGCCCAGCACCGTCGCCGGGGTCGGGAAGTCCCCGGCGGAGAGGCGACCGGACCACGCGTCGGCGGTGACGACCTGCGGCCGCGGATCGCCGGCGTCGGTGTCCGGCAGCACCACCACGGCCAGGCCGGTGTGTTTACCGGCGGGCACGGCGATGATGTCACCGCGCCGCAGGGTCACCAGCGACGCCACCGCCGCGGCCCGGCGATCCTGCTTGCCGCGCCGCTCGTGGGCGCGTTCGGCGTCGGTCAGCTCGGCGCGCAACCGCAGATAGTCGAGGATCTCGCTGCCCTCACCGCCGAGCTGGTCGCGCAGCTGTGCGAGGGTGGCCTCGTTGCGGTCGATGCCGCGTTTGAGACCGACCACCGACTTGTCGGCCTGGAACTGGGCGAAAGACATCTCCAGCAGCGCCCGCGACCGTTCCACCCCGACGGCGTCGATGAGGTTGACCGCCATGTTGTAGGACGGGCGGAACGAGCTGCGCAGCGGGAAGGTGCGGGTGGAGGCGAGCCCGGCGACCGCCGCCGGTTCGATGCCCGGCTGCCACAGCACCACCGCGTGGCCCTCGACGTCGATGCCGCGCCGCCCGGCCCGGCCGGTCAGCTGCGTGTACTCGCCGGGGGTCAGCTCGGCGTGGGTGTCGCCGTTGAACTTGACGAGCTTTTCGAGCACCACGGTGCGGGCCGGCATGTTGATGCCCAGCGCGAGGGTCTCGGTGGCGAACACCGCCCGCACCAGCCCCCGCACGAACAGTTCTTCGACGGTGTGCCGGAAAGCCGGCAACATCCCGGCGTGGTGGGCGGCGATGCCGCGTTCGAGGGCGGTGCGCCACGACGCGTAGCCGAGGACCTCGAGGTCGCCGCGCGGCAGATCCCGGGTGTGCTCGTCGACGATCCGGCGGATCTCGGCGGCTTCGGTCTCGTCGGTCAGGTGCAGACCCGAGCGCAGGCACTGCTGCACCGCGGCGTCGCAACCGGCGCGGCTGAACACGAAGGTAATCGCCGGCAACAGACCGTCGCGGTCGAGACGGACGATGACCTCCGGGCGCGGCGGCGGCCGGAAGCGGGGGCCGCGTTCACCCCAGCGGTCCATCCCGGACAGACTCTGCCGTTGCCGCACCGCCGACGCCAGCTCCGGGTTAACGACGATGTCGCGGCGCCGCCGGGTCGGGGCGGTGTCGGTGTCGGCGCGGCGGTCGAACAGGTCGTAGATGCGGGAGCCGAGCATCATGTGCTGGTGCAGCGGGATGGGCCGCACCTCGTCGACGACGACGGTGGTGTCGCCGCGCACCGTGGTCATCCAGTCGCCGAACTCCTCGGCGTTCGACACGGTCGCCGACAGCGACGCCAGCCGCACGTCCTCGGGCAGGTGCAGGATCACCTCTTCCCACACCGCGCCGCGGAACCGGTCGGCGAGGAAGTGCACCTCGTCCATCACCACGTGGGTGAGCCCGATCAGGGCGGTGGACGACGCGTAGATCATGTTGCGCAGCACCTCGGTGGTCATCACCACCACCGGCGCATCGGAGTTGATGGACTGGTCGCCGGTGAGCAGACCCACCGAGTCCCGGCCGTGCCGGGCACACAGATCGGCGTACTTCTGGTTGCTCAGCGCCTTGATCGGGGTGGTGTAGAAGCACTTGGAACCGCCCTGCAGCGCCAGATACACCGCGAACTCGCCGACGACGGTCTTGCCGGCGCCGGTGGGGGCGCACACCAGCACCGAATGCCCACCCTCGAGGGCGCGGCACGCCTCGATCTGGAACGGATCGAGCGGGAACCCGAGGCCGGTGGCGAACTCCGCGAGCTGCGGGGTGGGGACGAGCGGCGCGGTGCCGGTCTCGTCGTTACCGGCAGGGCCGGGAGTGGGGTCGCCGGTCACAGGGTGTCGGAGTAGTCGGTGCGGGCCGGATCGGTCCGTACGGTGTCGGTGGGCGCCGTCGGCGCTGCCGGCTCCACCGGGCTCGGGGCCGGGATCGTCGAACCCTCGTCGTCGTCGAGATCGGCCCAGCCCTCGGCGCGGGCCTTGCGGGCGCGGCGCCGGTCGGTCAGCCGGGCGATCTGGATGGCGAACTCCACGAGCAGCGTGAGCGCCAACGCCAGGGCGAGCATGGAGAACGGATCCTGGCCGGGGGTGGCGATGGCGGCGAAGACGAACACCGCCATGATCAGCCCGCGCCGCCACGCCTTGAGCTTGGCGTAGGGCAGCACCCCGACGCCGTTGAGCGCGACGATCACCAGCGGGATCTCGAAGGACACCCCGAAGATCACCAGCAGGTTGATGAGGAACCCGAAGTACTCGGCGCCCGACAGAGCGGTGACCTGCACGTCGTTGCCGACGGACAGCAGGAACGACAACGCGTGGGAGATCACCAGATAGGCCAGCACCGCGCCGGTGACGAACAGCGCCGCCCCGCAGGTGACGAAGCCGATCGCGTAGCGGCGTTCCTTGCGGTACAGGCCGGGGGTGACGAACGCCCACAGTTGGTACAGCCAGATCGGGCACGCCATGACGATGCCGGCGGTCGCGGCGACCTTCAGGCGCAGCATGAACTGATCGAACGGTCCGGTGGCGAGCAGTCGGCACGAGCCGTCGTTGCTCAGGTCGGCGCGGGCCGAGGCGGGTAGGTCGCAGTAGGGGCCGCGCAGGATCTCCCCGAGGCTGTCGAGGCCGAACAGGCTGCGGCTGTACCAGACGAAGCCGAGGATGGTGGTGAGCACGATCGCAGCGAGAGCGATCAGCAGACGCGTGCGCAATTCGTAGAGGTGCTCGACCAGCGACATGGTGCCGTCGGGATTGGTCTTGCGCCGGCTTCGGCGCGGATCGAACGGGATGCGCACGGTGCGGTTCTCAGCTCCTGTCGAGACCACCGGCGTGCGGGCGTGCCGGGGTCAGCGGAACGCCGGGACACCCGTGGTGGGCGCCCCGGCAGGATGAACGTCGGTCAGGCAGACCGCGGTTCGGTGTGCGTGTTCGGCGCGACGGGATCGGCTGTCGGCTGCGCGGCCGGCAACGGATTCGGCGCCGGCTGCGGCGTGGATGCCCGGGCGTCGTCGTTCTGCATCTCCTTGACCTCGCTCTTGAAGATCCGGAGCGAACGACCGAGACCGCGCGCGGCGTCGGGCAGCTTCTTCGAACCGAAGAGAATCACGACCACCAGCGCCACGATGGCCCAGTGCCAGGGGCTCATTGCACCCATTTACAACAACCTCCACTGATCGGCTCCGATCGATGCTACCGGACCTCGAGCACACACCGAGGCTTCGCGCCGGTGTATCCACCCACAATTTGCGGAGGGTTCACACCGATGTTGCACAACGCGACCGTCACGGTGTCGGACCCGCACCGCGGGTCGCGTTCTCCCCGTCGAGCTCGGCATAGGCCGCCAGCGCCGCCTCGGCCCGCGCCCGCACCGCGGCCCGCAACTCCGGTGGGTCGAGCACCTGCACCCCGGCGCCGAGACCGACGAGCAGCCGCGCCATCCACCCCGGCGACGCGTACCGCATCGACGCCTCGCACCTGCCGTCGGGAAGCACCTGCACGTCGGTGAGCGGGTAGTAGTCGAGCAGCCAGGTATACGACGGGGCGATGCGCAACCGCGCGGCGGGCAGCGACGGGTCGCCCTCGAACAGTTCGAGGTGCTCGTCGTCGGTGATCGCCCGGTGCGGCGGTCGCGTCGGCTCGTCGAGCACGGTGGCGGCGTCGATGCGGTCGAAGCGGAACAGCCGCACTCCTTCGGCGCTGCGGCACCACGCCTGCAGGTAGGCGTGTTCGTCGATGATGACGATGCGGATCGGGTCGACGTCGCGTTCGGAGACGGTGTCGCGGGAAGCCGAATAGTAGGTCAGGTGCACGGCGCGCCCGTCGCGCACCGCGGCCCGCACCTGTCCGGCGGCGTCGGAGTCCCCGGCTGCCTCCGGATCAGGCTCGGCAGTCGCCGCGGTGGCGGTGTCGGCGGGCAGCGCGGCGGTCCCGGCGGCCGCCTCGATCTTCGCGATCGCCGACTGCGCCGCGGACGGGTCGACGACGCCGGGCATCTCCTGCAGCGACCGCAGCGCCACGAGCAGCGCGGTGGCCTCGGTGGAGGTCAGCCGCAGGGGTCGTTCGATGCCCGCGGTGAAGGTCACCACGATGCTGTCCTCGGAGAACGACAGGTCGATCAGATCACCGGGTCCGTAGCCGGGCAGGCCGCACACCCACAGCTGGTTCAGATCGTCCATCACCTGCTTGGGGGTGACCCCGAGATCGCGGGCGGCCTCGGCCGCGCTGATCCCCGGGTGCGCCAGGAAGTAGGGCACGAGATTGAGCAGTCGTCCCAGTCGCGCCGACAGTCGTGTGCTCATCGCTCCTCCTCCCCCGCATCCGTGACCGCCTGTTCGAGGATGCGGTGCACCTCGGCCCGTAACTCCGGTGGGTCGAGGACCAACGCGTCCGCGCCCTGCCCGGCGACGATCCGGGCGATCCATTCCCACGAGCGCACCGGCACCTCGAGTTCCACCCCGTCGCGGTCGCCGATCCGCCGGGCCGCGCCGGTCCGTCCGAGCCGGCGTAGCTCCCACGCGCGTCCATCGGCCACCCACAGGCGTGCCGATCCGCTGACCTCCGCCGGGGAGGTCGCGGCGAGCACCCGCCCCCGCAGATCCACGCCCTCCGGGATCTGCACCGCCCCCTCGGGGCCGATCGCGGTGATCTCGTCACCGATGCGCGAGAGCCGGAAGGTGCGCACGGCGTCGCGGTCGCGGTCGTGGCCGACGAGATACCAGCGGCCGTGCACGGTGACCACACCCCACGGTTCGACGGTGCGTGTCGACCACGGCTCGGTGGGGGAACTGCGGTGGGTGAACCGCACCGCGCGGCGCGCGTCGATCGCGGCGAGCAACGCGGTCAACGCGGGTTCGGAACCGCGGGCGCGCGGCGGCAGCGGTGCGACGACCTCTCCGCCGTCGGAGTCGACACGGATCCCGGCGGCGCGCAGCTTGAGCACCGCGCCCTGCGCGGCGGCGGTCAGCTCCGGCGATTCCCACAGCGCGGCGGCGACGGCCACGGCGGCGGTCTCCTCGCGGGTGAGGTCGATCTCGGGCAGTTCGTAGGCGTCGCGGTTGATGCGGTAGCCCTCCACCGTCGACGACCGCGACGGCCGGCCCGTCTCGAGGGGCACCCCGAGATCGCGCAGTTCGTTCTTGTCCCGCTCGAACATGCGGCTGAACGCCTCGTCGCTCGCGCATTCGGAGTAGCCGGCCACCGAGGCACGGATCTTCTCCGCGGTCACGAACTGTCGGGTGGACAGCAGCGCGATGACCAGGTTCACCAGCCGTTCGACTTTCGAGATCGCCACGCGCCAACCCTAGTGCCCGCGCGCCTCCGGCACCGCATCACCGTCCATCGGAGCGGACCGGATGGTCCGCTCCGATGGACGGCGGTCCTTACATGGAGGCGATGAGCCGTTCGACGCGTTCGTCGACGGACCGGAACGGGTCCTTGCACAACACGGTGCGCTGCGCCTGGTCGTTGAGCTTCAGATGCACCCAGTCGACGGTGAAATCGCGGCCCGCGGCCTGCGCGGCGGCGATGAAATCACCGCGCAGCTTCGCGCGGGTGGTCTGCGGTGGGGTGTTCACCGCGGCGTCGACGGACTCGTCGTCGGTCGCCCGCGCCGCCAGTCCCTTGCGTTGCAGCAGGTCGAACACGCCGCGTCCGCGTTTGATGTCGTGATAGGCCAGGTCGAGCTGGGCGATCTTCGGGTCGGACAGCTCCATGTTGTAGCGGTCCTGGTAGCGCTGGAACAGCTTGCGCTTGATCACCCAGTCGATCTCGGTGTCGACCTTCGCGAAGTCCTGCGATTCGACGGCGTCGAGGACGCGGCCCCACAGGTCCACCACCTGCGCGACGTGCGGGTCGGGTTCGCGCTGGTGCAGATATTCCACCGCCCGCGCGTGGTATTCGCGCTGGATGTCCAGGGCGCTGGCCTGCCGGCCGCCGGCCAGGCGCACCGGGCGCCGGCCCGTCAGGTCGTGGGAGACCTCGCGGATGGCGCGGATCGGGTTGTCGAGCGCGAAGTCCCGGAACGGCACCCCGGCCTCGATCATCTCGAGCACCAGCGCCGCCGACCCCACCTTGAGCATGGTGGTGGTCTCGGACATGTTCGAGTCCCCGACGATCACGTGCAGGCGCCGGTACTTCTCGGCGTCGGCGTGCGGCTCGTCGCGGGTGTTGATGATCGGCCGCGACCGGGTGGTCGCTGACGAGACGCCCTCCCAGATGTGCTCGGCGCGTTGCGACAGGCAGAAGGTGGCGGCCTTGGGGGTCTGCAGCACCTTCCCGGCGCCGCAGATCAGCTGGCGGGTCACCAGGAAGGGCAGCAGCACATCGGAGATGCGGGAGAACTCGCCGACGCGGGCGACGAGATAGTTCTCGTGGCAGCCGTAGGAGTTGCCCGCAGAGTCGGTGTTGTTCTTGAACAGGAAGATGTCGCCGCCGATGCCTTCCTCGGCCAGACGCTGCTCGGCGTCGATGAGCAGTTCCTCGAGGACCCGCTCACCGGCATGGTCGTGCTCGACGAGCTGGAGCAGGTCGTCGCACTCGGCGGTGGCGTACTCGGGGTGCGAACCGACATCGAGATACAGTCGCGCCCCGTTCCGCAGGAAGACGTTCGAACTGCGCCCCCAGGACACCACCCGGCGGAACAGATAGCGGGCCACCTCGTCGGGGCTCAACCGACGATGCCCGTGGAAGGTACACGTGACGCCGAACTCCGTCTCGATACCCATGATTCGTCGCTGCACACTTCGACAGTACCGCGCGAACCCGACCCCCATGGGTCGCAACGACATCTACGGTCGAGGTGTGATCGTTCCCGAGCGTTACCGCACCGCCGACCGGGCCCTGTTCGAGCGCTCCGGGGCGCTGCGCGCGTCCCCCGCCGACCCGCTGCTGCGCGATCTCGGACGCGCCGCCAACCACAGTGTGCTGTGGGTGGCGTGCGCCGCGGTGTGCGCCACCGCCGGCGGTCACGCCCGCCGCGGAGCGGTGCGGGGTCTGCTGTCGGTAGCCGGGGCCAGCGCCTTGACCAACGGGCTGCTCAAACCGCTGTTGCCGCGCCGCCGGCCCCCGGCGCGCACCGACCCGAAGTTTCGACGCCGCACGGTGCCGATCCCCCGCTCGTCGTCGTTCCCGTCCGGGCACGCCGCGTCGGCGGCGGCGTTCGCGACCGGGGTGGCGCTCGAATCCCCTGCGGCTGGGGCGGTTCTGGCGCCGCTGGCCGCGGCGGTGGCCTATTCACGGGTGCACACCGGCGTGCACTGGCCCGGCGACGTCGTCGTCGGCGCCGCGGTCGGGGCGACGGTGGCGTGGTCGACGCGCCGCTGGTGGGCGGTGCGCAGCCGCGAACCGGCGACCGTGCAGGTTGCGGCGGCCGCGCCCGCCCTGCCCGGCGGCGACGGAATGCTGCTGGTGGTCAACCGCGATGCCGGGACCGCCGAGGAGATCGCCGCGCGGGTCACCGCCGCGCTGCCGAGGGTGCGTCGCGTCGATCTGGATCCCGACGGTGATCCGGCGGAGCAGTCGGAACGTCTGCTGACCGAATATCGGCCGCAGGCGGTGGGGGTGTGCGGCGGGGACGGCACCGTCGCGGCGGTGCTCGACGTCGCCGTCACCGCGCGGCTGCCGGTGGCGGTCTTCCCCGGCGGCACCCTCAACCATTTCGCGCTCGATCTCGGCGTGGTGGACCTGGACGAGACGGTGCGGGCGGTCACCGCCGGGCAGGCGGTGGCCGTCGGGCTCGGGCAGGTCACGGTGACCGGGCCGGACGGGCGCACGGTGCGGCGGTTCGTCAACACCGCCAGCCTCGGTGGCTATCCGGATGCGGTGCGGTTGCGGCAGCACTGGGAACCGCGGATCGGCAAGTGGCCGGCGGCGGGGTTGGCGATGCTCGCGGTGCTGCGCACGGCGAGCCCGATGCCGGTCCGCATCGACGGGGCGGGGCGGGCGGTGTGGTTGCTGTTCGTCGGCAACGGCCGCTACACCCCGGCAGATCAGGTGCCGATGTCCCGGGCGCATCTGGATCCGGGCACCCTCGACGTGCGGTATCTACCCGCGGAGAGTCGGTTCTCGCGGCTGCGTCTGCTCCTCGCTGCGGCGACCGGCACCCTCGGCGCGTCACCGATGTATCGGCAGCGGCACATCCCGGGCCTGGCGGTGGAGGTCATCGGGGATCCGGTGGCGTTGGCCACCGACGGGGAGGTCCTCGCCGACGGCACCGGTTTCGACTTCGAGGTGGTGCCGTCGGCGTTGACGGTCTATCGGCTCGCGGTGGATCAGCCCGCGTCGGGACCGGACTCGGTCTCCGAGCCGGTCGCGGTGTCGGACCCCGATTCGGGGGCCGGATCGGCGGGCGTCTCCGACGGCGCCGCCTGAGCGGACCCGGTGCTGGGCAGCAGCGCGTCGAGCGCCGCCCCCGAGATACGCCGGAAGGCGCGGCGCGGCCGCTGCTTCTCGAGCACCGCGACCTCGAGTTCCCCGCGGCCGAGCACCCGCGGCGCCGCGTCGGCGGTGGCGGGCTGCTGCAGCGCGGTCACCGCCACGGCGACCGCCTCGTCGAGCGGCAGACCCGGCTTGTACGACGAGCGCAGCGCGGTGATGATCGGTTCGGTGTTGCCGCCCATCACCACGAACTGCGGTTCGTCGACGATCGAGCCGTCGTAGGTGATGCGGTACAGCTGCGGGCCGTCGTCGGTGTCGGCGCGCCCGACCTCGGCGACGCAGATCTCCACCTCGTACGGCTTGGGCTGCTCGGTGAAGATGGTGCCGAGGGTCTGCGCGTAGGCGTTCGCCAGTGCCCGCCCGGTCACGTCCCGCCGGTCGTAGGAGTAGCCGCGCATGTCGGCGTGCATGATCCCGGCGCGCCGCAGATTCTCGAACTCGTTGTACTTGCCGACGGCCGCGAAACCGACCCGGTCGTACAGTTCGCTGATCTTGTGCAGCGCCTTCGACGGATTCTCCGCCACCAGCAGCACACCGCCGGCGTAGGTCAACGCGATCACCGACCGGCCGCGGGCGATGCCCTTACGGGCCAGCTCCGAGCGATCGCGCATGATCTGCTCGGCGGACGCATAGTACGGAAGTGTCACCGGGCATCTCCTGCGGTGCGGTCGGCCACGATGGTGCGGGCCAGCTCGGACAGGGTTTCCTCCGCGACGGCCACGGCCCCGGCCGCGGTGATCACCACCGCCGTCGGGTAGATCCCGCGGGTGGTGTCGGGACCACCGGTGGCGGTGTCATCGTCGGCCGCGTCGTACAGCGCCTCGACGGCGCTGCGCAGCGCGCTCTGCTCGTCGGCATCGGCGCGGTAGAGCTTCTTGAGCGACGAGCGGGCGAACAACGATCCGGAGCCGACCGCGTGGTAGCCGGCGCGTTCCTCGTAGCGGCCCCCGACCACGTCGTAGGACACGATCCGCCCGGCGCGGTGCGCATCGGACGCGTCGAGGTCGAAACCGACCAGCAACGGCACCACGGCCAAGCCCTGCATGGCCGCACCGAGATTGCCGCGCACCATCGACGAGAGCCGATTGGCCTTGCCGTCGAAGGTCAGCGGCACACCTTCGATCTTCTCGTAGTGCTCGAGTTCGACCGCGAACAGTCGCACGAGCTCGATCGCCAGACCCGCGGTGCCGGCGATGCCGGCCGCCGAATAGTTGTCGGTGATGAACACCTTGTCGACATCGCGGGAGGCGATCAGGTTACCCATGGTCGCGCGCCGGTCGCCGGCGATGAGCACACCCCCGTCGAAGGTCAGCGCCACGATGGTGGTGCCGTGCGGGGCGAGGTCCACGTGGTCACCTCGTTCGAATCGGAACCGGTTCTCCGGCAGCATCTCCGGGGCGTGCATCCGCAGGTGGTCGGAGAACGACGACAAGGGCGACGCGAGGTGCAGCTTCGGCTGCACCTCGCGGTAGGGAAGAGAGGATCGTTCGGCTGTCACTGGCCACCTTTCTGCACATATGCCCGCACGAAGTCCTCTGCGTTCTCCTCGAGCACGTCGTCGATCTCGTCGAGAAGATCGTCGGTGTCCGAGGCGAGCTTCTCGCGACGCTCCTGACCGGCACCGCCGTCACCGACGACCTCGTCGTCGTCTCCGCCGCCACCGCGTGTGGTCTGCTCCTGTGCCATAGCCGCCGACCTCCTCCTGTACTCGGCGCGGAACCGTCACCGGTCGACGATCGGTGTGGTCACCGCTGCTTCGAACTCCTACCCTACCCAGCGAACCGGTCCACCGGTGGCGACACGCGTACTCGCGGCCTGTGATCCGGCCACCGCCCTCCGCCGGGAGGGGCGGTCAGTGAGTGAGCTGATCGACCAGTTCCGCCGCCGACTGCGCAGTCTCGAGCAGCTCCCCGACATGCGCGCGGCTGCCACGCAGCGGCTCGAGCGTCGGGATGCGCACCAGCGATTCGCGACCGAGATCGAAGATCACCGAATCCCAGCTCGCCGCCGCGATATCGGCACCGAAACGGCGCAGGCACTCACCGCGGAAGTAGGCGCGGGTGTCCGAAGGCGGGGTGTGCACCGCATCGAGGACCTGCTGCTCGGACACCAGCCGCTGCATCGACCCGCGGGCCACGAGGCGGTTGTACAGGCCCTTGTCCAGGCGCACATCCGAGTACTGCAGGTCGACCATGTGCAGGCGCGGCGCCGACCAGGACAGTCCCTCGCGGTTGCGGAAGCCCTCGAGCAGCCGCAGCTTCGCGGGCCAGTCCAGCAGGTCGGCGCATTCCATCGGGTCGCGTTCGAGCAGATCGAGCACCATCGCCCACTTGTCGAGGATGTCGAGGATCCGCTTGTCCTCGGTGCCGTCGTGGAACTTCGCGACCCGCTCGTGGTAGATCCGCTGCAGCGCCAGACCTGTCAGCTCCCGGCCGTCGGCGAGCGCGACGGTCTTGCGCAGCGACGGGTCGTGGCTGATGTGGTGCACCGCGGTGACCGGGCGGGCGAGCTGCAGATCCGACAGGTCGATGCCGGCCTCGATCAGGTCGAGCACCAGCGCGGTGGTGCCGACCTTGAGGTAGGTGGACATCTCCGCCAGATTCGCATCGCCGATGATCACGTGCAGGCGCCGGTACTTGTCGGCGTCGGCGTGCGGCTCGTCGCGGGTGTTGATGATGCCGCGCTTGAGGGTGGTCTCGAGACCGACCTCGACCTCGATGTAGTCGGCGCGCTGCGAGAGCTGGAAACCGGGCTCGTCACCGGACTGGCCGATCCCGACCCGGCCGGAGCCGGTGATGACCTGCCGGGAGACGAAGAACGGGGTCAGGCCCGCGACGACCGCGGAGAACGGGGTCTCGCGGTCCATCAGGTAGTTCTCGTGGGTGCCGTAGGAGGCGCCCTTGCCGTCGACATTGTTCTTGTACAGCTGCAGTCGCGGCGCGCCGGGCACACTCGACGCGTGCCGGGCGGCGGCCTCCATCACCCGTTCCCCGGCCTTGTCCCAGATCACCGCGTCGAGGGGGTCGGCGACCTCCGGGGCGGAGTATTCGGGGTGGGCGTGGTCGACGTACAGGCGCGCCCCGTTGGTGAGGATCATGTTCGCGGCACCGACCTCGTCGGCGTCGATGACCGGGGCCGGGCCGTTGAACCGCCCCAGATCGAAGCCCCGCGCGTCGCGCAGGGGCGATTCGACCTCGTAATCCCAGCGGGTGCGCCTCGCGCGCGGCACCCCCTCGGCGGCCGCGTAGGCCAGCACCGCCTGCGTGGAGGTCAGGATCGGGTTCGCCGATGGCTCGTTGGGTGAGGAAATCCCGTACTCGACCTCGATACCGATGATCCGCTGCATGCCCTCGAGCCTAGGCGATCCGGACGCTCACGGTCGTGACCAGCCCCGCCACCGGTCAGCGGTGCGGCTGCGGGGTGCAGTCCAGATAGCCGTGCGCCCCGATCGCCTGCAGCGCCACCCGCACCGGCAGCGGCGCCCAGCTCGCCTGCGGATCGGTCCCGAGCCGCGGGTCGCGCACCGGGATCGCCCTGCCCCGGGTGTGCACCACCGCCTCGCCGGCGGCGCACACGTTGCGCACCCAATCGGTGTCGGCGCCGTAGGTCAACGCGATCCGCAGATCGTCACCGACGGTGAACAGCAGCACCGGGGTGCGGAACACCCGGCCCGAGCGGCGCCCGCGATGCTCGACCACCGCGGTGCCCGGCAGCAGCTGCGCGAACGGGGTGGTGACCCGGTTGGTGACGATCTTGTTGAACCGGGCCAGGGTGCGCGGCAACGGCACGGTCGGTCCTCCCCCTGGATAGGCCGCGACGGCCGGACCTTCCGGAGGAGGGAAGGCCCGGCCGTCGCGGATCGATTGTCGCGGGTCGATTCCTACAGGTACTGGCCGGTGTTCGACTCGGTGTCGATCGCGCGGCTCGCGCTGGCGTTCTTGCCGGTGACCAGGGTGCGGATGTACACGATCCGCTCGCCCTTCTTCCCCGAGATCCGGGCCCAGTCGTCCGGATTCGTGGTGTTGGGCAGGTCCTCGTTCTCGGCGAACTCGTCGACGATCGAATCGAGCAGGTGCTGCACCCGCAGACCGGGCGCCCCGGTCTCGAGCACCGACTTGATCGCATACTTCTTCGCCCGGTCGACGATGTTCTGGATCATCGCGCCGGAGTTGAAGTCCTTGAAGTACAGGACCTCCTTGTCGCCGTTGGCGTAGGTGACCTCGAGGAAACGGTTGTCCTCGGACTCGGCGTACATCCGCTCGACGACCCGCTCGATCATCGCCCGCACGCACGCGACCCGATCGCCGCCGAACTCGGCGAGATCGTCGGCGTGCACCGGCAGGCTCTCGGTCAGGTACTTCGAGAAGATGTCCTGCGCGGCCTCCGCGTCCGGACGCTCGATCTTGATCTTCACGTCGAGGCGGCCGGGCCGCAGGATCGCCGGGTCGATCATGTCCTCACGGTTCGACGCGCCGATGACGATGACGTTCTCGAGCCCTTCGACACCGTCGATCTCGGCGAGCAGCTGCGGCACCACCGTGGTCTCCACATCGGAGGACACACCGGAACCGCGGGTGCGGAAGATCGAATCCATCTCGTCGAAGAACACGATCACCGGGGTGCCCTCGGACGCCTTCTCCCGGGCCCGCTGGAAGATCAACCGGATGTGCCGTTCGGTCTCACCGACGAACTTGTTCAGCAGCTCCGGGCCCTTGATGTTCAGGAAGAACGACTTCGCTTCCTTCGAATCGTCCCCGCGGGCCTCGGCGATCTTCTTCGCCAGCGAGTTCGCGACCGCCTTCGCGATCAGGGTCTTACCGCAACCGGGCGGGCCGTACAGCAGCACACCCTTCGGCGGGCGCAGCGAGTACTCGCGGAACAGGTCCTTGTGCAGGAAGGGCAGCTCCACCGCGTCGCGGATCTGCTCGATCTGCCGGCCCAGACCGCCGATGTCGCTGTAGCCGACGTCCGGGACCTCCTCGAGCACGAGATCCTCGACCTCGGCCTTGGGGATCCGTTCGAAGGCGTAGCCGGCCTTGCTGTCGACCAGCAACGAATCACCGGGGCGCAGCGTGAACGAGTTCTCGTCGTCGACGAGCAGATCGGTCTTGTCGTCGGCGGCGGCCGCGGCGAGCGGGGCGGCCAGCCACACGATGCGTTCCTCGTCGGCGTGCCCGACCACCAGCGCGCGGGTGCCGTCGTCGAGCACCTCCCGCAGGGTGGTGATCTCGCCGACGCGTTCGAAACCACCGACCTCCACGACGGTCAACGCCTCGTTCAGCCGCACCGTCTGACCGGGCCGGAAGGTGTCGAGTTCGAGATTCGGGGACACCGCGACCCGCATCTTGCGGCCCGAGGTGAACACGTCGACGGTCTGATCGTCGAACGTCTCGAGCAGCACCCCGTAGCCGCTCGGCGGCTGGGCCAGCCGGTCGACCTCCTCGCGCAGCGTGATCAGCTGCTGGCGCGCATCCTTGAGGGTCTCGAGCAGTTTGCCGTTGCGGACCGTGAGGGACTCGAGCCGGGCTTCGAGGTCGCGTACCTGATCGGACGGTTCGCCGAGCCGACGACGCAAGGTCGCCACCTCTGCGCGCAACTCTTCGATTTCGCGTGCCGCCGCAACCGCATCCGGCTTCTCTGACGAGCTCATAGCGACTCCCTCCACTGTCGGTCATTCCACGCTACCGGGACATCGCCCCACATGGGGGAGGACACGAAACAGTCGTGTTCCGAACATGTGTCGCGCGTGGGGCGCGCCATGGCGCCGCACCTCCGGCACGCTGTTAGGCTCCCCTAAATATCGTGCGTCGACCGTTTCTCTCGAAAGGTACTCCTCCGTGACCCCACGTCCAGTTCGCACACTCTGCGCCGCCACCGCGATCGCCGCCCTCACCGCCCTGACCGGCTGCAGCTCCGACGACGCCGGCGACGACACCGCTGCCACGACCAGCGCAACGACGACCACCAGCACCACCGTGACCGCCGCGGTCACCGTCGAGCAACTGCAGGAACAGATCGACGTGTTCTTCGACCCGGCCGCCACCACCGAGGACCGTGCCGCGGTCGTGGAGCACGGCGCCGCGCGCACCGCCGTGCTCGATCAGTTCACCGGTGTGCTCGCCGGCTACCCGCTCACCGGCACCGTCGGCGAGATCACCACGGTCGACGCCGACACCGTCACCGCGACCACCGAGGTCGCCGGCCCGCACGGCGGCGCCCCGATGCCGCTGACCTTCGAGCAGATCGACGGCACCTGGGTCATCGCCGACGAGAGCGCCTGCTCGATCCTGGCCGCGGGCACGCTCAGCTGCGAATAACCCCTGCGGGTCGGCGTCGGCTCAGCCCTTGCTGGGCCGGCGCTGCGGCTTCGGGGTCTCCACCCCGTCCTGCAGGCGCCGGGCACTGACCAGGAACGCCGTGTGCCCCTGCATCCGATGCTCCGGCCGCACCGCCAGCCCCACCACGTGCCAGCCGCGCACCATCGACTCCCACGAACGCGGCTCGGTCCAGCAGGTCTGCTCCCGCATCGCCTCGACCACCCGCGACAGCTGCGTCGTCGTCGCCACATAGACGATGAGTACCCCGCCGGGCACCAGCGCCTTCTTCACCGTCTCGAGCACATCCCAGGGGGCGAGCATGTCCAGCACCACCCGGTCGACGCGGCCGTACTTCTCGACGTCGTAGTCCGCCAGATCGCCGAGCACCGTCGTCCAGTTCGCCGGGCGCTGCCCGAAGAAGGTGTCGACATTGCGCTCGGCGTATTCGAGATGGTCCTCGCGCACCTCGTAGGAGATCACCCGGCCGCTCTCGCCGACGGCGCGCAGCAGCGAACACGTCAGCGCGCCGGAACCGGCGCCGGCCTCGAGCACCGTCGCGCCGGGAAAGATGTCGCCCTCCTGCACGATCTGCGCGGCGTCCTTCGGGTAGATCACCTGCGCACCGCGCGGCATCGACATCACATAGTCGACGAGCAGCGGACGCAACGCCAGATAGGGGGTGCCGTTGGTGGAGGTGACCACCACACCCTCGTCGGTGCCGATCAGATCGTCGTGCAGGATCCCGCCGCGATGGGTGTGGAACTCCTTGCCCGGTTCGAGCACCACGGTGTACTTGCGGCCCTTGGCGTCGGTCAACTGCACCCGGTCCCCCACCTGAAAGGGTCCGCTGCGCCCGAGTCCGCCTACTGCCATCGCCGTGTCCACCTTCGTTCCAGCCCCGCACCCGGTATCGGGCACGCGGGTCCGGCACCGTGTCGGACCCGCGTCCTAGCCTGCCAGGTGTGACCACAGCTGCGCCCACACCCCCCACCGACACGACGCGGCCGGTCGCCCTGTCTCCCTCCCGGGCCGCCGACTTCACCCGCTGCCCGCTGCTCTACCGCTTCAAGGCCGTCGACCGGCTCACCGCACCCCCGACCCGCGCCCAGGCACGCGGCACCGTCGTGCACGCCGCCCTCGAAGCGTTGTTCGGCCTCGACGGACCGGCCCGCACCGCCACCTCCGCGCAGACCCTGCTGCCCGACGCCCTGGCCCGGGTCCTCGCCGCCACCCCCGATCTGGGCGTGGACACCGACGACGCGGGGTTCCTCGCCGAGGCCGCCGCGCTGCTGGACACCTACTTCACCGTCGAGGACCCCACCGCGGTCACCGCCGACGGCTGCGAACTGCGGGTGGAGACCACCCTCGACGGCGACGTCCCGCTGCGCGGCATCATCGACCGCCTCGATGTCGACGCCACCGGTGCGGTGCATGTCGTCGACTACAAGACCGGCCGCGCCCCGTCCCCGCGCGGCGAGCGGGCGGCGCTGTTCCAGCTGAAGTTCTACGCGCTGATCGTGTGGCGGCAACGCGGCATCGTCCCGGCCTCGCTGCGGCTGCTGTATCTCGGCGACGGTCAGGTGCTGCACTACCGGCCCGACACCGAGGAACTGCGCCGCTTCGAACGGATCGTGCGGGCGATGTGGGCGACGATCCGGCAGTTGCGCGCCAGCGGCGACTTCCGCCCCAATCCCGGTCCCGGCTGCCGGTGGTGCGATCATCGGGCATTGTGCCCGGCGTTCGGCGGTACCCCACCGCCGTATCCCGCCGACGGCGTTGCGACGCAATCGACACCGGGCGCGCCCCACCGCATCGAGCAGCAGGAGAATCCCGAGTGAGCGACGCCGCCTACTACGTGCCGGTCCCCCGGCCGACCACCCCCACCGGCCCGGTCGACGACGTCGAGATCGCGGTGTTCCGCCCCACCGAATACACCGTCAGCACCTGGGGACCGCACCTGCAGCACGGCGCCCCACCCTCGGCGCTGCTCGCCCGCGCCATCGACCGGCACCGGCCCCGCCCCGACACCCGCCTGAGCCGGCTCACCGTCGAACTGCTCGGCCCCGTCCCCCTCACCGACCTCGAGGTGCGCACCCACATCGAACGACCCGGTCGCCGCATCGAACTGGTCGTCGCCGAATTGTGGGCCACCGCCCCCGACGGCACCGACCGCCCGGTGGCGCGCGGCACCGGCTGGCGCCTCGAAACCATCGACCTGCCGCAGGTCGCGCGGACCTCCGAAACCCCGCTGCCCGCCCCCGACCACTTCGAAGCCACCGCCCCGCACGTCTTCTGGAAGGGCGGCTACATCGACACCGTCGAATGGCGCATCATCGTCCCCTTCGGCGCTCCCGGCCTGTCGTCGGCGTGGGTGCGCAGCGAGATCGCCCTCGTGGAAGGCGAAACCCCCAGCGGGCTCGACCGGTTGATGAGCGTCGCCGACGTCGCCAACGGTGTCGGATCCAAACTCGACCCCCGCGAGTACACCTTCCTCAACACCGAACTGACCGTGCACCTGTTCCGCGCCCCCGAGTTCCGCGAACAGGACTGGGTGGGGATCGCCGCGGAGATGTCCGTCGGACCCGACGGGGTCGGCATGACCGCCGGTCTGCTCTACGACGAGACCGGCGCGCTCGGCCGCATCGCCCAGAACGTGCAGGTGCGGTCCCGCTGATCAGCGGGACCGCACCGGAAGATGTCGGGATCGGTGCGCGTCTATTCGGGGGCGCGCATCGCCCGGCACGAGCGGATGTTCGACGCGAGGATCGCGCGGGCACCGATCTCGGCGAGCCGGTCCATCACCGCGTTGTGGCCCTTGCGCGGCACCATCGCCCGCACCGCCACCGAATTCTCGTTCGCCAACGGCGAGATCGTCGGCGACTCGAGACCGGGCGTGACCTGCACGGCCTGCTCGAGCAGGTGTTTCGGGCAGTCGTAATCGATCATCACGTACTGCTGCGCGAAGACCACACCCTCGAGACGGGCGATCAGCTGGTTGCGGGCCCGATCCGAGCGATCCGAATCCTCCCGCTCGATCAGCACACCCTCCGAATCGCACAACGACTCGCCGAAGGCGACGAGATCGTGCTGCCGCAAGGTCCGGCCCGAGCCGACCACATCGGCGATCGCGTCGGCGACCCCGAGCTGGATGGAGATCTCCACCGCACCGTCGAGCCGGATCACCTCGGCCTCGATGCCGCGGGCGGCGAGATCACGACGCACCAGATTCGCGTACGAGGTGGCGATGCGCAGACCCTGCAGATCCTCGACCGACCAGTCGCGGCCCTTCGGCGCGGCGTACCGGAAACGCGAGGACCCGAAGCCCAGCGACAACCGCTCGGTGACCGGAGCCCCCGAATCCATCGCCAGGTCGCGGCCGGTGATCCCCAGATCCAGCTCGCCGGAACCGACGTAGATCGCGATGTCCTTCGGCCGCAGGAAGAAGAACTCGACGTCGTTGACCGGGTCGATGACCGTCAGATCCCGCGAGTCGGTGCGCCGACGGTAGCCGGCCTCCTGCAGGATCTCGGCGGCGGACTCGGACAGCGAACCTTTGTTGGGGACTGCGACGCGCAGCATGACGGATTGGGTCCTTTCGAACGACGAGCAGAAGCGAGGAAGGGATCTACAGGGGGCACGGACGGCGGCACCGGCACAGCGGGCCACCGGCCGTCACAGATGCTTGTAGACGTCCTCGAGCTTCAGACCCCGCCCCACCATCAGCACCTGCACCCAGTACAGCAGCTGCGAAATCTCCTCGGACAGTTCCTCGTCGGACTGGTACTCGGCGGCGATCCACACCTCACCGGCCTCTTCGAGTACCTTCTTGCCCTGGAAATGCACGCCGGCGTCCAGGGCGGCGACGGTGCCGGAGCCCTCGGGGCGGGTCGCGGCGCGTTCGGACAGCTCGGCGAACAGGGAATCGAAGGTCTTCACAGGGGTCGATTGTTTCATGCCCCGCCACCGGCCCCACAGCCAGGACACCAACCCTCGCTCAGAACTCGAGTTCCCGCCCGCTGACGAACCGCCGCTCCACCCCTCTGATCGGATCGGTGAACTCCAGCGACCGCGCCAGCAACCGCAGCGGATCGGTGAAATCGTCCGCGTCGCGCCGCCGGAACCACGGATAGAAGTTGTCCCCCACGATCGGCACCCCCAACGACGCCAGATGCAGCCGCAGCTGGTGGGTGCGACCGGTGCGCGGGAACAACCGGTAACGGGCCAGCTCCCCACGCCGCTCGACCAGCTCGATGCGCGTCTCCGAATTCGGTTCGTCGGCGAACTGCTCGGCCGTCGGCTCCCCGTGCCGCTTGACGATCCGCGTGCGCACCACCTGCGGGAACGACAGGTCGGACCGATAACCGGCGACCGCCTCGTACACCTTGCGCACCCGCTGACGCTCGAACAGCTCCTGATAGGGCCGCCGCCATGCCGGATCCGTCGTGCACAGCAACACCCCGGCGGTCATCCGGTCGAGCCGGTGCACCGGCACCAGATGCGGCAACTCCAGCTCGCGCCGCAACCGCACCACCACCGACTCGCGGATGTGCGCTCCGCGCGGGATCGTCGCCAGGAAATGCGGCTTGTCCACCACCACGAGACCGTCCTCCCGATGCAACACGCGCACCGGGAACGGCACCGGCACCTCCGGCGGCGGATCGCGGTAGAAGTACACGAACCGCGTCGGCTGATACGGCGTGCACGCATCGACGCGGCGGCCGTGCTCGTCGACCAACTCCCCCGCCCCCATGTGCGCCGCCCAGTCCTCCTCGGGGTGGCCGGCCTGCAGGAACTCGACGATCGTGGCCGCGTCGACATCGGCGGGCATCCGGATGCGGTCGGGGCCGAGCCCCTCGCGCACCGGCAGCGGTGCAGCACGCACCGGTCTACGCCTCCACGAGGTCCGGGACGCAGCCCTCGCACACCAGAGTCAACTCCCGGCCGTGGAGATCCGGATGATTCCGGTACCGCGAGGTCGGCGTCCCGCACAGGGTGCAGCGGCCGATCACCGGCGCCTCGGCGCTGAACTCGACGTTCATCCGCCCGTCGAAGACGTACAGCGAACCCTCCCACAGGCCCTCGTCTCCGAAGGTCTCGCCGTAGCGGACGATGCCACCGTCGAGCTGGTAGACCTCTTCGAACCCGCGATTGCGCATCAACGCCGACAGCACCTCACAGCGCACCCCACCGGTGCAGTAGGTGACCACCGGGCGGTTCTTGAGATGGTCGTAGCGTCCGCTGTCGAGCTCGGCGACGAAATCGCGGGTCGTGGCGACATCCGGCACGATCGCATCCCGGAACCGGCCGATCTGCGCCTCGAAGCGGTTGCGGCCGTCGAAGAACACCACCTCGTCGCCGCGCTCGGCGACCAGCTCGTGCACGCCGTGCGGCGACAGATGGGTGCCGCCGTCGACGATGCCGTTCTCGTCGACCTTCACCTCGTCGGGCACCCCGAACGTCACGATCTCCGGACGTACCTTCACCGACAGCCGCGGAAAGTCGTCGCCGGTGCCGTCGGACCACTTGATATCGGTGTCCTTGAAGGCCGCATAACCGCGCAAGCCACGCACGTACTTCTTCACGTCGGCGATGTCACCGCCGACGGTGCCGTTGATGCCGTGCTCCGAGATGAGAATCCGCCCGGTCAACCCCAACGACGACGCGAGGGTGTGCTGCCACAACCGGATCGCCTCCGGGTCGGGCAACGGGGTGAACTTGTAGAACAGCACGATCTTCGGGACCGCCACCTCAGGGCACCCCCGCACCGTGCAGCTCGTGCAGATCCTCGGCGCTCAACCCCTCGAGCGTGGACCGGAACACCCGCCGCTCCGAGCCGGGCACATCCACCAGTGACGGCACCACCAGCACCATGCACCCGGCCGCATCCGCCGCGGCCGCCCCGGTCGGGGAATCCTCCACCGCCAGACACTGCGCCGGATCCAGACCGAGCAACTCCGCAGCCCGACGGTAGGGCGCCGGATCGGGTTTGCCGGCCGGCACCTCGTCGCCACACACCGAATGATCGAAATGCTCACGGCCCAGGGTCGCGAGGGCCACCTCACACAACGCCCGCTCGGTGTTGGTCACCAGCACCGACCCCAGTCCCGCCTCGCGGACGGTGCGCAGCGCGGCCTGCGCGCCGGGCCGCCACGTGAGCCCGTCGGCGAACAACCGGCCCATGTAGTCGGTCAGCCACGCCGCCGCAGCCGCCGCCTCGTCCGGGGACGGTTCCAGACCCAACCCGGCGAAGGTGCGCAGCACCGCCAGATCCATCGGCCCCCCGATCGTGGAGATGCGGGTCTCGTCGCTCATCGGCCCACCGAGATGCAACGACAACTCGTGCATCCCGATGTCCCACAAGCGTTCCGATTCGAGCAGGGTGCCGTCCATGTCCCACAGCACCGCCCGCAGCGCACCGGTCTGCACCGCGAGCGGCGCCTCCACCCGATCAGACATTGAAATACTTCGCCTCCGGGTGGTGCAGCACGAACGCATCGGTGGACTGCTCGGGATGCAACTGCAGCTCCTCCGACAGCTCCACCCCGATCCGCTCGGGTTCGAGCAGCTCGACCAGTTTGATGCGGTCCTCGAGATTCGGGCACGCGCCGTAACCGAACGCGAACCGGGCACCGCGGTAGGCAAGCTTGAAGTACTCCGCGACCTCCTCCGGATCCTCGTCCGCGGCCGTGCCGCCCTCGGCAAACGCCAGCTCCTGCCGCACCCGTCGATGCCAGTACTCGGCCAGCGCCTCGGTCAGCTGCACACCGATGCCGTGCACCTCGAGATAGTCGCGGTACGAATTCGACGCGAACAACTCGTTCGCGAAGTCCGCGATCGGCTGCCCCATCGTCACCAACTGGAACGGCCACACATCCACCTGGCCCGACGCGAGCGCATCCTCCCGCGACCGCACGAAATCGGCGATGCACAGGAACCGCGAACGCTGCTGCCGCGGGAAGGTGAACCGGTAACGCTCGGGAGCATCCGGGCGCGGCTCGGTCAGCACCACCACGTCGTCACCCTCGGACACCGCCGGGAAGTAGCCGTACACCACCGCCGCGTGCTGCAGGATGCCCTCGGTCGCCAACCGGTCCAGCCAGTACCGCAACCGCGGCCGGCCCTCGGTCTCCACGAGCTCCTCGTAGCTCGGGCCGTCGCCACCGCGCTGCCCGCGCAGGCCCCACTGCCCCAGGAACAGCGCACGCTCGTCGACCAGCGCCGCATAGTCGGCCAGCGGGATGCCCTTGATCACCCGGGTGCCCCAGAACGGCGGCGTCGGCACCGGCAGATCCTTCGCGACGTCACTGCGCTCGGGGATCTCCGCCGGCGTTTCCGCGGCCTTGCGCTTCTCCGCGATCCGCTTGCTGCGCTCGTGCCGCTCCTTGCGCTCGGCGGCCTTGCGGGCGGCCTCGATCGCCTCCGGACTGTCCGGCGCCGGACCCTCACCGCGCTTCTCGGCCATGACCCGGTCCATCAGCGACAGACCCTCGAACGCATCGCGCGCGTAGGACACCTTGCCCTCGTAGACCTCCGCCAGATCGTTCTCGACGTAACTGCGGGTCAGCGCCGCACCACCGAGCAACACCGGGAACTGCTCCGCGACCCCGCGGGAGTTGAGCTCCTCGAGGTTCTCCTTCATCACCACCGTCGACTTCACCAGCAGACCCGACATGCCGATCACATCGGCGCGCTTGTCCACCGCCGCGTCGAGGATCGTCGCGATCGGCTGCTTGATGCCGAGGTTGACCACCTCGTAGCCGTTGTTCGACAGGATGATGTCCACGAGGTTCTTGCCGATGTCGTGCACATCGCCCTTGACCGTCGCCAGCACGATCCGGCCCTTGCCCTCGTCGCCCGTCGACTCCATGTGCGGCTCGAGGAACGCCACCGCGGTCTTCATCACTTCGGCGGACTGCAGCACGAACGGCAACTGCATCTGACCCGACCCGAACAGCTCACCGACAGTCTTCATGCCCGACAGCAGCGTGTCGTTGATGATCGCCAGCGGCGGGGTGGTCCTCATCGCCTCGGTCAGATCGTCCTCGAGACCGTTGCGCTCGCCGTCGACGATGCGCCGCTCGAGCCGCTCGAACAGCGGCAACGCCGCCAGCTCCTGCGCCCGCGACTCGCGTGCCGACGCCGCCGACACCCCCTCGAACAGCTCCATCAGCTTCTGCAGCGGGTCGTAACCCTCGCTGCGCCGGTCGTACACCAGATCCAGCGCGACCTGCCGCTGTTCCTCCGGGATCCGCGCCATCGGCAGAATCTTCGACGCGTGCACGATCGCCGTATCCAGACCCGCCGCGGTGCACTCGTTCAGGAACACCGAGTTCAACACCTGCCGCGCCGCCGGATTCAGACCGAACGACACATTCGAGATGCCCAGCGTGAAGTGCACCTCCGGATGCGCCTCGTGGAGGCGGCGGATCGCCTCGATCGTCTCGATCGCATCGCGCCGCACCTCCTCCTGACCCGTCGAGATCGGGAAGGTCAACGCATCGACGATGATGTCCTGCGGCGACAACCCCCACCGACCGGTCAGATCCGCGATCAACCGCTCGGCGATGCGCACCTTGTGCTCGGCGGTGCGGGCCTGGCCCTCCTCGTCGATCGTCAACGCGACCACCGCCGCGCCGTGCTCGACGACGTGCTCCATGATCCGCTCGAACCGCGAACCCGGACCGTCGCCGTCCTCGTAGTTCACCGAGTTCACCGCACACCGACCACCGAGATGCTCGAGGCCCGCCTTGATCACGTCCGGCTCCGTCGAGTCGATCATGATCGGCAACGTCGACGACGTCGCGAACCGCGACGCCAGCTCCGCCATGTCCGCCGCCCCGTCACGCCCGACATAGTCGACGTTCAGATCAAGCATGTGCGCACCGTCGCGGATCTGATCCTTCGCGATGTCCAGGCACTTCTGCCAATCCGCGGCGAGCATCGCCTCCCGGAACGCCTTCGACCCGTTCGTGTTGGTCCGCTCACCGATCATCAGGATCGACGCGTCCTGCTCGAACGGCACCGAGGTATACAGCGACGACACACCCGGCTCCGGCTGCGCGGCGCGCGGCGCCGGCTGCACCCCCCGCACCGCCGCCGCAACCTGCCGGATGTGCTCGGGGGTGGTGCCGCAGCAGCCACCGACGAAGGTCAACCCGTACTCGGAGACGAATCCGGCCAGGGCCTCGGCGAGCTCCTCCGGCTGCAGCGGGTACTCGGCGCCGTTCGCGCCCAGCACCGGCAGACCCGCATTCGGCATCACCGACACCGGGATCGTCGCGTGCTGCGACAGATACCGCAGGTGCTCGCTCATCTCCGCCGGACCGGTCGCGCAGTTCAACCCGATCAGGTCGATGCCGAGCGGCTCGAGGGCGGTCAGCGCGGCACCGATCTCGGAACCGAGCAGCATCGTGCCGGTGGTCTCCACTGTCACGTGGGTAACGATCGGGATCCGGCGACCGGCCTGCTCCATCGCCCGCTTGCTACCGATGATCGCGGCCTTCGCCTGCAACAGGTCCTGACAGGTCTCCACCAGGATCGCGTCGGCACCACCGTCGAGCATGCCCAGCGCCGCCTCACCGTAGGCGTCGCGCAGCGCAGCGAACGGCGCGTGGCCGAGGGTGGGCAGCTTCGTACCCGGACCCATCGACCCGATCACCATCCGGGCCATGCCGTCGGCGCCGGGACCCATCTCGTCGGCGACCTCGCGGGCGAGGCGGGTACCGAGCTCGGACAGCTCACGGATGCGGTCGGCGATGTCGTAGTCGGCGAGGTTGGGCAGGTTGCAGCCGAAGGTGTTCGTCGAGACGACATCGGCGCCGGCCTCGAAGTACGCCCGGTGGATCCCCCGGATCACATCGGGACGAGATTCGTTGAGGATCTCGTTGCACCCCTCCAAACCGCGGAAGTCGTCGAGCGACAGATCCGCGGCCTGCAACATGGTGCCCATCGCCCCGTCTCCGATGACAACGCGCTGGCTCAGCGCATCGAGCAGGACAGAATGAAGTGGGGTGGACATGCCCTTCAGACTAGTGGGCGCCCGGATCGGGCCGGGTCGTAGGCTGGACGAGTGAGTACACCCGAGTTTCCCGAGACCCCGGACCAGGACGTCCCCGTCCTGCGCGATCCGGTGCTCGTCGCCGCCTTCGAAGGGTGGAACGACGCCGGCGACGCCGCCAGCGGCGCCGTCGAACACCTCGAGTTGATCTGGGACGCCGAGCCGTTCGCGGAGCTGGACTCCGAGGAGTACTACGACTACCAGGTCAACCGGCCGCAGGTGCGGCTCGTCGACGGGGTCACCCGCGAGATCGACTGGCCCACCACCCGGCTGTCGCTGTGCTCCCCGCCCGGCAGCGACCGCGACATCGTCCTCCTGCACGGCATCGAGCCGAGCATGCGCTGGCGCAGCTTCTGCGACGCCATCATCGAACTCGTCGACGAGTTCGAGGTCCACACCGTCGTCCTGCTCGGCGCACTGCTCGCCGACACCCCGCACACCCGCCCGGTCCCGGTGACCGGCACCGCCTACAGCTCCGAGGCCGCCGAACGCTTCAAGCTGCAGACCTCCCGCTACGAAGGACCCACCGGGATCACCGGCGTGCTGCAGGACGCCTTCGTCCGCGCGGGCATCCCCGCGGTGTCGTTCTGGGCGGCGATCCCCCACTATGTGTCCAACCCGCCGAACCCCAAGGCCACCGTGGCGCTGCTGCGCCGCGTCGAGGACGTCCTCGACCTCGAGGTGCCCCTTGGCGAACTCCCCCTCCTCGCCGAGGAGTGGGAACAGACCGTCACCGACATGATCGAGGACGACGAGGAGATCGCCGAGTACGTGCGCACCCTCGAGGAGCGCGGCGACGCCGAGGCCGAGGAGGACATCTCCGAGGTCATCGCCAAGATCGACGGCGACGCCCTCGCCGCCGAGTTCGAACGCTATCTGCGGCGACGGGGCCCCGGCGGCTTCAACAAGTGAGGGATCTGCGCGAACCGCTGCAGCGCACGGCGCTGTACGCGGGCGGCTTCCTCGGTCCCTTCGGCGGCAGTGTCGTCGTGTCGATGCTGCCGGAGATCGGCGCCGACACCGGTGTGTCCACCGGCACAGCCGCGACGACGGTCACCGCCTATCTCGGTGTGTTCGCCGCCGCGATGCTGTTCTCCGGCACGCTCGGCGCACGGTGGGGACGCGTCCGCACCGTGCGCACCGCCTATCTCGTCTACGCGGCGGTCTCGATCGCCGCGGCGCTGGCGCCGACCTTCTCGGTGCTCATCGGCACCCGCATGCTGCAGGGCGCGGCCAACGCGTTCACCACTCCGCTGCTGCTCGCGGCGCTGGCCGTTATCACCCCGAAGGACAGGCTCGGCCGCGCTCTCGGATTGTTCGGGGCGATGCAGGCCGCCGGCCAAACCGTCGCCCCACTGATCGGCGGTCTCGCCGCCGAGGTGAGCTGGAGATGGGCGTTCGTCGTGCTTGCCGGCGCCGCGCTGCTCCTGGCGCTCGCCGGCCTGCCCGAATCGGTGCGCGACGACCCGTCCGGTACCACTCGGGTCCGACTGCGCGACGCGCTGACCCCGCGCGTCCTGCGTATCGGGCTGGTCGCATTGCTCGGTTGGGGTGCGCTCGGCGGACTCGGATTCCTCCTCGCCTTCCGGGTCGAGGACGACTTCGGGTTGTCCCCGTCCGAACGCGGCGTGGTACTCACCGTGTTCGGACTCGCCGGCATCCTCAGTTCCCGGCCGGTCGGGATGCTCATCGACCGCGTCGGTGCCCGCGCGATCGTGCTCATCGGCGCGGTGAGCGGCGCAGCGCTGGTCGTGGTCGTCGGTACCGTCCCGTGGCTCGTCGTGCTCGGCGTCGCGTGGTTCCTGGCAGGTATCGCTTCGCAGTTCATCCTCGTCGGGGTCAACGCCGCGGTGCTCGGTGGGCCGGGCGGCAACCGCGGTGGCGCGGTGTCCGTCGTGCAGGCCTTCCGCTTCGGCGGTGCGGCCTTCTCCCCTCTCCTGCTGACGCCGGTGTACGGCGCCGACCCGGTCCTCGCGTTCCTGCTGCCTGCCGCGCTGCTCGGTGTGCTCGTTCCCCTGGCCATGACTCGACGCCCTGAGGCATCGAGCCGCTGACACCGACGTTTTCCTGGCAGGTTTGGTGGTTGGTAGCTGGTGCCGCTCTATGTGGTGAGTAGGTCCCGAAGGAGGATGGGTTCTGGTTTTCTATGGTTTCCGTATCGTTCAGAATATCTCCAAAGCTCTCGAACCGGTCCCGCAGTCGCCTCAGACCGAGCGTCTCTCCCGTCCTCGCCCACCCGGCGTCCGGCCGGTCCACCGCTGGAACGCCACCGAGAAGCTCGACGCATCGGCGTAGCCCAGACAGTGCGCCACCCTCTCCACCGGCAGGCCCGCATCCAGCAGCTCCCCCGCCATCGTCCCCAGCGTCTCGGCCACGATCGCCCGGTACGAGGTCCCCTCCTCCCCCAGCTGCCGCCGGAGGGTGCGCACACTCGACCCCAGCTCCGCGGCCACCTGGTCCTGCGTGGGGCCCTCCGCGGCCCGGCGCAGCAGCACTTCCCGCACGCGGGCGCCGAGCTCGCCGTGGTTCTGTCTGCGCTGCAGCAGTTCCGCGCACTCCCGCAGCAGTACGGCGGCGGCCTCCGGGCTCGCGGTCGGCATGGGCCGGTCCAACGCCCGCGCGTCCACTACCACCGCATGCGTCGACGTCGCGCTCCAGCAGGAAGCCCCGCAATCGAAGAAACGGGTGCCCACCTCGATGCCGTCGCGCACCGTCGCGCAGCTCATCAGGGCGTAACCGAAGATCCCGTGCACCGCCGCCCGGATCGATGCGCGCTTCGGCACCACGGTGTTCCGGTGGCCTCTGGACGTCACCGACCGAGGATCCTTCGACGAATTCCTCAGCCTGGCCCACATGGAGTTCGGCGGGATCGACGCGCTCGTCAACAACGCCGGCATCATGCCCACCGGCGCGTTCCTCGAGGAGACCGACACGGTCACCGACCGGCAGATCGACATCAACGTCCGCGGTGTGATCCTCGGTTCGAAGCCGGCCGCGGCGCGGTTCACCGAACAGGGCTACGGACACATCGTCAATCTCGGCTCCGTCGTGGGCATCGAAGGCGCCCCCGGCCTCACGGTGTACTCCGCGACCGAGCACGCCATGGTCGGCCCGGACGAGGTCGCCGCCGCGATCGTGCAGGTGATCGCGACGGCTCGTCCCGGCCTGCGGTACGTGCCCCGCACGGCGGGCGCGATCCTCGGAGCGCGGAAGGCGGTGCCGGAGGCGACCCGTCACCGCATCACCGCGGCATTCGGTCTGCAGTCGCTGGCACTGAACACCGACGAGACCGCGCGGGCGGCCTACCGGAGGCTCCGAACCAGGCAGCGGCCGGCGAGGACTCGGTGGCGACGGATCCCTCCGGCAGCGCACGCTGATCCGACGCGCGCTGCCGACCGGGGCTCAGTCTCCGGTCGGCAGCGCGCGTAGCGAGCGCACCGTGGCGTCGACGGCGCGAGCCGCCTCGGCGCCCTTCTTGACGAAGTGCCGCGTGAAGTACTCGACGTGCTCGTCGTGCTCGTGGAAGTTGTGCGGGGTGAGCACGACGGAGAAGACCGGCACATCGGTGTCGAGCTGGACGCGCATCAGGCCGTCGATCACCGCGGTGGCGACGAAGTCGTGCCGGTAGATGCCGCCGTCGACGACCAGCCCGGCCGCGACGATCGCGTCGTAGCGCCCGGTCTTCGCCAGTCGCTTGGCGTGCAGCGGGATCTCGAAGGCGCCGGGGACCTCGAAGAAGTCCAGGGCGTCCTGCGAGACGCCGAGGCGGGTGATCTCCTCGGTGAAGCCTGTACGTGCCTGGTCGACGATGGTGCGGTGCCAGGTCGCCTGAACGAACGCGATGCGCCCGGTGATGTCGGTCATGGTCACGAAACTAGCGCATGCCGCGTCATAGTTTGCGGTGCGGGAGAGGCGCTGTTCCGCCCTGTGGGATTTCGATTATTTCTCTTTTCCGTCATGCACAGAGTGACTACGGTGGTGGATGTGACACAGTCGGCTCCCGCCCCCGAGAACACCATCGGTCCCCGCCCCGAGCGGTACATCGACATCTACCGTCGCGCCACCGCCCGACTCGAGGCGTGCCTGCCGCTCGGCTGGTCGCTGTCGAGCGACCGCCCCCGCTCCCCCGAGGCACCCACCCGGATGCTCGTCTCCGCCCCCGACGGCGACACCGTGTCCTTCTCCGTGGTCGCCTCCCGCGGTGTGCTCTCCGGCGACGTCGCGCGCATCGCCGCCGACCTGTCCGACTCCGACCGCGGCTTCGTGTGCGCCCACTATCTGTCCGATCCGGTGCGCCGCCAGCTCGACCGGCACGGCATCTCCTACGCCGACGCGACCGGCAACCTCTCGCTCGTCGCCGACCGCCCGGCGGTGTGGGTCCGCGACCGCGGCGCCGACGCCGACCCGTGGCGCGGCCCGGGCCGCCCGTCCGGGGTGCTCACCGGCGAACCGTCCGACCGCGTGGTGCGCGCACTCGCCGATCACGTCGGGGAGATCTCCGTCCCGGAACTGATCAAGCTGTCCGGCGCGTCCACCGGCGCGACCTACCGCGTCGTCGAGGTGCTCGTCGAACGTGAGCTCGTGCGCCGGGTCCCGCGCGGCCCGATCGTCGAGGTGCGCTGGGAACCGATGCTGCGGGCCTGGGCCGCCGAGCGGAAGGTGTGCGCGGTCCGCCGGTTCACCGCCCCCGAGGGCGTCACCGCGACCCGCGCGCGACTGGCCGAACGCATCGACATCCCCTACGCGCTCACCGGCGTCGGCGCCACCGACTACGCGGCCCCGACGCTGCTCGAGGTCTACGCCGACGACCCCGACGACTTCGCCGACAGTCTCGGCCTGCGCCCGGTCGAGCACGGCGGCGACGTCGTGGTGGCGATCCCCTGGTCGCCGGTGGTCTTCGAACGGATGGACCGTCGCAGCGGACTGCGCCATGCCGCCGTCTCACACGTCTACGCCGACCTGCTGACCGGCCCGTTCCGCAACGACGATGCCGCCGAACACGTCCGCTCCCGGCTCACCGCGGACGAGCACTGGCGACGCCCGGTCCGCTGACCGCTGCATCCGGCCGATCCCCCTCCCCGGATCCACGGCCGAGCCTTTCGATCTTTGTGTACGGTGCGAACCATGACGGGTCGCCGCGACGACAGGAGTACCGATCAGATGACCGCGCCGCGCACCGTGGAGGACCTACCGTCGGCACTCGACGGCGCCGCCCTGTCCGATCGTCTCGCGGGCCGCCGGCCCGCGGTCTTCCTCGACTACGACGGTGTGCTCACCCCGATCGTCGCCCGTCCCGAGGACGCGGTGTGGTCGGATGCCATGCGCCGCACCGTCCGTGAACTCGCCGACCGCGTGTCGGTATGCATCGTCACCGGCCGAGACCGCGACGTCGTCCAGCAGCTCATGGGGGTCGACGATCTCGTCGTCGCCGGCAGCCACGGTTTCGACATCTGGAGCCCCACCCACGGGCAGATCGCCCACGACGTCCTCACCGACTTCACCGATCTGATCACCGAGACCACCGAGACCCTGCGCACCCGCCTGGACGGTCTCGACGGTGTCGGCATCGAACCGAAGCGCGCGTCGGTTGCCGTGCACTACCGGCAGGCCTCCCCCGAGGTGCACGACCGGGTGGGTGCGATCGTCGAGACGCTGTTGCAGGAGAACCCCGACCGGCTCGCCGTGGTGCCGGGAAAGATGGTCTACGAACTCAAACCGGCCGTGAACTGGAACAAAGGCAAGGCGGTTCTGCACCTGATCGAGGTCCTCGATCTCGCCTCCGACGACGTCGTGCCGCTCTATCTCGGCGACGACATCACCGACGAGGACGCCTTCCGGGCGTTGCGGGGTCGCGGCATCGGGATCCTCGTCGGCAGCCCCGACGACCCGGAGATGGCCGGACGCCGCACCGACGCCGAGTTCGTCCTCGCGTCGGTCGACGACGTCGAACGTTTCCTGTCGGCCCTGGGTAGATGACAGCGCCGCCGGGTGACAGCACCGCCGGACAGTTCGTGTCGAGTACGACCCGCCAGGAGGTTCGCGTGTACGACCCGGAGTTCACCCTCGACTACGACGGTTTCGATCCAGACGACGAACCCCTGCGCGAAGCCCTGACCTCGACGGGCAACGGCTACTTCTGTTCACGCGGCACCGCCGAGTGGGAAGACATGGGCGAGGTCCATTATCCGGGGACCTACGCGCATCGTTGCTACAACCGCGAGACCACCATCATGGGTGGCAGCCCGGTCCTGAACGAGGATCTGGTCAACCTCCCGAACTGGCTCGTGCTGAAGCTGCGCATCGACGGCGGCGAGGCGATCCGCCTGGCACAGGTGGAGATCCTCGACTACCGGCACGTCTACGACATCCGCACCGCCACCGTGGTCCGCGAACTGCGGTTCCGGGATCGGCACGGCCGCGAGACGTCGCTGTGCAGCAGGCGGTTCGTGAGCATGGAGCATCCGAACCAGGGGGCGCTCGAGTGGTCGCTGACCCCGGAGAACTGGTCGGGGCGGGTCGAGATCGTCACCGCCCTCGACGGCCGGGTCTCCAACCGCGCCGTGGCCCGCTATCGCGATCTCGAGGCACGGCACCTCGATCCGGTCTCGCCGCGCACCTACGGCCCCGAGACGATCGCGCTGAAGGTGCAGATCCGCCAGTCCGACACCTACATCGCCCAGGCCGCCCGCACCCGGGTGTTCCGGGAGGGCTCGTGCGGGGCGATGCTCGTCGACCGCGATCTGTACCAGATGGAGGACTACATCCAGCAGGTCCTCTCCTTCGACATCGCCGAGGGCTCGACGGTGCGCATCGAGAAGATGGTGGCGATGTTCACCTCCCGCGACGACGCGATCACCGAGCCCCTCGCCTCCGCGGGCCGGCACGTGTTGCGCTATCCGGATTTCGCCGAGGCGTACGACGAGCACGTCGCGGCCTGGGACGAGTTGTGGGACATCTGCGACATCCGGCTGCCGCGGGAGCCGCGCGCGCAGTTGCTGCTGCGCCTGCACGTCTCGCACGTGTTGCAGGTCTGCTCACGGCACACCGCGCGTCTCGACGCGGGAGTGCCGGCGCGCGGACTCAACGGCGAGGCTTATCGCGGGCACGTGTTCTGGGACGAGATGTTCGTCTATCCCTTCCTGAACATGCGGGTCCCCGAGATCACCAAGGGACTGATCCTCTACCGCTACCGCCGGTTGGGGGAGGCGCAGGCCGCGGCGAGCGAGGCCGGTTACCGCGGCGCGATGTTCCCCTGGCAGAGCGGCAGCGACGGCACGGAGGAGACCCAGACGGTGCATCTCAATCCGATGTCGGGGCAATGGGATCCGGACTTGAGCCGGAACCAGCGTCACGTCAGCGCCGCGATCTTCTACAACGTGTGGCACTACTACCAGGCCACCGACGACGTCGACTTCCTGGCCGACTACGGCGCCGAGATGATGCTCGAGATCGCGCGGTTCTGGGCGTCGATCGCGCACTACAACCCGGAGCGGGACCGCTACGAGATCCATGGGGTGATGGGACCGGACGAGTTCCACGAACGGTATCCGGGGTCCACCGAGGCCGGGCTACGCAACAACGCGTACACGAACGTGATGGTCGCGTGGATCTCCGCGCGCGCCCTGGACGTCTTCGAGGTGCTGTCGAAGAGCCGACAGACGGCCCTGCGGGCCCGGTTGCGCGTCACCGACGAGGAACTGCGGACCTGGTCGGAGATGAGCCGGAGAATGTTCGTGCCCTACCACGACGGGGTGATCAGCCAGTTCGAGGGCTACGAGGATCTCGAGGAACTCGACTGGGAGCACTACCGCACGAAGTACGGCAACATCGGTCGGATGGACCGCATCCTGCGTGCGGAGGGCCGCGACCCGGATGCCTACAAGGTCGCCAAGCAGGCCGACACGGTGATGCTGTTCTTCCTGTTCGACGATGCCGAGTTGCGCCAGGTGTTCGAGCAGCTCGGTTATCCCTACGATCGCGACCTCGTGCGCCGCACCGTCGACTACTACGACCAGCGCACCTCGCACGGCTCGACGCTCAGTCACGTGACGTTCGCCGGTGTGCTCGCCACCTTCGACCCGCAGTCGTCGTGGCTGCGGTTCAAGCTCGCGCTCGAGAGCGATGTCAGCGACCTGCAGGGCGGCACCACCAAGGAAGGCATCCACATGGGGGTCATGGGCGGCACCCTCGATCTGGTGCAGCGCTACTACGTCGGTGCCCGCCCGTACGGCGACGTGCTCGTCTTCCGGCCCAAGCTCGTCTCGCACCTCGACGGGGTGTCGTTCTCCATGCGGTACCGCGGCACTCCCCTGCGGGTGCGGATCGACGGCGACAAGCTGTCGGTGCGCGCCGAGACCGAGGGCTTCCGGGTGCCGGTGCAGGTCGCGGTGGACGGCGAACTCGTCGAGCTCGGCGCCGGCGAGTCGCACGAGTTCCGGCTCGCCGCCGTCCCTGCCTGACCGCGAGGAGGACATCGTGCCCGAGACGCAGTCGCGGTTCCGTGCGGTGATCTTCGACGTCGACGGGGTGCTCGTCGATTCACCGCACGAGACGGCGTGGCGGGAAGCGCTGGCGGAGTTGATGACCGGCGACTGGCGCGACCTGCAACCCGAGACCTCCTGGACCGACGACGCGTTCACCGCGGCGGTGTACCGGCAGGTGCTGTCGGGTCGGCCGCGGATGGACGGCGCCCGCGCTGCGCTCGAATACTTCGCGGTGCCCGACGCCGAGCGCCGCGCGGTGGACTACGCCGAGCGCAAGCAGGCCCGGTTGCTGCGGTTGATCGACGAGCGCCGGTTCCGCGCCTACGACGACGGGGTGCGCTTCGTCGCGGCCGTGCAGGCGGCGGGGATCGCGGTGGCCGCGGCGTCCTCGTCGAAGAATGCCGGGCTGTTCCTGCGGGCGGTCCCCGCCCACGACCGTCCTGGCGAGACGCTGCTCGACCGGTTCGACGCGGATCTGTCCGGCCGCCCGGTCGCCCACGGCAAACCCGACCCGGAACTGTTCCTCACCGCCGCCGACGAACTCGGGGTGCCCGCCCAGGCGTGCGTGGTCGTCGAGGACGCGATCAGCGGGATCCGGGCGGCGAAGGCCGGCGGCATGTGGGCGCTCGGTGTCGCCCGTTTCGACGACGCCGCCGACCTCGAGGACGCGGGCGCCGATCTGGTGGTGACATCCCTCGACGAGGTCGACGTCGACGCCTTCACCGCCGGGCGACTGGCCCGCCGCGGATCGGTTTGATGCTCAGTCTATTCCGACGCCCTGCCAGTGCCAGTCGGTGATCACCGGCATGTCCTCGCCGTGGGTACGCACGTAGCGGGTGTGTTCGGCGAGGATGTTCTCGAGTTCCTCGCGGGCGTGCCCGGCGATCGGCCGGATCCGCTCGACGCGGTCGAGGACGTCGAGCGCGAGGTGGTAGCGGTCGATGCGGTTGAGCACGCACATGTCGAACGGTGTGGTGGTCGTGCCCTCCTCGATGTAGCCGTGGACGTGGAAGTTCTCGTGGTTGGTGCGGCGGTAGACGAGACGGTGGATCAGCCACGGATAGCCGTGGTAGGCGAAGACCACCGGCTTGTCGGTGGTGAACAGCGCGTCGAAGTGCGCGCCCGGCAGCCCGTGCGGGTGCGCCCGGTCGTCCTGCAGCCGCATGAGGTCGACGACGTTGACCACCCGGATCCGCAGGTCGGGGAAGCGGCGGTGCAGGATGTCGACGGCTGCGAGGGTTTCCATCGTGGGGATGTCGCCGGCGCAGGCGAGCACCACATCCGGTTCGACGTCGCGGTCGGTCGAGGCCCACTGCCAGATCCCGATGCCCTTGCGGCAGTGGGTCATCGCGTCGTCGATGTCGAGGAACTGTACGGCCGGTTGTTTCCCGGCGACGATCACGTTGATGTACTGGCGGGTGCGCAAGCAATGATCGGCCACCGAAAGCAGGGTGTTGGCGTCCGGCGGCAGGTAGACGCGCACGACCTCGGGTTTCTTGTTGACGACGTGGTCGATGAATCCGGGATCCTGGTGCGAGAAGCCGTTGTGGTCCTGCCGCCACACGTGGGAGGTGAGCAGGTAGTTCAGCGACGGGATGGGGCGGCGCCAGCGGATCCGGTTCGTGGTGAGCAGCCATTTGGCGTGCTGGTTCACCATCGAGTCGACCAGGTGCGCGAAAGCCTCGTAGCTGGAGAACAATCCGTGCCGGCCGGTGAGCAGATACCCCTCGAGCCAGCCCTGACAGGTGTGTTCGGACAGGATCTCCATGACGCGGCCGTCGGGGGCGACCCGGTCGTCACCCGGCTCGATGCGCGCGTTCCAGGTGCGGTCGGTGGCGTCGAGGACCGCGTCGAGGCGGTTGGAGTTGTTCTCGTCGGGCGCGAACATCCGGAAGTTCGTGGCGTTGCGCCGCATGACGTCGCGCAGGAAGGTGCCGAGGATGCGGGTGGCCTCGCCGGTGGCGGTGGCCGGTTCGGGAACGTCGACGGCGTAGTCGCGGAAGTCGGGCAGGATCAGATCCCGCAGCACCGCTCCCCCGTTGGCGTGCGGGTTGGCGCTCATCCGCCGGGTGCCACGGGGCGCGAGGTCGCGCAGGGCCGCGACGGGAACGCCGTCGTCGTCGAACAACTCCTTCGGCCGGTAGCTGCGCAGCCACTCCTCGAGGAGGCGGCGGTGCTCGTCGTTCCTGCGCGGATCACCGATCGGCACCTGGTGGGCGCGCCACGTGCCCTCGACCGGGGCGTCGTCGACCTCCACCGGGCCGGTCCAGCCCTTCGGGGACCGGAGCACGATCATCGGCCACGCCGGGCGGGTCGCGTTTCCTGAGCTGCGGGCGGTCTGCTGGATCTCGGAGATGCGGTCGAGCGCCGCGTCGAGGGCGGCGGCGAAGCGCCGATGCATGTCTGCGGGATGGTCGCCGGCGACGACGATCGGTTCGTGCCCGTAGCCGCGCAGCAGCGAGATCAGTTCGTCCTCGCCGATGCGCGCGAGCACCGTCGGGTTGGCGATCTTGAAGCCGTTGAGGTGCAGGATCGGCAGTACCGCGCCGTCGCGGCGCGGGTCGACGAATTTCGTCGAATGCCAGCTCGCGGCCAGCGGTCCGGTCTCGGCTTCGCCGTCGCCGACGACCGCGGCGACGATCAGATCGGGATTGTCGAAGGCGGCGCCGTAGGCGTGCGAGAGGGAGTAGCCGAGTTCACCGCCCTCGTGGATCGATCCGGGGGTCTCGGGGGCGACGTGGCTGGGAATGCCGCCGGGGAACGAGAACTGGCGGAACAGGCGCCGCATGCCGTCCTCGTCGCGGGAGATATCCGGGTAGACCTCGCTGTAGGTGCCTTCGAGCCACGCTGCGGCCACCGGTCCGGGTCCGCCGTGACCGGGACCCATGACGTACATCATGTCCAGGTCGCGGGTGGTGATGGCGCGGTTGAGGTGCGCGTAGACGAAGTTCAATCCCGGTGTGGTGCCCCAGTGTCCGAGCAGCCGCGGTTTGATGTGTTCGGGCCGCAGCGGTTCGCGCAGCAGCGGATTGTCCATGAGGTAGATCTGGCCGACGGACAGATAGTTCGCGGCCCGCCACCACGCGTCGAGGGTGTCGAAGTCGGTGTCGGTGGTGGGGAGCTGCATCGTTCTCCTCGTCGTCGCTGATATCCGGCGCCGGCCAGGGCTTTCCCGCGAATGCGCATGCGGGGCCCGGCCTGCCGCGTACCCTCGCTCGGAACGGTACCCAATCGGGGAGGTACCCACTCCCGGTACCGACCGGAACGATCCGACACCGGAAGTCGAATGCGAATGCCCTGGGCCAGGACCGCACAGGAACGCACAGTCGATTACGAAGCACCGCAGCGGCGGGTGATCCATCCCGTTCGCAGGCCGCGCGGTGGGGGTGATCGGGCGCTCGTGGCGTTCGCACACCTGGTCGCGGCGGTGGCCGGTGGCCGCGGCTACTGGTTCGACGAGATGTACATGCTGGCCGTGGGCCGCAATCACCTCGACTGGGGGTCGGCCGACCAGCCGCCGGTCGCGCCGCTGATCGCATGGGTCGCCGAGGTGGTCGTGCCCGGGTCGGTCCTCGTGCTGCGGATACCGGCGATCGTGGCGACGGTGGCTGCGGTCGTGGTCCTCGCGCTGATCGCCCGCGAGCTGGGTGGTGATCGGCGTGGCGCTCGCCGCGCTCGTGCCGTCCGTCTCGGTGCCGATGTCCAACAGCGACGTCGGGGAACGGATCGCCGCGAGCACCGCGGGCGCGTACGAGGATCTGTCGGCGCACAGCCCAACCGCGCGTACGGCTATTTCCCTCTTCCCGACGAGTCGAGCACCGATGTGCTGTTCACCGGTGCCGACCCGTTCGACCTCGAACCGTATTTCACCGAGATCCGTGAGGTGCGCGGACCTGTGAGCGACGACATCGACGCCCGGGTGTGGCTGCTGACGGGAAGGACCACCGGGTGGCACGAGATCCGGCAGCAGATCCGCACACTCGACGTGGCGTGAGCTACGGCTGGGTGGCCTTCGTCTCGTTCTTCCGTTGCACCATCTCGCCGATCCAGGCCGGCGCGTACGGTGACGTGCAACCCGGTGACGTCGGATAGTCCTTCAGCACCTCGAGGCGTTCGCCGATGTCGAGCGCGCGGGCCCGGTGGTCGGGGTGTTCGATGCCGACCTGCGCCAGGCACGTGTTCATCGCCCACTGCAATCGTTCGGGGGCGTCGCGCATCTGAGCGTCGATGATGTCGAGCAGGCCGGACAGGTCGAGGCCGTCGGCGTTCTTGACGACACGCTCGGCGGTGAGTGCCCAGCCTGCGCTCGCGACGATCGGATCTGGATCGGTCATCCATCGCCCGCAGCTCCTCCGCGTGCGGGTTCTTCTTCACGACGTAGTTCACGAACCAGTCGTGCACCTTCGGGGTGCCGGTCTCACGGACCATCGTGTCGAGTTCGTCGGCGGTGAACGCCTTCGGGCGGCAGATCAGCAGCGCGAGCAGCCGGGCGGCGGTGTCGCCGGTGGCCCAGAGTTGCTGCGCGAGCTCGTGCTGCGTCTTCACCCGCTTGGCGACGGCGCGCAGGGCGCTGAGGTTCACGCCGTGGTCGTCGCCGTGTTTCTCGTTCACCGCGCGGATCTTCGGGTCGTCGAGTGCAGCGAGTTCGGTGAGCAACTCGTCGATGGTCGGAGCGTCCGTTTTCGTCTGTGCCACCGCGATCTCCTGTCCGTATGTCGGTCGCGCCTCAGCCTACGAGCGTCGGGCGACGGCCTGGGCTGGTTCCATCGTCGATTCGGGTGGGTTCGGCGTCGCTGAGTGGGATCGGATCCACCCGGATCCGTTCACAGGCCGAGTTGGGTGACCGCGTTGCCGACGAGACCGGCGTGGTGGCGGCTGTACAGCGCGACCATCCGTTCGTCCGCGTGCCCGGTCTGCGTCATGATCGTCTGTGTGGTCGCGCCGCCGCGCACCGCCTGGGTGACGAACCCGGCCCGCAGGCTGTGCCCGCCCAGGGTGGCGACGAGGTCGTCGCTGAATCCGGCGCGGCGGGCGCGGCGCTGGATCATCGAGTGCACGGACTGCCCCGACAGCGCGGTCGTCCCCACCGCGCCGCTGTGGTGCACCGGCCGGAACAGGGGCCGGTCGCCGTCCTGCGGGCGCCCGGCCGCCAGACCACGGCAGCAGTGCTCGGCCGGGTCGGCGATGGTGGTACCGAGCAGGTCGACGACGGCCTCGCGTCCGGACTCGTCCCAGGCGTCGAGCACCTCCCGCCAGCGTCGATAGGCGCACACCGGACAGGTGTGCGGAGCGGACCCGTACGGCAGGGTGACCGTGCGGCCGCGCGCACTGCGGTCGGTCTTGGACCGGCGGACCGTCACGTAGAGTCCGTCGGCTCTGTGCGGGACGACGTCGGAGACGACGAGACCGGTGAGCTCGGAGCGGCGCAGCGCCCCGGCCAGTCCCATGAGCAGCAGCGCCGCGTCGCGACGTTCGGCGACGCGTTCGGCCCACCCGCCGTCGGCCGCCTCGGCACGCATCGCGGTGAGGATAGTGCGGATGTCGTCGGTGAGCAGCGGGGTCCGGCGCGCCGGCGGGGTGGCCCGATCGCGTCGGATGCCGCGCAGCAGGTCCCGGACCGATTCGTGCCCACCGGGTTTCGGTAGGCCCGCCAGGGCGTGCATCTTGTTGATGGTCGACACCCACCGCGACAGCGTCGACGGCGCGTACGCCCAGCGTCCATCGGGGCGCACTTCGGCGGCCTTCTCGGTGAGAAACCAGCTCAGTTGCTCGGCGGTGGCCGGCATCGGACTGTGCCCGGTGCGTTCGCACCAGCGGGTGAAGATCGTCCAGTCGCCGATCTGGGCGGCGCGGGTGTTCTCCGAAGTCGCCTTCTCCCGCAGCCGCCGCATCGCGGTGGCGACCGTGTCCGGGACCGCGGGCCCCTCGGGACGGGGCAGATCCGGGCTGGTCACGGCGTGTTGATCCTCTGGACACGCAGGTCGCGGGCGAGATGATCGCGCTGTTCGATGACCAGGCGCCGCAGCGCGGCCGGGGCATCGGTGTGGGCCTCGAGCCAGGTGTCGACGGGTTCGAGGCTGTCGGCCGCGGGAAACAATCCGACGACGATGCGGCGGGCGATCTCGATGCTGCGGCTCGTCCACGTCTCACAGAGCACCGCGAAGTAATCGGTGTCGTAGGCGGAGATCAGGTCGCGGCGCTCCCCGGCGCGGAACCCGGCGATGGTCGCGTCGAGGTGGTCGTTGGTGAGGGTGTGGTCGGCGAGGATCGTCGCCCACGCGTGCGCCTTGACCTCGGCGCGCGGGCGAGAGGCGAGCGCGCGCAGGTGCGCGGTGCGTCCCGAGGCGGTGTCGTCGTTGCGCAGTTCCTCGTCGAGGTCGGCCTCGTCGGCGTCGCCGGTCGTGGTCAGCGCTGCCCACCAGCTCCATCGCAGGTCGGGGTCGAGGCGCAGGCCCTCCGGCGGTGCGAGGTTGCCGCACAGGATCGCTCGCAGGTCGGCGGCGTGCCGGTCGTCCACGCTCGCCGCGACACCGAGCGCGCGGGCGAAGGCCAGCTGGGCGTCGCTGCCGGGTGCGACACCGTGCATTCCGTCCCAGACCGCGTCGAGCCAGCGACGCCGCGCATCGGTGCGCGCCGAGTCCGGCACATAGTGTTCGACGGCCTGGGCCGCGTTGGCAAGCACCGCGGTGAGCAGCGCGATGTCCGCCTCGTACGGGGCGAACCCGGCGGCCATCGACAGATAGCGGTCGACGGCGAGTTCCCCGTCGCGGGTCGCGTTCCACAGCGCCGACCACAGCAGGCCGCGCGCGAGCGGTTCGCGGACGCGGTCCAGGGAGGACTCGACCGTGTCGAGCGACCGCGTGTCGAGGCGAACCTTGGCGTAGGTGAGGTCGTCGTCGTTGAGCAGCACCAGCGCCGCCTCGGGCAGGTCGACGGGGGTGCGTTCGTCGGCGAGGTCGACCTCGACGCGGTGGGTGCGGACGAGGTCGCCGGAGTCGTCGGAGTCGTAGCAGCCGACGGCGAGGCGATGCGGGCGCGGATCGCCCTGCACGATCTCGTACCCGGTCCCGGACTCCTCGAGATGCAGGGTGGATACGCCGGTGGTCTGCAGCCACGCCTGCGCCCACGACGTCAGGTCGCGGCCGGAGGTGCTCGACAGTTCGACGAGCAGATCGTCGAGGGTGGTGTTGCCGAAGGCGTGCTTGCGGAAGTACCGGCGGGCACCTTCGAAGAAGGCGTCGCGGCCGACATAGGCCACGAGCTGCTTGAGCACGCTCGCGCCCTTGGCGTAGGTGATGCCGTCGAAGTTCAGCTTCGCGGCCTCGAGGTCGACGATGTCGGCGACGATCGGATGCGTCGTGGGCAGCTGGTCCTGCAGATACGCCCAGGCCTTGCGGCGGTTAGCGAAGGCCACCCACGCGTCGGTGAACTTGGTGGCCTCAGCGCTGGTGAAGGCGCCCATGAAATCGGCGAACGACTCCTTCAGCCACAGGTCGTCCCACCACTTCATGGTCACCAGATCGCCGAACCACATGTGGGCCATCTCGTGGAGGATCGTGTTCGCGCGACCCTGATGCTGGGCGGCGGTGGCGGCACCGCGGAAAACGTACGCCTCGGTGAAGGTGACGCAGCCGGGGTTCTCCATCGCACCGAGGTTGTATTCGGGCACGAACACCTGGTCGTACTTGCCGAACGGATACGGATAGTCGAAGTGCTCGGCGTAGAAGTCCATGCCCTGCCGGGTGACCTCGACGATCTCGTCGGCGTCGAGATGCTCGGCGAGCGACGCGCGGCACAGCACCCCCAGTGGCACCGTCAGCTCGTCGCGGCTCCACGACGCGTCGACCCGGTGGTACGGGCCGGCGACGATCGCGGTGATGTAGGTGGAGATCGGCTGGGTCGGCGCGAACGTCACGGTCTGGGTGTCGTCGCGCTGCACCGTGCGCTCGGCGGCCTCGTTCGAGAGCACCTGCCAGCGGCGCGGAGCGGTGACCACGAAGGTGAACGGCGCCTTGAGATCCGGCTGTTCGAAGCACGCGAACACGCGACGGGCGTCGGCCGGTTCGTACTGGGTGTAGAGATAGGTTTCGCCGTCGACGGGGTCGACGAAGCGGTGCAGCCCCTCCCCCGACCGGCTGTACCGGCCGGTCGCGACGACGGTGACGACGTTGATCTCCTTCAGACCACCGATGGTGATCCGCGCGCCGTCGTAGACGACGGGCACGAGCTCGCCGTTGATCGTCACCGACTCGACGGAGTCGCCGATGAAATCGAGCCAGGCCTCGTCGGTGGAGGCGGTGAATTCGAGCGTCGTGACCGTGGGGAATCCGGTGCGTCGGGCGTCGACGGCACCCCGCAGGTCGAGTTCGACGCGGTAGGAGTGCACGTCGAGTGCGCGGGCGCGCGCGGCGGTTTCGGCACGGGTCAGATTCGCGGAGCTCACGAGTCCCGATCCTGCCATCACACGCCCGGACCCGACGGGATTAGCGGGTGTCAGGCACCGATCGCTTCGGCTGCCGGCGTGGCGGGGCGCCCGATGAGGCGTTCGAGATCTCCGCTGTCGGTGTCGAGCGCGCCGACGGCGATGCCCGCGTCGGAGTCGGCGAGCACGGCGGCGAACTGTGCGGGCACACCGGCGTTCTCGAGGATCGTCGCGTACTCCTCCTTCGGCAGATCCTTGTAGGTCACGGGTACGCCGACGATGTCGGAGAGGACCTCCGCCAGTTCGGTGTAGGTCAGTCGCTGACCGCCGAGTTCGTAGACGGCACCGGCGTGTCCCTCGGTCGTGAGGACCGCGGCGGACGCTTCGGCGAAGTCCTTGCGGGCGGCCCCGGCGACGCGGCCTGTGCCGGCCGAACCGAACAGCGCCCCGGTGGCAGCGGCAGCGGCGACCGAGCTGTCGTAGTTCTCCCAGTACCAGCCGTTGCGCAGCAGGGCGTGGTCGATGCCGGAGGCGGCGAGCAGTTCCTCGGTGGCCTTGTGTTCGCCGGCGAGGATCAGCGGGCTCGTCGCCGCGTTCAGGATGGAGGTGTAGGCGATGAACGCGACGCCGGTGGCCTGGGCGGCGTCGATGATGTTGGTGTGCTGGGGCAGTCGCTGCCCCACTTCGCTGCCGGAGACGAGAAGCAGCTTGTCGACACCGGCCAGCGCGTCGCGCAGGGACGCCGCATCGGCGTAGTCCGCAACACGGACCTGCACCCCGTCGGCCGCCAGGTCTGCGGCCTTCGCGGCGTCGCGCACGACGGCGACGATGTCGCCGGCGGCGATACCGCGGGTGCGGAGAGCGGTGATGGTCAGGCGGCCGAGGTGGCCGGCAGCTCCGGTGACAGCGATGGTCATGGGACTCCTCGAAGTGGTCGAGCGGGATCGGGAACGCCACCATTCCATCACTTACTTTTCGTAAGTGCAACCACTGGAGTCAGTACCCATCGTTCGCATAGCCGCCGTATACTCGGCATTCATGAGCACCGATCGCCTCCCCGAAGCCGACGTCTTCGCGCGCGAGTGCCCGTCGCGTCCGGTGCTGCAGAACATCACCGGGCGTTGGGGTGTGCTGGTGCTGGCGGCCCTCGTCGACGACACGCGCCGGTTCTCGGAACTGCGTCGCCGGGTCGACGGGGTGAGCGAACGCATGCTGTCGCAGACCCTGCAGACCCTCGAACGCGACGGCCTGATCCACCGCGCCGTCCTGGGGACGATCCCTCCGCATGTCGAGTACTCGCTCACCGACCTCGGACGCCGCATCACCGCGCCCCTGCTGACGCTCATCGACGTCGTGGAGGAGTCGATGCCCGAGATCGTCGCCGCGCAGGACGAGTATGACCGCACCCACTGATCCGGCGGCGCGAACCACACCCACCGGCATGGATGCGGCTGACAGAATGAAGCGGCCGGTCGCTCCGGCCGATGTCGCTCGCCGGAAGGACATCCACAATGGCGCACATCAATCTCGGTAAGCAGCACCCGGCCGCCTACAAGAACGTTCTGGCGTTGAACAAGGAGGTCGAGGAGGCCGTCTCGCAGGCCGGTCTCGATGCGAAGCTCGCCGAACTGGTGAAGATCCGCACGTCGCAGCTCAACGGATGCGCGTTCTGCCTGCGTATGCATACGCGCGACGCCCTGGAGAAGGGCGAGACCACCGATCGTCTAGCGGTCGTCGCGGCCTGGTGGGAGTCGCAGTACTTCACCGACCAGGAGCGCGCCGCGCTCGCGCTGGCGGAAGAAGTCACACACCCCATGGAACCCGGTCGTCACGAGTGGGACAACGGTGCGCTCAGCGACGAGCAGGTTTCCGCGGTCACGTGGCTTGCGATCGTCATGAACGCGTGGAACCGCATCGCCGTTCGGAGCCACTACCCTGTCGCCCCGTGACCCGCACCGGCCGACCGGCCTCCCTCGTCAGAAGTTGGTGAGGTTCGGGAAGAACAGCACCTGCCCGACGGTGATCCTGTCCGGATCGGCGATGTGATTGGCAGCCGCAATCATCGCGAACATCTCCGCGTTCCCGTAGTGGGTCCTCCGCCAGAACCCGCAGGGTATCGCCAGGGACGACGGTGTGCCGGTAGTTGAGCCCCGGACGAATCAGCACGCGGCCGACCTCGACGTGGCCGGGGTCGGTGATGTGGTTCGGGAACGAGATCACCGGATACAGCTGCGCCTCGCCGTACCAGCGGCGTGCAAGCTCCCAGAGGGTCTCTCCCGCGACCACGGTGTGGCGCCCCACGTCCCCGAGTTCGGGAATCAGCAGTGAGCGGCCGACCTGGATGACATTCGGGTCGGCGATGTGGTTGGCCGCCGCGAGCACCGGGAACAGGGTCCCGTCGCCGTAGAAGTGTTGCGCCAATCCCGACAGTGTCTCGTCCGGTGCAACGGTGTGCCGTTCGGTGATGTACGGGATGAGCAGTTCCTGTCCGACGGTGATCTCGTCCGGATCGGTGATGCCGTTCGGAACGGCGATGACGGGGAACAGCGTCGCGTCACCGTAGAACCTCTGCGCCAACTTCGAGAGCGTGTCGCCTGCGACGACTTCGTATTTCGTAACCATCACCGTACCTCGGTGGTGTCGAGCGTCCGCGATCCGAATCGAATCGACGAAGATCATGGTGGTCACTAACGGCAGCAGGCACACGCGTAGCGCGCTACCCGAATCTCGTATGAAAGTTCCGTCGACTACGTCGGTGGCAGCAGTTCGAAGACCGGATGGTGACCGGCCTCTGCGACGAACCGTTCCACCGGATCGTTCCTGCGTGCCTCGAAATACCGCCGGGTGGCGGACGCCAGCTCGATGTACCGCTGCAGGACGGGCCCGGCCTCCTCCGCTGATAGCTCACGGATCGAGTAGCGGCGCGTGTCGCGGCGCCTGCTGAGCTCGACCTCGCGGGCAGCACGCGCGTTGTGCACCCACCCCACCGATCCGTACGGGGCCACGAGCCAGCGTTTTCCGTGCAGATCGACGATCAGCACGGGGTTGCGGCGGATCTTCCCGGTGCGCCTGCCGCGTGTGGTCAGTAGATAGGAGTGCGGCACCAATCCCGCACGAGTAAGCGTGCTCATCGCGACGTTCTCGATGTGTCGCCACCGGCTCGGTCGGTAGGTGCGCTCGGGACGGAAGGAGCTGTCGGTCATGGTCTGCCCTCATGCCCGTCGCGTACGGCACTCGGAACGTGTTCGACAAAGTTGGGGCACCGACGTCCGACGTACCCCGGGCTCCCTGAGCCGGGGCAGTGTGGCCGACATGTCCACATGTGTCCGGTCGGTCGGGCGACCCGTCAGTGCCGGCTGGTGGATTCGTCGGTGACGAGGCGGTACAGCACGTACACCGCGAACCACGCGATGAGCACCGACGCGATCACGAGCGCGATCTCGTAGAAGAGGACCATGTGCTCGATGCTACGACCCGCCGTGGCTACCTGCGTGTTATCACCGGAATTGTCCGCCGCGCCAGGTCGGCAGGTCGCGCGTTCCGAGAGCCACTTCGAGGGCCGCCTGTCCGGACAGTCGTGTCGAGTCCAGTACCGGCAACGGCGAGTCGTCCGGGGAGACCAGAAGTGGGATCTCGGTGCACACCAGCGCGACCGCGTCGCACCCGGAGTCCGCGAGTCTGCCGATGAGATCCACGAAGGACGTCCGGGTCTCGTCCCGGAAGATGCCGTGCACCAGTTCGTCGAAGATCGCCGCGTGTACCAGGTCCTGATCGTCGTCGGTCGGGATGATGGCCTCGATTCCGCGTGCCGCCAGTTCGCGGGGATACAGAGTGCCCTGCATGGTGAACCGCGTTCCCAGGATGCCGACGCGTCGGTGCCCGGCACGCTGCGCTGCGTCGGCCACGATGTCGATCAGGTGCAGCCCGGGAATCGTGAGTGGATCACCGGGTGCTTCGAGCGCGAGATGAGCGGTGTTGTCCGGGCACACGAAGAAGTCGCAGCCGGCCCGGCCAGACGATCGACGCTGGTTGCAAGCACGGCGCGCACCGCTTCGTAATCCCCGCGCTCCCACGCGGGCATGCAGTGCTCGAAGGAGATGCAGTCCATGGTGACATCCGGATGCGCCGGATGTCCGAGACGGTTGCTGTGCTGACAGACCTCGCGCCAACACAGCGAGGCACCTTCCCAGCTATGGCCCAGGATTCCGACGTGTTTCATCCTTGTACCCCCTCTGTCGTGCGCCTGTGGTCGCCCTCCGTGTGACGAGTGGGAGGGCGACCACGGCGGTGATAGATCAGGATCCGGATGACGATCCGGTCTCGATCAGCTGCGTGATGACGGCGACGAGAACATCCGCAAGGAACATTGCTGCAGAGCCCCTTCGATTACCTCTTCTCTTCGATGTGCGGATACACGCTCAAGCGAGCGCAGACTGCCCAGCGCTGCAATGTGTTTCATTACATCCGCCGGCTGGAGCAGACATTCGACCACTCCCGCCCCGCACAGTCGGTGACCGGCGCCACAGTCGAGGGGCCCCTTCCTCAGCGGGCTTCCCGGTCCCCGATCCGGGGGGTGCACAGTTTTCGACCGTCGCCCGCAGCTGATCGTCATAAGTGTGGATTATGACGATCAGTACGCACACTCGATCACGGATGAGATCAAGTTGCTTCTACTGCGATCTTCGTTACGAAAAGCCACATCGTGTGAGTTTTACCCAGTTCACAGCGTTTCATATCATTTCGTTTCATCACAGTACCGTTGCTTAATTACGTAACTAAATGCGGTACGATACCTGCGACCCGGGATTTCGACGCGCCACGACGAGGACCTCCATGACCGACGCACACTCCCCCACTCCCGAAGCGACCACCGACGAGGAGGACTCGAGCAAACCCCGGGTGGGACGCCCGCGGAAGTACGCCACGGCAGCCGACCGTGTGCGCGCCTATCGCGAACGCGAACGCGCCAAGAAAGAAGCCGCCGGCACGGCCCCGGCGGTCGTCGAGAGCCCGGACGATGCGGTCTCCGCGCTCACGGCCGCCACCACTGCCCTACGCGCCCTCGCAACCAACAGCGTCGAGCAGTACTCGGCGATCGCCGAACGGATCACCACCGCGGTCGACAAGCTCACCGACGCCGAGGCCCTCGAGGCGCAGATGACGCGGTCCGCCGCCGAACTCGCGAAGGTCAAAGCCGACGCCGACGCGAAGATCGTCCGTCTACGCGAACAACTCGCCCAGGCACTCGAGGACCGCGACGACGCCGACGCGGCAGTGGCCGCCGTCGACGCCGAACTCGCCGACGCTCGTACCGCACACACCGAACAGGTGCGCCGACTCGACGAGGCGCATCACGCCGAGTTGACGCGCCTCAAGGACGAGCACGCCGCAACACTGCAGCGGTGGAAGGACGAGTTCGAGGCCGCGACCGCCGAGCACACAGGGGTAGTCGGCGACCTGCGTGCGACGATCGTTCAGCAGGACGAATCCCTCACCGCGCAGCGACGCGAACTCGACGAGGCAGCGGCCCAGCGTCAGCGCGCGACCGTCGAGGTCACCGACCTGCGAGCCGAGATCGCGCGCCTGCAGGCCGCACTCGACCGGGAGGTCTCTACCCGCGAGCGCCTCGACACCGAGCTCACCACCGAGCGCGACCGCACCTCCGAGCTACGGAGCCGACTCGAGGAATCGCGCATCACCGCCGCGACGGCCCAGGCAGCCGAGACCGCGGCACGAGCACGTGGCGACGAACTGCGGGCCGAACTGTCGGCACTGCGCGACGAGATCACCGCCTTGCGCGACGAGACGAAGACACTTCAGACTGAAAATCTGACGCTGAGAACCGAATCGACCTCTCTCCGCGCCGAACTGGATGCAGTGAGGGCCGCCGGGACGAGCTGAGCCGGTCGCCCGATCATCGAGAGGTTCGATGCCGATCTCCGCCGGCGAGGGCGAGCGTCAACCGAGCTGTTCGAACAACGACACGATGATGCCGTCCGGTCCCCGCACGTACGCCATTCGCACGCTGTTCTCGTATTCACCGACACCCCCGACGAGCCCGTAACCCTGCTCGGCTACAGCGTCGACGGCAACTTGGAGGTCGCCGACCTCGAACGACACATTGCGGATCCCGAGCTCGTTCGGCATCGCGGTCGGCGAACCGGGGAGGTGGTCGGGCGCGATGAAGCGCGAAAGCTCGAGCCGGGTCCCTCCGTCCGGGGGTCGGAGCATCACGATCTCGCAGTGCGTGCCGGGGAGTCCGCAGACGGTCGCAGGAAAGTCGCCCTGCACAGAGCCGGTGCCTTCGACCTCGAAGCCGAGGCCGGCGAAGAACGCCGTCGCAACGTCGAGGTCGGAGACGGTGAGGCCGACATGGTCGAAACGTCGTACGTGTGCCATGGGATCCATCCTTCGATGTTGTCTCGTCCGTTTACTGCTGGGACGGAGCCGGTGCTCGGATCTCGGCATTCCGCGGACTCGGTGGGACATCGGATCGTTCCCCACCACCGCATCGATGAGCTACGACGCGCCCACCGCTCTGCGACGCGCCCCTCTGATCCGAGCAGCCCTGACAAGCATCAGCAGGCACAGCCCGATACCCCATCCGATCTCCGACAGCATCACACCCACTCCCGCCTGACCGGTGTCGTCGGTACTGGCAACCACGCTGAATGCGGTGGTGAACCCTGCCGCCGTGCCGATTGCGGCGGCCAGTCCACCGCTGACCACCCAGCGGGATCGACGAGCGCAAAGGAAGCATGCCAGCACGACGGTCACTCCACAGGCGATCACCTGCCAGGTGGGGAACTCGTTCGGTGCGGGCAGGCCGGGACCTCGGAACTCGCCGTCGTGTTCGGCCGACCAACTCAACCATCCCGCGCAGGACAAGAATCCGAGTGCGAATGCGGTTGCACCGGTCGCCCACAGGCCGCGCCGGCCGAGACCCGCGGGTCGATCACCGGTGTGCTCGTGGTCGCTCGACGGACTCCGGACACCCGCACGCTCCCGCTGCCAGGCAACCCACACCATGCTCACGCCGATCAGGGTCGGCACGCCCACGAAGATGAGCACGATCCACAAGAATTGAGCCCAGGAGAAATCGAAACCGGCAGCCATAGGCAGACAGTATGTCGAGTGGAACGAGAGTCCGACGCACGGTCGTGATCGGCCTACGGTGCCGGCCCTACGATCGGCCGCGTCCCCATCCGTACGAGGAGCGCGGTCACCTCGGGTACTTGCGCAGTTCGTTCTTGGCGATCGTGCGCAGGTGCACTTCGTCGGGCCCGTCGTAGATGCGCATAGCACGGTGCCAGCCGTACATCGCGGCGAGGGGCACGTCGTCGCTCATACCCGCTCCGCCGTGTACCTGGATCGCCCGGTCGATGACCTCGAGGGTCATGCGCGGTACCGCGACCTTCGCGGCGGACACGTAGGGAGCGGCGGCCTTGTTGCCGTGTTCGTCGATGGTCTTGGCCGCGAGACGACACAGCAGCCGGGCCTGTTCGATCGCGACGCGCGATTCGGCGATCTGATGCTGCACCACCCCCTGCTCGGCCAGTGTCTTGCCGAAGGCGACACGTCCCTGCGCGCGTGTGGTCATCAGCGCCAGGGCCCGTTCGGCGGCACCGAGTGCGCGCATGCAGTGGTGGATGCGGCCGGGTCCGAGACGTGCCTGCGCCATGGCGAAGCCGCCGCCCTCCTCCCCGAGGAGGTTCTCGGCGGGAACGCGGACGTTGTCGTAGACGACTTCACAGTGACCGTGCTGGTCGTGTCGTCCGAACACCGGCAGGTCGCGGACGATCGTGACACCGGGAGTGTCGGTCGGCACCAGGATCATGGACTGCTGACGATGGGTGTCGGCGCTCGGATCGGTCTTGCCCACGACGATCAGCACCTTGCAGCGGGGATCCGCGGCGCCGCTGGTCCACCACTTGCGACCGTTGATGATGTAGCTGTCGCCGTCGCGCTCGATTCTGGTCTCGATGTTGGTGGCATCGGAGCTGGCCACGGCGATCTCGGTCATGGAGAAAGCGGACCGGATCTCGCCGTTCAACAGTGGGTCGAGCCACTGCTTCTTCTGATCATCGGTGCCGAACAGGTGGAGCAGTTCCATGTTGCCGGTATCGGGAGCCTGCCCATTGGTGGCTTCCGGGGCGAGATGCAGGCTCCAACCGGTGATCTCGGCGAGTCCGGCATAGTCGAGCTGCCCGATGCCGGATTCGGACGGCAGGAACAGATTCCACAGGCCCCGTTTGCGGGCCTCCTGCTTGAGGGTCTCGATGACAGGCGGGACTGTGTGGTCGTCGGGGCCGACGTTGCGGCGATAGGCCTCGTATTCGTGTTCGGCCGGGAACACGTGGCTGTGCATGAACTCCACGAGGGCCTGTTCGAGTTCGAGCGCTCTGGGAGACGGTCGAAGATCCAGCAATTCGGTGTTCGTCTGCGCGGTGAGCATGCTGTTCGCTACGTCGGTCATACGGTTTCTCCCTCGAAGATTCGGTCGGGGACGTCGTGAAAATAGGGTCGAGGTTCGGTCAGGGACCGCGGTCGAGGTCTGCGCCTCGGTACTGCATGAGATCCAGGGCGTACTCCACGTAGAGGCTCGCTACCTCTTCCGGACTCATCCGCCCACCGGGTCGCCACCAGGTGGGGAGAGCAGTACACATCGAGACCACTGCGCGAGCAGCGTCCTCGGGGTTTCGGACCCGGAACGATCCGGCGCGCACGGCGGCCAGCACCTTCTCGTCGACGACCGCCTGCTGCCAGTTCCTCTTGTTGGCGATGATCCGCCGGTTCTCCGTTGTGAGAGAACGCATCTCACTGGCACCGATGAACCCGAGTTCGCGGCGGTGCGTGTGGTACAGCGCCAGGTTCTCGATCAACAACGTGAAGACCGTGACGGGATCCCGGCCGGCCCCTTCGGCGAGTGCCCCGCGTGTGCGCTGCTCCAGATCGTCCATCGTCGCCTGATAGATCGTCATCAGGATGTCCTGCTTGCTGGTGAAGTAGTTGTAGATCCCGGGAACCGACAGGCCGCATCGCTTGGAGATCTCGCGCATGCTCGTGCCGTGATACCCCACGGCGAGGATCTCCTCGAGCGCGGCCTGGAGCACGGGTGCCAGCGACAACGGTTCGTACTCCCGCCACTGCCGACACGCTTCGACCTGCCCGGGTGGGTCGGACCGGGTCGCAACGAGGGTTTCCGGTTCCTCTGCGGGTGCCGTGAGCGCCGCCCGACCGGCTTCGAGGATCTCCGCCGGCCTCACCCCGAGTGCATCGGCGATGCGGTTCAAGCGATCGACGGTCAGTCCGGTCTTGCCGTTCTCGATCTGGCTCAGGGTGGCCGGGCTGACGTCGATGCACCGGGCCAGGCCTCGCAGCGTCATGCCGCGCGCGATCCGTACCTGGCGCAAACCGGCCCCGACCGACGCCGACCTGTCGACCGAAACCGCACTCACCGACAACTCCTGCGTTTGAAATAGCTGAACACTGACCATCCGGCCCTCGACCGTTCCGGGCAGCGTATCCACTTGCACGGCTGTCTCGCAGCGATTTTCGCGAGAATATCGAACCGTTGACGTCGACAGGTGTGACGTGCACCATAGTCGACACCGAGCGTGTGCTCGCTCCCGCTGTTTACCCGATGGAGGACAACATGACCGAGGTCGACGCTCCCGCAATGCGCGAACTGCTCGGAGAGAACGCGCCGAGCAATTGGGGCAAGTGGGGACCCGACGACGAGCTGGGTGCACTGAACTACCTCGACGCAGCGGAGGTTCTGCGCGGCGTCCAGCACGTCAAGTCGGGCGAGACCTTCACGCTCCAGATCCACATGGGACGCGCCGAGAGCCCCGGCGACCCGCTGTGGCCGGGTCGTGAGGGGATCAAGCGGCAGAACGTGCTCGATGAGAGTTCCTGGGACGGCGACGGGGCTCCGGCCTTCCCGGGCGGCCTGCACTACGCCGACGACACCGCCTTGGTCTTTCTCCAGGGATCGACCCAGTACGACGCACTCGGACACGTCTGGTACGACGGCAAACTCTGGAACGGGTACGACGCCCGCAGCACCGTCGGAGGAATGGACAAGGCCTCCGTCCTCCCGATCGCAGAGAAGGGCATCGTCGGCCGCGGCGTCCTCATCGACATGGCCCGCCATCGCGGGAAGCCCTATCTCGACAAGGGTGAAACGTTCGACCACCGCGATCTCGAGGAAGCTGCGACCGCCCAGGGCGTGACCATCGAGCCGCACGACATCCTGATCATCCGCACCGGGTGGCTCAAGTACTGGTACGAGTTGAACAACCCCGAACAGTTCTACGACGGATTCTGCGAGCCCGGCCTCACCTATTCGCCCGAGCTCGTCGAGTGGTTCCAGGACAAGGAGATTCCGAACCTGGTGACCGACACGATCGCCAACGAGGTGACCTACGACCCGCAGAGCGGCGTCGCGCTGCCGTTGCACTGCGCCCTGATGCGCAATCTCGGTGTCACGCTGACGGAGATCGCCTGGCTCGACGACCTCGCCGACGCCTGCGCCGCGGACGGCCGCTGGAGTTTCCTCTACACCGCCGCCCCGCTGAAGATCGTCAACGGCACCGGCGCCCCGGTGAATCCCATCGTCATCCGCTGAGGCGAACCATGACCATCTATGACGACAAGGTGTGGTTGTCGCAGTACGACGCTGCGCAGCGGCAACCACGCACGATCGAATTCGACGACGCCCTGGCGATGTTCCGGGCGACCGTCGAACGCGATCCGGACGCCGACATCATCCGCTACTTCGACGACCGGATCACCGCAGGTGAACTCGACGAACTGAGCGACGCATTCGCCGCCGGAATCCTCGACGCAGGGTTCCGGCCGGGTGAACGGGTCGCGATCTATGCACAGAACGTGCCCCAGTTCGTCATCGCCCAACTCGGAACGTGGAAGGCCGGCGGCATCGCCGTGTCTGCCAATCCGATGTACCGCGAACGCGAACTCGAGGAGATCCTGCGCGACTCCGGTGCCACGGTCCTGGTCGCGCTGCAATCCCTCTACACCGACGTAGCAGCGAAGGTCGTCGAGTCGACCGACGTGCGCACCGTGATCACGACGTCGGAACTCGAGTACCAGAGTGCGAACAGCGGCACCCTCGCCGGTGTCGAACGCATCGAGTGCGCGGGCACCACGGACATGGCGGAGATGCTCACGGCCTTCCGTGGCCGAACCGTGCCGCCTGCCGAGATCGGCCCCGAAACGGTCGCTTTCCTGACGTACACCTCCGGGACCACCGGCCCACCGAAGGGCGCGATGACAACCCACCGCAACGTGGCGTTCAACGCGCAGACCTACCGGGACTGGATCGACATCGGTCCAGACGACGTCGTCCTCGGCGTCGCACCGCTGTTCCACATCACCGGGCTCGTCGGCCACATCGCCCTGTCGCTGCTGACCGGTGCACCGCTGGTGCTGATGTACCGCATGGATCCGCGCGACACCATCGACACCATCGAGAAGCAACGCGCCACGTTCACCGTCGGGTCGATCACGGTGTTCATCGCGTTGATGAACGCTCCGAACGCGAGCAATGAGGCCCTGGCGAGCCTGACCAAGATCTATTCGGGTGGCGCGCCGATCCCGCCGAGCACCATCGCGGCGTTCGAGGAGAGGTTCGGTCACTACATCCACAACATCTACGGCCTCACCGAGACGACCTCCCCGTCGCACGGGGTGCCGCTCGGCAGGCGGGCTCCGGTCGACGAGCTGACCGGAGCGACCTCCGTGGGCGTGCCGGTCTACGACACCGTCGTGCGGATCGTCGACGACAACGGCAACGATCTTCCCCCGGGCGAGGTCGGGGAGCTCGTGACGGCGGGACCGCAGGTGGTGGCGGGGTACTGGAACAAGCCCGAGGCCACGGCGAACTCGATCCCGAACAGCGTGCTGCACACCGGCGATGTCGGCTACATGGACAGCGACGGCTGGTTCTACATCATCGACCGCAAGAAGGACCAGATCAACGCCAGTGGCTACAAGGTCTGGCCTCGCGAGGTCGAGGACGTGCTCTACGAACACGACGCCGTTCGCGAAGCAGCGGTGGTGGGTGTACCCGACGAGTACCGTGGGGAGACTGTCAAAGCTTTCGTCAGCCTCCGCCCCGGAGCCACGGTCACGCCCGATGAGCTGATCGCGTTCACGAAGAAGCGACTGGCGGCCTACAAGTGCCCACGCTTCGTCGAGATCATCTCCGACATCCCCAAGACGGCGACGGGCAAACTGCTGCGCCGCGAGCTACGAACGGCGACACCGTCCTGACGATGGTCGCAGAGTTTCTCGCCCGCGTGCGCACTCCGTAGGCGCTGCGCCGAAGGCGGGTCTTCTTCGGTACAGAGCTACCGGAGAAGACCCGCCTTCTCGCGTGCGACCGGACGGCACACCATCACGATCCGCACATTGCGTGGATCAACCGCGCACGGTCGCCATCAGGGCATCGAGTGACTCGGCGGCGGGGAGCGCCAGCGCGGCTCCAGCGACCTCTACGGCGCTCTCCGGCGACAACCGTCCTTCGACGTTGAGATCGAACTTCATCGTGAGCTCGTCGTCGGAGAGCGGGTTCGCCGGACCACCCCGGTTATGGTCGACGCGAGCCTCGTGCCAGGAACCGTCCCGCGTACGTACCCGGAGCACCGCCGGGAACTGATGTGGGTAGATCTCGTCGCAGCGGTCGTCGCTGTAACTCGTGACCAGCCGCGCGAGTTCGAGTGTGCGCGGATCCTTCGCGGCAGCGTCGGTGAAATCGGCGTGTCCCACACCGAGTCCCGAGCCACCGAGCAGTGCCCGTGCGACGGTGAACGGGCCCGAGAAGGCCGCGTGGTAACCGGATTCGGGAGCAGCCTTCGATGCCGGGGGCTCGGCGATCGTGCGTAGTACCGGCTTCGGTACGCCGAGTTGGATCTCCACGATGTCGGCCGGGTCCAGACCGTCGCGGACGAGCGCCCGCGCGGCGTCGATGCCGGCGTGGATGAAGTGGTTGCACGGGTAGGGCTTGAAGAAGATGCCCGGCAGTTCCCAGTGCTCGCCCAGTCCGTCCAGCACCTTCGCGGTGTCGGCCCGATCGCCGCAGAAGGCGTGCAAGAATCCGAAGCGTCCTTCGATCACGGTCGGCGGTCCGGTGAGCCCGGCGCGAGCGAATTCTGCCGAGGTGACACCGGAGTGTGCGGCCCATCCGCAGTGCGTCCGCTTGACCGTGCCGCCGGTGCGGTTGGCTTCGAGCAATCCGGCACCGAAGCTCGCGGCGATGCCCATGGCGTCCGCGATGCCTTCGGTCTCGAGTCCGTAGAGCATCGCTGCGGCGGCAGCCGAACCTACGGCACCGCAGATGGAGGTTGCGTGCTGGCCACGTTCGAAGAATTCGGAGTTGCCGAGTTCCTCGTCGTAGCCGCCCATTCCCAGGCGGACCACGATCTCGATACCCACACCCGCAGCGTCGAGAACGGCTGCACCGGAGGCTCCCACTGCTTCACCGACGGCGAGCGCCGCCGGGATCACCGAAGCGGACGGGTGCAGCACCGACGGCAGATGGGTGTCGTCGGAATCCATCGAATGGGCGAGTGTTCCGTTGACGAGCGCGGCGGTGGCCGCCGGGAACCGCTCTCCGGTGCCGATGCCCGTGGCCGCGGCTGCGCCCGACCAGTTGCGTGCCACCTCGGTGACGACGCGAGCGGACGGCTGGTCGTGCGCCGCGAGGGAGTTTCCGAGCAGGTCGAGCACCCGGCGCGCGACGTCCTTGCGCAGTTCTGCGGGCAGTCCCGTGGTGCGGATGCCGGCGGCGAGGGCGGCGAGGGCGGCGAGCCGGCCGACGACCGTTCCGGTCAGGTCGTGTCGGGTCTCGGTGCTGGTCACGAGGCCACCACCGCGACGGGGCGCACGGGCGAACCGGTGCCGCCGGTGATGCGCAGCGGTGCCATGACGAACGTGAATTCGGTCGGGCCGCGGGCGCTTGCATCCTCGAGGTCGAGGTGCTCGATGATGTGGATTCCGTTCTCCACCAGCATAACTCGGTGAACCGGAAGAACACTGTGCCCCTTGCCCGCCGGGATGTGTTCGAAGGCGGTCGTGTCTGCACCGGCGGCCGCGATGCCGCTGGCCGCGAGCCACCGGCCCGCACCGACATCAGCGAATGGAACACCGTCCTGCTGGCCGAGATAGCGTTGCGGATCGTCGAAGTACCGGGCCCATCCCGTACGGATCAGCACGACATCACCGCGGCGCGGTGTCACACCGGCGGCGTCGGCCGCGTCGCGCAGGTCCTGTTCGGTGACCGCCTGCCCCCCGTCGAGGGAGTCGACGCCGCGGACCCGTGCGACATCGAGGAGCAGTCCACGGCGAAGCATGAAGGGAATGGACTCCGCGCCGAGCTGGGAGAATTTTCCACCGCGCTGGGCTTCCTGGGCTTCGATGCCGCCGTGCAGCTTGCCCTCGTGGCTGACGTGCAAGAGCGCGTCGACGTGGGTGCCGACGTGTCCGCCGGTCACGATGATCTCGTTCGATGCCGATCCGCCGTCGGGTCGCACCATGTCGCCGTGCCGGCGGATGAGCGTCATCCGGAATCCGGGGTCGTTCGGTGAGCAAGGCATACCGGTCGTGTGGGGATGTCCCAGCTCGACGATGTCGACGTCGGTGTCGACGACCGCATTCAGCAGTGCGTCGGGACCGGTGATGGTTTGTTCGGTCATGATGTGGCTCCTCGTACTGTGATGGCCGGGGCTCGGTCGAGTACGACGCGAGCATTCGCAACGACCGCCGGGTCGATGAATCTGCCGTTCTCGTCGAGAACCGCGGACTCCCCCGCCGCCGAGGACGCGGACGCGTCGTCAACGATGCGCTGCGCGCACTCTCGTTCCTCGGCCGAGGGCGTGTAGGCCTCGTTGACAATGTCGATCTGCTTCGGGTGGACGACGGAGCGTCCGAAGAATCCTTGGATGCGGCCGACTCGGGACGATTCCGCGAGCCCGGCCAGGTCGCTCACGGCGGTCCAGACACTCTGGATTGGCGACGACAGTCCCGCTGCGCGTGCGGCTGTGACGATCCAGCGCCGGCGAATCCCACGCCGACTATTTCGACCGGCTCTTCGGCACGTCCTATCGCGCCTGGGTCGAGCGCGACCGCGTGATGGTCGCCGGCCTGCAGGCGGTCGACTACGACGACAAGCTCAGCGCGCGGTGGACAGCGCTGGTCACCGATCTCAACGGCCGACTGGCCGCGCAGATGAGTAGGGACGCCGACGCCGGGGAGATCACTCCGCTGTCGGACGACCACGAAGGCCTCGTCACGACCCTGACCGACATGATCGTTATGGCGTTCTCGAGGACCGATCGAACCCGCCGTCGCATCGAGTCGACTGATACGGCGGCGTGCTATCGCCTTCGTGGCGTGATGCGACCGGTCCACGCCTCCTCTACTACTGCAAGGAAATTCGCTTTTCCGTTACCTCTTCACCTTCAATTCGTCGCGCACTCAGAACAGCCCGACTGCTCGGATGATCAGACCGACAGCCACCACCAGGACCACGATCACCACGATCGCGATGGCGATGAGGGCCCCGGCACTGCGGCGCTGCGGCGGTTCGTGTTGCGGACCGCCCACAGCAGTCTCGGCGGGCGGAGTATCTCCGGGCGCCACCCCGCCTCCGGGTTCGAGACCAGGAGTGTTCGCGGGATCAGGGTTCTGCGGGTCGAACTTGGACGCGTCGGGATTCTCGTCAGCCATACTCTCCTGTACCCGATTATCGACGAGCAACGCCTCGACTTTTCTTCTTCGCAGCGCCGCACCTGCGAGTGCGCGGGGTACAACGACTGGGACAACGGTTCGATGATCCCGGAATCGACGTGGCCGCCGATACGCCGGGATAAGCTGACAACGGCCGAACAATACACCGCTGCAGGCTCCGGGAGCCGGTAGCACCGCTGCTCCCAATCCTTTTGACCTCGGGAGGAATCATGACCGACCCACAGCAGGATCCGAACAAGGACGAAGGCCAGGAGGGCCCGGCGGACGGCGGTGCAGCCGGCGTCCCGGGCGTTCACGATGGCGGAGCTGACGGGGGTGCCGACGGGGGCGCCGACGGCGGCGCCGATGGTGGAGCCGACAGCGGCGGTGACGGCGGAGCCGACGGCGGGGCTGACGGAGGTGCCGATGGCGGAGCCGACGGAGGTGCCGATGGCGGAGCCGACGGAGGCAGCTAGGTATGAGGACTCCTCATATCGCATCCAGGACTCCGGCGTCGAAACGGACGCCGGAGTCCTGGAAACACGCTTGATCGACATCGGTCGGGAGAAGTTCGCGTCCGAAATCTGGGGACGTGCACCACTGCTGACGCGTCGCGCCGGCACATTCACCGACCTGTTCTCCGCCGAGGCGGTCGACGAACTCATCTCGCGCCGAGGACTCCGCACGCCCTTCCTTCGCGTCGCCAAGGACGGGACGACACTGCCGGACTCGTCGTTCACCTCCCCCGGCGGGGTCGGAGCGACCATCTCCGACCAACTCGACGACACGATGCTCTGGCGCAACCTCGCCGACGGCGCCACCCTCGTCCTGCAGGCACTGCACCGCACATGGGAACCGATCTCGCAGTTCGGCACCGCTCTGAGCGACGAACTCGGACATCCCGTCCAGGTCAACGCGTACATCACACCACCTCGGAACCAAGGGTTCCGCCACCACTACGACGTCCACGACGTCTTCGTCGTGCAGATCGAGGGAACCAAGAGGTGGGTGATCCACGAGCCCGTCCACCCGGCGCCGCTGCGCAATCAACCCTGGACCGATCACCGCGCCGCTGTCGCCCGAGCCGCGGCGGAGCCGGCGTGCATCGACACGGTGCTCGAACCCGGCGACTGCCTCTATCTGCCGCGCGGTTGGATCCATGCCGCCGAGGCGCGAGGCGAGATCTCCATCCACCTCACCGTCGGCGTCCACACGTGGACGCGTCATGCACTCGCCGAGCATCTGACCCGGGCAGCACTCGCTGCGCTCGGCGACGATCCTGAGATGCGCGGTGCACTACCCATGGGCATCGACGATCCGGATGACGAGATCGCTGCTGTCCGTGAGCATCTCATCGCCGCACTGGCCGAGGCGGACGTCACCTCCCTGTTCCACCGTGCCCGGCGGGAGCAGGCACGCCCGGCACCACTGGGGCCGCTCGCCCAATTCGCCGCCGTCCACGATCTCGGCCCCGACACCACGGTGAAACTCCGCAGCGCGCTGTATGCGTGTCTGGAAGGTTCACACCTGGTCACGCGCGTCGGTCGTGTCGCCGTGGCGGACGATGAACTGCCGTCTGTCACGCGCCTGCTCGACGGCGGATCCCACCCGACGAAAACCCTCGGGACCGACCTGGTCGAACGGCTGTTGCGCGCAGGGATCCTCGTCCCCGCGGAACAGTGACGGTGCACTGTGGCCTCGACCGAACGCTTCTTCTGCGCAGACAGTGCCCGACAGCGGGGTGATCCGATGGCCGGCACGGCCCCGCGCGGATTTGTCTGGGTCCTCGTCGAGTATCGGGGCAGATGGCCGGTGAACGGTTTCGAGGGCCTCCATCTCGACACCGCGATCAAGGCGGCCGTGTTCTCCGCCGCGCAGGCTGCGCGCGCACGAATACTGCTGGTCAAGCGCCCGGGCCGTCGTCGCCGCGGAGAACACGACCAGTGGGCGGTGCTCCGCCGCGAGACCTCGGGCACGGTGCGTCAGCAATGGGGAACGTGGGATCGCGAGGAGGATCTGACACAGATCGTCACCGCCCTCGAGACTCCCGGCGACACCGGTGGCCCCTCCGTCCTCTTGGTCTGCGCTCACGGTCACCACGATCCGTGCTGCGCCGTGCGTGGACGGCCGGTCGCGCGCGCTCTGGCCGAGCGCTGGCCCGATCGGGTCTGGGAATGCTCGCACGTAGGCGGAGACCGGTTCGCCGCCAACGTCGTCGTCGTACCCGACGGTGTCTACTACGGCGGTCTCGACGCCGAATCGTCCGTCCTCACGATCGAGGAACACTTCTTCGACCGGATCCACCACCACCATCTACGCGGCTACACCGATATGTCTCCGCCTCAGCAGGCCGCGCTCGCCGCCACGCTCCGACGCTTCGGTCCGGCCGGGCGCAGCGATTACGTGATCGCCGAGAGTGTGCGCGAGGGTGATCGCTGGCGGGTCCGGCTCGCCGGTCGTGCACCGCACCCGGAGCGTGTCGACGTCGAACTGCAGGCCCACCGCACTCCCCCGTGCCGATTGACCTGCCGTGGAGCGCCGACGGGTTCCGTCATGCTCTACGAACCCACCTCGGTCCGCGCGGTGTGAGCGGACGGCCGCGCAATCGGCCGCAGGTCGTCACCCCAGCTCTTCCTCCGCCTTCGCTAGAGCCGCGAACTCCTCGTCCGGGGAGTTCGCGACGAGGTGGTGGCGGCTGTAGAGACCGAAGTAGGCCATGAATGCAGCGAACGCGGCGAACGTCCACAGAGCCGCAACAGGATCGACGAGGAAGGTGGCCACCACAGCGGCCGCAGCGATCACCAGCGCGAACGATGTCGTGACGATTCCACCGGGTGTGCGGTACGGACGCCGCATCTCGGGTTCGCGCACGCGCAGCACGATGTGGCTGACCATCATGAGTACATAACTCACGGCGGCACCGAAGACCGCCATGTTGAGAAGCATCGCGCCCTCACCGGTCAGCGACAGGACGAAGCCGATCACACCGGGCACGATCAATGCGAGCATCGGCGCCTTGCGCGAATTCGTCACCGACAGGCTCGTCGGCAGGTAGCCGGCGCGGGACAGCGCGAAAGTCTGCCGCGAGTACGCGTACATGATGGAGAAGAAGCTGGCGATCAACCCGGCGAGCCCGATGTAGTTGACGACCTTCGCCGCTGTCCCGTCACCCAGCGCCTCGACGAGCGGGTTGCCCGAGGTCGACAACCCCTCGGCGCCCAACGCACCGGTCGCCAGGAACAGCACGGTCGCTCCGGTCAGCAAGAGCACCAGCATGCTGGAGATGATGCCGCGCGGCACGTTCTTCTCCGGCTCACGCGCTTCCTCCGCAGCGAGAGGAACGCCCTCGATCGCCAGGAAGAACCAGATCGCGAACGGGACCGCGGCCCAGATACCGAAGTAGCCGAACGGCAGGAAACCCGAGGCGCCGACAGCATCGGTCGGCGCGATGTCCGTGAGATTCGCGGACTCGAACAGTCCCCACGCAGAGATCGCGAAGATCACGAGTCCGACGAGAGCGATGGCGGTGATGACGAACATCGACTTGAGCGCTTCGCCCGCCCCGGTGAGGTGGATGCCTATGAAGATCGCGTAGACAGCAAGGTAGATCCACCATCCGTCGGTGATCCCGAAGATGTTCAAGGATTCGACGTAGCTGCCGATGAACGTCGCGATGGCTGCAGGTGCGATCGCGTACTCGATGAGAATTGCCGTGCCGGTGGCGAATCCGCCCCAGGGACCGAGCGCGCGGCGCGCGAAGGTGTATCCGCCCCCTGCGGACGGAAGGGCCGACGACAATTCCGCCATCCCGAGCACCATCGCGAAATACATGCCCGCGATGACCACGCCGGCGATGAGCAGACCGCCGAATCCGCCTTCGGCGAGTCCGTTGTTCCATCCGGCGTAGTCACCGGAGATGACGTAACTGACACCGAGTCCCGCAAGGAGCACCCACCCTGCGGTTCCTTTACGAAGTGAACGTTTTTCGAGGTATTCGCTCTTCTCGGCGTGGAAGTCGGCGCCGTCGTGGTGCTTACGGGTCCTCGAACTCTTCGATGGTTCTACGACCGACATTCCGTCTCCCTCAGGCGATCGGTTCGTACGGCGGCGTCACGCCGAGGTGGTGGAACGTCGCGTGAGCAACTGCCGGTGTTCATGAGCTACCCCCCCCCGGGGTCGTGGAGAATCGCGCAACGAGATGGAGTGCAGCCGTGTAACTCGGATGATCCAGCATCCTCCCGCGCGAACAGGGTGTCTGTTCGTTTCTCGAGTATCGGAGAAGACTGTTGCAACTCTGTTGCGAGCCTGTAATGGAACGCGCGGTTGCGTAGCCTGCGGACGGTCTTCTACCAACCGACGACACGTGGAGGATTCGAAGTGACTGCGCTGCTGCTGGCGGTGTCGATCGTGGTTGTGGTTGCGTTCGGATGGGGCGCCTCGGTGGTGTACCGGCCTCATCGAAGTGTCGTGCGCCGATCCGAGGGTCCGCTCTCGGCCACGGGGCGTACCCGGTTGAAGACAGGGCGAAATGTTGCGGTCGTCGGACTGGTTGTCGGAGCTCCGAGTCTGGCGATCATGCTCCTGCCGACCATGGACAAGGTGGTCGTGGTAGTAGTTGTTGCGCTCTTGCTGCCCGGCTTGTTCCATCTGACTCGCGAGATCCTCGCCTACCCGGTGAACGAGCGCTGAGACTGCAAAGACGTACGTCGGTTTCCGGTGTCCACACCCGTGATGGTGACAACCGAGGCTCACCATCACCCTTCGGATTCGACGACCGAGTGCGATTTCGCGTCCGAGAATGCGGTTGCTCGGTCCGATGCTGCTCCCTAGGGTGACCCGCATGGCGTCGGTCAGGCAGGTACAGGTCACCTTCGATTCCGTCGAACCCGAGCGACTCGCGTATTTCTGGTGCGAGGTTCTCGGCTACGAGGTGCCCATGCCACCCGACGGGTTCGCGCCATGGACCGACTACGACGCAAGCCTGCCCGCAGAGTCGCAGGGCCGCGCGTTCGTGTGCGCCGATCCGACCGGCGCCGGTCCGCGGTTGCACTTCCAGCGGGTATCCGAGGAGAAGGTTGTGAAGAATCGGGTGCATCTCGATGTGCGCGTCGGCACAGACTTGGAGGGTGACGAGCGACTGTCTGCTCTGCAAGCGGAGTCCGACCGACTGGTGGCGCTCGGCGCTGCGCAGGTGAAGGTTCTGCACGCCGATGGCGTCGACGAGTCCTGCATCGTCATGCAGGACATCGAAGGCAACGAGTTCTGTCTGGACTGAAGAACGCGTGGCAAACCGGTGCTTGTCGCGATCGAGGAACGGCGCTACACACCTACCAACCGCGTGCCACCGGCGATCGGAAGCCGCAGACGAACCTCGGTTCCCTGCGGCTCGTTCGGAGAGAACTCGATGTCGCCGCCGTGACGCTCGACGATGTGCTCCGACACGATCAAGCCGAGCCCGGAGCCGTCCTGCTTCGCAGAGAACGCCCCTGAGACGAGTTGATTTCGCGGGGCTCGTTCCATGCCTCGGCCCTCGTCGGCCACCCGGATGCATGCCCAGTCCCCATCGCGGCAGGTCGTGACCCTCAATTCCTTCGTCTCCGTTGTGGGCAGGACGATCTCGTCGATCGCGTTGAAGCACAGATTGATGATGACCTGACCGATCAACACGCTCTCCCCCTGCACAGGCAAGCTCTCGACGGTCCGATCGACCACCACCCGCACGCCCCGTTCAGCCGCGCGCAACCGAACGAAATACAGGCTCTCCTCCATCACGTCGTTGAGATCGATGGCCGACGACGTCGATTCGATGCGCCGCACATACCGTTTGACCGACGCCACGATTTCCGCAGCACGGCTCAACTGCTTCTCCGCCATGTCCAGACCGTAGGAGAGTTGATCGCGGTCGAGAGTGCCACCGGCAACGCGCCTTTGGAGACCACGCAGGTAGTTCGACGACGCCGCCAGCGGTTGCCCGAGTTCATGGGCCAGGATCATCGCCATGTCACCCATCGCGTTGTAGCGGCTCAGATACTGCAGGTTCGCTACCTGGTATTCGTGGCGCTGCTCCAACTCGACGCGGTCGGTCACGTCCCGGATCACGAGCACCCGCGAGACCATGCCGTCGTGCACCACGTCCTCGAGCTCACCGGCGAGCCAGGTGACGCGGCCGTCCGGCCTCTCGATCTTCTGCCGGATCTTCACCGATCCGGTGCCCGACGCCAGCTTCGACACCACCTGCTCGGAATCCAGCGACGGATCGCATCGACCCAGGTCCTCGAGGTGGGCCCCCATCAACCGTTCGGTGGTCGAGCCGAACAACCGCGCCGCGAGTGGTGAGATGTCGTCGATGCAGTTGCCGTCGTCGAGCACCAGGATGCCGGCCGAGGTGTGCGTCATGATCCGCTGCAACGACTGCGACACCCAGCTGAGTTCCTGCTGGATCTCCACCTCCTCGGAAATGTTGCGGAACTCGACCATCACCACCGGACCGTCCTGGAACTGCACCAGGGACGCGTTGGCGTCGGTGAGGAAGTCCACTCCGTCCTTGGTTCGATATTTCCACTGCCGCCGACTCGATCCATGTACGACCGCGGACTGCAGCCACGCCACTCCCAGCGCCCGGCGATACTGACGTTCCTGACTGCTCATGTGGTGCGCTTTGAGCGGCCGCAACTCCTCGAGCGTGAAACCGAACATCCGGCACGCAGCGGGATTGGCCCACAGGATGTTCTTCGACGCAGCCTCGTGGATCAGGATGCCGGTCTGCGTTCGCTCCGCCATCGCCTGGAAGTCACGTCGGGTAGGGAACATCGATCAACACCTCCGGGAGCAGGACGGTCCATCGTCCGACGCGCAACGTCGTCACCGCCATTGGGAATTACTTTATGGCCTCGGGAGAAAGTCCCGATACCGCCGTAACCGGCTCGTCCATAGCGTGTTCATCAGCGCGAACACGTACCGAAACGGAGACGGCATGACCATCCCCAGCACGACCGAACGGATCGAGGCAGCGCCGGCGGGTCCGGCGCGGGATCGCGCGTTCGAGCACGCGCTCGAAGTGCTCCGCGACCGGCGCGACGAGTTCGACCAGCAACGCTTCGTACCCCCCGACTACATCGCATTGCTCAAACGGGCCGGACTGTACCGGGCATCCACGCCGGCACAGTTCGGTGGCGAACCGATGGCGCCGTCGTCCTTCATGCACCTCGTCGAACGGATCTCTGCGATCGATCCGGCCACGGGCTGGGTCGCCAGCTTCGGATCGTCGCTGGTGTACTTCTCCGCTCTCCCGGTCGCGACCCAGGCGAAGATTTACGCCGACGGCCCCGACATCGCCTACGCCGGCGGCTTGTTCCCCATGCAGGAAGCCGAGAAGGTCGACGGTGGCTATCTGTGCAGCGGGCTGTGGCAGTTCGCGAGCGGCTGCCGAGGCGCCGACATCCTCGGGATCGGTCTCGCCGGCGGCCCGGACACCAACGGCATGCCTCTCACCGCGCTGGTGAATCCAGCGGACGTCGAGATCGTCGAGAACTGGGACGTGGCGGGCATGGCAGCCACCGGCTCCCACTCGATACGCGCTGACCAACTCTTCGTGCCCGAGGAGATGACCTTCGTCCGCGGCGGCGCACCGAAAGTCGACGAACCGATCACCCGCTATCCGATGCTTCCCTACGCCGCGCAGGTGCTCGCGGTGGTCACGCTCGGAGCAGCGCGCGGTGCCCTCGACTACGTGCAGGAGGTCGGTGCAGCGCGCTCCAGCATCACCGGCGGTGCCGCCAAGGGCAACCGTCCCGCCTACAAGATCGGTCTGGCCAGGGCCGAGGCCGATCTGCGGTCGGCACGTGCATTCTTCTACGAGGTCACCGACGAAGTGTGGAGTCTTGCGCTTGCGGGCGATCCGATCTCCGACGAACACAGGGCGATGCTCCGCTTGGCAGCGACACATGCCGCGCATGTCGGTCGCACCGTGGTGCTGTCGGCCTTCGATCTCGCCGGCACCGGCGCGATCTACGACAGTCATCCTCTCCAGCGATATCTGCAGGATGCGCTCGTTCCTGCCCAGCACGCCATGTTGCAGACCAACACGTTCGAGGCCGCCGGTTCGATTCTGCTCGGTCTCGACTCCGGGATCCCCAGCTTCCCCTGATCGCCTCCCCGACCGTGCGAGCCCGCACGGATCACCTGACCGAAAGGACACCTGTCGTGCCCGAACCATTGCGCACCTTGTTCTGCATCGGCAACAACCAGAACTTCTTCGATCTCCCCAAGGCGGAGATCGGCCCGGTCTGGGTCGGCATCTCCACTATGCTCTCCGATCTCAAGCGCATGGACGGCGTCGACATCATCGGCACCTTCGACGACGACGCCCACATGGTCGGACCGTCCGATGGGTGGCCGTGGACGTGCTACGTCCTCGCGGACGTCAAAGACCAGGAGACAGTGAAGAACGCGTGCAACCTGTTACGCACCACCATGATCGGTGAGTTTGCATTGTGGAGGTATTTCAAGATCGAAGCTCGTATGGGTCGTGAGCTGACCATTCGGGACGACGTGGACGTGTAGACGTGACCGACATGTCGGACCGACTTTCCGCGCTCGAAGTCAAGGACGCCGCCCGGTCATGCCTGATGCGCTACATGGACCTGTGCGACGTCCCCGGTTCCCTGGAGCATCCCGAACAGATCGGCTCGCTGTTCACCGGCGATGCGACTTGGGAAGGCATCGGATCGGAGTACACAGACAAGTTCGGGATCGCTCACGGGCGCGAGGACATCGTCGCTCTGGTCTCTCGATATCTTCCACCAGCCGAACATTTCGTTCGCAACACGCATCTGCTCGGCAGCGAACGGATCCGGGCCGAGCGCGACAGTGCTCACGGTCGATGGATCATGCAACAACTGTCGCTGTACACGGACGGCACGGCCGAACTGCTGTGTGCCCGACTCGAGATCGATTTCGAGATCACCCGCTCGGCGGACATCACGGCCCGCATACACCGATTCCGCACCCAGCGCATGTTCGCGGCACCCCTGCCCATCGACGCGATGAGTCATCTGCACTGATGCGGATACCCGCACGTGACGAGTTCGAAGGAAGCAAACACATGACGACGATCGAACATTCGATCCAGAACAATTACGGGGATCTCGTCGGCACCGATCGGGTCGCCGGACGGCTCTACACGGACCCGGAGATCTTCCGTGTCGAGATGGAGAAGATCTTCTACCGCACGTGGGTGTGGGTCGCGCACGAGAGCGAGATCCCCGAGCCCGGTTCGTTCAAGACCACTCAGGTCGGGGATCAGCCGGTGATCGTCACTCGTGACCGCAAGGGAAACTTCAACACTCTCCTGAACCGCTGCCGGCACCGCGGCGCGACCGTCTGCGACCAGCGCAGCGGCAAGGCCAACGGCTTCACGTGCCCGTACCACAACTGGTCCTACGCTCTCGACGGTCGATTGCGCGGTATCCCCTATCCGGACGGCTACGAGGGAGTCATCGACAAGAAGGACTTCCCCCTCCAGACGCTGCGCACCGAGAGCTACCTGGGCATGATCTGGGCGACCTTCAACCAGGACGCCGAACCCCTCGAGGATTTCCTCGGTGACGCCAAGCTCTGGATGGAGCGTTTCTTCAAGCAGAGCAACGGACTGCCGACCAAGGTGCTCGGCGTCCACAAGTTCCGCTTCAAAGGCAACTGGAAGATTCAACTGGAGAACACCACGGACGGCTACCACTTCCCGATGGTGCACAAGTCATGGATGGCCTCCGTCGACGCGGAAACCGCCGACATGATGTCATTCATGGACGATCCGGCCGCCGAGACACATTCGCTCGGCAACGGACACAGCGTCGCGATCATGGCCGCTGCCCACGTCGACCTCGATATCGACGACGGCACCGAGGAAATCCAGCCACGCTTCCAGCATCTCGTCGACGAACTCACCGAGGCCGGGGAGAGTCCGGAGCGGATCCGTCGCTACATGCGCTCGATGCACGGCTGCGGGTTCAACCTCAACACTTTTCCGAATGTGGCGATGTCCTCGTCGTTCTTCCGGGTCTTGATTCCCATCTCCGTCGACGAGACCGAGATCTGGCACATGGCCATCGGCATGGACGGCGGCCCTGAATCCGTCAACCGGGAGCGTCTGCGTATTCACGAGCACTTCCAGGGCCCGTTCGGCTTCGGCAGCCCCGACGATGCGGAGGGTTGGACCCGGGTCCAGATCGGCGCCGGTGGCAATCCCGACATGCCCATCCTCGTCAACCGCGGCGAGGGGCGCGAATACCTCACCGAAGAAGGTTGGCCCACTTCACATGTCACCGACGAGACAGGAATGCGCGAGGCCTACGCAATGTGGAAGAAGCTGATGAGCGATGACTGACCTGAGCCTGACCGATCCCCGCGTGTTGCGTGCCATAGAACTGGTGTGGAAGGAGGCCGAAGCCCTCGACGCGAAGGACTACAAGTCCTGGGAACAGATGTACACCGATGATGGCATCTACGTGATCCCCATCGACCCGGACACGGATGACTTCGCGTCCTCGCTCAACATGGTCTACGACGATGCACGGATGCGCCGACTGCGCGTCCAACGCATGCTCCAGGGTTACTCGCCGTCCGCGGTCGCCGCAGCACGCACCGTCCGCGTGATCTCCCGCTTCACCGTGCAGGAGCGCACCGATACCTCGGTCACCCTCCGCTCGGCGCAGATCGTCAATGCCTTCAAACGCAACGAGTTCTTGACCCTCGGCGCGGATCTGACGCACACGATCGTGTTCGACGACGAGGGCGACGACAGGATCGCGCTCAAGGTGATCCGTCTGATCGACAGTGAGGACGCGGTCAGTGCGTCCGGCTATCTGCTCTGAGAGGCCGCCATGAATCCTCATGCCCCGGGTATCGCGGTCGTCACCGGAGCCGCCGGCGGAATGGGCACCGCCATCGCCCGTAAACTGCATACCGACGGCCGGCGGGTGCTCCTCGCCGACCTCGACACCGCCGCGGTCGACGCCCTCGCGGCGGAACTGTCCCCCGACGGGTCCACAGCCCGCGGCATCGAGTTGGACGTCGGCCGCAAGGCGGCCTTCGAGGAAGGCCTCGCAGTCTGTGAAGACCTGTGGGGCACGCCCACCATCGTCGTCAACAACGCCGCGGTCACCCGCGCGGCCGACCTGATGACACTCGGTGAAGACGAGTTCACGGACGTGCTCACCACGAACGTCAACAGCGTCTTCTTCGGCTGTCAGGTGTTCGGAGCGGCGATGGCCGACAAGGGATTCGGTCGCATCGTCAACATGGCTTCGCTCGCGGGCCAGAACGGCGGCACCGCCACCGGCGGGCACTACGCGGCGTCGAAGGGTGCGATCCTGACCGCCACCAAGATCTTCGCGCGGGAACTCGCCGCGCGAGGCGTGACGGTCAACGCGATCTCCCCGGGCCCACACGATCTGCCGGTCGTCCGCAAGACGGTTCCGGCCGACAAACTCGACGGCATCGTTGCCGGTATTCCGGTCGGGCGACTCGGCAGTGCATCGTTCGTCGCTGACACCGTCGCGCTGTTGATCTCCGACGACGCTTTCTTCGTCACCGGTGCCTGCTGGGACATCAACGGCGGCCTGTATCTGCGCTGAGCGTTCCATCCCTATCGGCCCGCACCCGTCGCTACACGAGGAGAACCTGACATGACACTCATCGACGTCATCGTCTCCGACATCACCCAGGAAACACCGACCGTCAAGTCGATCACGCTCGTGAAGGCGGACGGGTCACCGCTGGGTCCGTACCTGCCTGGCGCACACATCGACGTCGAGGGCCCGACAGCGATCACACGTCAGTACTCGCTGTGCAGCACCCCGGACGCACCGGACTCGTTCGTCTTCGCCGTCAAGAAGGAGGCGAACTCACGCGGTGGATCCGCTGCCCTGCACGAACTCTCTGTCGGCGACACCCTCCGCATCAGCACACCTCGGAACCTGATCGCCATCGCCGAAGAGGCACAGCACCACGTGCTCGTCGCCGCCGGCATCGGCATCACTCCGATGCTGAGTATGGCCCGCTACATGGACGTTCACGGCATCAGCTTCGAACTGCACTACTTCGCCCGCACCGAATCCGAAGCGGCATTCCTGCCGCTGCTGAACGACCGCTGCCCGGACAAGCTACATCAGCATCTCGGAGTGACGCGCGAGGCCCAGGAGCATGTCCTGAAGGACGAATTGGCCGAATTGCCTCCACACACTCACATCTATACGTGCGGACCGGCCGGGTTCATGGACAAGGTCTTTGCCGTCGCGCGTGAGCACGTCTCCCCCGACGCCATCCACCTCGAGAACTTCCACGCCTCGGAGCAACCCGACGCGTCGGCGAACGCCGCATTCGAAGTTGAGCTGGACGGAGAGACCTATCGGATTCCGGCCGATAAGAGCATCGTCGAGGTCCTCCAGGACAACGGTTGCGACGTCGACACCTCCTGCCAGGAAGGCATCTGCGGAACGTGCATCATGCAGGTCCTGGAGGGTTCGCCCGAACACCGCGACAACGTGCTCACCCGTGCCGAGAAGGAATCCGGGGAAGTCATGGCAGTGTGCGTGTCGCGCACGAGAGGGCAGCGACTCGTCCTCGACTACTACTGATCGACCGTGGTCAGGCTTCGTTCGGGACCTCTACGCCGTAGCGGAGGAGGTCCCGAACGAAGGTGCCGATGCTGTCGGAGTCGGTCTTGCTCTTGATCCGAGCCCGATGGACATCGACGGTCTTCACGCTCATCCCCAGCTTGCGGGCGATATTCTGGCTCGGCAGGCCTTCGACGACCAAGGCCAGGATCTGCCGCTCACGCGGCGTCAGCCCCTGGAGTTTCTCCCGCAGCGCTACGCGTGCAGCATGCTCCGCGAAACGCGTCCGAGCGCGCTCGACGCCGGACTGGACCGCGTCGAGCAGCCGTTGCGGATCGTACGGCTTCTCCAGGAAATCCATGGCGCCCTTCTGCAGCGTCGAGACGGACATCCTGATGTCGCCGTGCGCCGAAACGAAGATGATCACCACATGCGGCGCGAACTCGTTGATCCGCTCCTGCAACCTCGTGCCGCTCATGCCCGGCATGCGCACATCGAGCACGATGCAAGCGGGATGCGTGCCGTCGTAGACATCGAGGAAGACATCGGCACTGTGGCAGATGACCGGTCGGATGCCGATGCTCTCCAGAATCCAGTCGACGGAATCGCACAACGCTGGATCGTCGTCGACGACGTACACGGTGGCCTCGGACGCCGGCGCATCGTTGCCGGTCACATGCTCGGCCATGTCAGCTGTCCGCATCCCACGCTGCTTCGGCAGTCCAGTACGGAGCCCCGACTGCGCTTGTCTTCGGCTCCCAGTCGGTGGTGCGTCGGAGCAGGGGTTCTTCACGACGGACCGATACGTCGGCCGCTTCCGGTCCATCCGCCTCCACGGTCCAATGCACCCAGTTGACCTCGCGTCCGTACTCGTCGTGGACGAACAGGTCGACGTGATGCCATCCGTAGTTGAAGGTGTCCTCGTAGCAGGTGAGGAACATCCGATGGTGATTGACCGGGCGCGGTTTCAGCATCGAGAATTCTCCAGTCGTCATCAGGGGCATGGTCTTCGAATCACTCGTCCAGCGGGGGACTTTCGCGGAGAATTGCTTCGAGTCTCTCCCCGACCTCGAACAGGTCATCCTCCCTACCCGGCAGGCCGACGAGCTGTATTCCGAGCGGCAGTCCCGCAGTGGTGCGCGCTCCGGGCACAATCACCACGGGTAGGCCCAGCAACTGCCACGGGCGGCTGAGGATCGGCGAACCGGTCGCCGACAATCCCTTCGGCGCAGGTCCGGTCGCGGCAGGACCGACGATGAGGGATGATCCGTCGAGTATCTCGCCCAACAACTCCCGCGAGCGATCCCGTCGGATCAACGCAGCCGTGTGGTCGGAGACCGAGATTGTCTGTCCCTGCTGCAGCAGATCTCGGATCTGCGGGCTCAGATCGTCCCGCTGCCGTTCGAACTCACGAGCTCGGGTGCGTGCGGCCTCGAAGGCCATGATCGTCGCGTGGTCCTCGGCGAGAGTCTGCACGTGGTCGTCCCAGTCGAGCATTTCCGAATGCAGGCCCAGTCCGGCCAGAACAGACGGAAGACGGCCCAGCAGAGCGATCATCGGAGGGTCGAGATATCCGAGATAGCTTCCGCCCCAGACGAACGCACATTCCGGAAGACCGGACTGAACAGCGGCGGCTGAGCCGAGGAACGCATCGTGGACGTAACGCAGATCGGCGACGGTGCGGGTGAGCAGCCCCAGGGAATCGAGGGAGTCGCTCAGGCCGACAATTCCTGCCATCTCGGTACTGCCGTGGGCGAGAACCAGTCCGGCCGTGCCGCAATAGGACGCCGGTCGGGTCAGGGAACCCGCGGTCTGGGTACCGAGCGCCAACGGCACGGTGCCAGCACCGACCGCGGCGGCGGACCCGCTCGACGATCCTCCGGGCGTGTGCTCGGGTGCATGAGGATTGCGTGTGGGACCCGGACGGAAGTAACCGAACTCGGTCGTGACGGTCTTACCTTGGACGACGGCGCCGAGCGAACGCAATCGTTCCACGCAGGGCGCGTCCGCGACAGCTGCCGCGGCGGATGTGACCGGCGATCCCGCACGGGTCGGCATGCCGGCGACGTCGATCAGGTCCTTCACACCGACGGAAATCCCTCGCAAAGGCAGGTCTCGGCGGTCGGCATCGATCGTCGCGACGTCCTCGGCAGTAGTGCTCGACAATTGCACCCACGCCTGCAGTACGGGTTCCTGAGCGTCGATTGCCGTTCTGGCTCGGGACACGAGTTCCGTCGCCGTCGTCGAACCGGTCCGGACCGACCTCACCTGATCTTCGATGGACACGTCAACCACGGGCGCGTTCACATCATCCTCCTGCAGTCGCTGACCTCCCCATTCTGCCCAGGAATAGGACGTACCGACAGTAAAGGTTTCCCTCCTACCCGAGTGACGCAAGGCGACATAGGTTTTCCACACCGTTGGGCTTCCGATCACCAACGGAGCACTCGCCGCTCACTCCAGCCCCATTCCCAGCCCACAAGAAAGGCGGCCTCTCATGGCTTCGACCGTGGCGCCGGACAAGATCATCGATCCTTCCGATCCGAAGGCATCGAAGAAGATCGACTTCGGCAGAATGAACCGCAAGGCCTGGTTGATCACTGCACTCCTCGTTCTTTTTCAGATCGTCGCGTTCGCCGACAAGGCCGTACTCGGACTCGTTGCGTCAGAGGCGATCCCGGACCTGGGAATCTCGGCCGTCGAGTTCGGTTTCATCGGCAGTGCGTTCTTCTTCCTCTACGCCGTGGTCTCGGTCGTTACCGGATTTCTCGCAGCGCGGTTCTCGGTGCGGTGGATCATCCTGACGATGGGCGTCGTGTGGGCCGTGATGCAGTTCCCCATGCTGCTCGGTGGCGGCGCCGCGATCCTTCTGGTCACCCGCATCGTTCTCGGCGGCGCCGAGGGCCCGGCCACCGCGATGTCACTGACCTCCGCCCACTCCTGGTTCGAACCCCGACGTCGCGCGCTTCCCTCCAATCTTGTCGCTGCGGGCTCGACCCTCGGTCCGGTCCTCGCCGCACCTGCCCTGGCCTGGGTCATCGGTGCTTGGGGATGGCGCTGGGCGTTCGGTGTCCTCGGTATCGTCGGTCTGGTCTGGGTGATCGCCTGGTTGATCCTGGCCGGCGACGGGCCCTACGCGGGCCACGGGAAGAAGGATTCCGCCGGCAAGGATGCCCCCGAGGCGGATGCCGAGTCCGCTCACGAAATCGCCACGGATGATGTCGACAAACAACCGGCCGTCTCGCTCTGGCGGGCATTCGCGAGCTTGACTTTCCTCGCGGCGGTCATCGGCGGAGGTTCGAACTTCTGGGTGCAGGGGTTCGTGACCACCTGGCTGCCCCAGTACCTGGGGACCGTGGTCGGACTTTCGTTGCCCCAGGTCGGGACGGTCACCACGATTCCCTGGATCCTGGGGGCGCTCGTGCTTCTCTTCCTCGGATTCCTCGGTCACCGACTGATGCAGCGGGGATACAACGCGCATCGGTCCATCGCGATCCCCTTCGGTATCGCAGCACTCGTTGCCGGTGTGTGCTTCATCCTGGTCCAGGCGGCCTCCGGTGTCGCCGCCGTCGCGTTGCTCTGCATCGCCGCAGGTTGCAGCCTCGCCTACCCGATGACCGCCTCAGCGCTGGCATTCGCGGTCGGCGCACGGCAGCGTCCGATCATGATGGCCACGCTGGGCGGTGTCGCGTCGATCGGCGCAATCATCTCCCCCACCCTCGTCGGATGGCTGATGACGCGCGCGGGGTACGTCTCGCCGCCCTCGGGCACGTCCCTCACCCCCGAGATGGCGAACAACATGGCGGTAGGCGTACATCAAGCCTTCACGATCACCGGTGTCGTCCTGCTCGTCGGCGGCATGCTGTGCATCCTCTTCCTCCGCCCCGAAGCCCTTGGACGCACCCTCCAGGCGCGTCACCGCAAAGGCTGAACCGAGCCGGATCGATCGTCGTTCCGACCAAGGAGTGCTTATGTCCCTCGACACCGTCAGTATCGACAAGGGCCTGTTCCGCGAGGTGATGGGCCACTATCCCACGGGCGTTGCAGTGATCACCGGACGCGCCGCCGACGGCGAACTGCTCGCCCTCGTCGTCGGAACCTTCAGTTCGGTGTCCCTCGATCCTCCCCTGATCTCGTTCATGCCGATGAAGACGTCCCGGACGTTCGACAAACTCCGGCGGTGCGAGTCGATATGCATCAATGTCATCGGGGGCGAGCAGGAGGATCTCGTCGCCACGATCGCCCGGCGCTGGGAGAACAAGTTCGACGGCATCGAGTGGTTCACCTCTCCGTCCGGCAACCCGGTTCTCGATCAATCGGTCGCCTGGATCGACGCACGCGTGACGAACACGGTCGATGCCGGCGACCATTGGATCGTCCTCTGCACCGTGAGCGATCTGGCGGTCACCAACCCCGTGGCGCCTCTGATCTACTTCCAGGGCGGTTACGGCAGCTTCGTGAGTACGTCGCTGATGGCTCGGCTGCAGCACGAAATCACCGATTCGATCAGCGCGGCGGAATCCCTCCGCCCAGAGGTCGAAGCGCTCGCTCACTCGATCGGTTGCGAGGTCACGCTCTACACGACGATCGGCCGGGACGAGATGGCCCGAGTGCTGTCGGCCTTCGGCCCCGGCGTGGAACAAACGAACGGACTCGCACGACGTATCCCGATCGTGCCGCCGATCGGCGACAGTATCGTCTTCGACCTGTCCGAGGAGGAACAGGAACGATGGCTGTCCAGGGCCATCGGAATCGACGAGGACACCAAGCGGGTCTACCGCCGGCGACTCGGTTTCGTACGCGCCCACGGATACGCGCTTTCCCTTCTTCCTCGAGAAGGCCTCACCGCCTACGAGACGATGCGCGAAGCGACACGACGCTACGAATCGAGCCTGCTCACACCCGTGGAGGAACGTGACATCCGGACCGTGATCCCCGGGTCGGACGTCGACTATCGCGTCCGAGAACTCGATCCCGACGGCCTCTACGATGTCGGGTCCCTCGTCTTCCCCGTACGTGATCCGGAAGGCCTCTGCACCTCGACCTTGCGTCTGGCTCAACTCCCGCTTCGGAGCACCGGCGCGACGGTCGCTGCATGGGTTTCGCATGCCAGAAGCGTCGTCGCAGCACTCGAGGGCGATAGACACCCCCACGGTTCGTAGGCAGTCGAATGCACCTCTTGTGCCTACATCGCTCTCGAGGGAACCGCTGTGGACCGCCCGACGGACGGACTGTGCGTGATCGGACAAACGATCACAGAGAAGCGGTGTGGTCCTCGACGATTCGCTCGGCAACTCGGGCGAGGGCGACGTTGAGATCCTGCGAAAGTGTCCGCAGCATCACGAACGCGCGGGCGGCGTCGACGTCGCAGCGCTGGACCAGAACACCTTGGGCCTGGCCGATGGCGTCTCGGGTGGCCAACGCCGAGCGCAGATGCAGCTCCGCGCGTGCAGCCGTGAGCTCGGACGCCGCCTGCGCCGCCAATGCGATGCCCAGCGCCACCGCTGCACCGTCGAAAGTCTGCGGCTTCGATGCGAACAGGTTCAGCGAACCGGCGATATCGGTTCGGGTGTGGAGTTGGAAGGACAACACACTGCCGACCCCGACCAGCAGGGCTTCCTCGGTGAACTGCGGCCACCGTCTCTCGGACCGAAGGTCGCTGCTGTAGACCACGCTCGTGACCCCGGCAGCGTCGATGCAGGGACCACCGGCGTCGCGTTGGATCCGACCGAGCTCCCCGGACAACGACGATGTCGCTCCGTGCGCCTCGAATGTGTCCTTGCCGATGAGCACGATGTCGGCGCACTCGACCCCGGCGATCGTCACCGCGGCGGCCGTGGTCACCGCACGCAGTGCTTCACCGAGATCGTGCCGTCCGCTCGGCGGTCTTCATAGATCTCCAAGGACCTTGATCAAGATTTCGATCGATTCGGCCATGAAATGCAGCCTCTTCCGCCTGTTTCACGATGCCGCGCGTCAAGGCGAGAAAGTGTCGGGCAAGATGCCCGTACCGCCCACGCTACTCGTGATTGCCGACGTGGGGTGAGGAACACCTGCTGGGCGTCCTGCGGAGACCTCAGGACTAGGGGGTGCCGACCAGGTCCGGAGATCAGAGGGTGTGGCCGAGGATGTGGGTGAGAGCGATGAGGGCGGCGAACCAGATGAGAGTTCCGCCGAGTGTGGCGAAGTCTGTGTACATGAGTGGTGTCGAGCGTACGCCGGTTGAAGCATCAACCGGCGTATCGTTCGTCACAGCCTGTCGCGCACGCAATCGGCTTCCGCACGCGCTTACCTCCCTCGGGGAATAGACGGGGATCTGGTCGCGTTGTGCTGGGCGGATCGGGTGCATATTCGTGTCCCCCGGGCTCAACCCTTTGCCTTCACGGAAGTTCCGTTCGACTGGAGCCGTGTTGCGCCTTTCGCCGAGAGGCGACCGAACGCACCCGATCCCTTCACATTTCGTAACGCGAGTCGGCGCACTCCGCCACGCGAGCCTTCGCCACCGGATGCGCTTCCCGCACGGATGTGGCCGACCCGCCCCGGCGACCGAATACCACCGGGTTCGGCCACCGCTCCACCGGGTACCTCCGGAAGACACCGACAGGTTCGAAAGAACAGCAAGTGCAGGAGGACATGTGCCCACCAACTTGACCGCCACCGACCTTCGAGAACTCCTCGATTCGACGCTCGATGACCCCGCACTCGTTCTGGAGGAGGGACGCTTCCGCGTGGTCGGAGGTCAGGAGCTCACGGATGAGAACCGAGCGTTCCTCGTGGTCACCAGGGAAGACCTCCGCAAGCAGCTACCGCAGGATCGGGACCACGACGAGAGCGACCTGGAGCTACAGGCGGGCGTGCTCGGCTCGACCGTCGCGAACCTCGGCGGGTGATCGCCTTGTATCGGCTGCCGACCGGAACAGTAGGTGACACACTCGGAGAATGAGCGAAGAACCCACATCCGCGCCGGTCTGGAACTACCTGATGGACATGGATGGTGTTCTCGTGCACGAGGATCACCTGATCCCCGGTGCCGACGCGTTCCTGACCGAGCTCCGCGACACCGGTACGCCGTTCATGGTGCTCACCAACAATTCCATCCGCACACCCCGAGACCTGCGGGCGCGCCTGCTGCGCTCCGGCCTCGACGTGCCCGAGAGATCGATCTGGACCTCCGCGCTGGCGACGGCGACGTTCCTCGCCAATCAACGTCCCGGTGGCAGCGCTTACGTGGTGGGTGAATCCGGATTGACCACCGCGCTGCACGACATCGGCTACGTCCTCACGGACAGCGACCCGGACTACGTCGTCCTCGGTGAGACACGCACGTATTCCTTCGAGGCGATCACCACCGCGATCCGACTGGTCGAACGCGGCGCCCGGTTCATCGCGACCAATCCGGACCCGACCGGCCCGTCACGAGAGGGTTCGCTTCCTGCCACCGGGGCAGTCGCAGCGCTCATCACCCGCGCGACCGGCCGTGAGCCGTATTTCGTGGGCAAGCCGAACGCCCTGATGATGCGGTCGGCCCTGCGTGCGATCGGTGCGCACTCCGCACACACGCTGATGATCGGTGATCGCATGGACACCGACATCGTCTGCGGCCTCGAGGCCGGTCTGCAGACACTGCTGGTCCTGACCGGCATTTCGACCCGCGAGTCCGTCGAGCGGTTCCCCTACCGCCCGACCCGCGTCATCAATTCCGTTGCGGATCTCGTTGGGTCAACGGCAAATCCGTTCTGAAGAGTATCGGGGGTCCGAACTTTCGGCCGGATCCGATGAGGGTGGGCTTCTCATGCACCGAGAGCGAAGGCGACCAGGAATCCCAGCGAAGTGCAGATACCGACCCACCATCCGCCTTCTCGATAGGCTTCCGGCATCAACGAGTCGGCGATCACCGCAATGGTGGCGCCTCCGGCGAATGCCTGGATCAGCGGAATGCCCGCTTCCGGCAGAGAATCGGCGAACGCAGTGACCACCACAACCACCGCCACCAGCAGAACGGCCGTCACGCCCCAGATGAGCAGAGCAGAGCGATGCGACAGAGCCGACCGCATCGACGCCGCACCCGCCACCGCCTCGGGGATGTTGCCAACCGCCACGGCCACCAGCAACACGATTCCACCGCTGCCGGCTGCGAGAGCGGTCCCCAACGCAGCATTCTCCGGAACGCCGTCGAGGAGGGCCCCGAGCATCAGCGCCCAACCCAGGGCTGCAGGGCCGAGCATGTTCTCGATCACGCGATCGGCAACGACATAGACGACGGTTCCCAGCATCAAGGCCCCGCCGGCCGCCCACAACCCCTGGTCGGCGAAGGCCGGGGCGAACAGTTCTGTGGAGACCGCCGCCACCATGGCACCAGCGCCGAAGGCCATCAACCCCGCGAGCACCGGGCGGGGCAGGTCGTAGAGCAGGCCGATCGCAGCTCCGAGGAACAAGGGCACGGCGGTCCCCAGTCCGTACCACAGGGCCGTCAACATCGAACCGAACCCCCGCGTCGGCACCGTCCTCTACTCGTTACGCTCATGTGTACCTCTTCCGTCCCGGCGACCGGGTACCCAGGGACGTCACCACCGACCGACTCGGCAGGGTTACCTATAACGCGATGATCGACGATTCCGTCGGCAAGGACACGGTGCCCAGGCATAATTTGCTCGAATCAGCGAGTATCGGCCCACCCCATCGATGAAGCACCGAGTCCGAGCGAAGCATCGTGAAGGGCCGAATCGACCGGTGGAGGATTCGTGCGCATGGGCCGTGCACCGATTATTCCGCGCGCCGCTCATCATGTCGGCGCACACTGGCGTGCTCTGTCCGAGATCAGGGGCACCGGTGAGCGGTTCGTCCCGGCCCTGACCGAACCCCTGCCGCCTGCTGCGCGGCGTTGGATCAACCATGCGGTGGCCGAGGGCACGCCGATGGCCGCAGCCGCACGACTCGAGATGTCCGGGCAGATCCGGCTCGGATCCTGGCGACCGTTCACCGCTGTCCAACTCCTCGCCCCGACGTCGGGATTCGTGTGGGCTGCGACCACTCGGATCGGCCCGGTATCAGTGTCGGGGTACGACCGCTTCACCGACGGTTGTGGCGAGATGCGTTGGCGGATAGGGGGAATCATTCCGGTGATGTCCGCGGACGGCCCTGATGTCAGCGACAGCGCGGCCGGCCGCCTGGCCGGGGAGAGCATCTTCGTGCCGACGTCGTTTCCCCTCGCACGGTGGCGCGGCGACGAATTCGTCGCCGCGGCGACCTGGACGGTGGCCGGCCGCAAGGAAACCGTGCGTCTGGATGTCGCCGAGGACGGGGCGTTGTGCGGGGTGCGGATGCTGCGGTGGGGCAACCCCGACAATCACGAGTTCGGCCGGTATCCGTTCATCGTCGCGGTCGAGGCCGAACACCGGTTCGGTGGCATGACCATCGCCTCACGGATCCGCGCGAGCTGGGACACGGGACCCGGCACGGACGGCGAGTTCTTCCGCGCCGAGATCACCTCTGCCGACTTCTTCTGACGGTCCACGAGGCCTGCCGCGGAAACCGACGTCGTCACTGTCTGCCGGGTGTCTGTGTGCGGTCCCGCCGGTCGGCCGTCCACACCGATTGCAGCATGTGCCAGTCGGCGGGATGCGCGGCGATACCGGCGGCGAACCGGTCGGCCAGTAACTGGGTCGTGGCTTCTACGCCGCCTGCGGTATCGATCGGGGCGTCGATGTGGAACCCCCACCCGCCCGGAGTGAACCAGCAGTGCACCGGCAGCAGCGGCGCACCCGTATCGATCGCGAGCTTGGCCGGGCCGGCAGGCATGCAGGCCGGTTCGCCGAAGAAGGTGACCGGCACGCCCGCTCCGGTCAGGTCACGCTCACCGAGGAGTCCGACGAACCGTCCCTCCCGGATCCGGGCGGTCAGCTGTTCGAACGGTGGAACTGTGCCACCGGTGAGCGGGATGATCTCGAAACCCAGGCCTTCCCGGAACCGGACGAAGCGGCGGAACAACGATTCCGGTTGCAGTCGCTCGGCGACGACGGTCGGTGTGCCGATCCGCTGTACGATCCACACTCCCGCCAGGTCCCAGTTCCCGCTGTGCGGAAGCGCCAGCACTGCGCCGCGCCCACGCGCGACGGCCTCGTGGATGTGTTCGAGACCGGTGGCCGCGGAGTCGATGGTCTCGGCCAGCCGTAGGGGATCCATCGACGGCAACCGGAACGCTTCGCACCAATACCGCGCGTACGAACGTAGACTCGCGCGCACGAGTTCGTCGGGCACCTCAGAGGGAGAGGTGGACAACACCCGAGCGAGGTTGCGTCGTAATTGGATCGGCCCGCCGTTTCGGGCCGCTCGATCCGCAGCCATCTCGAACAGGCGCCTCGCCGGCTTTTCCGGTAGCGCGCATACCGTCCACCAACCGGCGGCGTATGCGAGATCCCAGGCCCGATCCTTCATGCGCATCGAGTACCCCGAACGCGGAGGTCGACAACGATGACGACGCCGGCGACAGGGCTCAACAGCACCATGAAGCCCACCATGAGCACGACCGCGACAGCTTCGAGGCGGTCGCGCCCCGTCCGACTTGCCAACAAAAATCCGGCTGCCTGCAGATTCGCTCTGCCGACAGCCGGATTCGGTGTGCCGTATCCAGTTCGCCTATCCGATGGGCGGGGCGGCCGGTGCCTCGCGCGACAGGATCGGAAGCCGCGACGCGAACGGCAGAAGCACCACGACGACCAGCGCGACCATCAACACGCCGAGCGCCATGCCCGACAGCACGTCGTGGACGTAGTGCACCCCCACCGTCACCCGGGAGAAGGCGAGCACCGCGGCGAGCGGAGCGACCAGCCAGATCAGACGCGGAGCCGCGAGGACACACGCCGTGGCGAACGACGCCGCGATGACGGAGTGGTTCGACGGCCAGGACCAGTCACCCACCTCGGGGCATTCCAGCACCGTCTCGATCCCGAGTGCGCGACACGGTCGCGGCTCCGTCACCACGAGCTTGACGAGTTCACTCGACAGGTAGGCACCCACGACACCAATACCGCCGACGGCGAGGGTGCCGAAGCTGCGTCGATCGTTCCGCCACAGCCACGCCGCGAGCACACCGGTGAAGGCGACCAGGACGAGCAGCCCCTTGTCCGCGACGAGACCTGCGAGCGGTCCGAGGAAGGACCCCTCGACGGTCTGAGCGACGGACAGATACAGGCGGTCGCGCATCGGCACCGTCGCCGCCGCGAGAAGAGTCAGCACGAGCGCCACCCCTACTGCAGGGATGAACATCGAGCGGACCAACCGCGGGGATACAGGAGGTGAACTCTCGGTGACGACCATGACCGAATACGCTATCGCGCCACCTTGCCCGGCGGCAGACCGGCTGGTCGGGCGGGGTGACGGGGAGCTTCGAGCCTGCGACGCGTCCCGTTCCGAGACGACTGCAGGCCGGCGGACGAAGTGGCTTCTGCCTCCCGCCCGGGCGATAGGCTCGCACGCGTGTGGCGAACCTGGATCCTCTCCGCAGCGATGGTGGCCGTCGCGGCGGTCGTTCTGCTCACCGGCGCATTCGACGTGACCTCGGTGGTGACGGCAGTACTGCTCCTCGTCTTTGCGTGGGTCACCTCTCCCCTGTTCTTCCCCCATCACGTCGACGACGCGACCGCCCGTCGCGACGCCGCAACCCGCGGCGTTCCGGTGGTGTACTGGCGCCCGGGGTGCACGTTCTGCATCCGGTTGCGCGCCACCCTGCGCGCCCGCGCGCGTCACGCGATCTGGGTGAACATCTGGCGGGATCCCGCGGCGACCGCTCGGGTCCGGGAAGTCAACGGCGGGAACGAGACGGTGCCGACGGTGTTCATCGGCGACGTGTCGCATACCAATCCCGACCCACGTTGGTTTCGCGATCAACTGGTCTGACGAGCCGACCCCCGACATGAACGAGGTCCCGGATCCGTGTGGATCCGGGACCTCGTTGATGCAGAGCGGTCAGCGGCGCACGCCTCGGCCGGTGACGGCCTTGACGAGGAACAGCAGGATGACCGCGCCGAGGAGGCAGGTCAGGAAGCTGAAGATCAGTCCGCCGCCTTCGACATCCACGCCGAAGACCTTCAGCAGGAAACCACCGATCAAGCCGCCGATGACGCCGACGACGATGTTGAGGAGAATGCCCTGCTGGGCGTCGGTGCCCATGATCTTGCTGCCGATCCAACCGGCGAGACCACCGATGATGATCCAACCGAGGATTCCGAGTCCGAGCATGTGCAGTCCTTTCGTGAACACTGGCTAGTTCGACCCAACTCAGATACCCAGTCGTCCCACCAGTCACACCTCTCACTTCTGACAAGTTCAGAGTGGCACGAATGCGACGCCCGGGAGGTCGGATTCGACGGTTCCGACCGTGGCACGTGCCGTCTGCCCGACGGGGACGGCTCGCGCTGGCACACTCGTGCGCATGACCCAGCCTCCCGTCACGATCACCGTGACCGGGCACGCCGAGCGCACCGTCGCACCCAACCGGTGCACGGTGGTGTTGCGGGTGCACGCCGACGGCTCCTCGCGCAAGCAGGCCGCCGAACCGGTGACCGCGGCCGTCGCCACCGTCACCGATCTCATCACCGAACTTCGCAAGCGCACCCCGAGCCCGGTGAAGCGGTGGACCTTCGATCGGGTACGCCACAGCCGACGGCGCCCGTTCAACCGCGAGGGCAAGAACCGGCCGTGGGTGTACAACTCATCGGCGTCGATCACCGTCACCTTCCACGAGTTCGACGCTGTGGGTGCGTTCGTCGAACGGGTCGCCGAACTCGAGGTGGTCACCGTCGCCGATCTCCAATGGTGGATCACCCGCAAAGCCCGGAAGGAGCGACTCGCCCAGGTCCGCGACCTCGCCGTCCGCGACGCCCTCGACAAGGCGAAGGCATACACGACGTCGCTGGGCCTCGACACCGTTCGTGCGGTGGCCATCGCCGATCCGGGCATGCTCGGCTCCCAGCCCTCACCCGTTCACACGGGCGGCGCCCCCATGATGCGCACAGCGATGCTGCGCTCGGATGCGATGAGCGCCCCCGAGTCGGCCGAACCCGAGCTGGTCTTCGAACCGGATCGGGTCACCCTTACCGCCGACGTCGAGGCGCGGTTCGAAGCTTCCCCCCAGCGCCGGTGAGACTTCGGTGTTCCGGACCCCGCTCAGCGAGGTCGAGAACACCGAAACTCGAGCACCCTCCGCTCGATTCCTTGCGCGCCTTGTACAGACGGTGGCACGATGCCAGCACGCCGCCGATCCGCGCGGCCACAATCGAATAAGGCCCGCCAGGAGTTGCAGCTCCCGACGGGCCGGATGTCCGACTGTAAGGGAGTCGAACGTGGGTCAGAATACCCTGGCCGGCGGGGTGCGTCGTGGACCGCGCCTTGCCGCCAACTTCACCGTTCTCAGCAACGCCGTCATCACCGACGAGCGGCTGTCCTTCCGCGCGCGGGGTGTGCTCGTCTGGTTGCTGTCCAAGCCCGACGACTGGCGCACCCGCGCCGACTCGATCGCGGCGCAGTCGCCCAAAGAAGGTCGCGACGCCATCCGCTCGGCATTGCGCGAGCTCGCCGACCTCGGCTATCTGGTGCGCGAGAAGATCCAGAACGAGCTCGGCCAGTGGATCACCATCCAGACCATCTACGAACGTCCCGTCACCGACCCGGCGCCTGAGAATCCGACGCGCGGCAGCGCGGACATCGGAGACTCAGGCGCTCTTTCAAGTACCGATACACCAAGGACGGAAACCAACCGCACACCGCGCGTCGCGAAGACACCGCTCGGTCCCACGGTGGTTGAGCTTGCGGCAGCATGCAGGCAGGCCGGACTCACCGCGACCTTCGTCTACCTCAAACCCGATGCGGCAGCGGCGATCGAAGCACTCGTCGCCACACACGGCGTGCCGGCTCTGGTTGCGGCAGCGAAATCCGTGCACAGACCGGGCAATCCGATGCGACTGGCGCACGGATGGTTGCCGTTGTGGCGGTCGCTGTCGACGCCCCGTGTCCTCCACCCGAAGTGCGGCGACTGCGACGAGTACGGGTGGCTTCCCGATGACGAGCAGGGGCGTGCCGTGCGGTGCGGGTGTCGCGCGCCGGCTGCGGCCTGAGATCCGATGCAAAGGCGCTCGGCCGAATTCCGTTGGCCGATCGGATGGATCGGTTGTCTCATGAGGGGTAGGTGACGTTCTGCGGTAGACAGTCTCGCCGAGCTATCGACGGCGAGGGATGGTGATGGTGTCGGGAACCCGTATCGAAGTGCCCGTCGACGACGGCGTGCTGTCGGGACTCGATTTCGGTGGCCGTGGGCCGGAAGTGCTGTTGGTCCACGGCAGCGGACACAACGCCGTCACTCGTGATCGCCTGGTGTTCATTCGTGCTCAGCAGAATGGCGTAAATTCCATTGCCCCAGCACTTGTCGAGGAGTACTACTGGACGCTGGCGAATTTCGAGATCCTCGAGGAGAAACACGGCGATGGCCACCACGATCGAACGGCCGGACGGCACGAGCATTCATGGTCCGGGCAAGCTGTCTGCGGAGCGCTTGCAGCACGAGCTGGCGTTGCGTCGACGTGCTCAGCGGATACCGGGACGGCGACGTCACGACGGGAAAGGCGGGCGTCGGCAGCAGCGACGTGCCGCCGCCGGAGCGTGGTAACTCTGCCCAGCATCGTCGAGGCGGCGGCGTGATCGGTCAGCGGCGCGCCGGCGAGGCGAGAGGAGAATCCCGACGACCTCCGGCGACGGCACTCCCCCACTGGCCGATACAACCGGACGAGCAGGGGGCATCAGCACGATCGCCGACAGTGCGGCGATGGCCACCGAGAGGATGCCGCCGAGGGGAAATCCGACCAGAACGTTGAGCCGGGACTTCGCGAGATCCCGCACCGTCCACTTCTCTTCCACCGCTCCGGAGGAGAAGTAGAACACCTCGTACGGAGTCCTCGCCGCACCGAACAACGCGATCGCGTAATACCGATATGCCGCCAGGTTTTCGCTGTCCGCCAGGGATGGAGTGAACATCTGGTTCGCGAGCTGCCTCCCAATCCGGGCCGAGAAGGAACACCGCCACTGCGAACATGACCACGCACAGTCCGACCACCCCGGTGACGTTCTCCATCACCGAGAACTTCACCCGCCAGATCACCAGCCACACCGCCAGGGCGGCTACCGGAATCCACATCTTCGGGTTCACACTGCTCGCCAACTGCAACGCCAGCGCGATACCACCGACCTCGGCGGTCCACGTCGACAGGTTGATCAGAAGCGACGCGCTCAGATTCGCCACTGCCATGCGCGGCCCGAGACGTTCGCGAATGATCTCGAAAGTGGCTCGGCCGCTGACCGCAGCGACGCGGCCGGACATCTGCGGAAGACACAGATTCCCAGCACGCCTACCGGCACCACCCAGGCCAGGACAACCCGAAACGCGCGCCCACCACGGCATTGGTGACCAGATCACCGATGTCGAGAAATCCCCCGATCGCGGTGAGGATTCTGAGAGCGACGGCGAAGGGACTTTTCATCTAACCGTGTTCGCCGCCTGCAGGACCTCGGCGCGCAGGGTTCCCTGGCCGGGGGTGTCCACCTCTCGATCCGCGGTTGCCGAGACGGCCTGGTCGACCTCTTCGAGCATGTCCGACAGGGCGGTGTCCGTGGCGGCGGTGGTGTTGTGACCGTCGGCGAAACCTGCAGGCTCAGCTGAGCCGAGACCGCCGCCGAACCGATCTGCTGCGCTGCCCGACCGAAATCGCCTTCCACCCCGCCGCGCATCGAAGCGCACCCTGATGCGAAGACACCCAGGAGCCGCGCTGCAGCGACCACAGAAAGCAGCACACCCCTGCTCCGGCGTCCACCCGTCTCATGCGAGACGCGCCGTGAAGACCACGCTTTCCTCAGCAACCTCACGATAGAGGCCGGTTTCCGTCGCCGGTCGGTTTCGACAGCCGACACTCGCCGCGCTGCCGACCGGCGCCTATCGTTGTTCCCATGGATCCGCCCGTGACGCGGTACATCCAGCGCGACGGCGCCGCACTGGCGTATCAGATCGTGGGTGAGGGGCCACATCCGATCGCGTGGTTCTTCGAAGACATGATGCATCCGGACCTGATGTGGACCGATCCGCACTTCCACTACAACTTCGAACGTTGTGCCCGCTTCGCGCGTTCGCTGTTCTTCCAGCGACGCGGATTCGGACTGTCCGATCCCGTCGAGCACGTCCCCACGCTCGAGGAGCAGGCCGACGACGTCGTCGCGGTGCTCGACGACGCCGAGGTCGATCGCGCCACGCTCGTCGGCGCAGCCAGCACCTGCGGGCCCCTTGCCCTGGTAGCGGCTCGGCACCCCGACCGCGTTTCCGGGCTGGTCCTCGCCGAACCCTGGCCCGATACCCTGCTGTCCGACGGTGATCCGCCACCGGGATGGACTGCTGACGAGCGAGACCGGTTCGTCGAGTCGTATCGGGATGCGTACGCATGCTGGGGTCAAGGGAAGCTCACGTTCCTGGCGCACCCGACCCTCGATGTCCCACACAATCGACGGATCATGGCGCTGCTCGAACGCTGCTCCGCCACACCGAGAACTGCCCAGAAACATCTCGAGTGGGCTCTCCGCGCGAACTACTCCTTGATTCTGCCGGCAATCCAATGCCCGACGAAGGTGTTGCATCAGCCGGACACTCTGTTCGCTCGAGAGGCCGGCCGCAGGATGGCCGCGCAGATTCCGAACGGCCGCTTCTACGAGCTGCCACCGATCGCCCTCGGCGCAACCCTGGGTGAAGTGCTGATTCCTGTTCTCGACCACGTGGAGGAACTCGTCAGCGGCACGGACCATCCGGTCGAGGCCGATCGGTTCCTGGGCGCGGTTCTGTTCACCGATGTCGTCCGCTCCACCGACCTGCTCGCGGAGGTCGGTGACAACCGGTTCGCGAGGTTGCTGGGCGCGCACGACCGACTCGTGCGTGCGGAGGTCGAGGCCGGCGGAGGCACGCTGGTGGGCATCGCGGGCGATGGGACCCTCAGTGTCTTCGACGGTCCAGTGGCCGCACTGCAGTGCGCGCACCGGATTATCCGATCGACATCGACTCTCGGATTTTCTGTGCGCTCCGGCGTGCATGTCGGGTCGGTGACCCGCGCCGGTCCCGGGTTGACCGGAATGACGGTCCATATCGGAGCGCGGATCGCTGCCTCCTCCGGGCCTGGCGAGGTGCGATGCTCACAGGCGGTGCGCGAGCTTGCGGTCGGCGGAGATTTCGATTTCACCGACCTGGGCAGGCATCGGCTCAAAGGTGTGCCCGGTCAGGTCCAGGTGTTCAGGGCGACGGTCGGGGCCCGTCCTGCACAGCCTGCGCTGCCACCACGCCCGACCGTCTCGGACCGGGCAGTATTGACCATGGCGCGCCGGGCTCCCGGCATGCTTCGTGAGCTCGCCCGCCTCGCAGACCGTCGCAACAAGGCAGTGAGGCGTCCACGATGATCGTCGCCGACTAGGCTCGGCTCCGTGAGCGTGCGTGCAGGAATCATCGTGACCGGGACCGAAGTGCTGACGGGGAGGATCTCCGACCTGAACGGACCGTGGTTGTCCGACCAACTCCTGAAACTCGGCGTCGACGTCGCCCACATCACGATCTGCGGTGACCGGCCCGCCGACCTGACCGCACAGTTACGGTTCCTCACCGAGCAGGGCGTCGATCTCATCGTCACCAGCGGGGGTCTCGGTCCCACCGCCGACGACCTCACCGTCCCCACCGTCGCCGAGTACTGCGATCGCGAACTGCTGCTCGACCCCGAACTCGAAGAACACATCGCAGGTGTCATCCGCCGGTTCCGCCCGGACACCCCCGATCTCGACACCGGGCCGACGCGTATCGGGATCCGGAAGCAGGCGCACGTGCCCGCCGGTGCCACCGCCCTGCCGCCCACCGGTACAGCGCCGGGCGTGGTCATCCCCGCGGTCACCGGCGATCGGCCGGTACCGACCATCGTCATCCTGCCCGGCCCGCCCGGTGAGCTGCAGGCGATGTGGCCGAGCGCGGTCGCCTCCCCCGCGGTCGCCGACGTGTTGGCGCGAGCCGACGACCTGCAGCAGCACACCGTGCGCGCCTACGGATTGCACGAGGCACAACTCGCCGAGACGCTGCGCCGGGCCGAATCAGAGATCGCCGGCCTCGAACGCCTCGAGATCACCACCTGCCTCCGACACGGCGAACTCGACATGGTGACGCGAGTCGCCTCCGGTGACGCGGACATCTACCATCGCCTTCTCGACGTCCTCACCGAACACCATGGACGCGAGATCTTCTCGACCGACGGTTCCACCATCGACGACCAGCTGATCGCCGCCCTCGAGGGCCGCACGATCGCGACTGCGGAGTCGTGCACCGGCGGACTCGTCGCCGCGCGGCTCACCGACCGTCCCGGGTCGTCGGCCTATGTCATGGGTGGCGTCGTCTCGTACTCCAACGACGCGAAGTCCGATCTGACCGACGTACCGGCCGAGATGATCGCGGAACACGGGGCGGTGAGCGAGCAGGTCGCCGCAGCCATGGCCGAGGGTGCCCGACGGCGCCTGAAGGTCGACGTCGCGGTCTCCACCACCGGGGTCGCCGGCCCCGACGGGGGAACCGAGGCCAAGCCGGTGGGCACGGTGTGCTTCGGCGTCGCGATCGAGGGACGGCCGACGTACACGGTCACCCGCCGCTTCCCCGGAGACCGCGAACGGGTCCGGACTCTCACCACCACGGCGGCACTGCATCTGGTTGTCGCACAGCTCGGTCGGGATTGAGCCTGCACGCGCGCACCCTCGGCGGCCGTCAGTTCTCCCCCGCCGCCTTCAGCTGCGCCCGAAGAGAATCCACTTCGGCTCGGAGGTCGTCGATCTCGTCGATGTAGGGACGGATCCGGGCGCGGACCGCTTCGTCGGTGTACTGCGGGATCAAGCTCCGTGAGCAGTTCCAGTCGAAGGCCTCGACCTCGATGACGATGCTTCGCTCACATCGTGCCGAGATTCTCCGACCGTCACCGAGATCGCGCAGCCGGTCGAGAAGCTGCGGGTCGTCGTCCGCATCGACCACCCGCGCGGTACCGAAGACCTTCAGCCGCCTCTTCAGCGGAAAGTCGGCGAGGAACAGCGCGACCCTTCCGTTGTCCGCGATGTTCCCGACCGAGACGAATTGTTGATTGCCTCGGTGATCCGCAAACCCGATCGTCTGCCCACCGAGGTGGTGCAGGAACCCGACGGGTCCGCTGCGGTACTGGACATAGGGCCATCCGCTCGGGGTCACCGTCGCCATGTGGAACTGGAAGCTTTCGCGTACGAGAGCGAGTTCCCGGTCGCCCAACGGCTGAGGTCCTCGGTCGGGTTCGTCGAGGTCGGCACCATAGGCAACGATGCTGCCCGCAGCTTCCTGGCGAGCGACCGCCTCCGGGCCGAACGCCAGATGGTGATACCTCGATCCCATACCGATCTCCTCGCCGATGTCCGTTATGCCGACAACAAAACAGTGCATCACAATCGACCGTGACCAGAATGAGGGGGTGTCGACCCTGCAGTTCGCCGAACAGCGGCCGCCTGGTTTACGATACGGCACGTGTCGTATCTTAATGAGCCGCCTGCGCAACGCGGACGTCCACGCGACGCCGAACTCGAGCGTCGGATCACCACCACCGTTCTCGAACTACTGGCCGAACAAGGCTACGAGGGCCTGACGTTCGAAGCAGTCGCTCGACGTTGCCAGGCGTCGAAGGCAACGCTGTATCGACGTTGGCCGTCCAAGCGCGACATGGTCCTCGCAGCAGTGAAGGACGCCCCTGCGCATCCCTCGGTGGTTCCACTCCGGCGCGGCGACACACTCCGCGACGATCTGCTGATGCTTGCGCAACGCCTCAGCCTCACCATGTCCGCAACCGACAGCAACGCCGCCTTCATGCTGCTCCACGCGGGACTCGAAGACCCGGAGTTGTGCGACGCCATCGAGGAGACCGTCGGCCCGACAGGCGCACGTCTCCCCCAGGCGGTCCTCGACGATGCCGTTGCGCGAGGCGAACTCCCTTCGGGCGCTCAATCATTCGCATACGAGGAGGTCGTGGGAACCGTCCTGCTCCTGCGACGAGCGAACGGTCTCACCGTCGACGAAACCTACCTCGAAGCCCTCGTCGACACCGTCATCATTCCCGCGCTCACCGCGTCCGCCGGCCGAACGGACCTGCCCGCCGGGATCTTCTCCGGCCACCCCGAAACCTCCACCACGACTACGACTACGGAGACCCCATGACCCGCTGCACCATCGAGGACTTCACCTACCGCACGATCACCGTGGACGGCGGCGTGAAGCTCAACGTCGCCGTCGGTGGGCAAGGTCCGGCCGTCGTCCTGCTGCACGGTTTCCCGCAGACCCACTACATGTGGCGCCACGTCGCCCACGCACTCGCTGAGGACCACACCGTGATCGTCCCCGACCTGCGCGGCTACGGCGCCAGCGACCAACCCCCGGTCGACAATCCCGAGTCGTATTCCAAGCGCACCATGGCGAACGACATCGTCGCGGTCGCCCGCGAGATCGGTTTCGACCACTTCGGGCTCGTCGGTCACGACCGCGGTGCGCTCGTCGCCGTCCGTGCGGGACTCGACCACCCCGACGCCGTCGACTACCTCGGCATCCTCGACGTCCTTCCCACGATGGACACCTGGGCCGTACTTCAGGGCGTGAACGCCAAGGTTGCCTGGCACCTCTACCTCATGGCCCAGCCCGCAGGGATGCCCGAGAAGATGATCGCCGCTGTCGCCCCGGAATTCTTCGGCTCGTTCCTCGATGCGTGGGACCCCACCGGAACCACCTTCACGCCCGAGGAGCGCGATCACTACGTCACCAGCTCGATCAACTCTGTCGACTCGATCGTGGCCGACTACCGCGCCACCGCCGGCATCGATCTCGACATGGACCTCGCCGACCGCGAACGCGGGGCTCGGCTCACCATGCCCGTCGCGGTCATCTCCCAGGACTGGGGCTCGCAACTGGGCTTCGACGCCTCGGCCCTCTGGCAGGCGTGGGCACCCGATCTCACCTACCAGGGCACCACCAGCGGCCACTTCATGGCCGAAGAGAACCCCGACGAGATCGCCGGCTTCATCACCGAGCTGGCCGCCCGCATCCCGGCCGACCAGCCCTGACGGACATGCCACCGGAGTCACCGGTTGGGGGTGACCACGATCACCGAAAAGCACGCATCCTTAACATGACGAACAAACGGGACATCGATATCATCGACCTCAGTTATTGTCTGTCGGGGGCACACGAGGAGAATCGCGCATGTCCCGGATCGATCGCAGACGCACACGCACCGTCGGCCTGCTCGCCGCAGGTCTGCTCACCGCAGGTCTGAGCGTCGCGGGTCCGGTCAGTTCCGCGTCCGCTGACCCGGTCCGCAACTGCCCTGAACGGTACGTCCTCGCCGTCGACGGAACCCGCGGCTTCGAAACCCGCGACTCGATCGACCCGGCATCCCCCTTGGCGAAGATCTCCGCTCGGTTCGAGTCTCCCGGCACCGTGGTCGAACACATCCGCTACCCCGCAGTGGTTGTGCCGTTGCCCGGGACCGGCTCGCACGACGATTTCGACGGCATCGACGACGACGGCACCATCGCCTACGACAGGTCGAAGCAGATCGGGCATCAGCGACTCCGCCAGACCATCACCGTCCGACACAGCACCTGCCCCGACTCGGACCTGTTGGTGCTCGGCTACTCGCAGGGCGCCTCGATCGCGGGCGATGTTCTCGCCGAGATCGCAGCCGACGGGTCCGTTCCCCCCGAACGGATCTCGGGCGTCCTCTATTCCGACCCCCGCGACGACCGCGGCGTCGAGACCCTGTTCCCGGGTCCCGTCGCTCCCGGTGTGACGCTCGGCGGCGGCCGGAACGACTTCGGTGAGATCCACGTCGAACGAGTCTGCATCGAAGGCGACGCGATCTGCGACGGTCGCACACCCGAGGACGGCAAGGACTGGCTCCGCGAGAACGTGACGGGGTACTTCCAGCTGCACACGAAGTACCCCGACTACCAGCCCTGACCGAGTCGGGCCGGAGAGTTCGCCGACCGCGCGGTGTGCATCAGTTCCAGAGTGACGAACTCGGGGGAGGTTGTGTGCGTGTTCTTCGCCGGAACCGCACACAACCTCCCCCGAGTTTCGACGGCCGCTACTCCTCCTCGACGCCACCAATGGCCCAACGCAAAAGGGAACCCATCCTCAGGTAAGGATGGGTTCCCTCGTCGGCGGGTCCCTAGCGGACTGTCGTTACTGCAGTCTGCGCAGGACTGTTATGCCTGTGCAGCGGCAGGTTCCTCGACGTGCTCCACGGGGCCGGCTTCCGTAACGGGATAGACGGGGTATTCCACACCCGACAGGTACTGGACCGTTCGCACGACCTGGCACGAGTAACCGAACTCGTTGTCGTACCAGACGTAGAGGATGGCGGTGTCGCCATCCACGATCGCTGCATTGGCGTCGATGATGCACGCCGCGCGCGAGCCGATGAAGTCGCTCGACACCGCGTCGGTGGCCGAGGTGTAGTCGAGGTTGCGGCGCAGCGCACCGGTGAGCGACTCCTGGTGCAGGTGCTCGAGCACCTCTTCCTTGGTGGTCTCACGAGTCAGCTGAAGGTGAAGGATCGCGACGGACACATCCGGCGTAGGAACGCGGATCGAGTTGCCGGTGATCTTCGCCTTCAGATCGGGAAGCGCCTTCGCGACCGCCGAAGCGGCGCCGGTCTCGGTGAGCACCAGGTTGAACGGCGCGGAACGTCCGCGACGGTCGGCCTTGTGGTAGTTGTCCAGCAGGTTCTGGTCGTTTGTGAACGAGTGCACCGTCTCGACGTGACCACGCACCACACCGAATTTGTCGTCCATGGTCTTCAGCGGCGGAACGATGGCATTGGTGGTGCAGGACGCGCACGACACGATCGTCTCGTCCGGGTCGAGGTCGCGGTGGTTGACACCGTGCACGATGTTCGGGAGATCACCCTTACCCGGTGCGGTGAGCACCACCTTGGCGATACCGGGGCGGAGATGCTTCGACAGACCGTCGCGGTCGCGCCAGATTCCGGTGTTGTCGATCAGGATGGCCTTGTCGATGCCGTACTCGGTGTAGTCGACGCTTTCCGGATCGTTGCTGTAGATGAACTTGATGACATTGCCGTTGGCGACCAAGGCGTTGTTCTCGGTGTCGACCTTGATCGTGCCGTTGAACTGTCCGTGGACGGAGTCGCGACGCAGCAGAGAGGCACGCTTGGTCAGGTCGTCGTCACCTCCCTTACGGACCACCACAGCACGCAGGTTCAGCCCATTGCCCGAGCCTGCCTTCTCGATGAGCAGACGGGCGACGAGGCGACCGATCCGACCGAACCCGTACAGGACCACGTCCTGCGGTTTCGCGGGGCTCGTCTGCGCGCCGCCGACCAGATCCGCGAGGCTCTCAGCGACGAAATCCGGGATGGATCGTCCGGCTCCCTCGGCCTGATAATCCGTCACCAGCAGGCCGAGGTCGATCTTCGACGGCTGCAGGTCGAGGTCGGTCAATGCCTCGAGGAACGGGAACGTCGCCTCGACCGACAGCTCGTCACCGCGGATCTGACGCGCGAAACGGTGCGTCCGCAGAATACCGATCACCGACTTGTTCACGAGGGAGCGGCTGTGAAGCAAGATCGTGACCGAATGCCGGCGGTGCAGACCGCCGATGATCGGGATCATTGCTTCCGCAATAGCCTCTTGCGAGTTCCACTGTGCCAATTCCGGGGTGCTCACTGCGCTCCTCTGCCTTTCCGGCTCGTCTGACACGTCGCAGGCTGTTGGGTGCAGCCCAGACGAGACGCACGTCACTCGCCGGTCGGTGTCCGGATCGGTGGAACCGTACGCGACCGACGCCGATTACGGCGTGCGTACCGGCAAGCATATGAAAGAGCTCTCACGGGTCGACGCCCGGTACGGGAAACGCGCCCGCGCGTGCGTGAAGCTGATCGCTTCTACTCTGATAGGCAGGCATTCGCGCCGCCCCGTGCTGTAGATGAACCAGCGAGCTGCGTGTGTCTCCAGTCACATCCACAGTGACGGGGTCGCGTGATGGTATCGAGAGTCCCAGTGGGCACCACGTAGATCGACATTACTGGCACACAGGCGTATGCGAATCAGGTCCTGCACCTGACTGCACAGCGGTGACGACCATCATTCGTATCGCCCGTCGACGTGCCCTTTCGAGGTGCAAGCGTCACTTTCGACGGGACACCGCCGCGTCCACGAGCAGACCGATATATCGCTGCCGTGGCTGCCCGTTTGCTGCGTCCCGGCTGCGCCGCCCAGTTCGTACACCGTGCCGCTCCTGACTCAGGAATACCGAACGGCACCGCTCCGGCATCCCTACCGAGGCTCTCGGTGGGGTGGGTTGATCAGTCGATGCATGTACGCCACGCGAGTCGCGCCGCCTCTGCAACCGGTTGAAGCGGTCCTACGCGCCGCTGCTCGACGTGATCTATCGGCCGGATAATAAGAATCTTTTGGATATGGCGACCCAGGTCCTCGTAAAGCACCTAAAGTGAAAACTCTCCACGAACGGTCCATCTCAGCGCGCACCGCGAATCGCATCGTGGATCCTCACCACTTCGCGCACTCGAGGAAATGAACATGACACGCATACCCCGATGTGGCAAGAATATCGGCGCAAACCGAACCGTGGGCGTGCTCGCCGCCGGAATGGTAGTTGCGTTCGGTTCGGTCGGCGTAGCGGGCGCCGCACCTGCGCCTGCGGTCGAGCGCAGCACCGAAACATACACGTATACCTATACGTTCGACGGACCCGTGACGTGCAACGGCGGACCCATGTATACCTTGACCAGCACCGTTACATCTACGGATCATCTTCTCGAGAATCCGGGCGGAAGAAGAGTTATCCGGTCGGATCTCACCGAGAAAATCACTGGCATTCCGCTGGATCCGTCATTGCCCACGGTCACTGCGACGACCGAAGCAAAGCTCGCCGCGAGCACTTCGACACAGGGAGCCTTCGCCAACACATACCATGGGAAAACAGTCGCGACCTACTCAGACGGGAGCACTGAAACTGCCTCGTTCGTCGGACATACGACCGTCAGTCCGTACCATCAGAAAATCTTGAATTTCGACAGATGTCACTGAGTTCCCATTTCGATGACTTTTCGACCGATTCCGGCATTCTCGGAACCCTCGAACCAACCGAGCTACTTGCCATTCCAGACAACTAGGGACAGAGCCCAGCATTTACTCAAGGTGTTCTCCGGACTGCGAAAGTCCGTAGCTCGTGCCTTCCGCTGCCAGGCCCCGGCTGCACGTGGCAACCCGTAAGAAATGACGAGACTGAGGAAGAATTGGTTGCTGGGCGTTGAGGTTTCCTGATTGTTGCGACACAGTCGCAGCCTGCGAGATGGTGCTACTTCCTGGCTGAAGCCAGAAGATGAGCGGTAACCGCATCCCAGTCGGGGAACTCGGCGCTGCCGAATTTGATCAGTTCACCCGTGAAGTCCTTCGCGCCATTGTGGTCGCGGTCGTCGACCAGGAAGTCTCCATGATTGAGGTTCTTGTGGTGCGACAGAATCAATCGTTTGTAGGCGACGGAGGTGGGCTCGATGCCGAAATGCTTCTGTACCCACAGTAGTTTGTCCGACCACGCTGACGGGTTCTTCCACGGCGCAGTCGAGAGTATGTACGCATCGAAGTGTTCGGCCAGCAGTGTGAATGCTTCGATCGCACCGTCGATGGGATCCATCAACGCGAAGATCCCGGGTGCCTCGTCATAGCGGTCCTGGTACTCATGGAAGTCGGCAGCGCCGAGCCGATCGATTCCGGACTTGAAGTGAACCAGCGTGTTGTCGAGATCGACGTAGAGGATCTTTCTGCGATCAGTCACGTCGTGACGATACCTGCGGCAGCTCACCGCGGAAAGACCGACAAAACCCGGCCTGACAGAACGTCGAATCGAAGAGATCGGCAGGTGGCGACTGCCGGTCGACCGCGAGATGATCGGAGTACTCCGATGCTTCAACCGACGCTCGACCTTACGCACAGAGGAGAAAGCTGTGAGAGTGAGTCACCTTCCCCTGCGTCTGACCACTGGCGCGTTCATCCTCAACTCGGGACTCGGTAAGCGAGCACTTTCCTCCGAAGCTGCCGCCGGGTTACAAGGCATGGCCGCCAACGCTGTTCCCGCTGTCCGCACGATGCGTCCCGAGACTTTCGGAAAGACGCTCTCTGCAGCCGAAACGGCACTCGGTATAGCACTGCTCACGCCGTTCGTGCCCTCCGCGCTTGCTGGGGCCGCACTCGCGGGCTTCAGTGGTGGATTATTGACCATGTACTGGAAAACCCCAGGCATGCACGAGCACGGCTCGATCCGACCCACCCAGGACGGCACCGCCGTGGCCAAGGACGTATGGATGTTCGGGATCGGTGCAGCCCTCGTGATCGACGCACTGGGTTGCAGACGGTAGGTATACGAAGCCCCGTCGTGCTCGTCCTTTTGTTCGAACCGTCAGCGCGCCTGGCGTCGGCGAGCAAGGTGCCTGACACGAGTTGCGGCATTGAACGCCGCCTTCACTGCGCGATCGGCAATCGACCCGTCGGCTGGTAGCAACTGGATCTGGCGGGCGAATTCCATTTGGTCGTAGCGCACAGTGTTGGTGACGACGTGTCCGTTCTCGACGACGAAGTGGTCGAATCCCTCGAGGTCGATGCGACGCCCTGTGCCGGCGATGCCCATGAAGGTTCCGACGTGTTGCCCGGTCAGGTGCCAGTGGACGAGGACATCGTGTCCGGATTCGGCAACCGAGACGATCTCGAGGGTGAAGTCGGCGAGAGCGGCGAAGACCTGTGCGAAATAGGCCGCGATTTCGGCGTGACCGTGACACGTCCCGGTAGGGAAATGCACGGTGGTGTCGGCGGTCCAGAAGTTGCGCAGACTGTCGAGGTCCTGGGCGCTGATGCGTCCGATCGCCCACTGCACGAGTTGGGTCTTGGAGGCATCGTTCGGCGGTGCGATCGGGGTCGAGGAAATGGTGTGATCGGGCATCTCTGCTCCCATGCACGGTGGTGATACTGCACGGAATCTTCCTCTCCCGAGGCTAACCCTCACCCATCCGAACGCGGACGTGAACGACCGCCCACAACGATGCCGGGTAGCACCGGGAAGGCCACTGGTGTCCCGACGCTACGCCGCGGCGCCCGCCTCGACATCGTACGAGCGCCGCAGCGTGAATTTGCTACGCGTGCAGGGCGTCCCGGAGGAAGGAAACAGCCTGGGCGACTGCGGCCTTCGCAGCGAACGTGTCGTGCAGAGAGTTGACCATCACGAAGTCGTGAATGATGCCCTGATAGCGCACCGCGGTTGTGGGAACACCTGCCCGACGGAGCTTCGCGGCGTAGGCCTCGCCCTCATCACGCAGCACGTCGGCTTCGGCTGTGATCACGAGCGCCGGCGGCAATCCGCTGAGCTGGTCAGTGGTCGCGCGCAACGGCGAGGCGGTGATCTGGGCGCGCTCGGCCTCGTCGGTCGTGTACTGGTCCCAGAACCATTTCATGCCCTCACGCGTGAGGAAGTAACCCTCGGCGAACTCGTGGTAGCTGGCGGTGTCGAAAGCGGCGTCGGTGACCGGGTAGAACAGGACCTGGGCGGCGATGTCGATGCCACCACGTTCTTTGGCGAGCAAGGTCAGGGCCGCGGTCATGTTGCCGCCGACCGAGTCGCCGGCGACCCCCAGACGGGTGCCGTCGAGGTTCTTATCGCCGCCGGCGCTCGCGATCCACTGCGCGGTGGCCCAGACCTGCTCGATCGCGTGGGGGTAGCGCACCTCGGGTGAGCGGTCGTACTCGGGGAAGACGACGGCGGCGTTCGCACCGACGGCGAGGTCGCGCACGAGGCGATCGTGCGTGTGGGCGTCGCCGAAGACCCATCCGGCGCCGTGCGTGTAGACGATGACCGGGAGCGTGCCGGTGGCCCCGGCCGGGCGCACGATGCGGACCTGGACCGTCCCGGTCGGGCCACCGGGGACCTCGACCCATTCCTCATCGATCGCCGGCTTGAAGATCGGCTCGTCCTGCACACCGTCGACAGCTTTTCGGCCGTCTTCGGGGGCGAGTTGGTAGAGGTACGGCGGATTGGCGGTCGCCTCGACGAACGCTTGGGCGGCCGGCTCGAGGGAGATGTTCTTCGGGTTCGCGGACATGACGGAACTTCCTTTTGATCGGTGGAGCCGGAGACCGAGAACGACCGTTCTCGCTCTGATGTCGACTGTAGAGAACGACCGTTCTCAGCGTCAAGAGGGTGTCGAAAATTCTCGTCGGGACCCAGCCCGAGGAGGCGGAACGCCCACAGCCGACGCGGTGGACGAATGCATCGACAGATCCCTTGCCGGGCCGAATGAAGCCTGGAGAACCAGCGTTCTCAGGATGCGTAGACTGGCAGCGTGAACGAGGAGACCCGTACCCGCATCGTCGAAACCGCCGATGCACTCTTCTACAGCCGCGGCTTCGGCCAGGTGGGCATGGACGCCGTGCGCGATGCCGCCGGGGTGTCGCTACGCGCGCTCTACAAGGAGTTCCCCTCGAAGGACGAGTTGATCGCGGCTGTCCTCGCCGGCCGCCACGAGATGTGGACCAAGGGGGTCGAAGCGAAGGTCGACGCGATCGCCGACCCGGCAGCCCGCCTACTGGCCGTGTACGACTTCCTGAGCGAATGGTTCGCAGACCCTCACTTCCGCGGCTGCGGATTCATCAACGCCTTCGGCGAACTCGGGTCGGCGAACCCGCGCGTCGCCGAGATCGTGCGCGAGCACAAAGCCGATTTTCAGCGGTACGTCGCACGCCTCGTCGCCGAGGCCGGAGCACCCGACTCGCTCGCTCCCCAACTCGCCATCCTCGCCGAAGGTGCCCAGACCACCGCGGCGATCGCCGGCACGACGGATGCCGCGGCACAGGCACGTGCCGCAGCAGAAATCCTCATCAGTTCCGCACTGGCCGGTAAGTAGTACCAGGCTCGTCGGCACAGGAACGAACCGGAACAACAAGCCCGGTTGAATCGGGGCCTCCATCCACGAGTAGCGAACTCAAGGAGCGGTTCTCGCCTGCATCCGTGCCGGAACGGGTCCGGCGGCAACCAGGGTGAAAGGTGTAACCACCGCGAAGTCGTTTGTAAGGGACTCGCTCCGCACCCTTCGGACGATTCCAGTCAGAGCCAGAGTAGCTTCGAGCATGGCGAAGTGGTCACCGATGCAGGTACGGGGCCCTCCACCGAACGGCAGATACTGCCAGCGCGAGGGTGGCGATGATCGCTCCCGGTCGAACCGATCCGGATCGAAGCGTTCCGGATGATCCCAAAGCGCAGGGTCGTGATGCAACGCGTAAATTCCCACCGCCACATTCGTTCCGGCCGGGATCCGGTAACCATCCACCTCGACGTCCCGCATCGCCCTCCGCCCCACTATCGCCCCTGGAGGACACATCCGCAATGCTTCATGGAGCACGCGCACGGTGTACGGCAAGCGGCCGATATCGGCTGCCTGTAGAGGACGATCACCGACTGCACTACCTTCCTCCGCCACACGATCCTGCATCTCCGGGTTACGGCCCAATTGCCACAGGCTGTACGTCAACGTGGTGGCGGTGGTGTCGTGACCAGCGAACAGGAAGGCGAACAGCTCATTTCGAATGTCTTCATCACTGAACGGCGTACCGGTCGCCGGATCGGTGAGTTCGAAGAATCGTCGAATCAATTCGGCGCTGGTGTCGGACCCAGTGCGCGCGTCCGCCATCGCTTCCTCGAGTGCTTCGGTGATGACCACCATGGACTTGTGGTACCGGTGCCGGGCAAGAGTCGGCATCCAGGCCGGGGCCCGCACAGGCTGCAATCCGCGACGGGTGACGAACTGCAGGGCTCGGGTGAGATGCGGCCCGAGGGTGTCGGCACGCCCGCTGAGGTCGATCCCGAACAGCGATCGCCCGAGCACTCGCAAGGTCAGCCTTCGCGTTTCCCGATCGAGGTCGACTGTGCCGCGCTCGAGCCACTCCGTCGCCATAGCGTCTGCAGTTTCCGCCATACGATCGGCGTAGAGAGCGACGTGTTGTTTCGTGAACAACGGTTGCAGCGCTCGTCGACGAGGCACCCACGGGTCGTGAGGAAGATTGAACACGTTCTTACCGCCCCACAGCCGTGCCTGGACGAAAAGCTCTGTCTCCTTGTCGAAGGCACCGTCGGCGCCGCCGAGCACATCGTGAGCGCCCTGCGGTGACGTGACGATCGCGAACGTCGGCGTCCATCGTCCGGGACCGGTACGAACAAGGGTGACGGGCCCCCCGGCATCACGAAAGGTTTCGGGGCCGGTATCGAACTTGCGAAGTGCTTGGATGCGGTTGATCCACGGCATCGACACGGTGGGCGGGAGAGGAGAGTTTTGGGCCTGTGCGGCTGTCCTGGCCATGAGTCAAGTGTCCCTCCGAACGCGCGCGCATGCCAGACCCAATCTCGATTTTCTTTCCGCCACATCCGATTTGATAAGGCGCGAACACGAAGTCGACGCGTGCAACCCGTCAGTACGGGAGCACGCGTCAGAACGGCGCAGTAGCTGCAGAACCGCAACACGGTGGCACGGTCCAAGACGTCCGCGTCCGGATATCGCCACCGCCGGCACGATACGTAAACGATTTCTGTTGTGCTCGAACGCATTATCTCAATGAGAGAATACGGCACACGGATGATTCACTGCCGCGACCCGCCGAGACCGCTCCGCATACGTCACGGACAACAATCGCCGATCCGACACGGTGGCAACATGTTACGTGCCACCTCCTACGACACCACCCGCTGTCGTGCGAAAGTGCCCGACACAGAGTCTCGGTCACCCGATTTCGTCGATATACCGAGGCGCGCACTCCCCCACATCACGCGCGCGAACATCGTTGGGCGCATCAGCGACTCAGGACGGTCGAGAAGATGGGCGACTCGCGCGAACGCAGCTCCCACCTGGGGATCGTTGACACCGGCCCGATACAGCAAGCCCAGGTAGGCGTTCATCAGCCTCGTCTGTACAGACCGATCTCCTTCCACGAAAGGCATCCGCAGATCCGAGTCGGCAGACATCGACCATGCCTCGTCGAGGATAGGTTCGATGCCGCGCAGGAAGCGGTACGTCAGCGTGTAATTGTTCCCAGCGCAACACTCACGAAGAACGAGCGCTTCCATAGCCGCGACGCTCATCCCCTGGCCATACACGGGATTGAAACTGCAAATGGTGTCACCGAACGGTAGATATCCCCTGGGAAGTTGGGAACCCGTGAAGTGCCGACGCACAGTGGAGGGAATCCGATAGTGAACCGCGGGACCGAGCGACTCGGCGTTGCGCAGGAGCTCGGCCAATTCCGGCGCAGGTAGCGAAGCCGCGAAGTCGACGAATCGATCCTCGTCGAGTGGCGGCGCATAGTCACCGTAACCGGCCAGCGTCACGATCCAACTGTTGCCCTCCTGCGCCAGCAGATACCCACCTCGAGGGTTGCTCGGAGTCGCGCCGACGAGCAGACCGATATCACCCTGTAGATGTGACGGCTCTCGTCGATAGCGGCGAGTGGCGTAGGTGAGATGAATGGGCATTCGCTCCTCTTCAGGTGCCGGGAATCCCTCCAACTCAAGGAACTTGTGCACCTTCGAACTGCGACCCGAAGCATCGACGAGCAGATCCGCGGGGATAAGCCGGCTCCTCGCGCCGTCTTCTTCGTCGTACACCAACACTCCGGTCACGGTGCGGTCCACGGGATCGACGGAGATCCCGTGGACCGAACACCGGTCGATGATCTCCACATTGGAGACCGCCTCCAGCCGACTGCGTAGATGTCCCTCGAGGAACGGACGGCTGACGAGCACCGGACGGACCCCCGACCTACCTCGCGCCCAGCGGTGACCGTCCAAGATCAACCGGACGTCAGACAGCTGATCTCCTGTTGGTGCACCGTGGTCGATCAATTCCTCGACGAAGCCGGGGAACAATTCATCCATGATTTCCTTGCCTCGCACGGTCAAGGCGTGTGCATGCCAACCCTGCGGCACACATCGTCGTGCACTCGGCGCTTTCGGCAACGTATCGCGCTCGACGACGATCACTCGATCGAAGCGGTCGCTGAGCGCACGCGCGGCCAGCAGACCCCCTACTCCGGCACCGATCACTACCGCAGTCGAGTTCCTGATCTCGGTCATGGCTTCAGTGTGTTGTCACAACAGGGCGAGAACCATCCCTCACTCGGGGGGTAATGCGATCCGAGCTTGCGAGCTGCCTGTTGTCAGTTCGACACCAGACGCACGTACAACAACCGGTCGTCCGCGGCGATGACACCGCTCCCGAAGGAATCGATCCGGATCAACTGTTCGCCACGGACGACGCCGAGCACGATCTCGGGCAACTGGCGTGGCGGGAGGCCGACTTCGTGCGGTGCGACCTCACGTTCGGAGACCGCGAAACCGGCCTCCGGGGTCAGCAGGTCCTCGATCATCTCCACCACCGTGGGCGTAGCGGGAGCCAAACCCAGCAACCGGCCTGCGGTCTCGGCCGAGACCACCACCGTATCGGCGCCGGACTGGCGCAGCACATGGGTGTTCTCCGATTCGCGCACCGCAGCAGCGATGCGTGCCTGCGGGGCGAGCTGGCGCGCGGTGAGGGTGACCAGAACGGCGGTGTCGTCCCGGCTCACGGCCACGATGATCGACGCGGCATGCCGCGCCCCGGCCAGTTGCAGGACATCCGACTTGGTGGCCGAGCCGTGCACGGTGACCAGTCCCTGACGCGACGCGGCGTCCAGACTCATCGGATCGGTGTCGACCACCACGATCTCCGAAGGAGGAAGCCCATCGGCGAGTAGGGCATCGACAGCGCTACGGCCCTTGGTGCCGTAACCGACGACCACGGTGTGACTGCGGGTGCGCCGCCGCCACCGCTGGATCTTGAATGCCTGCCGAGAATCTGCGGTCAGTGCCGACAAGGTGGTACCGACCAACACGATCAGGAAGAACACCCGCAAAGGTGTGATGACCAGGACGTTGATCAGCCGGGCCTGCGGTGTCAGTGGCGCGATGTCACCGTAACCGGTGGTCGACAGTGAGACGCTGGCGTAGTAGATGCAGTCGAGCAGCGAGAGCGGATTGTCCTGCACGTCGCGGTAGCCGTCCCGACCCAGATACACCACGATCACCGCCACCATCAGCGCCGCCAGGGCGTAACCGATCCGGCGTACGATCGCGCGGCCCGGACTGGTGAGCTCCTGCGGTACGCGCAGTACACCCACAAGCGCGAAGTCGGGACGGTCGGTGAGGGTGTCCGGGCGCCCCAGCGGCACCCGCAACTTACCGGGCATGATCGAACGCACCCATCCCTCGGCCGCTCACCGGACTACCCCAGTCATGCCCGTCAGCTTAGGACGATCTGCTCCCCGATGAGCGTCGGTCCGCAAGCGCGGCACCCCGGCTGTCGTGTCGGTCATGACGGACGCAGATCCGGCCCGTAGCCCTCCACAGTGCGTCGCGCCGCGTCGGCAACCACATCGGTGAAGGAACCCCCGCTCTCGAGAATGCGACGCTGCCTGATCGCCCCATTACCTCGATCCAGGGTTCCCGACAGAGTGTCGTGCACGGAGCGGTAGACGTCGAGTTCCTCCAGGATCGGCCGGACCCGAGCGAGCAGTCGCCAGATCAGGTCGACTGCCGGAACCAACTGCCCAGAGCCGAGATCGACACCGCGCCCGGCCAGACCGTCCCGGGCCGCTCTCCAGCACGCCGCGCGCAGCAGCTCCTGATCGACCGAGGGCGTCGGCTCGCCGCGTTCGATCGATGCCGTCGCCTGGGCGACCAATGCATACACCAAGGTGGCCAGCGTGACGGTCTCCTCGACGGTCGCGGGCACGTCCGCGATGCGGATCTCGAGGGTCGGATGATGCGCGGAGATCCGCACATCCCAATAGACCATTCGAGGATCCAGGATCGTGCCGGTGGTGAGCAGCGATTCGACCGCCGCGTCGTATTCCGCGGCCGTGGCGCACTGCGGGGGCAGTCCCGCGCTCGGCCAGCGCCCCCACCGCAGGTATCGCCAGCTGGCATATCCGGTGTCCCGGCCGTCGGTGATCGGCGAGTTGGCGGTCAGCGCCAGCAGGGCGGGAAGCCATGGGCGCAGATGGTTGATGAGCTGGGCCGCGCGGTCACGATCGTCGACACCGATATGCACGTGGCATCCGCAGATCACGCCGTCGGTGACGCCACGATAGTGCTGTGCCATGCGTTGGTAGCGAGGCGTGGCGGTGACCGATCCGCTCGGAGGTTCGAAGATCGGTGTGCCGACCGCTACGAGCCGGCATCCTGCGCGCGCTGCGGCGTCGGCGGCCGTCGCGCGGGAGCGGCGCAGCTCTTCGCGTAGGTCCTGCAGGTGTGTACATACCGTGGTGGCGGTCTCGACCTGACACGGGGAGAGCTCGACCTCGAGCTCGATGCCGAGTGTGCGTCCGGCCGCGAGCACGTCGAGACTGCGCAGGAGGGGACGACCGGTACGGGGATCGACCAGGACGAATTCCTCTTCGACGCCGATCGTGGCCGCCGCCCCGCCGCGCACAGGAGAGGTGTCGGTCGGTCCTGTGGCGGCCATGGCGTTCTCCCCACTCGAGATCTTTCACTCTACGAAGGAAGAGCGGCCGGCGTGGGTGTACTGCAGTCGGAGATCTGTCTTACCGGACGGTGCGTGCGCGTTGCCGGTTGGCGGCGTGGCGGAGCTGCAGAATCCGCAGACCCCCGGCGAGGCCGACGATCACCGCTCCGGCGATCGCAGCGAACAGCAGTGCCACACCCAGCGGCAACGAGAAGTCCCACGCGAACAGTTCGAGGGTGACGCTGTCCAGGTTCTGCAGGATGAACACCAACAGCAACAGCAGGATCAACACACCGACGATCAGGGCAGTCCACAACGCCCCGGTGCGGGTGCCTCTGATGCCTTTGCCCCGGGCGACGTCGGGGTGCAGCCTGCTGGGAGCGTCCGGATCCGGTGTCGCCCCGGATGGCGGTACCGGAGTATCGCTACGTCGCGCGGGCGGCGAGAAATCGGGGTTCGAATCGCCAGGGCCCCTCGAGCTGGTCGTCATGTTCGATCGGGTACCCCGGCCCTGTTCCGGTTATCCCACCGGCAGAATCTTTGCGGTCAGTTCACGTCCCGGCTCCGCACCAGAATCCCGGTGGCGACCACTGCGACGGCAATGTAGGCGGCGACGGTGATGAGCGCCCTCGGTCCCGAGATCACATCCACCACCCCGGGTGTGCCCTCCCCTCCCCCGGTCACCGCGCCGACGAGCGATCCGGCTGCGGTTCCCGACAGGAAGGCCGTCACGTCCTCGACGAGCTGCAGCGCGGAGCCGACGCCTCGCAGCAGATTCTCGACGACAACCGTCCATACCAGCCCCAGGCCGACCGACAGCGCCGCACTGCGGGCGTAGGTGCCGAGGGCGAAGCCGATCGTTCCCCACATCATGAACACGAGGTACGCCGCACCCGCGGAGCGAAGAAGTGCGCCGGCCGACGGCATCGTGAGCGGTTGTGTTTCGATCGTGGCGAGCGAGACGGACACGACCGTGCACAGCCCAGCGGTGACGACCACCATCGCGGCAACGATCCCCGCAAGAGCGAGCAGGGCACCGATTGTCGGGCGCAGACGGCCGTGAGTGAACACGGTCTTCCACGTTCACCAGCTGTACCCGTTCCCGGCGATGAGAGCACCCAGGACGAGCACGAGCGCACCACCGAACAACGGTGTGCCCTGGACCAGGATGTCAGGGATCGATTCGGGCAGGGCGCTCTGCAGCAACGCTTCGGTCGGCTCCCCTTCCGTGGAGAAGCCGGCCGTTCCGGTCGTGTAGGAGACGTACGGGAATACGTAGCCGAAAACCATCGCGAGCAGGAACCACGTGCCGACCGTCGTCCACATCGCCGGCCACGAACGCAACCGGTACAACTCGGCACGCAAGCTCCGAGCAACGGTGTTGTGCCGTGCGGCAAGTGAGGTGGAATCGGAGTGCGAGCGGAGTGTCGAGGCGGACATGTCACGCCTCTTCGTGGGTGTGGAACGAGTGGTCATTTCGAGGAACACGTCCTCGAGGATGCGTTCGGCCGGTCCGACCGACAACACATCCACGCCGTCGGCGACGAGCGCGCGGACGACGTCGGGCCGCGATCGGGCGGCAGATCCAGCAGCACCGAGTCGCCGTCGATTTCGAACCCGTTCTCTCCGGCGAGATCCGATGCGATCGAGACCACCCGATGCCCGGGCGTGCCACGAACTTTCAGCACCGCGTCGCCGAGCAGGGTGGAGACGGTCGTTTCGCGCACCGGGCGCCCGGTGACGAGATCGGCAGGATCGGTATTCGCTCCGCACAAAATGACGCAGGGCCTCGGGTGACACCCTCTCACCGAATGTCCCACCACGGGCGCCGCTTCTGTAGGAACGCCGTCATCCCCTCCGCGGCTTCCTCGGAACCGAACATCCGCGCCGAACGTGCTGCCAGGTCGTCTCCGTAACGATCGAAGTCCTCGAGGATCCGCTGCGTGACGAGGCGTTTCGATTCGGCCAGACCCTGCGGTGAGCAGGCACGGATCTCCGCGAGCAACTCCACCAGGACAGCGTCGGTATCGGCCACCGACAGGGTGACGAGACCCTCGGAGGACGCCTCCTCGGGACCGAACCGTTCGCCGGTCAGGAAGTACCGTGCCGCTGCGCGCGGCGACAATCGCGGGAGCACGGTCAAAGAGATGATCGACGCGGCCAGACCGAGCCGTGCCTCGGTAAGTGCGAACGTCGACGCCGGCCCGGCGACCACGATGTCGCAGGCACCGATCAGACCCATGCCGCCGGCGCGGACGTGCCCGTCGATGCGGGCCAAGACCGGCTTGGGGAGCTCCAGGATCTGCCGGAGCAAGGCCGTCATGTCGCGGGTGCGTGCGGCAGCCGTTTCCTGCGCGGATCCGGAAGAGCCGCTCAGATCCGCTCCGGCACAGAATGTTCCACCGGTATGGGCGAGGATGACCGCGCGGACGGCGGGGTCGGCGGCCGCGTCGACGAGTCCGCGGCTCAGTTGGGTCAGCAGCGGTACGGACAGGGCGTTGCGGTTGTGCGGGGAGTCGAGGGTCAGTGTCGCAGCGCCGTGGTCGACGACGTAGCGCACCACCACCGGATCGGGTTCGGTCATGACAACTCCTCGATGTGGTGGCCCCCTTCGCTGTCGGGGCTCTCGACCGGTGCGGACACGTCGTGCGGGGTGACGACAGCGAGGACGGTGCCGACGGCGACCTGATCGCCGACTTCGACGGCGAGCGTCGTGAGCGTGCCGGCAGTGGGTGCGGTGACGGTGTGCTCCATCTTCATCGCTTCGAGCCACACGAGCGGCCTCCCCGCTTCCACCACATCGCCGACGACAGCGCCGAGCCGGATCACCGATCCCGGCATGGGTGCGAGCAGTGATCCTGCAGCAATTCGGGCGGTGGGGTCCACGAAACGCGGCACCGCGGTCAAGTGCACCGGTCCGAGCGACGAGTCGACGTGTACCGCGTCGCCGTATCGCGCCACCACAAAATGCCGGCGGACACCGTCGACGTCCAGAACCACGCGATCCGGGGCGAACCCGACGACACCGAGGTCGTCACGGCCGTCGACGTGGACACCGTCGCGGGTGACTCGGTAACGCACCACGTGGTCATTGTGGACGCCCGTGAATCGTGTGGCCTGCGGCTGCGAGGGCAGATTCCGCCATCCCGAGGGCAGTCCCGCATTCACCGTGGCAGCGGTGCGATTGGTGGCCGACTCCGCCAGAGCAGCGGCGATCGCGGACACCGCTTCCGCGTGCGCTGAGGCGAGCGGTGCCGACAGTTCCGTGAGTCCGTGGGTGTCGAAGAAGGCGGTGTCGGTCTCCCCCGCACGGAAGGCGGGATGTTTCAGCACCGCGACGAGGAGGTCGCGGTTGGTGACAATGCCGTGGATCTCGGTGCGCGTCAACGTCGATGCCAGCAGCCGCACCGCGCGGTCACGGGTCGGTGCGTACGAGATGATCTTGGCGAGCATCGCGTCATAGTGGACCCCGACCTCCGATCCCGCGAGGACACCGGAATCGACGCGCACACCGGTGTGCCGGAGCACGTCGAACTCGCGTGCCTCCTGCGGCAGCGCGAAACGGTGCACGGTGCCGGACTGCGGTTGCCAGTCCCGGGCCGGGTCCTCGGCGTAGAGCCTGGCCTCCACGGAATGGCCGTGTACCGGGGGTGGTTCGGGGTCGAGGAGGTCACCGTCGGCGATGCGGAACTGGAGATCGACGAGATCGAGTCCGGTCGTGCATTCGGTGACGGGATGCTCGACCTGCAGGCGCGTGTTCATCTCCAGGAAGTGGAACCGCCCCGAGCGGTCCGCGAGAAACTCGACGGTGCCGGCGCCCTCGTACCCGATGGCCTGAGCGGCGCGCCGGGCGGCGTCGAACAGGCGTGGGCGCATCCCCTCGATCGCGTCGACGAGCGGCGAGGGGGCTTCCTCGATCACCTTCTGGTGGCGACGTTGGATCGAGCATTCGCGTTCGCCCACCGCCCACACCGTGCCGTGGCGGTCCGCGAGGATCTGGACCTCGATGTGCCGCCCGTTCTCGAGATACCGCTCGCAGAACACCGTCGGGTCGCCGAACGCCGACGCGGCCTCCCGGCGGGCCGCGTCGAGTTGCCCAGGCAGGTCGGCCAATGTCCGCACCACCCGCATTCCGCGCCCACCGCCGCCTGCGGAGGCCTTGACGAGCACCGGGAGGTCGGCGTCGGTGATGTCGGCAGGGTCGAGTTCTGCAAGAACAGGGACACCGGTGTCGGCCATGATCTTCTTGGCCTCGACCTTCGAGCCCATCCGTTCGATCGACTCCGGGCGCGGTCCGATCCAGATCAACCCCGCCTCGAGCACTTCGCGCGCGAATCGTGCGTTCTCGGAAAGGAATCCGTAACCCGGATGGACCGCGTCGGCGCCCGTCGCCAACGCTGCCGCGACGATCTTCTTCCCGTCGAGGTAGGTCTCGGAAGGGGTGACTCCCGCAAGTCGCACGGCGGCATCGGCGTCGCCGACATGCGGACTGTTCGCGTCGGCATCGGAGAACACCGCGATCCCCCCGAGTCCGGCCCGACGGCACGACGCGAACACGCGGCGGGCGATCTCCCCGCGATTCGCCACGAGCACCGTGGTGATGGTCGATTCGGTCACGGGAACCTCACATCCGGAAGACGCCGAAGGATTCGGCACCTGTGATCGGGGCGGTGGCAACAGCCGACAAGCACAGTCCCAGCACAGTGCGGGTATCGCGGGGGTCGATGATGCCGTCGTCGTAGAGACGACCGGACAGGAACATCGGCAGCGATTCGGCTTCGATCTGGTTCTCGACGGCCGCGCGCATCGCCTCGTCGGCGGCCTCGTCGAAGTCCTGGCCGCGTGCCTGCGCGGCAGCGCGTCCGACGAGAGAGATGACCCCGGCCAGTTGGGCACCGCCCATGACCGCAGACTTGGCGCTGGGCCACGCGAACAGGAACCGCGGATCGAAGGCACGTCCGCACATGCCGTAGTGACCGGCGCCGTAGGACGCGCCGATGAGGATGGAGATGTGCGGCACCGTGGAGTTGGCGACCGCGTTGATCATCATCGCCCCGTGCTTGATCATGCCGCGTTCCTCGTATTCCCGACCGACCATGTACCCGGTGGTGTTGTGCAGGAACAACAGCGGCGTATCGGCACGGTTCGCGAGTTGGATGAACTGGGCTGCCTTCTGCGATTCCTCGTTGAACAGCACGCCGCGCGCGTTGGCGAGAATCCCGACCGGATAGCCGTGCACCTGTGCCCAGCCGGTCACGAGCGACGACCCGTAGAGCGGTTTGAACTCGTCGAAGTCGGAATCGTCGACGACGCGGGCGATGACCTCACGCGGATCGAAGGGTTGCCGAAGATCCTCAGGGACGATCCCGAGCAGCTCCTCGGCGTCGTACCGCGGTTCGCGTACGTCCGTCCGGGGTGCAGGGCCGGCCTTGCGGTAGTTGAGGCGCCGCACAATGCTGCGACCGATGCGCACCGCGTCCTGTTCGTCGACCGCGAAGTGGTCGGCCAGACCCGAGATACGCGCGTGCATCTCGGCGCCGCCGAGCGACTCGTCGTCGGATTCCTCACCGGTGGCCATCTTCACCAGCGGCGGGCCGGCGAGAAACACCTTCGACCGCTTCTCGATCATCACGACGTGGTCGGACATGCCGGGGATGTATGCGCCGCCGGCGGTCGAATTGCCGAAGACCACCGCGATCGTGGGGATACCTGCCGCCGACAACCGGGTCAGATCGCGGAAGAGCCGGCCACCGGGAATGAACACTTCTTTCTGCGTGGGCAGATCCGCGCCGCCGGATTCGACGAGGGAGATCAGCGGCATCCGGTTCTGCAGGGCGATGTCGTCGGCACGCAACGTCTTGCGGAGCGTCCACGGGTTACTGGTTCCCCCGCGCACGGTGGGGTCGGTGGCCACGATGACACATTCGACGCCTTCGACCACACCGATGCCCGTGACGACGCTGCCGCCGACGGGAAACTCGGTGCCCCAGGCCGCGAGCGGTGAGAGCTCGAGGAACGGCGAGTCGGGGTCGAGGAGCAGTTCGATCCTCTCCCGCGCAAGCAACTTGCCTCGGTCGTGGTGTCGCCGGACGTACTTTTCTCCCCCGCCGGCGAGGGCCTTGCCGTGTTCTGTGTCGAGTTCGGCCAGGCGAGCACGCATTGTATCGGCGGCTGCGCCGTATTCGGTGGAGCCGGCATCCAGGGTCGAGATCAAGGTGCTCACGTGTGCTTCTCCAGCAGGACGGTGGGGATGTCGAGGTATCGGGCGCGCAACCATTCACCGAGGCCCTTGGCCTGGGGGTCGAAGCGGGCACGGGAGGCGACGCCACGACCGAGGATTCCCTCGATTACGAAGTTCACGGCCCGCAGGTTCGGGAGCAGATGACGTGTGACAGGCAAGGGTTCGATCTCGGGGAGCAGGTCCTTCAGCGTGTCGACGGTGAGAGTGTTTGCAAGCCATTGCCATTCGCCGTCGGACCGGACCCACAACCCGATGTTGGCGTCACCGCCCTTGTCGCCGCTGCGGGCACCGGCGATCGTGCCGAGCGGAACGCGACGAGTCTGTCCGGGCGACAGCGGCGCGGGCACACTCGGGTCCGGCAACGGTTCGAGGGTCCGGGTGGTCGCCGCGGTCGGGATGTCGACGCGGGTGCCGTCGGGCAACACTGCAATGTGCGGCACGCGGGTCGCCTCGACGTACTCGGCCGTGTAGACACCGTAGGCGGTGCCCGGGCCGGGCGGAGCGGTGACGAAGAACCCGGGAGAGCTTGCAAGGGCGAACTCGACCGCCGTGGAGGTGAATGCGCGTCCGACGACGTCGGGATCGGGATCGCGCGCAGTGCAGCGCAGCAGAGCGCTCGCGGTTTCCTCCGTGTCGGCATCGGCATGGTCGGTGCGAGCGAGAGTCCATTCGAGTTCGGCAGGCCGCCTCGGCAGATTCGATTCCATCTGAGATCGCACCAACTGGGCCTTCGCGTCGATGTCCAGTCCGGTGAGGACGAAGACGACCTCGTTGTAGAACCCGGCGAGCGCGTTGAGGCACACCTTCAGAGTCGGTGGGGGCGGCTCGCCCTTCACGCCGGTGATGCGGACACGATCGGGTGCTTCCCGGCTCAGCGTGGCGGTGTCGATGCGCGCGGTGACATCGGGGTTCGCGTAGCGTCCGCCCGTCACCTCGTACAGCAGTTGTGCGGTGACCGTGCCGATGGTGACGGCTCCTCCCGTACCCGGGTGCTTGGTGATCGTCGCCGCGCCGTCCGCCTCGATCTCGGCGATGGGAAATCCGGGGCGGACGAGGTCGTCGAGTTCGACGAAGAATGCATAGTTTCCGCCGGTCGCCTGGGTACCACATTCGATGACGTGCCCGGCGACAACAGCACCCGCGAGTGCGTCGAAGTCATCGGGTGCCCAACCGAAGTGGGCGGCGGCGGGACCGACGATCACCGAAGCGTCGGTGACGCGTCCGGTCACGACGATGTCGGCTCCGGCATCGAGGCACCGCACGATGCCCCACGCACCGAGATATGCGTTCGCGGTGAGCGGGCGCGGGTCGGCGACGAAACCGAACTCGTCGATGCGAGTGAGGAGATCGTCGCCTTCGACGTGGGCGATGCGTGGTGACAGACCGAGCCGATCCGCAACCGTGTGCAGCGCCGCAGCCAGACCCGCGGGGTTGAGACCACCGGCGTTCGCGACGATCCGCACCCCCTTGTCGAGAGCGAGCCCCATGCAGTCCTCGGCCTGCCGCAGGAACGTCTTGGCGTAGCCGAGTTCCGGATTCTTCAGACGGTCGCGACCGAGGATGAGCATCGTCAGTTCGGCGAGGTAGTCACCGGTCACATAGTCCAGTTCGCCGCCTTCGAGCATCTCGCGCATCGCCGACAGACGGTCGCCGTAGAAACCGGAGCAGTTGCCGATTCGCACGACGCGGCTCACGCGATCCACTCCTGGACCGTGCGTCCTGTCCGCTGAGTAACGAGCGGACAGAGATCGTCGAGAAGCTCACGCGACTCCACCATGTGGTCAGCGTCACATGTCGCTGCTCTCGGAGCAAGCACTCATGACTGTTTCGCGCGGCTCCTGGTCGTACCCCTCACCGCCGATAACGGGCTCACCGCTGTGCGCGGCGACGACGCCTCCCATCCGGCACGTCGGATTGCCCGGACGGTTCTGCAGCTCCCCGAGTGCTCCCGAACTCGACGACATCTGCGTCCGCACCCCGACCGGTCAGTGCCTGCACCACCATCTCGAGGTCGTGCAGCGTCACCTCATCGGCCGACGAACGGCCTTCTTCATCTCGAACGGAACGGGCCATGACAACTCCTGACAGAAGAACCACCGACCGCACCGTCGACCGTCACAACACGAACAAAACCATCGCCACACGAACCGGCGCCGGCAAGGCACCGGGCCCGACATCATCGGCAGGCCTGCGACACCGGTGAGTCTAATCCTGCTCGGACGTACTTTCGCCGCGATCGGTTGCGTGCACGTAACTGGCCCGGACGACGAACGTCGAAATCGTCACGACTCCTCGTTCACGATCCCTGCGTACCCCGCGGCAGATACCGTGGATGCATACTTCACCGAGGTCAGGAGTTGCCGTGCCGAAGCTGGAGATCAAGCAGAAGGCCGAACTTTCCCGCAAGCAGGCATCCGAGCGGTTGATCGCACTCGGCCGCGCCTTGGCGACGGGATCCGAAGTGGAACTGGACTCGGGCGGTGACACCATTTCGCTCGTCGTCGCCGACCGACTCGAATGGGAACTCGAAATCGAGGTGGACGGCGACCAGGTCGAGATCGAGGTCGAATTTGGTTGGCGCGACGCACCATCCGACAGCCCAAAAGCCGATGCGGACGAGGAGGAGGACGAGGAAGCGGACACCGCCGAAGGTTCGGATGAGGACCCGGGTGAAGACGAGGACGAAGGCGAGCCGCAGCAAACCGAGCCGCGACGAAGAGCCCCGGTCAAGAAGACGGCGCGGCGTGGCCGGCCACGTAAACGCGTCGCCGACTGATCGATGCACAGCCCCTGCGCCGTTCCTCCTCTCTCGTCACCGTAGGGACGATGCAGCGCAGAGTCACCATTGACAGCTACTTCATCTCATTTGATCCTTCAGAATCATGCTGCGCATCAGGTAGGTGATGGATGTGGCGGTCGAGGGAGGGAAACTTCTCGCGCGTGCCCTGGAGTCCGCCGAAGTATCGGACGCCTTTGCGCCACGCAGAAGTCGCCTGGATGCATTCCGGACCGCCGTCCTTATGCCGCATCGCGGAACCATCGCAGAGTCCAGGTTGCACCGATGAAGGCCGTCAGTTGCCATCGCGCGACGCTGTCGGTCGTCGACATCCCTACCCCCGGACCCAACCGAGGACAATTGCTCCTCGACGTTGTGCGTTGCGGCATCTGTGGATCGGATCTGCACGCAAGAGACCACATCGACGAGCTGACAGAGGCGATGTCTGCACTCGGTGTCAAACATGCTGCCGGCAGCGACATGCCGTTCGTCTTCGGGCATGAGTTCTGCGGTGAGGTGGCCGAGCGTGGCCGCGGCGTAAGTGGACGGTTCAAACCGGGCTCCAGGGTCGTATCGTTCCCGCTGCTGCGGGACCGCAACGGTGTGCACATGACAGGTCTGTCCCCGGCAGCGCCGGGAGCCTACGCAGAACAGGTATTGGCAGAGGCTGCACTTAGTTTCGTGGTACCCAATGGTCTGAGTTCCGACATCGCGGCACTGACCGAACCCATGGCTGTCGCGCTCCACGCGGTACGGCGCAGCGACATCTCGCGTCGTGATACCGCCATCGTGGTCGGTTGCGGTCCGGTAGGTCTAGCGATCGTGTGCCACCTGAAGGCGCAAGGGGTGGAAACGATCGTCGCTAGCGACCCGTCTCCGGGCCGCCGAGAACTCGCCCGACGATGCGGCGCGACCCTCGTCGTCGACCCCACGCAAAATTCGCCGTATGCGGCAGCACCTGGAGTGACGTCAGGTACCGAACTCTACGAGCTGGGTATGACTTCCATGGAGAAGTTACGGCGTCTACCCGGATGGGTGCCGCTCTACCGCATCGCTGAGAAGCTCGGCACGACCACACCGAAGCGTCCGGTCATTTTCGAATGCGTCGGCACCCCGGGCATGCTCGACTCGGTCCTGACATCGGCACCGTTCCATTCCCGTGTCGTAGTGGCCGGGGTGTGCATGGGCACCGACCGGTTCCGGCCGATGTTGGCCACCGGCAAAGAGATCGATCTGCGATTCGTCTTCGCCTACACGCCTCTGGAGTTCCGCGATACCTTGCATCTGCTCGCCGAGGGCAAAGTCGACGCAACAGCGATGGTCACCGGGACTGTCGGCTTACACGATGTGCCCTCCACATTCGAGGCCCTGCGCACTCCCCAGGACCAAGCCAAAGTACTGATCGACCCGTCCCTGGGTCGGTCCCGGCACCGTCCGTCTACCAGATGTACAGCGGGTACTCGGGAGCGCCGTTCAGGCGGTTGACGACAAGGCCGACGAGTACGAGCACCGCGGCAGCGGATCCTGCAAGGAGAATGAACTCCCAGCTGGGGACTGTTGTCGCGGTGGTCCCGATGACCGCAGTCGCCGCCGCCGGGGAATGTGGCACACGAGCCAGCATCATCGCAGCCAGAGCCAGGGCGCCGGCGAGCGCGCCGAGCCACAACGATTGGCCCAGCAGTCCGACCGAAGCGCCGACTGCGGCAGAGATGATTTGGCCGCCGACCACGTTGCGAGGTTGGGACAACGGAAGTTTCGGCGCCCCCACGACCAGGGCCATGCTGGCCGCCATCGAGGGGATGAGGAACGGACTTCCTGTCACCTCGGTCAGTGCGGCGAGCCCCAGAAGCCCGAGGGCCGCAGCAATCAGTGCGAGTGCGACCGTGCGCAGGGCCGGTCGTGGCGACGCGGAGGACCTCCACCAGGGACGACGAGCCGCGTCGAGGACGGGAGGGGACGACATTGACGGCGACGAATCGGCGACTGGGGCCTGCTGGGAGAACATCCGAACTCCTAACTAATGGTTAATGCATTAGCCGGGACTCTAGGGGTAGATTGAAGTACATTGCAAGCACGAATGCACGCAGAACCCGATCGGGAGAGGACCGACCATGCGGACGCAGTACATCGAGAACGGCGTCCTGGTCCGGCCGCTCGAACCACCGTCCACCAATTTCCTGAGCAGCCGCTACTACGACGGTCGCGGCATCACCGACCTGTTCGACTCGCCCGACCGGGCCCACGCGTGGATGCAGACACTGAATGAAGAGATCAGCTTCCCTCGATCACCTTTCACACCGACCGAGGACCAGCTCGCGCAACTCCGACAACTCCGCGACACGCTCGGCTCCGTCTACCGCGACACGCTCGACGGTGATCCGGCCCAGGCAGCGGCCCACCTGCGCACGGTGCTCGATCGCACACGCATCACTCCCGGCATCGTTGTCGGTGACGATCGCCTCCACGTCCGCTGGACCACGGACTCCCACGACCCGTTCGAGGAATTGGTCGCCGAAATCGCTGTATCCGCAATCACAGCGGTAACCGGTCACGCGGCAACCTTGCTGTGCAAGTGCGAGGCACCACGGTGCGTGCTGTACTTCACCCGACTCAACGCACGTCAGCACTGGTGCAGTGACGTGTGCGGCAATCGCGCACGTGTCGCTCGCGCCGCGAGGACGCGCCGGAAATCGCATCCCGCAGAAGGCTCACAACCGAAAAGCGAGGCTCACAACCCTGGTGGTCGACCCGGGTTGTGAGCCTCACTTCTGCATTGTGAGCCTCCCGTCGAACGCCATCTGCGGTCAGCGGGCGTAGCGGTCGGCGAGATCGGCTCCGATCCGCGCCAGTTCCTCCTGCACCGTGACCAGCTCGAGGACCTCGACATCGTCGACTCCGTGAAGGTCCCCTGAGATACACCTCGCGACGGACGTGCGCACACCGACCCCGACGACCGGCGACCTGCACCCGCCTCGCTACGCTCCAGCCCATGAGTGAGCCGACTTCGACCTACGCCAACGTGACGCTCGACCCGCGTGCCAACGTCTACTTCGACGGCAAGTGCGTCAGCCACAACTTCCATCTGGCGGATGGAACCCGCAAGTCGGCCGGCGTGATCCTTCCCGCGACCCTGAACTTCGGCACCGTTGCACCGGAGGTCATGGAGCTGCACAGCGGCGCGTGCCGCGTCCGATTGGCCGGCGGCGAGGACTGGACCTCCTACGGTGCAGGCGACTCCTTCTCGGTGCCCGGCGACTCGTCGTTCGACATCGAGGTCACCGAGGCTGTCAGCTACGTCTGCCACTACGGCTGACCACACCCTCAGCATGCGAGAACGCTCCCACCGAGTCCTGCTCGGTGGGAGCGTTCTTCCGTTCGTGGCGACCGGCCACTACATACGAACCCGGCTCAGCCGGTGACCTCTGCGCGATCCGGCGAAGCTCCGGCCTGCGCCTTCCGCTGCGACGAGGCGTGGCCGACGAACATCGCCGACGCCACGATCCCGATGATCAGGACCGAGGCGGGCAGGAGCATCGACTGGCTCAGCACGATGCTGAACTTCTCGGCGATCTGCTCCGGGAGACCGGCTCCCATCGCGGCTCCGCCGCCCTCACCGGCTTGCACCTCACCCAATCCTTGGGCGGCCATCCGCGACGAGATCAGAGCACCGATCGCGGCGCTGCCCAGCACCGAACCGACCTGGCGGGTGGTGTTGTAGATGCCGGCACCGGCGCCCGCCTGGTGGATCGGCAGGTTGTGCGTTGCGGTGGAGGCCAGCGGCGCCCAGATGCACGAATTGGACAGGCCGGCGATACCGGCGATGAGCAGGAACAGCACGATGGGGCTGTCCGGCGTCATGAGCACCGCGAAGCCGAAGATCGTCGCGGAGAAGAGCGTGAAGCCGACGGTGGGCAGCACCCGGGGCGGCATCCGGTCGGAGAACTTACCGATGAGCGGTGCCGTCAGACCGGTGACGATCGCCATCGGGGCGAAGATCAGGGCGGCTTTCGTGGGCGAGAATCCGCGGACCGTCTCGAGATAGAAGTAGGCCGGAACCATCAGGGCGGTCATGGCTGCGCCCATCGACGAGATCGCGATGTTCGACATCGAGAAGTTCCGGTCGCAGAACAGGGCCAACGGCACGAGGGGTTCGCCCTTGTTGCGCGCCTGGTTGAAGACGAACAGCACCATCACCGCGATACCCGCGAGGATCATCGTCCAGGTCCATACGTCCCAGTCGCGGCTGGAACCTTCCTGGATTCCGAAGACCAGCAGGAACAATCCGACGCCGCTGAGGATCACGCCGACGACGTCGAACTTGTGCGGTTGGGTCTCGAGACTGGGCACCAGCCATGCCGCCAACACGAAGGCGATGATGCCGACCGGGACGTTGATGTAGAAGATCCAGTTCCAGCCCTGCCAGTCGACCAGTACACCGCCGACGAGGGGCCCGAGCAGCGAGGCCAGTCCGGCGACCGCGCCCCACAGACCCATGGCGGCGCCACGCTTGTCGGGCGCGAAGGTGCGGGTGATGATCGCCATCGTCTGCGGCGTCATCAGCGCCGCGCCGAGTCCCTGGACGGCGCGGGCGGCGATGAGCATCTCGATGGTGCCGGAGGTCGCGCACCACAGCGACGCCGCGGTGAACACCACCAGGCCCGCGAGATAGACGTGCTTGGGTCCGAGCCGGTCGCCGAGACGACCGGTGAACAGCAGGGGCACCGCATAGGTGAGCAGATAGGCGCTGGTCACCCAGACGACCTGATTGATGTCGGCCTGCAGGTCGGCCATGATCGCCGGGTTGGCCACCGCGACGATGGTCAGATCCAGCAGGATCATGAAGAACCCGACCACCAGGGCCGACAGGCCCCACCACGGATTACGTTCGGTTTGCATCGATTTCGTTCCCGTTCGTACCGGTCGAGCACGACCGGCGATCTATTGGGTCGAGGTGTTCCGGTTCGGTCGTTGCACTACGACCGACCGGGACCGCTACTTTCCGCACTGCTCCTCCGCAGTTCGGCGAGAGTCTCGTCCGTCAGCGCCGCACCCCAGTCGCGGCCGAGATCACGGGGCGGGTCCGGAAGTCGTCGATCGGCGGCATCGACGCTCTGCCACACCAGGGAGCCGTCGCGGATCTCTTCGATCAGTGCACGAAGCCACTCCGATTCGTGGGCGGTCCTGTCCCGGAGGAAGTCGACGGCCACCCAGTAGCGACGCGGCACGCCGTTGTCCGCGGCCCACGTGCGGATCGCGGCCTCGGTGATGCTGTAGGTGGTGCGCTCGGGCCGATTACCTGCGCGTTCGGTGCCCTCCTGCCGGATCAGTCCGCTTTCGGCGAGACGGGAAACGGTGTGGTACAGCGAGCTCGGCCGGAGCTTGATCAGGTTGTCCTCGCGGCGCCTGAGCAGAAACTGGGTCGCTCGACATCGGCACGCTCGAGCGACCCCGGAATCGGCGCGTCCGGGTGGCAGACTGCCTGGGGGTGGAGGCCGATTCGCCGACGCACACCTGATGGGCACGTCCGAAGGAAGGACTTTCGAGTAGTCCGCTACGCATGGTTCCGCAGCACCGAGGGTGATGCTTCATTCGATGCCGCTTCCGGAGCAGGAGAGGATCCGTCATGGCCGACCTGGACTCCCCATCGACCCGCGAGGTCTGCGGAACGCCGGACAGGGCAGCGCGCACCGGCCCCGACAGGTGTCGGGAGCATTCCGGTCGTCGTTCACGTCGCGCATGATCCCGCGTCGCCGTCCCAGATCCTCAACTACGCCCAGTTCCCCGGCGGACCGGCAGCGACCGACGGTGTCGTCATCGCCCACTCGTGCTTCGGGACCGCCGGCACAGCGCGACCTCCCTTCCATCTCGGTCGCACCGCGACATACGAGATCGGTCGCTGGTTGAGTCAGCGCCGCATCTGGGGCGACGACGGCGATGCGATGCTCATGTTCGCCGCCGGGCAGTCGCTCCGCATGCGGGCGTACCTGGAAGGACCGCATGCGCCTTTCCTGCTCGGGGCGATGGACCCGGCCCAAACGGACCCACTCGCGCTCGGTCCGTCCGGCAACGGCGGGACACGAGCCGATACCTCGGCACTTGTGTCACTCGACGGCGAGGTGGACGAGCTGCGACGTCAGATCGCCTCGCTCCGGTCGCTTCTCGATCAGATCGGCGCAATCCTGGACCGCGTCGGCTGATCACCCACCACGGACCCGTCAGGACGCACTGTGAGCGAACCGTCGTCGATCATCGGTCCTGGTTCCATTCCTACGAGGAGGACACCGACACCGCGAGGGTCTACCGCCCTCGCGGGTTTCCGTTTCCTCGCTCACGAGGTCCTCACGTTCGAATCGGGGCAACCATGAACCTGAGATGAGCGGTTCCGGCCGATGTGACGCACCGGCCGGAACCCGTCGTTCGAATACGGTCACGATCTGTGCAGCCACACATCGACGCTGCCGAACCCCATGTGTCCGCGCGACCGTCCCCGGTTGTATCCACCAGGAACCGCGGGGATGCCGATCGGTGCGCCACGATCCGGCGTTGTACCCGAAATTGTTGACGGCGAGCTGCGGCACCCATACGAGGTGCCCGCGAGTGAAGCCGCAGACAGTGAACGTGTTGCCCTTCATCAGGCACGGGACGCCACCTGCGGCCGCGCAGTTCTCGAGGTCGGAAACACCGAAGATCGTGTGCGGTCAGTGGTTGAGATGTTGCAGCCGTTCGTGTTCCGACAGTCCACCCCACACTCCGTGCGGTTCGCCGCTGAGTATCGCGTGGGTGCGGCACTCGGCCAGCACCGGGCAGTTCGCGCAGATGCGCTTCGCGACGACCTCGCGCCGCCTGCGGATGTTCGGTGGTTCGCCCTCCGGGGCGAAGAAGAAGTACTCGTCGGAGGTCCGGCAGTTGGCATGCTGTTGCCATCCGAGTCGCGGCCGGACACGCTCGGTCAGCATGGTCATCCGACCATCACCACCTCCAGTGTGCGGGGGCCGTGCACGCCCTCGACGCGTTCGAGTTCGATGTCCGACGTCGCGGACGGTCCGCTGATCATCGTGATCGGCCGCTCCGGGACGAGCCGGGCCAGCGCTTCGGGCACTCCCACCTCGACGTCGCCCATCGCCACCACACACACGTGCAGGTCGGGGACCAGTGTCAGCGCGCGTCGCCCCTGGTCGGGGTTGCCGTCGAGGAAGATCGTGCCCGTCTCGGCGCAGGTGACCGCAGAGCCGGTGACGACCCCGTCGAGATCACCGAGGTCGGCTGCGGGTCGGTCGGTGGAGTCGACCACCACCTCGCCACCGAACTCCGCCATCCACGAGCGTTCCAGGCCCTCCGGGATCCCGACGCGGCGCACCCCCCGATCCGTGAGAATCTTCGCCAGCACGACGGGTAGATCCTCCGGCGTGCTCTGGTGCACGTGGGCCTTGTAGTCGACCAGTCGGTCGACCAACAGCTCACGGCGTTCGGCGTCCGGCAGGGTGCGTCCGAGACGGTAGTCGCGCGGTACCTCGACCGGTGCCGGCGGTGCCAGGGTCTGCGCCGAACGGATCCGGCCGAGAATCGCGTCGCGACTGCTCATCGCTGCTGTCCTTCCTCGCGTGCCTTCGCGAGCGCGGCACGTCCTTCGTCGGATGCCCACCATTGCCGGAAGGTCTGTTTCGGTGGGGCCGGCATGTCGCGGGCGTCTGTCCAGCCGGCCAGTGGACCGGGAAGATGGGTGATCTTTCCCTTCTTGCCGGCGAGGACGCGGCCGAGCCCGGCGGCCTTCTGCGCGGCCGTCCAGCGTCGTGAGGTCGACATGGCCAACGAGGCGGCCTTCATCGCCGCGGCCTCGGGTCCGAAGCGGGCGTGTTCGACCTTCTGGTGGCGCAGTTCCACCAGCAACGAGGGGATGTCGATCTTGACGGGGCAGGCGTCGTAGCAGGCACCGCACAGGCTCGATGCGAACGGCAGGCTGGCGTTGGGGTCGTCGGGTTCGTCCATCCCGGCCAATTGCGGGCTGAGGACGGCGCCGATCGGGCCCGGATAGGTCGAGCCGTAGGCGTGGCCTCCGGTGCGCTCGTAGACCGGGCACACGTTCAGGCAGGCCGAGCAACGGATGCAGTGCAGTGCTTCACGTCCGATCTCGTCGGCGAGCGCGGCGGTGCGGCCGTTGTCCAGCAGTACGAGGTGGAATTCCTGCGGGCCGTCGCCGGGGGTGACACCGGTCCACATCGACGTGTAGGGATTCATGCGCTCTCCCGTCGACGAGCGCGGCAGCAGCTGCAGGAACACCTCGAGGTCGCGGAAGGTGGGCAGCAGCTTCTCGATACCCATGACGGTGATGAGCGTCTGCGGCAGCGTCAGGCACATGCGGCCGTTGCCCTCGGATTCGACGACGGCAAGGGTGCCGGTCTCGGCGATGCCGAAGTTCGCACCTGACACCGCAACCGGCACCGTCATGAACTTCTGTCGCAAGAATTTTCGTGCCGCGGCTGCGAGATGGCGGGGGTTGTCGTCGAGGTCGGGGTCGACGTCCGGCATCTCACGCAGGAAGATCTCGCGGATCTCGGCGCGGTTGCGGTGGATGGCAGGCACGAGGATGTGCGAGGGCTTGTCGTGGCCGAGCTGGACGATGAGCTCGGCGAGGTCGGTCTCGTAGGCCGCGATCCCTTGTTCCTCGAGGTGCTCGTTGAGTCCGATCTCCTGGGTGGCCATCGATTTGACCTTGATGACCTCGTCGGATCCCGTCTTCCGGATCAGGTCGGTGACGATGGCGTTGGCCTCGACGGCGTCGGCCGCCCAGTGCACCACGCCGCCGCGCGCGGTCACCGCCTCCTCGAGCTGGGTGAGCAACTCCGGGAGGCGGTTGAGCACGTCGGTCTTGGTGGCGGCGCCGGCGTCGCGCAGTTGCTCCCAGTCGGGCAGTTCCCCTGTGACGTCCAGTCGCTTGGCACGGATCGTGTGGGTGGCCTTGCCGATGTTGCGGCGCAACTGCGGGTTCGCGAGTTCCTGGTGCGCTGCGTCGGGAAACTTCCTGATGCCGCGCAGATTTCCGGATCCACGCGGCGGGACGACGGGCATACCGAGTGCGGTCACGCGGGCACTCCCTTGGGGGCGACGGCCGGTTCCACGGAGGCGAGGATCTCGGCGAGGTGGATGGTGCGGGTACCGGTGCGCAGTCGTGTGAGACCGCCACCGATGTGCATCAGGCACGACGAGTCGCCGGCGCTGCAGTATTCGGCACCGGTGGCGGCGACATTGTTCAGCTTGTCGGCGAGCATCGCGGTGGAGGTCTCGGCGTTCTTGATCGCGAAGGTGCCGCCGAATCCGCAGCACGAGTCGGCCTCGGGCAGTTCGACGAGGTCGATCTCGCGCACGGCCCGCAACAGCTGGAGCGGCTTCTCCCCCACTCGCAGCATCCGCAGCGAGTGGCAGGTGGGGTGATAGGTCACTCGGTGGGGGAAGTAGGCGCCGACGTCGGTGACGCCGAGGACGTCGACGAGGAATTCGGACAACTCGTACGTCTTGGCCTTGACGGTGTCGACCCGCCCGCACAACGACGCGGAACCGTAACGGGAGGCGACGATTTCGTGCTGGTGGCGAACGGATCCGACGCATGATCCGGAAGGGGCGACGACGGCGTCGATACTGGTGTCGTCGAAGGCGTCGACGTAGTTCTCGACGAGCGGCAGCGCGTCGGGTTGGTAACCGGTGTTGACGTGCATCTGGCCGCAGCAGGTCTGGCGTTCGGGGAAGACGACGTCGTGCCCGAGCCGGGTGAGGAGCAGGGCGGTGGCCGAAACGGCCTTCGGGAACATCGTGTCGCCGAGGCACGTCGCGAACAGGGCGATTCGCATGGAGATCTCCGCATCGGGGGTGTGGTCTGACCACATTGAACCACACGTTCCGGAGATACGCCGCACATTTTCGGATATCGACCGCACATTCCGTCAGGGGGTCGACTGTGACGCGGACCATGGTGTACCTTCACGTGGTCTGACCACATCGGTCGAAATCACATCCGCCGCCGACAGCGGCGCAACCACAGGAGTTTCGTGTGGCAACCCGTATATCGGCGGTGACATTCACTCCCGCCACTGACGCCATCGCAGGCAGCCTCACCGCATCGGCTCTCGTGGGCCTTGCGCCGCTGCTGACCTTCTTCGTCCTGCTCGCCGGCTTCAAACTCAAGGCCTGGTATTCCGGACTCGGTGCCCTCGTCGTCGCGCTCGTCGTCGCGATCATCGGTTTCGACATGCCCGCGCCGCTGGCCGGCCTGTCCGCCCTGCAGGGCATCACCTTCGGGCTCTTCCCGGTGATGTGGATCGTGATCACCGCGATCTGGTTCTACGAACTCACCGTCGTCAGTGGCCGGTTCGAGGATCTACGGCGCATCTTCAACTCGATCGGTCACGGCGACATGCGGATCCAGGCGATGCTCATCGCTTTCTGTTTCGGCGGCATGCTCGAAGCACTCGCCGGATTCGGCGCACCCGTCGCGATCACCGGCGCCATGCTCGTCACCCTCGGTATGCCCGCCCTGCGGGCCGCGGTCACGGTCCTGATCGCCAACACCGCACCGGTCGCCTTCGGCGCCATGGCCATCCCGATCACCACCGCCGGCGCCCTGACCGACATCCCCGCCACCGAGATCGCTGCCGTCGTCGGCCGTCAGACACCCGTCCTGGCGCTCTTCGTGCCGCTGTTGCTGCTCTTCCTCGTCGACGGTCGTCGCGGTGTCCGGCAGGCCTGGCCGATCGCACTGGTCACCGGCACGACCTTCGCACTCGCCCAGTTCTGGTGCTCGAGCCACTTCTCGTACGAACTCACCGATGTCGTCGCCTCGCTCGCCGGCCTCACCGCAGCCGTGCTCATGCTCCAGGTCTGGAAGCCGCGGACCCCCGAGGACCAACTATCACGCACCCGCACCCGCACCGATGCCGTCGCGGTCCAGGCCGGCAAGGAGGGACCCGGAGGCGCTCACGCTCCGCAGCGTCCCGTCGCCGACGAATCGCTGACCGCTTCGCGCGTCGTCATGGCCCTGTTCCCGTATTTACTGGTCATCACAGTGTTCGGTATCGCGAAGCTGTGGACCGTCGGTGTCGATCTGCCGGAGCGTCTCGCCGCCACCGACGTCAAGATCGAGTGGCCCGGCCTGTACGGCAATCTGATCACGGGCAACGGCGACGCATCGAGCAGCGCGGTCTACACGTTCTCGTGGCTGTCGTCGCCGGGAACACTGCTGCTGCTCAGCGGCGCGATCGTCACCCTCGTCTACGCACGGTGGGACAGCGGTGGCATGTTCCCGCTGACCGTCCGCCGGGCCGCGGCCACCTTCGGCACCACCGTCGTGAGGATGAAGCTCGCCATCGCCACGGTGGCCACCGTCCTGGGTCTGAGCTACGTGATGAATCAGTCCGGCCAAACCGTCGCGATCGGCACGTGGCTCGCCGGAACCGGCGCGATCTTCGCCCTGTTCTCCCCGATCCTCGGTTGGCTCGGCACCGCCGTCACAGGCTCGGACACCTCCGCCAACGCCCTGTTCGCCCGCCTGCAGCAGGCCGCCGGGCAGACCGCCGGCATCGACCCGACTCTGCTGGTCGCGGCGAACACCTCCGGTGGTGTGGTCGGCAAGCTGATCAGCCCGCAGAATCTCACCATCGCTGCCACCGCAGTCGATCGGCCGGGCAGCGAATCGGTGTTGCTGCGCAAGGTGATCGGCTACAGCGTCGCGATGCTCGTCATCCTCTGTGTGCTGGTCTACCTGCAGTCCACCCCGGTGTTGTCCTGGATGCTTCCCTGATCCGGAATCGACTAGGCTCTGAAGTCATGTCGTCGTCCGAGGGTCGTGCGTGGGAGCAGGTGCTCAACCACTTGGAGCAGATGCTGGTCACGGGAGAACTCGGCCCGGGCCAGCGTCTGCCCCCGGAGCGCACGCTCGCCGCACAACTCGGCGTCGGCCGGTCCTCTGTTCGTGAGGCGCTGCGGGTGATGGAAGCCCTCGGTCTGCTCAGCACCCACACCGGATCCGGGCCGAACGCCGGCGCGATGATCGTCTCGCGACCCACCGGCGGGATGTCGATGCTCATGCGCCTGCAGGTCGCCGCGCAGAACTTCCCGGTCTCCGACATCGTCCGCACGCGCCTGGTGCTCGAGACGGAAGTGATGCAGACTCTGGCCGACCGGACCCCGGCACCGGAACTCATCCAGGCCGAGGAACTCTTGGACGCGATGGACGATCCGGAGTTGGCCGCACCCGAGTTCCTGGTTCTCGATGCCCAGTTCCACGTCGCGATGGCCGACGCGGCGGGCAACCTCGTCGTCGCGGCGATGATGGCCGGTCTGCGCGACTCCATCGAGAGCTACGTCCTCGCGGGCGCACCAAGTACCGACTGGCCCATGACCTGCGTGCGGCTGCGTCACGAGCACCGTGGTCTCGTCGACGCGGTCCGCGCCGGCGATGCCACGCTCGCCCGCAAGCGCATCGTCGAGCACATCCGCGGTTACTACACTCAGAGTTTCGGCGCCGACGCGTTCTGACGTCCGACTCGGGCGATGTCCACCGAAGGGTCTGTGACCGGTTCGGGGACGCGTGTGGATCGTCGGCGATCGACCAGCACCGCGAATACCACGATGAGCAGCAGCGACCACCCCCAGGTAGGGCGCATGTACTCGGCATACCGTCCCGCCTCCACCCATCTGCCCGAGTACCATTCGTCGGCACTGAGGAAGCCGTACACCGCCAGCCAGGCCGGCCAGTTCCGCATCACGGACTGTGGGAGGACCACGCTCATGAGCAACGGGAACAGGAGCATCGAGTAGTACATCTGCCCGAGCGAACCGAGCAGGAACGACGCGGTCATCAGCACGCCGGCACCGGTGACGACGAAGAACACCTCGTCGTGCCGGTGGTAGCGGCGGAGCAGATACATCGTGGCCGCGGCGAGGAACGCGAAACCGATGCGCAGCGCGAGGATCAGTGGTTCGGGCAGACCGTAGTAGGTGCCATTGCCGGTGATCGAACTGTTGAAGTAGTCGCGGGACTGCAACAGATACGGAACGGTGCGTTCGACGAACTGCCACGGATCCGCAGCCCACGGCCACGCCAATGCGGTGAGCCCGACCGGCACCAATGCGGCGGTCAGGAGAACCTTGCTCTGGCGGCGCAGCACGGGAAGCAACAGCAACGGCGCGAGAATCGGTTTGATCGCGAAGGTCACCCCGATCGCCGCGCCCGCCCAGAGGTCCCGCCGCGCCAGCAACAGCGTCAGGAACGCCACCTGGCCGAGCAGGATCACCCCGTGATGTTGGTGAACACCAGGGTGTTGATCACCGATTCGGACGCGAAGGCGACCGTCACCGCGATCGGGAACACCGTCGATCGCGCCGTGTACCCGAACATCCGCACGACGAGATACACGGCGACGAGGACGGCCGCCGCGTTGACCCCGATGAACGCCCATCGCGACAGTTCGTGTTCGAGGACCGCGAACGGTGCGATAAGCAGCGAACCCGACGGCGGGTAGAGGTAGTGCGGGTCGACGTGTTCGTACGTCGCTGTGTAGACCGGTTCACGGTTCCAGAAGGCGACGGCTGCGCGGTAGACGCCAGTGAAGTCGTCCGTGCGCGCACCGTCCACGGCGCGGATCACCGTGCGATGGACGACGAGCATCACGGCGACCGGCCAGAAGACACACTTCAGCAGAGCCTGCGGTGACCGCACGGTCGGCTGGACCCACCACGGCCCACCGTCCCGACCGCGATCCGAGCTCTCGCTCATCGCTGATAAACGTCGGGAATCCCGTCGCCGTCCTCGTCGACCCGCTCGGCTGCCGTGATCCTGCGGTAGGCACGGTTACGGGCGACGAGAACAGTCGAGGCCAGAGCGGCGCTGAGCAACGATCCGCACAGCACGGCCACCTTCACGTGATCGGCTGCGACGGTGCCCGCACCGTAAGCGAGGTCGCCGATGAGCAGGGACACCGTGAAGCCGATACCGCCGAGCAGGGACACACCCAGCACGTCCACCCAACTCAGCTCGTCGTCGAGATGTGCTCGGGTGAAGCGCGCCACCAGGTAGCTGACCCCGAAGATTCCGACGACCTTGCCGACGACCAGACCGGCGATCACCCCGGCGGAGATGGGATCGGTGAGGGCGTTCGCCAGGCCGGTGAATCCGCCGACGGTGACGCCGGCGGCGAAGAAGGCGAAGACCGGCACGGCAATTCCGGCGGACAGCGGCCGGATCCGGTGTTCGACGTGCTCGGCGACCGGAATCGTGCGGTCCCCCACCTGCCGGGCGACGGGAACCGCGAAGCCGAGCAGTACACCGGCGATGGTCGCGTGCACACCGGATTCGTGGACCAGCCACCAGGTCACTGCCGCCAACGGCACCAGGAGCCACCAGGCACCGAAGCCGCGTCGGAGCGCGATGCCGAACAGCGCCAACGGGATCAGCGCCCCACCCAGGTAGAGCAGGTTCACCTCGTCGGTGTAGAAGACCGCGATCACGGTCACGGCGAGCAGGTCGTCGACCACGGCGAGGGTGAGCAGGAACGTTCGCAGCGCCGACGGGAGATGACTACCGATGACGGCGAGAATCGCTACGGCGAACGCGATGTCGGTGGCCGTCGGGACCGCCCATCCGTTCAACGCGTCGGCGCCACCACGAAGATTGATGACGGCGAAGATCACGGCCGGGACGATCATGCCGCCCAGGGCGGCGGTCACCGGCATGGCGGCACGCCGCAGGTCCCGCAGACTGCCTTCGACGAATTCCCGTTTGAGCTCGACGCCGACGACGAAGAAGAACACGGCGAGCAGTCCGTCGGCCGCCCAGGTGCCCAGGGACAGGTCCAGGTGCCATGACGCCGGACCGATACGGGTCTCCCGCAGGGCGTGGTAGGAATCCGACCATCCGGTGTTCGCCCAGATCAATGCGGTGACGGCGCCGATGAGCAGCAAGACACCGCCGACGGTCTCCTTGCGGAGGATCTCCGTCACACGGCGTGTGTCCTGCCATGTTCCGCGAGAGAGGAAAGGGACTCCCGAGAAGATGTTCGGCATCACAGGTCCTCGGAATTCTCGACGGTACGCGGTACGCGAACGTGGACCGGCTGGGTCGGATGCACCCGATCCGCATGGGCGGCAGTATGTTCCGATCCTCGGAGTGGAATCGGATACCGAAAACTAGGGCATCCCTGCGATTTCGGTGTCGGACGCCGACACGCAGCAGGGAGGCCGATGCGACCTCCGGCGCTGCGGTGGGAATGCCTCGCGAGAGTGCCGCTCACTGCGCCGGCTGCAGAGCTCGGGCGCGACGGGTGGCGACGGGACAGACGGGTACAGACACGGGTCCTCCGGTTCGACGACGTAATTCCTTCTGCCGACCAGACTTCCCGGCGCACCGAGATCGACCATACCGCATCGGATCAGTTCGACGCGGTGCCCGTCACATTCTCCTCGGGAGCGACCCGAACGGCGACCATAGGTTCGTTCGTACCCGCATCCGGCGAGACGACGGTGGGATCGACGACGAGCACAGGCACATGAGAGTGCCCGATGAGGTACTCGGCGACGCTACCGAGCATCCGGGAGGACATGCCTCGTCCGCGGCGCCCCACGACGAGAACGTCGGCGTGATGTTCCTCGGCGAACCAACCCAGGCATCGACCGGCCGGGCCGGCGAGGACGGCATATCCCACCGAAATATCACCCATCGATTCGACGGCCTCCTCGAGTCGTCGTCGCACCGTGGCGAGAAGTTCGGAGTCCGGATCGCCGGCGTCGTCGTAGGAGATCACGACGACGAGTTCGAGCACTCCCCCGGACGGGCCGAACAGTCGTCGCGCCGCATCCAGCGCATGCTTGGCCTCGGTGGATCCGTCGTAGCCGACCATCACGCGGAGTCCTTCCTCATCGACCTCTCCGGCGTGCTGCCGGGCCACCGTCGTCACTTCGACGGACCGGGGAACACGCTCGATGCGCTCGAAGGCGATAGGGACGAACAACGGCCCGAGGATGACGGCGATGATCGTCCAGCGAGGGTCGTGGCCTCGCCGTGCCATCCACAGACCGGTCACGAGCCCGGACAGCACCCACACGACGAGGAAGGCGACGAAGACGGCCCAGTTCATGGCATACCCACAGGTGCGTGCGCCGAGAAGAGGTGTACCGCTGCGTTCATGTCCCCTCCGGGGTCGTCGAAGAAACCTGTTCCGCCGACCAGACTTCCCGGCACACCAGGGGAGACGATACCCGACCCGGCCGCGTGATCTCACCTGTTGTTCCGACAGGTCTGCGCGGAGGACGTCGCCGCGAGGTCGCCCCGTCAGCGTCGAGTCGGACCCCCGGCAGTATCCGCCCGATCACTGTCCTGCAACTGCCGGATGGCGTCGACCAGCGGCGCCAGGACGGGTTCGGTTGCGGCCTCGTCGAGCGCCTCCCGCAGGGCGGCGTTGTGGGTGGGCCGGGCCTCTTCGAGCAGGCGCCGGCCGGCGTCGGTGACGTCGGTGTAGATGCCGCGGCGATCGGTGGGACACAGATAGCGCGCGAGCAACCCACGATCCTCGAGCCGGGTGACCAGCCGCGTCGTCGCGCTCTGACTGAGGACCACAGCGTCGGCGACCTGGCGCATCTGCAGGTGCCCGCCCTCCCCGTCGTGCTGACGGTTGAGCACGTCCAGCAGCGAATATTCGCGCACGCTCAATTCGTGGCCGGACTGCAGAGCGCTCTCGATCCGGTTCTCGATTCGCCCGTGCAGGAGCGACAGCGCCGACCAACTGTTGGCCAACGCGGTCATCGACGGGTCCGTGGCGGTCATGGTGGGCTCCTGGGTCGGCTCGTACGAACAGGTGACGCGGACGGCATACCGACGTTGTCACATCGCTCACTATACCCGCGCTTGCAATTAGCCGGCGTCTGCAATTATTGTCTACGCCAGTAAAGCGCGTCTGCGTCTCTTCTCGATCGAAGGATCGTTCTCATGCCACTTGCCCTGCTGGCCCTGGCCATCGGCGCCTTCGGAATCGGCACCACCGAATTCGTGATCATGGGGTTGCTCCCCCAGGTCGGATCGGATCTCGGAGTGTCGATCCCCACCGCCGGTTATCTCGTCACCGGCTACGCCCTCGGCGTCATGATCGGCGCCCCGATCATGACGGCGCTCGGCACCAGGATCTCCCGTAAGAACATGTTGATGCTGCTCATGGGTTTGTTCGTCCTGGGCAATGCCGTCTCTGCCCTCGCGCCCACCTTCGCCGTCATGCTGATCGGCCGCGTCGTCGCCTCCCTCGCTCATGGAGCGTTCTTCGGCATCGGCTCGGTGGTCGCCGCGGAGCTGGTGGCACCGCAGAAGAAGGCCGCTGCCATCTCCCTGATGTTCACCGGACTGACGGTTGCCAATGTCGTCGGCGTCCCACTGGGTACCTTCGTCGGCCACACCGCGGGCTGGCGGGCGACGTTCCTGGTCGTCGCCGCGCTCGGCGTCGTCGGTCTCGTGGGCGTCACGAAGCTCGTCCCCGACGTACCCCGACCCGAGGGCGTCCGGCTGCGCCACGAGATCGCGGCGTTCAAGAACGTCCAGGTCGTGCTGGCCATGACCATGACCGTCCTCGGCTTCGGGGGCGTGTTCGCCGCGATCACCTACATCGCACCGATCCTGACCGATGTCGGCGGTTTCGCCGAGTCCTCCGTCCCCTGGCTGATGGCCGTGTTCGGAACCGGCATGGTGGTCGGCAACCTCGTCGGGGGACATTTCGCCGACCGCAATCTCATGCCGATGCTCTACACCGCCCTGGCCGGCCTGGCCGTGGTGCTCGGTCTGTTCACCTTCCTGGCCTCCGACAAAACCGTGTCCGTCGCGGCGGTCTTCCTGATCGGCGCTCTCGGTTTCGCGACCGTCCCGCCCCTGCAGAAGCACGTGCTCGACCATGCGCACGGCGCCCCGACCCTGGCGTCCGCCGCCAACATCGGTGCCTTCAATCTCGGCAACGCTCTGGCCGCCTGGCTCGGCGGCATGGTGATATCCGCCGGATTCGGGTACACGGCACCCAACGCCGTCGGGGCCGTCCTGGCCGCGTCCGCTCTGATCCCGGCGGTCCTGTCCCACCGACTACAGCGAAAGGACGATCACGCCAACGCAACTCGCCCATCCGCAGAACCCGACCTCCACAGCACCTCCCGTACTGCCGTCGACCCCGTCCGACTCTGATCCCGAACTACGCGAACACCCCCGAAGGAGCACCATCTCGTGACATCGTCCACGATCCCCACCGTCACCCTGAACAACGGCGTCGAGATCCCCCAGCTCGGCTTCGGCGTCTTCCAGATCCCCGAGGACGAGACCACTGCGGCCGTCAGTTCCGCACTCGAGACCGGCTACCGCCACATCGACACCGCCGCGATCTACGGCAACGAGGCCGGCGTCGGCCGCGCGCTGGCGGACTCCGGACTGTCCCGCGACGAGCTGTTCATCACGACGAAGGTGTGGAACTCCGATCAGGGCTACGACGCCACCCTCCGTGCCTTCGACACGAGCCTCGCCGCGCTCGGCCTCGATCGTCTCGACCTCTACCTGATCCACTGGCCGACCCCGGCCCGCGACCTCTATGCCGACACCTGGCGTGCCCTCGAACGCCTCGTCGAAGAAGGACGCCTCCGCGCCGCGGGCGTGTCGAACTTTCAGCCCGCCCACCTGCAGCGCCTGCTGGACGGCAGCTCGCTCGTCCCGACGATCAACCAGATCGAATTGCACCCCGGTCTGCAGCAGAGCGAACTGCGCGCCTTCCACGCCGAGCACGGCATCGCCACCGAGGCGTGGAGCCCGCTCGCCCAGGGCGCCGTGCTGGACGACGAGGCGATCACGTCGATCGCCGGACGCACCGGCAGGTCGCCGGCCCAGGTGGTGCTGCGCTGGCATCTGCAGCTCGGCAACGTCGTCATCCCCAAGTCCGTCACGCCGTCCCGGATCCGGGAGAACTTCGAGGTCTTCGACTTCGAGCTGACCGACGAGGACATGTCGACCATCGCCGGTGCCGATCGCGATCTGCGCACCGGGCCTCATCCGGACGAGTTCAACTGACGGACCTCGCGGCTCCGGGCGGATCCACCGCCCGGAGCCGGTAAGGCGCTCGAAGAGCTGCGTTCAGGTGTATTCGACGGTCATCCTATCGATGCTCCCGTCGAACGGGAACGGTGCACGGTCGAAGTAGTCGAGCGAGACCGGTGAACCCAGGCAGGTGCCGATGTCCAGGCAGTCGTTGGCCGTGAACAGCAATGGCGCACTGACCGGCACGACGGTCTCCCCCACCGACTGTCCGTCGACGGACATCCGGACGTTCAACGGACCACCGGGGCGTGCTTCGGCGTATTTGGTGATCACCTCGACGAGGTGGTGTCCGGGCGCGACGCGGGTCGCCGAGCGCATCTTCGTCCGCATCAGGATGAACAGGTTGTACTCGTAGCAGAGATAACCGTCGTCGGCGAAGCACGTCAGGCCACCACCGTTGGCGCCCAGCGCATATAGGACGCCGTGTGCCCGCTCCGGGAAGGTCACCTCGATGCAGACCCGGTTGTTCTTGTTTCCCAATGCGGGAGCGCAGAATTCGGGCATACGCGTGACGTCACCGGTGAAATCCCAGCTCGTGTACGGCGTGGTGATGCGTTGCTCGGGATGGATCGCCGCGACCCAGAGACCCCCACCGATGGGAAGAGCGTTGTTCTTGGCCGCTTCGATCGCGAAGATCTCCCGCATCTGGGCCAACTTCTCGGGGTATTGCTCGGCGAGGTCGCGGTTCTGCGTCCAGTCCTCGTCCAGGTTGTAGAGCTCCCAGGTGTCGTCGTCCGGGCTCCAATCGCGGATCCCGCCGGGCAGACCCGGCAACCACGGTGCGCGGGGTCCGAAGGCCGACGCCATCCATCCGTCGTGGTAGATCGCTCGGCTGCCCATGACCTCGAAGTACTGGGTGAGTTTGCCCGCCGGCGCGTCACGGTCCACGAACGTCCGGGCGAAACCGGCTCCGTCGATCGCATCCTGCGGAATCCCGTTGACGGTCCGCGGCGGTGTGATGCCCAGCAGCTCGTAGAAGGTAGGCACCAGGTCGTTGCAGTGCAGGAACTGGGTGCGAGGGGCGCGATCCGGCGTGATGCGCGCAGGCCACCGCACCACCATGGGATTGCGGGTTCCCCCTAGATGGGACGCGAGGAGCTTCATGCCCTTGTAGGGCGTGCTGCCCGCCCAGGCCCACCCTGCGTGATACATGTTGTCGGTCTTCGGCGAGCCGAGAACATCGAGTCCGCCGAGTTCGTCGAGGGCCGCGATGTGCTGGGCCGTGGTCGTGGGTATCCCGTTCTGCGCGAGCAGTTCGCTGATGGTGCCGTTCTGGCCCTCACCGGACGACCCGTTGTCGCCCCAGATGTAGAAGACCAGGGTGTTGTCGCGGTAGCCCAGCCGGTCGAGTTCGTCGAACAATCGCCCCACCTGCACGTCGCAGTGTTCGGCGTATCCGGCCGCGACCTCAATGAGGCGTCGCTGGAAGGGCTTCTCGTCGTCGGGGATGTCGTCCCAGGCCGTCATGGTGGGGTGCCGCTCGGTGAGTTCGGCATCCGGTGGGATCCAGCCCTTCTCCTTGGCCCGCTCGAACACGCGCTCGCGATAGGCGTCCCATCCGTCGTCGAACTTGCCCGCATACCGGTCGGCCCACGGCTTCATGATGTGGTGCGGCCCGTGCAGGCACCCGCTGGCCCAGTACATGAAGAACGGCCGGGACGGATCGAGTGCCTTGTGGCGGCGCAACCAGCCGATCGCGTCGTCGGCGAGGTCCTCACTGAGGTGGTAGCCCTCCTCGGGACTCTTCGGGGGCAGGACGACGGTGGTGTTGCGGACGAGATTCGGCTCGTACTGCGACGCCTCGCCGGCGAGGAAACCGTAGAAGTAGTCGAAACCGACTCCGGTGGGCCAGTTGTCGAAGGGACCCGCTGCGGTGGTCTCCTCCGCAGGGGTGTTGTGCCACTTGCCGAAAGCCGCTGTGGTGTAACCGTAGTGGCGCAGTACCTCGGCTCCGGTGGCGCTCGATTTCGGGATGTGCCCGGAATATCCGTCCCAGTCGTTGGCGAGTTCGGCGATCTGCCCGTTTCCGACGCGGTGATGATTGCGTCCGGTCAACAACGATGCGCGGGTGGGCGAGCACATCGCCGTGGTGTGGAAGCGGTTGTAGCTGATGCCTTCGTCGAGCAGGCGGTCGAGCGTGGGGGTGTTCACCTCACCGCCGAATGCACTCGGCAGACCGGGACCCGCGTCGTCGATGAGGACGACGAGGATGTTCGGGGCGTCGTCGGGAAGGCGACGGTGCTGTGCGCGTGGGCTGTAGACCGATTCCTGCATGGTCCGTCCTGCGATGCTTCCTGACGGCACCGGTGGGAACGGCAGAGTTTCTCCGCCCGGGATCGGATCCGGACGCAGATCCTGGCTCATGGTGGATTCCTCTTTTCACCCCATCCGTTCCCAGTACACCACCGGTATCGGGCCGCACACACCCCTGATCAGGGTGAAACCTGCCCTGTTACGGGCGAATGATGCAGCGGAATCCGATATGGCACGTCGCGGTCTCCTCGGTGTCACCCTGGCGGGCCGCGGGTCGGTACCGCAGGCAGTAGTTCGGGGCGCACAGATGCGATCCGCCCTTGATGACACGGCGCGGATACGCTTCGCGCGGATCGTGTTCGGCCTTGTCGACGCGGGGATTCGTCGGGATGCAGCACGACGACGCCGGCGCGACGTTCTTGCCGCTCGAAGCATGGTTCGCGGTGAAGTAGTCGGCGGTCCACTCCCACACGTTGCCCGCCATGTCGTGGAGGCCGTATCCGTTCGGCCGGAAGTGTCCGACCGGTGAGGTTCCGGCGAATCCGTCCGTTTCGAGGTTCTGCCACGGGAATTCGCCCTGCCAGACGTTCCCGCCGGGGCGGCCCTTCGGTTCGTGCTCGTCGCCCCACGTGAAAGCCTTGCGGTCGAGTCCGCCGCGGGCGGCGAACTCCCATTCCGCCTCGGTCGGCAGTTCCTTGCCGGCCCACTCGGCGTAGGCGCGGGCATCGAACCACGACACGTGGGTGACGGGATGGCGTTCCCGCCCGCCGACGGTGCTCCCCGTCCCTTCGGGATGACGCCAGTTCGCGCCCGGGACGAACGACCACCACCTCGTGTAGTCATCGAGCGGTACCGGCCCCGGAGGCGGCGTGAACACGAGCGAGCCGGGCGCGAGCAGGGACGGATCGGCGCCGGGATAATCGGCGGGGTCGGGCGCGACCTCCGCGGTGGTGACGTATCCGGTGTCCTTCACGAAGCGCCGGAACTCGGCGACGGTCACCGGGTGCGTGTCCATCCAGAACCCGTCGACCGTCACCTGGTGGACCGGTCGCTCCTCCGGATAGAAATCCTCCGACCCCATCCAGAACATGCCTCCGGCGATGAGAGTCATGTTCTGTGTCGCAGCACGCGTCATGACGTCAGCCTCGCACGGCCCGGGTCGGGGCGCGAGGGACGCACCGACGCGACGAGACCGCGCATTCACCGGTCCCGTCCCTGCCCCGTACCGCAGACTCGGGATATGCCCTCCACGACGACGGAACTGTCCCCGATGCTGGCGACCCTCGGTCCGCCGCCGACAGGGAACTGGGCGTTCGAGATGAAATGGGACGGCCAGCGCACCCTCGCCACGGTGACCGACGGACAGTGCCGGCTGACCAGCCGCACCGGGAACGACATCACCCGGAGCTTCCCCGAACTCCCCCACCTGCTCACCACCGCGACGGGCGGCCGGGACTGCATCGTCGACGGCGAGATCGTCACCCTCGATTCCGAGGGTCGGCCGTCCTTCGCCCGGTTGCAGCGCCGCATGCACGTCCACCGTCCCACCGAGGAGCTACGCGCCGAGCTACCGGTGCTGATCTACCTGTTCGACGTCCTCGCTCTCGACGGACAGTCCACGACGGAGTTGTCCTATCGGCAGCGCCGGGCCGTCCTCGACGATCTGATCGTCCCCGGACCTCGGGTTCAGCTGTCGCCCTACTGGACCGATGTCGACGCACCGACCATGCTCACGGTCGCGCGCGAACACGGCCTCGAAGGGATCGTCGCCAAGGACCCGGACGCACCGTATCTACCCGGGACCCGCAGCGACGGCTGGATCAAGACGCCGCTGCGTCGGAACACCGAGGTGGTCGTCGTCGGGTGGCTCCCCGGATCCGGCAAGGCTGCCGGCGGCATCGGTTCACTGCTGCTCGGCGCGCACGACGACGAGGAACGGTTGGTGTTCATCGGCCGGGTCGGGACGGGATTCACCGCCGCGACCCGACGTGAGTTGCGATCGCAGCTGCGTCCCTTGGAACGACCGACGACCCCACTGGCGGTTGCGCCGCCGGCACGGGAGACCCACGGCGCCCACTGGGTGGAGCCCATCCTCGTCGGAGAGGTCGAGTACCGGGAGTACGCGGGTGGAAGCCTCCGGCATCCGAGCTGGCGAGGACTACGCACCGACAAGACGGTGCCGGAGGTCGATCTCCCGGGCCGACACTGACCGTCCGGTTACCGTGAGGCGCATGGACGTCCGTCGCAGTGTCGCCGATGCCCGAGTGGCCCGCCTCGCCACCGCCGACGGGTCCGGCGAGCCACACCTCGTCCCCATCGTGTTCGCCATCGACGGCGACGTGATCCACACCTGCGTCGACGACAAGCCGAAATCCACCCGGCGCCTCCGTCGACTCGCCGACATCGCCGAGAACCCGCGGGTGTGCGTGCTCGTCGACCACTACAGCGACGACTGGTCGCAGCTGTGGTGGGTCCGCATCGACGGCATCGCCACGGTCCACGACGCCGATACGCCCGAAGGAACTGCGGGCATCGACGCTCTCGTCCGCAAATACTCGCAGTACCAGGCGAAACGACCACCCGGACCGGTGATCACCATCGACAGGCTGCGCTGGCGGTCCTGGTCGGCGTGAGCAACTACCGGTCCAGCGTGAGCATCGCCTCGGCGATCTCGTCGACCGCCGCAACGGGGACCGCGGTGCCGGCATCGTCCAGGACGAGCAACCGCGCTCCCAGGATCTCGCGTGCGATGGCTTCTCCGTTGCCGACGGGGAAGAACGGATCCCGGCGACCGTGCACGACGAGGGTCGGGACGTCGACCTGGAGCAAGCGTTCCCGCCAGCGGGGCGTGCAATCGAGTCCGGCGAAGACCGTTCCGAGCTGATTCGCGGCCTGGACCGACGGTTCGTCGTTCGGGGTGCGGTCCCAGATGCGCCCGGCAACCACGCGCGCGGCGTCCGGATCGTTGCCGAGGACCGCGGCGCCGGTAGCCGCGAACTCCGCCACGGCCGTGCGATCGGCCCAGTCGGGCATCGGGAGCGCGAACACCCGCTTCATCGTCGCCGCGTCGTGATCGGGAAGGTCGGGATCGCACGGGCCCGGTGCTACCGGACGTGTCCCGACCAAAGTCAGTGCCCGGAATGCGTCGGGATAGTCGAGCACGGCGACTTGGGCGACCATGCCGCCGACGCCGATACCCGCGAGATGCGCCGGCCTGCCATCGAGCGCGTCGACGAGGGCTGCCGCATCGTCGGCGAGGTCGCGCAGGGTGTAGCCGGGCGCGTCCGGGTCCTTCGTCGTCGACTCCCCACAATCCCGCAGGTCGTATCGCACGACACGACGCCCACCCGCGGCGAGCCGTGTGCACAGTTCGTCGGGCCACGAGAGCATCGTCGTGCCGCCGACGAGCAGGACGAGTGGTGCGTCATCGTCGCCGAAGAACTCGACGCCGAGGTCGACCCCGTTGGCGCTGATGGTGGTCATGACTCGCTCGAGCTTCCGGTGTGCAAGGTCGAGTCCTCGTAGCGGGTGCCGTCGAGCCGCGGTCGATGTCCCATGGTCTCGTCTCCTTCTCGATCGGGTTCCGTCTTGTCCGAATTTGCGTGAACGAAGTCCACGACAGTGGCCACTAGTGGTGGCGTTGAAAGGACAGACCGGAGCAACTCCTCGATCTCATCGGTCCGGCCGTCGAGGTCTACAGAACCGACCGGCCATATGGCATCGCGTATCGACCTCGAGTCGACTCGAGGTGCTGTCCGCACACCGACACTCCTGGAGGAACCGTGATCGCTCTCGGACCACAACTCATCGGCCCCACCGAGAAGACTCTCAACGCTCTGCTCCACGACACCACCTACGCACCGGACACTGCGGAGGTCGTCGATTCCCTGATCGCTCGGGGCCTGATCCGCTACGACCGGCTCAGCGAATCCGGACGAGAAACCGTGGCAAGGATCGAACATCGCATCGAGGAGCTGACGTCCGGTATCTGGGAGGCCGTCTATCCGGCCGACCGTGTCGCCGCGGAACGTGCGCTGAACACTGTGCTCGACCGTGCCCGAGCGGTCCTTGTGAGTCGGTAGTTGTCAGCGCATCAGTCCTGTCGATTGCCGCGAGCGAGGCACCTTCTCGACGAGTTTGCAGGACGGCTCGTCGACGTCGAGAGCCACGATCGAGATCGTCCTGGGTGTGCTGTTGTCGGTCGTCGGTGTCCGGCAATGGTTCACCTCCTCCGCTCGAGCGTCGGGCCCTTCGAGGGTGCCTTCCACCTTGGCACGCCCGCACTACCCGCAGGGCAGATACCAGGGCGCGGCAGCGGTCAGTTCACATGGGCGCGCAGCACATCCACCACCCGCCGGACCGCCGGTGCCGGGTTGTCGCGGCGCCACGCGAGCGCGATCGGCAGCACCGGACTGTTCCGCAGCGGGACGTATCGCACGCCCGTCACGGTGATGTCGGTGGTCGACGCGACGACGACCGCTACCCCCACCCCGGCTCCGACGAGGGCCAGCAGGCTGTAGGGATCCGGCGCCTCCCGGGCGATCACCGGGGTGAATCCGGCGGAGTGACACACCGTGAAGGTCATCTCCCGCACGCTCGACCCGTGGGCGGCGGGATACACGACGAACCGCTCGCCGGTCAGATCGGCGGCATCGAGTTCCTCCCGCGCCGCCAGCCGATGGTCGGCCGGCAGCGCGACCATGAGCGATTCCTGCCGCACCGTCTCGGTGGCGACGTCCCGGGGCACCGGGAGGCCGACGATCCCCATGTCGAGCAGTCCTTGCGAGACGAGATTGAGCACTTCCCCCGTGTAGGTCTGCGGACGCAGATCCAGCTCGATGCCGGGACAACGCTCCTCGAGCAGCCGGGTCAGCTGCGAGATCACCGTGTATCCGCTCGCGCCGCCGAACCCGACGCTCACCACCCCGGTGACACCCGAGGCCGTCGACCGCACGACGGTCCGGGCGATCTCGATCTGCGCGGCGATCACGCGTGCGGGTCCGAGCAGCGATTCACCGGCCGCGGTGAGTTGCACCGAGCGGGTGGTGCGGGCGAACAGCTCGGCGCCGAGTTCGCGTTCGAGCGCGCGGATCGTCTGACTGAGCGGCGACTGGGCGATGTGCAGTCGCTCCGCTGCGCGTCCGAAGTGCAACTCCTCGGCCACCGCCAGGAAGGCCTGCAGTTGCCGAAGTTCCATGCCGGCCTCAATTTTGTCGGTTGATCTACACAATCGTGCTCGATTAGGTCTTGGACTTTACACGGTTGCGCCGGTGATAGTGATCCACGACTCATTCATCCGCGGACCGAGTCCGCTCGACGCCTTCGGAAGTGCAGCGTGAATACTTCGTCAGAGCACACCGCGCCCCCGCCGCCACGCCCGATGCACGACACCCGGGCAGCACGACGCGCCGGTGTCACCGCCTTCGTCGGCACCACCATCGAATGGTTCGACTTCTACATCTACGGCACCGCGTCCGCCCTCGTGCTCGGGGCGCTGTTCTTCCCCGACGCCTCCCCCGCCGTCGGCACGCTCGCCGCCTTCGCGACCTTCGCGGTCGGTTTCATCGCCCGCCCTCTCGGCGGGATCATCTTCGGCCACTTCGGTGACCGCTTCGGCCGCAAGAACGCGGTCATCATCACCCTCGCGCTCATGGGCGCCGGCACCGTCGGCGTGGGCCTGCTGCCCACCTACGACCAGATCGGAATCTGGGCGCCTATCCTCCTCGTCGCCCTGCGAGTGCTGCAAGGCATCGCGATGGGCGGCGAATGGGGCGGAGCAGTCCTCATCGCCACCGAGTTCGCCCCACCCGGCAAGAAGGTTCTCTACGGTGCCTTCGCCCAGCAGGGTTCGCCGGTGGGCAATCTCCTTGCCACTCTTTCCTTCCTCGGACTCACCGCGATGTCCGATGCCACCTTCGAAGACTGGGGCTGGCGCATTCCGTTCCTCGCATCCGCCGCGCTGGTGATCGTCGCCCTCTACATCCGCGTGCGGATCCAGGAAACGCCGGAGATGCGCGTGGCCGCCGCTGCACAGGAACGCACGAAACTACCGTTGGTCGAAGTCCTGCGTTCACACCCGGCGGCGCTGCTCCTCGGTGTCGGTGCCGTGGTGGCGGGCGTGGCGATCACCTACGTCAAGACGACCTTCGCCCTCGCCTGGGCCACCACCGACCTTGGGTTCACCCGATCGGACTTCCTGCTCGTGATCACCCTCGCACTGGTCGCGCAGGTGCTCGTCCAACCCTTCGGTGCGGTTCTCGCCACCAGGATCGACGCGCGACGCGCCGTGCTGTGGATGCTCGGACCCGAGCTCGTCGTCCTGCCGCTGATGTTCGTGCTGATCCGCACCGGCTCGCTCACCTGGGCGATCATCGGCATGGTGCTCGCCACCGCGCCGCACGCGATGTACTACTCGGCGCTGGCCGGCATCCTCGCGCAGGTCTTCCCCACGCACGTGCGCTACACCGGCATCTCGTTGTCGTATCAGATCTCGACGGCGATCTTCGCCGGCACCGCCCCGATGGCGAGCCAGTTCCTTCTCGAGCGCACCGACTCGATCCGGCCGGTCGTCGGCCTCGGGATCGGGTACGTGCTGCTCTCCCTGGTCTGCATGACCGCCTTGCTCAAACGCTCACCGACCACCACCGAGCCCGACGAACCACGCGTTGCACCCGCACGGACGACGGCCGACGCCTCCTGACACGAACGGACGACCATGAACTACGCCCATACCGACCCGGCCCTGCATGCGGTACTCGACCGCTGGATCTCCGACGCCGACCGGCCGCTGACCGAGCGTCTCCTCGAGCGTCTGGGTGCCGACGCCGCCGACCGTCTCGACGCGCTTGCGGCCACCGCGAACGCCCATCCGCCGGTGCTGCACCGGTACGACCCCGACGGCGAGCGCATCGACCGCATCGAGTACCACCCCGCCTATCTCGAACTGTGCCGCGCCGCCTACAGCGAATACGGTCTCTCGGCACTGTCGCACCGCCCGATCCACGGTTGGACGGACACGCCCCCGCATCTCGTCAAGTACCTCGCGTCATATCTGTTCGTGCAGGCCGAGTTCGGCCTCGCCTGCCCGGTGTCGATGACCGATGCCGCCGCGCGCACCCTGCGGATGTTCGGCGACCCCGAGGTGTTCGGCCCGTGGATCGACGGCCTGACCTCCACCGATCCGGCCACCGCTCTGACGGGGGCGATGTTCATGACCGAGACCCAGGCGGGCACCGATATCGCGAAAACCGAGACCCGCGCCGAATTCGACGGCAACGCATGGCGCTTGACCGGACGCAAGTGGTTCGCCTCCAACCCGGACGCCGATGTCGTGATCACCCTCGCCCGGTTCCCCGGCGGCGACGAGAACTCGACCCGCGGCGTCGGAATGTTCATGCTGCCCAAGCAACTTCCCGACGGGAGTCGGAACTCGTACACGATCGATCGTCTCAAGGACAAGCTCGGCACGCGATCGATGCCCAGCGGCGAGGTCACCCTGCACGGGGCGTACGCGCTGCAGGTCGGCGACCTCGACCGTGGATTCCGGCAGATGACGGAGATGCTGAACACCTCCCGCCTGTCGAACGCGATGCGCTCGAGCGCCCTGATCCGGCGCGCCGTGCGCGACGCCGTCGCTCACACAAGGGATCGGGTGGTCTTCGGGAAGTCCCTGTTCGACCAGCCGCTCATGCGCGCCACCCTGCTGCCGCTGCTGCTCGACGCCGAGGCCGCTCTCGCGCTCGTCGCTTACAGCGGTGCGACCCTCGATCGCGCCGACCACGGTGACGCGCAGGCCCGCAGTGTCGTCCGGATCCTCACGCCCGTCGCCAAGCACTACATCTGCAAGCGCGCCCGCACCGTCACCGGTGAGGCGATGGAGATCCGGGGTGGCAGCGGCTACATCGAGGACCGGGTGTTCGCCCGCCTCGTCCGCGACTCGCTTCTCGGATCGATCTGGGAGGGTTCGAGCAACGTCATCGCGCTCGACGTACTGCGGTCCATGCGCAAGAGCGGCGCGCACCGGGTCCTCGCCGACGCGCAGCGCACCCTGCTCGACGCGGCGCATCCGGAATGCGCCCCGGCGGTCGCGGCACTGCGGGAACGCTGGAATGCACTCGAGGCGCGCGGCGAGGACCTGCTCGCCGGCGACGACACGCACGCGCAGACCCGCTGCGCGATCTACACCGACGATCTAGCACGGACGGTGATGGCGACCCTGCTCGTGGACTTGGCGTCGCACCGCATCGAGCGCGGTCTCGGCCACCGGTCGCTGCTCGTCGCCCACGCCTACCTGGACGGCCTGGCCGGTGAGCCGAATGCCGTCGCTCTCGACCACCTCGCCGCGATCACCGACGGCACCGACGTCGACCCGTCCGTCGCGGCCGCCGCGGCCGCCGCGGCCGCCGCCGATGCGGCACCGACTGCACTGACAGGAGCCCGCTCATGAGCACGAATCCCACCGGCCCCGCCCCGCTCGCCGGCGTCAAGGTCCTCGACCTGTCGAAAATCCTCGCCGGACCGTACGCGACCATGTCGTTCGCCGACCTCGGCGCCGATGTCACCAAGGTCGAGCACCCCGACGGTGGCGACCCCACCCGGGTGTGGGGGCCGCCCTTCGTCGGCGACGACGCCACCTATTACCTCGCGGTCAACCGCGGCAAGAAGTCGGTGACCATCGACCTCAAGTCCGAGGAAGGGCAGCGGATCGTGCACCGGATGCTCGCCGACGCCGACGTCGTGGTCGAGAACTTCAAGCCGGGCAGCGGTCTGCAGAAGATCTTCGACTACCGCGCACTGTCCGAGCAGTATCCGCACCTGATCGTGCTGCACATCTCGGCCTTCGGTGACGAGGGCCCGCTGGCCGACCAGCCCGGTTACGACATGGTCGCCCAGGCCGCAGGCGGTCTGATGTCGCTGACCGGGGAACCGAATGGCGCGCCGATGAAGGCCGGCTACGCGATGGGCGATCTCGGTGCGGCCCTGTTCGGGGTCATCGGGGTGCTCGCCGCGCTGGTCGAACGCGCTCGCACCGGTCGCGGCCAGTACGTCACCACGTCGTTGCTCGAATGCCAGCTGGCGATGCACGTCAACTGGGCCACGAACTACTTCGCCACCCGGGAGCGCCCGCACGCCCTGGGCTCCGCGCACCCCAATCTCGCGCCCTACCAGGCGTATCCGGCGAACGACGGTTATTTCGTCATCGCGGTCGGGAACGACGGATTGTGGGAGAAGCTGTGCACGGCACTGGAAAGACCGGAACTTGCGACCGATGTGCGGTTCCTCCGCAATCGTGATCGCATCGAGCATCGCAGCGAACTCGACGAGATCCTCACCGCGGCGTTCGCGACCGGGACGGTGCAGCACTGGTGCCGCATCCTGGAAGACCACGGCGTGCCGGTCTCCCCCATCCGGCATCTCGACGAGATCTACAGCGACCCGCACACCGCCGCGATCGGCATGGTCGGCACCGTCGACCATGCGTCCGGGCCTCTCGAACAGATCGCGTTCCCGGTCAATTTCGGAGGGGTACGACCGCCGCTGCGGTCGGCGCCGCCGCTGCACGGGGAACACACCGACGAGATCCTCGCGGGATATCAGGAGGTCTCCGTTCCGTCCTAGCGACGAACGTCTCGAATATCGCTGACCTACGGCCGTTTCCGATCGATCGGGAACGGCCGTAGGCCTGTTGGCCAGGGACGGCGATGGCGGCATCCCACTGCGGTGTTGCCGGGGTCACGCAGTGCGGCAGCACTTCTGAGGTCGACGCGTCCGGATTTCTCCGCGATACGCGGGGGTAACGTCCGCGAAACAAGAGCCGCGCATGATCGGCATCGATTGCACGACCGCCGACTCGCACGAAAGAACGATACATGCAGCTGACTCCCGCCGACACCGAGAAACTCCTTCTGGCCGTCGCCGGCATGGTGGCGCGCGACCGGCGGGACCGCGGCGTCCGACTGAACTATCCCGAAGCCGTTGCCCTGTTGTCCACCTGGGTGATCGAACGGGCACGCGAAGGCGCCGATGTCGCCGACCTCATGGTGAAGGGCCGCGAGGTCCTCGCCCGCGACGAGGTCATGGGCGGTGTCGCCGAGATGTTGACCGACGTGCAGGTCGAGGCCACTTTCCCGGACGGACGCAAGCTCGTCACGATCCACCACCCGATCTCCTGAAAGGAGCCCGACATGGCATCCGGACCGACTTCGGGACCCGGAGCGATTCGCGTCGCCGAGGGCTCCCTCACCCTCAACGCGGATCGCTCCGACGACGAGCGCATCACCCTTGTCTTCCTCAACACCGGTGACCGTCCCATCCAGATCGGATCGCACATCCACCTGCCGGACGCGAACGCGGCCCTCGAGTTCGACCGCGAACGCGCGCAGGGCTTCCGCCTGGACATCCCGTCGGGGACCTCGCAGCGATTCGAACCCGGCAGCAGCCGCGAACTGGACGCCGTCGCCCTGCGCGGGCGACGCGTCGTACCCGGCATCCAGGTGCGGAAGCAGGAGGACTGAGAACGTGGAGATCACACGCGCCGAGTACGCGGCACTGTACGGACCGACGGTGGGCGACCAGGTACGTCTGGGTGACACCGACCTGTGGATCCACATCGAGGAGGACCGCACCTTCGGTGGTGAGGAAGCCGTCTTCGGTGGCGGCAAGTCCATCCGCGAATCGATGGCCCAAGGCGTGACGACCTGGGCCGAGGGTGCTCCCGACACCGTCATCACGAACGTGATCGTGCTGGACTGGTGGGGCATCGTGCGCGCCGACGTGGGCATCCGCGACGGTCGCATCGTCGCCCTCGGCCGCGCCGGGAACCCGGACATCGCCGACGGCGTGCACCCGAAGCTTCAGATCGGCCCGTCCACCGACGTCATCTCCGGTGAAGGTCGCATCCTTACCGCGGGCGCCTTCGACTCGCACGTGCACCTGCTGTCGCCGTCGCAGATCGTCGAGGCGCTCGCCACCGGCATCACCACCATCGCCGGCGGCGGAACCGGCCCGTCCGAGGGATCGAAGGCCACCACCGTCACGCCGGGTCCGTGGCATCTGATGCAGATGCACCGCGCGCTCGACGTGCTGCCGGTGAACGTGCTGTTGCTCGGCAAGGGCAACACCGTCTCCGCTGAGGGGCTGCGCGAGCAGGCCCTCTCCGGTGCCGCCGGGTACAAGGTGCACGAGGACTGGGGCTCCACTCCCGCCGCGATCGATGCGGCGCTGCGCGCGGCCGACGAGCACGGACTGCAGGTCGCGCTGCACTCGGACTCACTGAACGAGGCAGGCTTCGTGGAGAGCACGCTCGCCGCGATCGGTGGCCGCTCGATCCACGCCTTCCACGTCGAAGGCGCCGGAGGTGGGCACGCCCCGGACATCCTGAGCATCGCCGGATTGCCGCACATCATCCCGGGCTCGACCAACCCGACGTTGCCGCACACCATCAACACCGTCGACGAGCACCTCGACATGCTGATGGTCTGCCATCACCTCAACCCCGCCGTCCCGGAGGACCTCGCGTTCGCCGAGTCCCGGATCCGGGCCACCACCATCGCGGCCGAGGACATCCTGCACGACATGGGCGCGCTGTCGATCACCTCGTCCGACGCCCAGGCGATGGGTCGCATCGGTGAGGTCGTCACCCGCACCTGGCAGGTCGCGCACGTGATGAAGAATCGGCGCGGGGCGCTCGACGGCGGCATGCCCGCCGACAACGAACGGGCCCGCCGCTACATCGCGAAGTACACGATCAACCCTGCGATCGCGCATGGTGTCGACCACGAACTCGGTTCGATCGAGGTCGACAAGATGGCCGATCTGGTGCTGTGGGATCCGAAGTTCTTCGGTATCCGGCCGTCGCTGGTCATCAAGGGCGGATCGATCGCCTGGGCCGCACTCGGCGACCCCAACGCATCCATCCCGACACCGCAGCCGGTGCTGCAGCGACCAGCGTTCGGCGATGCGCTCGCCCCGCACACATCGGTGTCGTTCGTCTCCCCCGCCGCCCTCGACGACGGTCTGGAAGAACGACTCGGGTTGCGCCGCAGACTGTTACCACTGCGGCCGACCCGGCACATCGGCAAGGCCGACATGAAGCAGAACGACGTGTTGCCGCGCATCGAGATCCGTCCCGACACCTTCGACATCGACATCGACGGCGAGCGGGTCGTTCCGGCGCCGGCCACCGAACTGCCGCTCGCGCAGCTGTATTCGATGTTCTGATGTTGCCCGACACTCTGTCCCCCACCACAGTGCTGCTCCTCCTCGCAGACGGGCGCGCGCCGGTCGGCGGGAACGTCAACTCGGGCGGGCTCGAACCGGCGCTCCAGGGTGGGATGTCGCCGACCGAGGTGCGTCGCTTCCTCGTCGCGCGGTTGCGCACCTCGGCGGCAGTCGAGGCCGGCGTCGCCGTGGTCACCCGGCACGCCGTGGACTCCGATGCCGGAACCGCCCCGACGCTCCGGATCGACGAGATCGAGGACCACTGGGCGGCGCGCACTCCGGGCCCGGCCCAGCGCGACGCGTCCCGGTTGCTGGCCCGCGGTTACCTGCGACTGGCCCGGAACCTGTGGCCCTCCACCGTTCTCGACGACCTCGACGCCCGGACCCCGCGACCGTCGCGGGGACTGGTCGTCGGGGCCATCGCGGCGCTCGCGCGCATCCCGGCGATCGACACCGCCCGACTGGTGTTGTACGAGGAGGCGCAGGCGATCGTCGCGGCCTTCCTCAAACTGCACCCCACCGACCCGGCCACCGGTTCGCGATGGGCGCTCGAGGCCTGCGCTCATCTCGAACCGCTCATCGCCGAGCTGTCCGCTCTCACCGATCCGGCGGACATCCCGGCCACCGGTGGTCCCCAGACCGAATTGTGGGCCGAAGCCCACGCATCCGCTCCAGAAAGGCTGTTCCGTGCCTGAACACATCACCACCCGTTCGCTCCGTCTCGGCGTCGCCGGTCCCGTCGGCACGGGCAAGAGCTCGCTGATCGCGACCATCTGCCGCACCCTCGCGTCCGAGCTGCAGCTCGGCGTGATCACCAACGACATCTACACCGACGAGGACGCCCGTTTCCTCCGCTCGGCGGGCGTGCTCGACCCCGAGCGCATCCGCGCGGTGGAGACCGGTGCGTGCCCGCACACCGCGATCCGCGACGACGTGACCATGAACCTGCTGGCCGTCGAGGATCTCGAACGTGACTTCGCGCCGCTCGACGTCGTCCTGGTGGAGAGCGGCGGCGACAACCTCACCGCGACCTTCTCCCCCGCGCTCGTCGACGCGCAGATCTTCGTGCTCGATGTCGCCGGTGGTGGCGACGTCGCCCGCAAGGGCGGTCCGGGCATCAGCCGCGCCGACCTGCTCGTGGTGAACAAGACCGATCTGTCCCCCTATGTGGGTGTCGACGTGCCGCAGATGGTCGCCGACGCCGAGAAGGCCCGTGAGGGCGGACCGGTGCTGGCTCTGTCCCGGACCGACGCCGCATCCGTGCAGGCACTCGGTGACTGGGTGCGCGCGATGCTGGCAGCCCACCGCGCCGGGTCGCACACCCCTGTCGATCCCGGTCCGATGGCTCCGCACTTCCACGCCGACGAGGACGGCGACCACGATCACGGCCATGGGCACGGTCACGGTCACAGCCACGATCACGCCGTCGCACACACGCACGACTGATCATGTCCCGCACCATGATCCGAATCCACCGCGCGCCGGGCCGGGCACGCCTGGCCCTGCGGGCGGGCATTCTCGTCCCCCGCACGGTCGAGGTCGGTCCGGACCATGCGCGTGTCGCTCTCGTCGCCGCCGGCGCGTTGTTGCTCGGTGGTGACTCGGTGACCGTCGACGTCCACGTCGACGCCGGGTGCACGCTCGAACTGCAGGACATCGGTGGCACCGTCGCCTACGACGCCGACAACCGGCTGTCCCGGTGGGACGTGCGGATCACCGTCGCCGAGGGCGGCACCCTTGTCTGGGACACCTACCCGTTCGTGATCGCCACCGGTGCCCGCGTGTACCGCGACACCCGGATCGAACTCGCCTCCGACGCCGCCGCGAGCATGCGGGAGACCCTCGTCCTCGGACGCCACGGAGAAACCGGAGGTGCGATCCGCAGCCGTACCTCGGTCACTCTCGATCGTCGTCCCCTCTTCGTCGAGGAGTTGTACGCCCACGGAGCGTTCCCCGAACCCGGGATCCTCGGTTCCGCGCGGGTGCACGACGTCATCGCGACCTACGGACGACGCATCGAGGGCGACGGTGTCGTCCAGCTCGAAGGGCCCGGCAGCCTGCTGCGGTTCCTCGGCGCCGACGCCCACTCCTCGCCGCTCGAGTCGACCTGGCGCTCCTGGCGCTCCACACACGTTCACCCGTCCACCCTCGAAGGGAGTCTCACCCATGCACGTCCCTGACCATTTCCTCCCCATGAGCGCCACCGCGCCCGCCGCGGCGATCGCCACCGGTGCGGTCGTCCTCGCCGCCACCGCCGGGCGGCCGCGCATCACGATCCGGGACACCCTTCTCGCCGGAACGACCGCAGGGATGATCTTCGGCGCTCAGATGGTCAACTACCCCATTGCCGGCGGCATCAGCGGCCATCTCATCGGCGGCGCTCTCGCGACCGCGCTCCTCGGGCCCCGGCTCGCGCTTCTCGCGATGACCGCGGTCGTCGGTGTGCAGGCATTGCTGTTCGGGGACGGCGGGATCAACGCCCTCGGGGTGAACGTGCTGCTGATGGCGGTGCTGCCCGTCCTCGTCACCGCCGGTGTCCGCACGGGCGCCGAGCGACTCGGCCTCGGGAAGCTCACGCGGACCACCGCGATTGTCAGCGCCGGTCTGTCCGTGCCGGTGAGCGCCGCGGTTCTCGGAGTCGCGTACTCGGCGACCACCGGAACCGGCGCCGCAGCAGCATTGATCGGCGATCTGATCGCGGTCCACCTGGCCATCGGTCTCGGTGAAGCCCTCATCACGGCTGCCGTGCTGAGCGCCGTGATGGCGTTCGCGCCCGGCGTCGCCGCGTGGGACGCACGGTCCTCCGTCACTCCTGTTGTCGTTCGACGGGGTCTCGCCGCGATCGGCGGCCTGGGCGTGGTCAGCGCCTGTGCGCTGGCTCTGGTTGCGTCCGGCAGCCCGGACGGTCTCGAGCACATCGTCGGTGCCTATTCGCTGCCGGTCGGTGACGCCGCCTTCGCCGGCCTTCCCGGCCTCGCCGACTACGGCACGCTCAGCGGCACCGAATTCCTCGCGGCACTGGCCGGTCTCGCCACCACCGCGGTGATCGGCGCCGCCCTCGCCACGATGGGCCGCCGCACGCCGGTCCGTCAGAGCGCGTAACGGTCCTCTCGGAACCCTTCGAGCGGTGCGGTCGCTGATGCGGCCGCACCGTTCGGCGTTCCACGACCGCCACGTCCGTTGATCGTCTGCAGCGCCGTGACCTGGCGTTTCCACCGCCGATCAGGAATCTCGGAGATTTTTCGATTCGGTGGGAACCTTTCCGCCTCCCGGTCCCTCTTACCTGTGTCAGTCACCGAGACACCGAAAGAGGCACCGACCATGGCTACCAACTCCTTCCCCGGCAGCAGCTCCTCGAACGCCGACCGTGCCGCATCGCAGTCCACCGCAAGCGACCGCGCGGACTCGTCGTACGGCTCGCAGTCCTCCTACGACGGCAACTCCTCCTACGGTTCGTCCTCGGCCGACCAGTCGGGATCGACGAGCTACGAGTCCTACGAGCGTTACGAGCGGTACGACAGCTCCGGCTCCTCGAGCTCGGACTCGTCCTACGGCTCGGCGAGCAATTCGGGTGCGTCGAGCTCCGCCGGATCGGCCTCCTCGGCTTCCGATCGCGCCGCCGCGGAGAACGCCGAGTCCACCTCGACCGTGACCTCCGGATCCGCCTCCACCGAGCCGGTCGTGCTCGACGAGTACACCCTTGGTGACGGCACCCGCGTTGCCGACGTCGACATGGACGGCGACGGTCAGGTCGATCTGTCGCTGGTGGACTACGACGGCGACGGCCGGACCGACGCGCAGATCAGCGACTCCGACGGCGATGGCAACGCCGACCTGATCGAGTTCGACCGCGACGGCGACGGCTACATCGACGCCGCCGCCGGTGATCTCGACGGTGACGGCCGGCTCGATCTGGCCGTCTTCGACGAGGACGGTGACGGCGAGGTCGATGTGGTGGTGGACCTGCACTCCGGAGCGGTGGACTACGACGGCGACGGCATCGCCGACGACTACGTCGACGTCTCGGCCTTCGACAACGGTTCCGAGTCGACCGACGCCGGTTCCGATCTGGTCTGAGGCCCACTCCGACCGGTCCGAGACGAAGGGCAAGCAGGTGATGTCACCGCAGATGCGTGAGCGGATCGACGAACTGATCGCGGCGGCGGACGTCGCGGCGGACGGGCCCGAGCGCGCCGCCGCGACCGCACGACTCGCCGATCTGGGAGTCGAACGTCTGGCCGTCGCGCCCGGGACACGGTTCGATCCGAGCCGTCACCGTGCAGTGGCGGTGACGCCGGCAGCGGCACCGGCGGAGGAGAACCTGGTCGTCGCGATGATCCGGCCCGGCTGGTGTCACGAGGGGCAGATCCTGCGCTATGTCGAGGTGCGGGTGCAGGTTCCGCCGGCGCAGTGCCCCACTCCGGGGGCGTCGTGACACCCGCCACCGGGCGACGACCGTTCGCCGCTATAGAGTCCGCGACGGTCATCGCACCGTCCATGCAGGTTTTGTGGGTTCGCATTCGAGAGGCACGATCGAGATGAGCTGGGTTCTGGCGGTCGATTTCGGCACGTCCAACACGTCGGCGGCACACCGGATCGGCCCGGACCGGGTCGAATCACTGCCGCTGACCCACACCTCCAACCTCATGCCGTCCTCGGTGTACGTCGACCACACCGGGGCGATCACCACCGGCGACGTGGCCATCAACCAGGCCACCGTGGATCCGGCCGGCTTCGTCGCCTACCCCAAGACCCACGTGGCCGTCGGGTCGGTGATGGTCCGCGGCCAGGACGTCCCCGTCGCCCACACCATCGCCTCGGTCCTGCGCACCGTCTACAACCAGGCGCTCCCCCGGCACAACAACCACCCTCCGGCGGAGGTCGTGCTCACCCACCCCGAGGCCTGGTCCCAGCGCGAACTCGACGTGCTGCGGCACGCCGCGTCCCTGGCCGGTCTCGGCGGCAGCGTCTCGCTGATCTCCGAACCCCGCGCCGCCGCGTTCTACTATTCACGTCAGCACGATGCGAAGATCGTCAAGGGCTCGACGATCGCGGTGTTCGACTTCGGCGGCGGCACCCTCGACATCGCCGTACTCACCGCGACGAGCGAATGGACCTTCGAGGTCGTCCGGGCCGGCGGCGACAACACCCTCGGCGGCAAGAACCTCGACGCCACCGTCGCCCGCTGGGTCGACGAACGCCTGCGCGACGACGATCCGGATCTCGCGGCGTGGTTGCGCACCCCGGACGGGCTCGATGCCCGACGCACCCTCGACGATCAGATCCGCCGCGCCAAGGAACTGCTATCCGAACATCCCTCGGCGACGATCCGGGTCACCGGCAACGGCGCGGATCTGACCTTCACCATCACCCGCGACGAGTTCGAGCAGCTCATCGAACCGCAGATCACCCGTGGCGTGCAGCTCGCCGCCCAGGTGCTGCGCGATGCCGGGGTGGACCGGTCGAGTCTGCAGGCGCTGTATCTGACCGGCGGCTCCTCACGGATCCCGTACGTGCATCGGCGGCTGTCCGAACTCGGACCCATCGCCACCCTCGACGACCCGAAGACCGTCGTGGCCAAGGGCGCGGCCGGGTTCGTCGCCGGCGGACGCACCACCGAACCCGCCGCGGACCTCGACACCGAGGTGCTGCGACCGGATGCTCCCAGCCCCGCAGCACCGCGAGCCGGTGTTCCGCGCCCGGGTACCCCGGCGGCACAACCGAACCCGGCACCGGCGCGCGACGTGGAGCGGTCACGACCGTCTCGGCCCCTGCTCATCGCCGGAGGCGCCGTGCTGGCGGTGCTCGTCGCCGCCGGGGCGGTCTTCGGCCTGACCCGTGGGGACGCGGACGACGGAGCGTCGGCCGGCGCCGCGGCCGCCCCCGCTGTGGCCGAGGACAGGTCGGACACCGGCGCACCGCCTCCGGCGACGTCGGATTCGGTCTATCGCAGCGAAAGCACCGACGAGGTGGTGGAACTGCTGCCGACCAAGTTGCTCACCGGGTCGAGTTCGTGCGAGAAGTCCGGCTTCTCCTCGGAAGGTGCCATGCAGGTCCGGTGCCAGATCAGCCCCAATTCCAACCTCGGGAAGGCGCTGGGCATGGAGCCCACCGACTACGAATCCGTGTCGGCGTACCGGGACGATCAGTACGCACGCTCGAACTTCATCCGGCTCCGCGACGCCAAGAACGACAACACCAGGATCGTCTCGGCGGACGGCACGCGCATCGCCGACTACGACCACCCGCCGGGCGGCAACTCGTACTTCACCGTCATCGACAAGTCCACCGGCCTCGTCGCGCAGTTCTCGACGACGACGGAGCGCGGCGAAGCACTGCTCGCCGAACTCGGTTGGAACGCCTGACCTGCCTTTCTCCCATACCTTCCTCTTCAGGAGTCCTCTTCTCATGCACATCCCTCGAACAGGCCGTCTCGCCCTGGCCCTGGCGGCCGTCACCGTCGTCACCGTGGCCGGTTGCGCGTCCGACAGCGACGCCACCGTCGTCGACGAGACCACCACGACCGAACAGACCTCTGCCGGTGTCGATCTCGACTCGCTCGATACCGGCGACTACAACACCCAGCCGCGCGATTTCGTCGCGCTGGGCATGGCGGCCGAGGACTTCGGTCCTGCGGTGGAAGGCCAGCGACTCGCCGAGTTCGTCATCCACCCGCACACAATCGACCCGGCCCTCACCGTCGGCGGATCGACCAACGGGGTGTTCCTCGGCGGCACGGGCAACATCTTCTCCGGCAGCGAGAACGAGATCCTGAAAGAATTCTCGATCATCAATGCCTTCACCAGCTTCCGGAGCACCGACGACGACAGCCGCGAGTTCGGTGTCAGTGTCTGGCGATTCCCCACCCCCGAGGACGCCGCCGGCGCCGCGCAGGCCCTGTACGAGTACAAGCTCGCACCCGCGGACGGTCCGTTCGCCACCGGTCCGGAAACCCCGATATCGCTGCCGGCACTGCCCGACACACTGGCCACCACCTACTCCTGGCCGGAACTGGCCACCACCTCCCTGAGCACGCTCACCACACGCGGCATGTTCGTCGTCTACACCTACAGCGGCGACGACAGCGATGGGATCGAGTGGATCACCGATACCGCGACGCGCGGCGTGCAGCAGCAGATCGAACTGCTCGACCGGTTCCCGGCCACCCCCACCGACGAGATCGCCTCGCTGCCCATCGATCTGGACAAGGTGATGGCTCGGGCCGTGGGATTCGTCGACAGCGAGTACTCGCGTAACTCCGACATGGCGGTCTACGGACCCGACGGCTGGTTGCACTACGACTCCGCTCCGGCCGACACCGAGGTGGTGTTCGAACAGACCGGCACCGACCGTGTCGCGAAGGTCAACAGCGTCGTCTATCGCACCGCCGGCCCGGACGAGGCCGAGGTCCTGAAGGACGCGTTCGCTGAACACACGGCGGAGACCTATCCGGACCTCGTCGAGGATCCCTCGCTGACGCAAAGCCTCCCGAACACCACCTGTTGGTCGGGCGACGTCGCCGAAGGCCGAGCCGCCGCGTGCCTGATGACCTACGGCCGCTACATGGCCGAACTGTCCGGCTTCCGCTCGATCGGCAACGAGAACCCCGATTCCGACACCCTGCGCACCGTGCCGCAGCGCGTCGCGACGCAGTACGTCAAGTTCGTCCGCGCCGAGGAGATGGGCCTGGGCGAGAACTGACCTCCCTCGCGGTCCGGTGACCGTCGGTGCGCGCCACCGATGACGGTCACCGGACCGCTGCGCGACGCGGCCGGGTAGGTTACTCCGCGTACAGATGGGGGTGCCATGAACGAGACCGAGTTGATCGAGCGGTGCCGGTCCGGCGACCGGGCCGCGTTCGCCGCACTGGTGGAACCGTCGCGCACCCAGGTGTGGGCGGTATGTGTGCAGATCACCGGTAACCGCCACGACGCCGAGGACGCCCTGCAGGACGCCCTGATCGCCGCCTGGCAGAACCTCGACAAGTTCCGGGGCACCTCCCGGTTCGGCTCCTGGCTCTATCGCATCGCGAGCAACGCCGCGCTGGCGATCGTACGCAAGCGCCGCGAGATCCCCGACGACGAGATCGACCTCGGTCGGGCCTCCACGGTGCCGGGACCGGCCGATCGCGTCGTCGACACCGACGCGGTGCGTCACGCCCTCGCTCAACTCCCGGAACAGTTCCGGGTCGCGGTGGTGCTCCGCGAATACGCCCAGATGAGTTACGCCGAGATCGCCGAGCATCAGAACGTGCCGGTCGCGACGGTCAAGACCCGCATCAACCGGGGGCGAGCACAACTCGTCGAACTGCTCGATCCCACCCGCCTCGATCCCGCCGGTCTCGATCCCTGACCGGTAGATTGGGACGAGGCAGGAACATTCCGGGGCCCACACGACTCCAACCTGACGACGACGGACAACGGGGGAAGAAGGAAGAGCCCATGACAAGCGATGAGACCGATCCGCTGCCCTCACTGGGGGAGCTGCTCGGTATCGATGTGCTCGCCGACCTACCGGAACTGCCCGATCAGGTCTGGGAGCGCGCGCTCGACATCGCCACCGACCCCGGCACTGCCGCGGTCGATATCTCGTTGGTCCCGGACGACGACGAGATCGTTCCGGAGACGGTCACCGTCGACTCTGTCGACCTCGATCCTGCCCTCGACCCCGATGCCGACCTCGACAGCGCTGGTGGAATCGACCCCGGCCTTGTCGACGACGACAACGGCGAGGCTTCATCCGACGACGAGGCAGCCTCGTTCGGCTTCACCGACAACGTCGACGAGCCCGATCTCGGCGCGTAACCCGCCGACCGGGTCAGTGTCCGCGGACGATCACCGTATAGGCGTGCGTAAGCGCTGTCAGCGCCGTGTCCTCCGCCGCCGACCGCGTCGACACGCTCTGCGCCTGCACCGCGACAAGCTTCTGTTGCGCCATCGCTCGGATCTGCTCGGGTGACGCCGTCGGCTCCAGCCCCAACGCCTCGGCGATCGTGCCGCCGCGCAGCACCTGGACCAGTTCGTCGACCGCCGGGGCGCTCGGGTCGGCCTGCAGCAGAGATCGCAACGCCCGCAACAACTCCACCGGCACCAGCGCCGGGTCAGTGCGCAGCGCCGAGACGATCTGCCGGATGGCGTCGCGCGCCGGATGCGAATAGACGAGGGCGTCGAGTTCGGCGAGGATCCGGCCGGCGCGGTGCAGCACCGCGAAGCGACGCAACGACTGTTCGAGCACCGCTCGCAGCGGATGGACGCCGGACACCCCGGACAACCACTGGTTGACCTGGTGCGCCCCACCCGTTGCCTGCGCGCGGGCGTGCACGAGCCCGTACTCCCCGATCAGCTCCAGCAGTCGCCACACCTGGTCGCGTGGCACCGGCAGCGCGGCCGGATCGGCGTCGAGCAGATCGAACAGCTCCAACGGGGCCAGTGGGTCGAGCGCCGCGAGCGCGCGGGCGTCGGCGTCGGTGAACGCACCGGTGTGGGAGGTCTGCGCGAGCAACCCGGCGACCGGCACCACCGTGCCGACCTGTCCCGCCAACCGCCGCGCGAGCACGTTCGCATGTTCGGCGGCGTGTCCGAGCGGATCGCGGTTGCCGAGCACCCCGCGGCCGAAACCGTCTGCGCGCGAGAGCACTCCGAGTGTGTTCAGCGGAGTGAAGCCGAGGCGCTGCAGGAATTCGACCTCGTCGGTGCGCGGCATCGAGTCGAACAGGAACACCGCCGCGTCGGCGTCGACGGACGCCGAGCGGGTCTGCTCGAACCCGTCGATCAATGCGCGCTCGGTGGCGGCGGCATTGGTGACGGTCAGCGTCGCCAGGCCGGGGGTGTCGACGAGGGTGATCGTGCTCAGCGCATGGGAGGGCAGGTAGCGGTGCACGTACGCGACCTGCTCCGGCGGGACGTCGAGGTCGACGGTGGTGCCGAGTGCCAGCGGCACGGGTCGGCGGGTGCCATCGGTGGACACCACGTCGGCGCGGGAGGGCGCACCGTTCTCGTAGACGGTGACGACATTGGTGGCCTCGAGCGCCGCGGTCTCGGCGACCGGCGCGCCGATCAGCGCGTTCACCAGGGTGGATTTGCCGGCCTTGAGCCGCCCGACGACGACGATGCGCGGCGGTGACCACAGGATCGCGCCGATACGGTTGGCGTGTGCGACGAGATCACCGCCGAGCGCGGCAAGTTGGTGCAGGGCCGCGTCGATGCGCTGGTGCACCGGATCGGGTGCCCCGGTCTGCGGTGGGATGTGCGGGGCGCTCATGTGGCACCTCCCCTCAGAGCCGTATCGATCGGGGTGATGCGGGCGCGGGTGATGCGCAGGTTCTTCTCCAGTCGTTCGATGTTCGCGGTGCGGGTCGCGGCGTCCGCCTGCGCGGCGCGCTTGGCCTCGTCGATACGCTTCTGCAACTCGGTGATCCGGTCCTGGAGGTGTTTGCGGCGACGCAGCACGATCTCCGGGCGGGTGGTGGCCATCGCGGCCTCGAGCATGCGGGTGGTGACGGTCCGCACGGTCGCGAGGGTCTCGCGCAGCCAGGTCAGCAGGTTCGTCTTGCCGGTGCGCATCGCCTTGAACCCGAGATTGATCGCCACCCAGGCGACGCCGGCGATGGCACCGGCCCCGATCACCGCGCCGAGCATGGTGGTGCCGATCATGCCCATCGTCAGCACGCTCGGATCCAGCAGCCCTTGGCGTTTCGAGCCCACCTCCCCGGTCACCAATGGATCGGTCTGCAGCGCCTCGAGGGTGATCTCGCGGATGTGCTCCCACTGCTGCGGGTCGTCGAACAGGTCGGTGACGATCTTCTCGAGGTCGTCGAGGAACACCTGCGCGGTGGTGGCCATCGCGTCGAGCAGGTCGGCCTGGATCTGGGCGGTGAACACCTGCGGGGAGCGCCGCAGCACCTGCATCGACGACTTGTTGATGCGCGTCGTCCAGTCCTCGCGCACGCGGGCGAGCTCCTCGTCGAGACGGGTGATCGCCCGTTGCCGCGCGAGAGTGAGGTCGCGCTGCAGGTGCTGTTCCCATTGCTGCGCCTCGTCCTTGAGGCCCTCGAGCCGTTCCATCTCGGCGGTCAGGTCCGGGATCGCGGATTCGCCGTCGCGGACGACGGAGAGTTCGTCGCTGATTCCGGTTTCGATGCGGCGCAACCCGTCGAGGGCGACGCGCAGCGCGTCGGCTTCGGGACGGTGCCGTGCGGCGGCGACCCGCTCGTCGAGCATCCCCCACAGTCCGGGGAGCCCGGAGCAGGCGAGGCTGCGCTCGCGCACCGGGGAGCGTGGTAGGGCGGTCGCGGCCAGGGCACGCACGCTCGAGACGGCGACGACGGGGATGTCGCGGCCGACGTGTTCCGCGACGGCGCGGCGGTTCTCCGCGACGATCTGTTCCCAGCGGGTGAGGTTCTTGTCGGTCTTGGTGACCACCACCAGCACGTTCTCCACCCCGGTGGCGCTCTCGCGCAGGAACCGCATCTCCGGTTCGGTCAGAGGGGTCGACGCGTCGCACACCAGCACGAGCACGGCGGCCCGATCGGCGGAGTGAGCGGCCATCGCGGCGTGCCGGGGGTCGAGGCCGCCGATGCCGGGAGTGTCGACGACCGACGCGTTCGTGAGCTTGTCCGAGGCGATCGGCACGACCGCCGCGACCGGCAGCGCCTCGACGGTCGGGTCCTGGACGTAGCGGCCGCCGGTGGTGATCCACTCCCCCAGCTCGGCGTGGTCGATGCGCCGGCGCCCGTCGGGGAACACCAATTCGGCGGTGCCCTCCGGGAAATCGTCGGTGGCGGTGACGAAACGGGTTGCGACGGCGGTCGAGTGCTCGACGTCGTCGAGAGCGGCGCCGTCGCGGCCGATGAGAGCGCTGACCAGCAGACTCTTGCCGCGCTTGATCTCCCCCACCACCACGATCGACGCCGGCCGGCCGGTGTCGGCGAGTTTGCGTTCGGCGCGGTCGGCGACCTCGTCGTGCTTGTAGGCGCGCAGCACCTTGCACGCGCCGGCGATCAGGTCGGCCACAGACGGATCAGGAGACACGCGACGACACTACATACCGGCCGGTACGGGGGGCGTGCTCCACTCCGGCGTTCGGACTCGTGGCCGCGCCCACGATGATTTCCGGCTCCTGCCCCGGTCAACATTCGTGAACGGATCCGTCCGACTCCGGGAGACGTCATGACCCAGCAGACCACCCGCGCCCTTCCTCCGATCGTCGACGAGCAGACATGGCGGTCGGCGCTCGACGACCTACGGCGACGGGAGAAGGCCGCCACTCGCGAACTCGACGCCATCGCAGCGCAGCGCCGCCGGCTGCCGATGATCGAACTACCCGACTACACGCTGATCGGCGCCGACGGTCCGATCCGGCTCGTCGATGTGTTCCAGGGCCGCTCGCAGCTCATCACCTATCACCACATGTGGTCCGACGGTGCCGAATGGCAGTGCGGTGGATGCACGAGTCTCACGACGCAGTGGACCCGACTCGGCATCCTCGACAACTACGACGCCCGCATGGTCATCGTCACCAACGGGCCGATCGACGAAGCCCTCGCCTACAAGGCGAAGGTGGGCAACACGATGGAGTGGTACTCGTCGTCGGAGAGTTCGTTCGGCGCCGACGTCGACGCACCTCCCGGTGGAGGGTTCGCGGTCAACGTGTTCCTGCGCGACGGCGACAAGGTCTACCGCACCTGGCACACCACGGGCCGGGGCACCGAACAGCTCAGCTACACCTTCGCGCTGATCGACCTTCTTCCGTGGGGCCGTCAGGAGGAATGGCAGGACTCGCCCGAGGGCTGGCCGCAGTCGCCGACCTATTCGGGGTGGCTCGACTCCCCCGACGTGGCGCGGCTCTACGGTCCCGGCACCGGCGCGCAGTGAGGGCCGGGTGACATGGCGGACTCGACACCCTCGCGCAGCGGGCATCTGGCCATCAACGGCCTGAGTCTGTACTTCGAGGTGCACGGCGAACTCGGCGGGTCCGCTCCGCTGCCCTTGCTGCTGATTCCCGGCGCGTTCATGAGCACCGAATCGATGCCGTCCTGGGTGACCGCCTTCGCCGAACGGCGCCCGGTGATCGTCTTCGATCAGCAGGGGCACGGTCGCACCCGGGACACCGATCGTCCGATGTCGTACGAGCAGTTCGGCGACGATGCGGCGGAGTTGCTGCGGGCTCTGAACGTCGAGCGTGCGGACGTGATGGGTTATTCGCAGGGCGGCGGGGTGGCGTTGCAGGTGGCGCTCCGCCATCCGGACCTCGTCGGAAAGCTCGTCACGTTGTCGGCCACCTACCGGCAGGACGGTTGGTACGCGTCGGTGCTCGAGGGCGTCGGACATCTCGATGCCGAGGTGTTCGCCGGTTCCTCGGTCGAGAAGTCGTTCACGGAGCACACGCCCGATCCCGCGGCGTTCGCCGCCTACGTCGACAAGATGAAGGTCCTCAACATCGAGGACCAGCAGATCACGGACGAACAGATGCGGTCGATCACTGCGAACACGATGGTGATCGTCGGCGACGCGGACGGCGTGAAACCGGAACATGCGGTAACGATGTTCCGGTTGCTCGGCGGTGGCGACGAGGAAGCAGCGACGACGGGGATGCTGCAGAAGATCCCCCGGGCACGCCTGATGATCCTGCCCGCGATGTCACACCTGGGAATCTCCGGAGAGGCGGACGTGCTGGCGCCGATGGTGACGGCGTTCCTCGACGACGTCCCGCCGGTGACGCCGGAGCTCTTCTGATCTGGCCTGCAGCCCTCAGTCGGCGAGGTAGCGCAGCATCACGGCGGTGGTGAACTGTCGGGTCTCGACCAGGCGCAGATCCACGCGCTTCTCCAGGGGCGGGAACATCGGTGTGCCACCACCGAGCAGGACGGGTGAGACGAACACCTGGTACTCGTCGATGAGACCGTGTGGGATCAGCGACGCGGCGAGGTTCGCCCCACCGACCTCCATGACGCCGTCTCCCTCGGCCTTGAGCCTGCGCACCTCCTCCACCGCGTCGTCGCTGACGAGGCGACTGTTCCAGTGGACCTCGGTGAGGGTGCGGGAGAAGACGACCTTGGGCGTGGTCGTCCACAACTCGGCGAAGTCGCGTTCGATGGGCGAGGCGTCCTCGGGCAGGTGCGGCCAGTACTCGGCCATCAGCTCGTACATCCGCCGGCCGTGCAACGAGAGCTCGAGCCGGCGGAACCGGTCGTTGTGGAACTGGTGCAGTTCGTCGTCGGGGTCGGTCCAGTCGATATTGCCGTCGCGGTCGTTGATGTAACCGTCGAGGGACACGCCGAAGTCGTAGATCAGTGTTCTCATGCTCCGATAGACCGCCGGCGCACCCCGAACTCATCGGCCCGGTGCGACCGTGTCGGGCTTAAGGCTGGAGCAGCACGTCCAGACCACGCTCGAACTCGTCGATGCGGCGACCGAGGGCATGGTGACCGCCGTTGACCAGCTCGGACACACGGACGATCCCTGCGGTGTCCGCGATCTCGTTGAGGTTGCGCGACGTCCAGTACCAGGCGGCGGTGGTGAAGGCGTTCTCCGGCGCGGCGAGCAGCTCGGGGTGCGCGACGAAGTCGACGCCGATGTGCTCGCTGACCTTCTCATAGTTGTGGCGGCCCGTGATCTGGATCGCGCCGCGACCCTTGTAGCGCTCACCGTCGCCGGGATGGGTGTTTCCGAGATCGGCGCGACCCTCGTATGCGCGACCGGACGCGTACTCCTCGAAGGTGCGGAAGGAGTCCGATTCGACGGCCAGCTGGGCGATGAACGCCGCCTGACGGACCGGGTTGTCGATGCCGCTGCGCGCCATCGCATCGTTCAGCGGCGCGATGAACTGCTCGACCTTCTCCGCCGGGATGCCCGGCACGATGCGGGTCAGTTCCTCGGGTGTGACGGCGGGGAGCGGCGCAGGAGTCGTCTCGGCGACGAGTTCGACCACCTCGGTCGCCTCTGCGGAGTCGGCCTCCTCGTCGTCCGTCACGGTCCAGCCGTCGGCGGCCAGGGCGTCGAAGTCGAGCGCCCGGAGCAGGTCGCGGGGCTCCTGGAAACGGGTCTGGGTGGGGGCGGTGGGTGCGGTGTCGGCATGGGCGGCGGAGGTACCGACGCCGAGCGCGGCGGTGAGGACGGCCGCCGCGGCGACCGCGGCACGGAAACGGCGCAATGATGAAACGGACAAGGGTCGTGCTCCAAGATTCGCCGAAGCTGGTTCGGCCTTCGAACGGGGTCGCGGGCATCACCGGCGGGATCGTTACCACCGCACGGAGGGCCAACACGCGACCATCAGGTCACAACCAGGTAACGTCGCAGGTCGAGAGGTTTTCAAGCGATCGTGGCCGACGCCATCTGAACCCGAGAAAGTCATGCGCGCCATACTCGAAAGTCGATCATTGCGGCGCCCGCATTCGGCCGGCCCAGCGAGAACCCGTCGCCACAGCACCCGGCCGATCCCGTCCCTCGTCCACCGAGGATCGCTGCGATCTCATCGAATTAGTTGTGCAGCAATACCTTCGAGGACACGACGGCACGCGCCGAAGGTTTGTCCCACAGATGATCGAATCGAGGCCGCGATGGGTCGCCCCCTCGAGAACAGACCGGTTCGGTTCGACCCAGGAGAAGTACACCCCCGAGCTGGGTCGTAATCATTTCGTGTCCGACGACACACCTCGATAACGCGCAGCTGCACGCCCGCCGAGACCGTCCGCGTTCACAATGCGACGGACGCGAGCAGGAAGTACCGACCGGTATGTTCGCGCAGGTCGAAGGCCCCGACCATTCGGTCGGGTCTTCCATGATCAGCGCGTCGAAACGGGGTCGACGCGGCGTGTTGCAGTAGCGAGCCCCGGTTCACCGCGCGAACTACGCGGAGGAGTACCGACCGCCCTGTATGCCGCGCCGAAAACCCTCAGCGGTCGCGGTAGTACGCCCGGATCGCGCGGCTCATCACCTTGATCTCCCGGGTCCGCTCGTGCCGCAATCGGGCATCGGACCGCGCCGCGATCCATTCGTTCTCACGCCGCAGTTTGCGATGACTCTCCACTCGCCGGGCATCGAGGTCGCCGCGGTCGACGGCGGCACGAACCGCGCATCCCGGTTCGGTCTCATGCGCACAGTCCGCGAAGCGGCAGTACCGCACAAGCTCGTCGATCTCGGGAAAGGCGGAAGCGATGCCGGCACCGGCGTCCCACATCCCGACGCCCCGTAACCCCGGAGTGTCGATGAGGGTCACGCCCCCACCCAGAGGGAACATCTCCCGATCGGTCGTGGTGTGCCGGCCCTTGCCGTCCGCCTGCCGAACCGGTGCCGTCGCCTGGATGTCGCGACCGCACAGCGCGTTGACCAGTGTCGACTTCCCGGCGCCGGACGCTCCGACGAACACGACGGTGCCGTGGAGCAGCGTGCGCAGTTCGCTCAATCCGGATCGGTCCGGTGCGCAGACCTCGACCACGCTCGCTCCGGGTGTGAGCACGGCGACCTGCTCGAATACCGCTTCGGTCGCGAGGTCGACCTTCGTCAGGGCGACCACCGGTTGCGCGCCGCTGTCCCAGGCCAGCGCCAGCAGACGTTCCATGCGACCGACATCGAGGGTGTCGGCCGCGACCGTGACCACGACGGTGTCGACGTTGGTGGCGAGAACCTGCTCCTCCGAACGACCCGACGCGTCAGCACGACGGATCGCGCCGGTACGCCGCAGCACCGCACAGACGGTGCCGATCGTGTCGCCTTCGGTGGGCGGTTCGCGCACGATCACCCAGTCGCCGGTACAGACATGGTGGCCTGCCGTCCGCACCCGCAGCGGACCGGCGGAGGTCACGGCGTCACCGTGACCGCGACCGACCCGCACGATCCGGCCGGGAGTTCCCTGGATGTCGTTGTCCGCGAACCGTTCCGCGATCTGTTCGGACCAGCCGTACTCGACCAGCGGATCGGTTCCGGGTGAGACATCGGGGTGCACGGTGACTCCTGGATCATGACGAGGCGCGGGTGGTCCGCTCCGACAGATCCGATGGTGAACTTCGCACCCCGGCAATGCAATCGAATTTCCGCGTGCACCCTCAACCGCGGTGGGCCGACAGCAACCAGGCCGGGAGCATCGAGCGGCCCTTGTCGTCCCGCTGCCACGCGGCAGCATCCTCGTCGCCGAGAAACGCGTGGATGAATGCCGGCCGCACGTCGTCGACGGTCCAGAACTCGGCGACCGCGTCGCGCAACTCGTCGTCCGTCACCGGATTCGGTCCCTGACCCTCTTCCGGAAAGGCGTCCTTCGAGAAGGCGAGGACGAAGAAGGACGCGCTCGGAGCAGCGGCACGGGTGACGGCGCTCAGGTAGGCGCGGCGCCGGTCCACGGGCAGCGAATGGAACAGGGTGCTGTCGACGATCGTCGCGAACCGGCCGTCGAACCCCGTGAACGACGTGATATCGGCGACCTGGAAGGTCGCGGTAGTCAGGCCCCGCTCCGTCGCCGCGGCCCGAGCGGCTTCGATGGCGGTCGGCGACAGGTCGAGACCGACCACCGTGTACCCCTGTGCCGCGAGATGGAGGGAGGTCTCGGCATGTCCGCAGCCCGCGTCGAGCACGTCGCTGCGGAATCCGCCCTCGTCGATCAATCGGGCGATCTCGGGCTGGGGTTCGCCGATGTTCCACGGTACGGGGCCCGAAAACCCTTCGGCGACGCCCCGGTAGATGTCGTCCCACGGTGCAACCTGGCCGTCCTCGGTCATGGATCCGACGGTACGCCCGCCGCCGGATCCACCGCATCGATTCCGAACTCGACACCGGTAACCGGTTCACTCGACCGGGTTCGTGAGGAAGGATCGACAAGCGCCACCGCTCGAGAGGGGAACTCACTCGTGACCGAAACTGCCGCATCTGCACCCGCCGGCCCCGGCCGGGAACGCCAGGGGGTCGTGTACCGCAACGGAGCGCTGGGCCGGAGTCCGGCCGTTCCGACGTCCTTCGGCGACCTCGAACGCGCCGCGCGGCGTGCGAGTTCGAAGCGGGCCTGGGCATATGTCGCGGGCGGCGCCGGCGAGGGACGCACGATGCGCAACAATCGGCGCGCGTTCGACCGATGGGCGATCGTCCCGCGCATGGCCCACGGTGTCACCGAACGCGACCTGCGTACGACCGTGGCGGGCACGTCGCTCTCCTCGCCGCTGTTGCTGGCCCCGATCGGGGCGGGAGCGTTGATGGCTGCCGACAGCGACCTGGCGATCGCGCGGGCGGCCGCCGCGACCGGCGTGCCGTACATCTTCTCCAATCAGGGCTGCAATTCCATGGAGGACTGTGCTGGCGCGATGGGCTCCGCGTCCCGCTGGTTCCAGCTGTACTGGAGTTCCGACGAGGATCTCGTCGACAGCCTGCTGCGACGCGCCGAAGCAGTCGGCGCCGAGGCCGTCGTCGTCACCCTCGACACGACGATGCTGGGATGGCGTCCGCAGGACCTGAATCTCGGGTCGCTGCCGTTCGCACGCGGTGAGGGCATCGCCCAGTACACCTCGGATCCCCGCTTCCTCGACATCGTCCGGCAGCGGATCGACGCCGCCCGCGAGACGGTGAGGGAGCGACCCGACGTCACGCTCGGCGCGATCCGCACGCTGCTGTCGATGACCCGCAACCATCCGGGCCGATTCCTCGACAACCTCCGCTCCCCCGTGCCGCGCGCCGCCGCTGAGATCTTCCTCGACATCTACTCCAATCCGGGACTGAGCTGGAAGCCTCTGGCCACGTTGCGGGAGCGGACGCGACTTCCCATCGTGCTCAAGGGAATTCTGCACCCCGATGATGCGCGTCGCGCGGTGGACCTCGGCGTCGATGCCCTCGTCGTGTCGAACCACGGTGGACGCCAGGTCGACGGATCGATCGCCTCGCTCGATGCCCTGCTCGACATCCGTGCCGCGATCGGCCGGGAGCCGACCGTGCTGCTGGACAGCGGGATCCGAAGCGGTGCCGACGTCTTCGTCGCGCTCGCGCTCGGCGCGGACGCCGTGCTGCTCGGCCGGCCCTACATGTACGGATTGGCGATCGCAGGTCGACAGGGTGTCGAGGAGGTGATCCGCAACGTGATCGCCGAGTTCGACCTCACCATGGCATTGACCGGCGCCCGATCGATCGCCGACATCGACGAACGGTTCGTCCGGCCGAATCCCTCCTTCTGAGAGAGGGTCAGGCCTTGCGCGCACGCACCTTGCGGTAGGGAGTCTCGTCGATGCGCGTGGTGATCTCGGCGACCATCTTGTCGTACGACTCGTTCTTACGAGCGATGCCGATGAGCCGCTTGGTGGTGCGTGCCGCGGCGCGCAGGTTCATCGGGCGCCCCTCGATTCCGTACATCAGGCGCGCCCACTCCGGCAGCAGCGACAGCATGCCGTCCTGCACGACGACGAAGGTGAACACCTTCACCGGATTGCCCCACAGGTTCGGCTTGCGGAGCGCGTGCGTCACCTCGGCGGCCGCGAGCGACAGCGACAACCAGTGGCGCTGCTCGTCGACGTACGCCTCGAGGTCGGCCCGGGTAGCGGGCAGGCGGGCCGGGTCCGCGCCGACGAGTTCTGCGGCGATGTGCTGTTCGACGACGAACTTGTCCTGCTCGGCCGGGGTCAGGTCGAGGCCGAAGGCTTCCGCACCGCGCAGCAGCGCGAACGCGAGGGCGTTGTGGGTCCAGTCGATCCATGCGGGCTCGTCGGCACGCAGCGTGGTGCCGGTGTGCGGGTCGTCCCAGACGGCGTGCGCGTGCATGCGGCGCACCGAGGCTGCGGCGGCGTCGGCGTGGGCCTTGTCGCCGAACATGACAGTGTCGAGATAGCGGCCGGTGCGCTCGTCCCGCCCCTTCGGATCGACGTACGCGGCCGACGCGTGCTCGAACAGTCGCATCATGCCGGGGTTGAGTGCCTGCAGCAGCAGACCCGCCATGCCGGCGACGCGAGAGGACGGATCGGCGTACACCTTCCACGAGACGGAGCCGGGGCCGAAGTAACCGTCGTCTTCACGCGGCGCGTTCCGGGCAGGGTGGGGGGTGGTTGCGGTCACGGGGGCTCCTTCAGCACCGGGGGAAGTGCATATCGGGAGAATGTTATTTCCGTATGCGAAGTTTCGCGCGCCACGCAGGCCCTTCACCGCACATTCACCCCGGAAAATCACCTCAGGTCTGCAGGTACGCCAACGCCGACCGGGCGGCGTGATACCCGCACATGCCGTGCGCCCCGGCACCCGGCGGAGTCGCCGCCGAGCACAGGTACACGCCCGGAACGCCGGTCGCGTACGGGTCCAGTGCCGGGCGGGGCCGGAGCACGAGCTGCACCGCGCTGTTGGCTCCGGTGACGATGTCGCCGCCCACGTAGTTCGCGTTGTGGACGGACATCTCGGTCGTCGTCCGCACGTGCACGGCACGGATCGTGTCGCGGAAGCCCGGGGCGAACCGTTCGATCTGGGCGGTGATCAGCTCGGTCGCGTCGCCGGTGTACCCGTGCGGGACGTGCGCGTAGGTGTAGAGCGGGTTCAGATTCCCGGCGGAGCGCGACGGATCGGCGAGGAACTGCTGGCCGACCAGGACGTAGGGCCGATCGGGCATGACCCCCCGGTTCACCTGGCGTTCGGCTGCCGCCGTCTCGGCGTACGAACCGCAGACGTGGACGGTGCCGGCGCGGCGGGACGGTTCGTGCTGCCAGGGCACGGTGCCCTCGACGGCGTACTCGACCTTGAACGCGCCGGGCCCGTGCTTGTACCGATGGTAGGCGCGGGCGGTGCGGCGGGGCAGCCTGTCGCCGACGATCCGTACGGCGTCGGCGGGTGAGGTGTCAAGGAGCACCAGATCGGGGTTGCCGAGTTCGTCGAGGGACTCCACGCGCACCCCGGTTTCGACGGTGCCGCCGTTCTTCTCGATCAGTGACGCCATCGCTGCGGCGATGGCGCGCGATCCGCCCTGCGCGACCGGCCACCCGTAGGCGTGCGCGGCCGTCCCCAGCGCGACGCCGATGGCCGAGGACATCGGCGAGCCGAAGGGCCGCAGGGCGTGGGCCGCCACCCCACCGAACAGGGCGCGCGCCTCGGGTGTGGACCAGGCGCGCGCGAGCACGTCGGCGGGCATCGCGGCGAACATCCCGAATCCGGCGAGCAGCACCGGATGGACGGGTACGTGCAGCATCGGGCGCAGGAAATCCTCGGTGATGCCGCCGAATCGTTCGGTCAGCGCGCCGAAGATCCGGCGCCACCTGGCCCCGTCGGTCCCGAGTTCCGTGGCGGTGTCGTCCACGGATCGGTAGGCCGCGCCACCACGTCCGCCATCGAGCGGGTGGGCGTACTGCACCTCGGGCCACGACCAGATCAGACCGTGTTCCGCGAGGTCGTACTGCCGGCTGAAGGGTGTGTCCACGGCCAGCGGGTGGAAGCCGCTGCATTCGTCGTGGAGCAGGCCCGGCAGGGTCAGTTCGCTGCTGCGGGTGCCGCCACCGATCGTCTCGGCTGCCTCGAGCACTCGTACCCGTACGCCCTCGGAGGAGAGGACGACGGCGGCAGCGAGCCCGTTGGGCCCGCTGCCGACTATCACCGCGTCGGTCATGCTCCAACCTTGACACGATCGGGCCGGACCTGCGGGTGGAGGTAGGCCGTCCCGGCCGGTTCGTAGCCGGCCATCCGCCAGGTGACGGTGTGCGGGATCGGGCCGTCGGGCAGCCACGGCTGCGCCGACACCGCGTCCTCGATGTGATAGTGACCGCGCTCGACGACACCGAGTGCCGCGTCGATCACCTTGTATTCCAGCGTCTTCCGATGGATCGGCTGGGATTCGATCCACACGATGACGCATTCTCCCGGTTCGAACCGGCACCGCTCCTGCACCGCGCTGATGGTCTGCTCGTTGTGGAGGTGACCGTCGCCGAACTGCCAGCCCACCAGGGTGGTGCAGGTGAACTCGCCTTCGCGGATGCGGTAGTTCTCGAGCTTGTCGAGGTGCCGCATCATCAGCGACATCAGGCCGCGACCCTGGCTGTGCATGGTGCGCCATGCGACCGCCTTCTGCATGAAGATCTCGGCGACCTCCTTGCCGAACGCCCCACTCAGCTGGTCGATCTGATTGTCGTTGAACTTGGTGAGGTTCTCGTTGAGCTTGTTCTCCGCCTCGTCGCCGCGGAAGGCCCACAGGGCCGACGCCCAGTTGCCGGCGTACTGCCGCATCGACGGCAGGAAGGAGACGAGGTCGGGGCGCAGGTTGCCGAGGATCGGGAACAGCAGGAAGGCGACGAGGATCGGCGCGAGGATCCAGACGGAACTCACGTCGCCCACCCCGTAGCCGGCGCCGACGGGGAATCCGCCGAAGAGCCAGACGGCGGCGAACATGTAGAAGACGTTCCACTCGAGCGGGACCGCCAGCGGGAAGGTCGAGGTGATGAAGATGTGGAACATGACCATGCCGATGATGGCGAGCCAGGTGATCGTCGTGTTCGTGGAGAACAGCAGCACCAGCGGGACGACGAGTTCGACGACGGTGCCGCAGACATGGGCGAGGAACCAGCTGACCTTCGACGGACGCAGATCCTGCGGGAAGTTGCGGTAGAGCGAGCGCTTGAACCGCTTCGAGGTAATCCAGGGGGTGTTGCTGAGCATCGGCGGGATCACGTTGGTGAAGTGGTGACCGAACTTGGAGACACCTGCACCGAACCACACGGTGACCAGCGCGATCTTGGCGGCCAGGATCATGTCGACGTGGTTGCTGAAGATGCCGAAGAAGAACATGACGGCGACGTACTGTTCCGAGCGCGCGGCCAGGAAGACCACGCGGTCGCGCAGGCCCTTGACGACGATGAGGCCGACGTAGGTCAGCAGCGCCCACTGCGGAAGCAACCCGACTTCGCTTCCAGGGAGGGCAGCGGTTGTCACGCCGGGTCCGAGCAACAGGAACAGCAGGGTGGCCAGGAGTGCGAAGTAGATCGCGACGTCGACGACGGTGCGATGGTCACCGCGGGTGAACGGCACCACCTTCGGCCAGGGTGGGAGCCGCAGGGTGCCGCGGCGGGTCCAGTAGCGCCAGCCACCGGTGAACGGCTTGAACTTGAACGCCAGCGGTCCGGAGGACGACGCGTAGCCGGTGATCTCGAACAGGATGGTCCACACCATCAGCTTCTGGTAGACGATGGGCTCACCCCACCAGCCGGCGAGGTCGGCGAAACCCAGTCCGGGAGTGGTGAGTCCGACGACGGCCACCCCGCCGAGAACGTAGAAGATCAGCTTGTACACGTAGAGCATGTGCATCTGTTTGGGGCTGCCGAAACCGTATTCGGCCCAGTGGGTCGCCAGCACCCGCATGCGCTCCATGAAGGGCATGTCGTCGTAGGTGGCCGGGTCGACCGGTGGCATGTCTGCCGTCTTGAATCCCATTGTGACTCCTGAAGGTGGGCAGGGCTCATCACCGCGAGGGGCGCTCGCGTCGAGGTAGGACGAGGGAGGGGGTCAGGCGTGTTGCAATGTGCGCCTGAGCGAGGGTTTGTCGATCTTGCCGACGGGGTTCTTCGGTAGCGCGTCGAGGATGTCGATCCGCTCGGGCACCTTCGCGCGCATCAGGTGCCGTCGGCAGTGTTCGAGGAGGTCCTCGGTGGTCGTCGTCGCATCCGGGTACAGCACCACGTAGGCGACGGGAACCTCGCCGAGGACCGGGTCGGGACGCCCGACGACCGCGGCTTCGAGGACGTCGTCGACCGAGGTCAGGACGGTTTCGATCTCCTTGGGATAGATGTTCTCGCCTCCGCGGATGATCATGTCCTTGACGCGGTCGACGATGCGCAGATAACCGTCCTCGTCCAGGATGCCGATGTCCCCGGTGTGCAACCAGCCGTCGCGGACGGTCTCGGCGGTCGCGTCGGGGCGATCGAGGTAGCCGCGCATGACGGTCGGTCCCGCGATGACCACCTCCCCTGTCTCACCGGGTGCCAGCAGTTGACCGTCCGGGGACATGATCCCGATCCGCTGTCCGGGCAGTGCCGGTCCGACCGTTCCGAGTTTGCGCACGCCGTCGACGGGATTGCAGGCGGACGCGCAGGTCGCCTCGGTGAGTCCGTATCCCTCGACCATGACGAACCCGAAGCGGTCATGGCACCGCTGCAGCAGTTCCTTCGACACCGGCGCCGCGCCACACACCACGAACCGCAGCGACGAGGTGTCGGGACGCACGGTGTCGGGCAGCGCCGCGAGCATCGCGTAGATTGCGGGTACAGCGGAAAAGTATGTGGGACGGAGCTTTTCCACGTGGCCGAAGAACCGGGTCGCGGAGAACGATCCGATGACACTGAGCTGTCCGTGCGAGCGCCAGACCGCCAGTGCACTCACCATGATCGCGTTGACGTGGAACAGCGGCAGGACGAGCATGCAGTGGTCGTCGGCGGTGAGACGGAAATGCTGCGCCATCGTCGACGACATGGCCTCGGCGTTGTCGTGATCGAGCATCACACCCTTCGGCCGGCCGGTGGAACCGCTCGTGTAGATGACCAGGCTCAATTCGTCGCCGCGCAGGGCCACAGGATCGGGGCCGTCGCCCTCGTCGGCGAGATCGTCCACCGCGATGCTGGGTCGGCCGCCGTCCGGTGCGCCGACCGAGTGGTTGACCACCAGGACAGCGCCGGAGTCCGAGATCTGATAGGCCGCTTCCGATTCCGTGAACGCCGGATTGACGGGTGTCGCAGCAGCACCGAGACGCCACGCCGCGAGCATCGCGACGAGCAGTTCGACCCGGTTCGGCAGCATGATCGCGACGATGTCGCCCGCGCCGACGCCGTGCCGCGCGAACTGTGCTGCGACAGCGCGGGTTCGGTCGTCGAGCTGAGCGTAGGTGAGTTCGAGCCTGTCGTCCCGGACCGCCGTACGAGAGCGATCCTCGGCGGGGACGTTCCAGGGAAGAAAGGGAAAGCGGGAGAAGGGCATCTACAGCTCCTCGGTCGGACGAGCACGTATCGGTTGTGATGCACGACACTATGCGGTCGGCATGATCCAGGACACGTCCCCGCGAGACCAACTTCGACGCTTCTCTTGTCGATTCTGCACAAAAATCGGGTCAGCGGCCGGACGAACGCTTTTCCTTGGGCATCAGCACGGGTCGTCCGAGCACGTGACAGACGTGCAGAGCCAGCTCGAGATCCAGTCGATTGTCGGAGATCGGCCGTCCCCGTTCGTCCTCCGCCTTCTGCAGCCGGTACTTCACGGTGTTGCGGTGGAGGACGAGTTCCTCGGAGGTCTGCACATAGCTTCCGCCGGTTCGCAGGAACACCCGCGTCGTGTCCCGCAACCGCTCCGCGGCCGGGCTGTCGATCGCGAGCCGACCCAGCGTATCGGCGACGAAACGCCTGGTCGTCGCGAGATCGCGTGCCAGCACCGCTGTCGCGGACATGCCGTCCTCGCCGTAGTACACCGCTCGGCTGTGGGGAACGGTCGCGGTGCTCGCGACGATCCGCACCGCCTCGGCCTGCTCGTGACTCCGCCGGAACCCCGCGACCCCAGCGCCCGGCTTCCCGAATGCCACGCGCAACCCGGGGACGGCCTGCACAGCCGTCCGAAGGCGCGGCAGGTCGACGACCGTGCCACCGGCCCTTGTCGTCCACAACCAGGCCGTGCGCCGATCCACCGGCACGAACAGGGGCGCACCTCCCCCACCGGCCGCGACGGTGAGAGTCTCCGCTGCTGCCGCGAGCGCGGGTGTCTGGTCTGCGCCCTGGGCCGGGCCTCCGATCCACACGATCGCACCGAGGTGGGTTCCGTCGAGCCGGTAACCCGTCTTCGTCGCGAAGTCCTCGGTATCGAACGCGCCGCCGCTCAACACCTGCTCCACCAGCGCCGACGTCACGTTCTCGGACTGCTGGACCAGCACCCGCTGCTCTTCTTCGTGCGCGTCGAGCACGACGCGCGTCATCCAGTCCACGTACTTGTGCATCCACCCGGCGAAATGATGGAGCAACTCGAGTTTCAGGTCGGGTGCACAATCGAGCTGCTGGATCTCCGCGAACACCTGGTTGAACAGGTCGTCGGAGCCGATGTGGTACGCCCGCCGCAGCGCCGCCGCAGGAACGCCGTGTCGCGCGAGCCGCACCGCATACTCCGTGGCCGCGGTGATCGGCTGGATGCGATCGAGCGGGATGTCGTTGCTGATCATGTGCAGGATGGTGTCGACATTGCCCTCCACACTCGCCCGCAGCATGTCCGTCAGTTCGGACTCGCCGAGATCCTCGACGACCGACTCGATCGCCGCGTCCATGCTCGCGACGAGCTCGCCGGACCGCCGTTGCAGCCGCTCACCGACCACCACGACGAGTTCCTGCACCTCGGCGGCACGCGCGTCCTTCGACGGAGTCCCGCGTCGGGCGTCATCGCTCATTGCACTCGTCTACCAGAAAACTCTCGTGCACAGTGTGCGATCACCACACCACCGGCGAGGTCCTTCCCGAGCGTCAGCCCGCGGTTTCGTCCTGACATGCCGCATTGCCATACACGATGAACGCAGGTCACCGCATGCGGAACGGATCCGGTGGACGAAATCGTCGATTTCCCCCTCGTTGCGTCAGGCGAGGAGCGCGGCGTCGAGTACTCGGCGCGCCGCTGCGGGATCGTCGACGTGGATCGCGAACCGGCTCACGAGCGCCGGACGGCGGCGGTGCTCGAAGAAGGCCGGCAACAGGGTCTCGACGGGTTCCGCGAGGACGAGGTCGAGATTGGTGCCGTCGGGACCGGGCAGGAACAGCACCTCGCCGTCCACGCCCGTCTCCGTCGGCTGGAAGCGATGGCGCGGGATGCATTGCTGCAGGTTGTCGGCATCGATACGGGCCACGACCTGGTGTCCGGAGCGCAGGACCAGGCCGTCCCGCGTCAGAAGATGCGGATTGACGACACGATCGGCGAGCCACCCCACGAGAGGAAGAAGCGAGTACACCGAGACGATCAGCAACGTCCAGCGCAGCCATTCCCAGGGCACGAGTATGTGGACCACCGCGATCTCGATGACCGACGCCACGAGCCACGCGATCGGCACGCTCATCGTGCCGCGGGTGTAACCGATCGTCGTCACCTCAGGTCCGGCGCCGACCCGATGCCCTCGTATCAGGAACCACAGGGCGCGGTAGCTTCTCAGCTCCGCGCGCATCAGGGTCGCGGGCACGCGGCCGACGAGCTCGTCGAGCACCCCCGCCCACGGTGTTCCGGATCGGCGCAGAACTCGGACGCGCAGTGCGCCGACGATCAGCACCAGGATCCCGAGAGGTAACTCGAATCCGAGCCAGACCTTCAGTGCTGTCGCCGGTGTGAAGACGCCCAGCGCAGCGAGGACGGCGTTCGTACAGGCCACCACCACGGTGAGGACGAGGGCGGCCCGGTGGACGAGCCGGACGGTGCGCCCGGTCATGCCCGCGCTCCGTCCTGCTGCGGTCCCGACTGTGCGGCGACGCGCCGGACGAACCCGATCGCGACGGCCTGCTGGGCCGGGTCCGGAAGGAACTCGGCGAGCACCTCGGTGTTCGATTCGAGGGCAGTTGCCGCCTCGGCCGCCCACGAACCGAGCACCTCCGCCATGATCGGGATGTCGTCGAGCAGCGCGGTCATGCCGTCGATGACGGCGGTGATCTCGTCGGCTGCCGCGGTGGGATCCTGTCCGGCGAGCGCACCGAAGCGTCGGTAGACGGCGACCATCGCGTGCCGTTGTTCGGGGTCGTCGAGCAGGGTTCGCATGGCGTCGAGATACTCCGGCGATGCCTGCCCGGTGAGTGCGAGCATCTCCCAGCTGTCGCGTTCGCGGACGAACAGAGTCCGGGTGTGCGGGTCATCCTCGCCGTCGATGAGCTCGTCGAACGCGTCGACGATCGGCGCGGGCAAGGGCGAGAGCCGATCGCCGGCGCGGTGACGCTCGAGAATCGCGGCGAGTGCATCGCGCTTGACCTGCAGGGTCCGGATCTGGGCATCCGCCGCCTCGAGGAGCGATTCGAGGTCTGCGGTGAGATCGGATTCGGCATCGCGGTCGTCGCCATCGGTGAAGTGGCCACCGAGGACGGTCGCCACCGAACCGAGCGGGACACCCGACTGGGCGAGCCAGCGGATGCGCAGTAGGCGCACCAGGTCGGCGAGTTCGTAGTCCCGGTATCCGTTGGGTGTCCGTGAGGGTTCGGGCATGAGCCCGAGCCGGTGATAGTGCCGGACGGCGCGAACGGTGGTTCCTGCGGCCTGGGCCAAGTCACTGATCCTCATGGCTTCAGCATCGACCCTGACGCTACGTCAGGGTCAAGTCGTGGATGCGCCACACGTCGGGTGGGAACAACTCGAGGAGGACGGCGGTTGAGTGCAGTAAGGTAGTTGACAAATCAACTACATGACCGAGAGGGGTTACCGTGCCCGCCGTAACCGTCGACAACGTTCTCGCTCTTCCCCGCGTCGAAGAGCCCGTACCCGACGCGCTCTCGCGTCCCGTCCTGTCGGTGACCACCCCTCCGCGCGGCTTCGAAGGCGAAGGCTTCCCCGTCCGCCGTGCATTCGCGGGCATCGAAACGAAGTACCTCGACCCGTTCATCCACATGGATCAGATGGGCGAAGTGAACTACGCACCCGGCGAACCGAAAGGCACGCCCTGGCATCCGCACCGCGGCTTCGAGACCGTCACCTACATGATCGACGGCATCATGCAGCACCGCGACTCCCACGGAGGCGGCGGCACCATCGGTGGCGGCGACACCCAGTGGATGACCGCGGGCAGCGGCATCCTGCACATCGAAGCACCACCGGAACACCTGGTGGTCAGCGGCGGACTGTTCCACGGCGTGCAGCTGTGGGTGAATCTGCCCAAAGCCGAGAAGTTCGTCGCCCCGCGGTACCAGGACATCGGCGGCGGCGAGGTCGTCCTGCTGTCCTCGGCCGACGGCGGCGCGCTCATCCGGGTGATCGCCGGAGAGCTCGACGGGCACCGCGGCCCCGGTTCGACGCACACGCCGATCACCCTGCTGCACGCGACCGTGGCGCCGGGAGCGAGCGTCACCCTGCCGTGGAACCCCGAATTCAACGCCCTGGCATACGTGCTCGCCGGCGATGGCGCGGTCGGACCGGAACACCGTCCGATCCGCACCGGACAGACGGCCGTCTTCGGCAGGGGTGAGAGCCTGACGATCTCTGCTGCCGCGACGCAGGATTCGCGCACCGACGCCCTCGAGGTGTTCGTGCTCGGCGGCAAGCCGATTCGTGAACGCGTTGTCATGGCCGGTCCGTTCGTCATGAACACCCGCGCCGAGATCATCGAGGCGATGGAGGACTTCCAGGCCGGGCGATTCGGTTCCATTCCCGCCGTGCGCCCCTCAGACGGGAAGGCATAGACGGGTAGTTGCGATTCGGGTGGTTCAGGCCCCGGAAAGCGGGTCGAAGCCACCCGAATCGTCTATCCACTGTGGTCCACGAAGCGATCGCCGACGAGCACGGGCACGGTCGCACTCCGATCAGCCTCCGCCGCCACAGCGAGGGTTCACGCCCCTATCCTCACACATGCCACGAATCCGGTGTTCCCGACCGCGCTGAGCGAGGTCGAGAACACCAAATCGTCGGCCGCGCCGCTTCTACGCCAGCGCCAACGCTACGAGCGCGATCAGCGACGGCACGCTCTGGCAGAGCGACCCCACCACCCCGGCTCCCCGTGGACGGCTCATCGCCATCCGGTCCGAGACGAACAATGCAATGCCGGCCAGGAACATGAACGAGCACGTGTAGACGACGAGGGTGCGGCCCGGCGTCTCGTGGCCGGTCCACCACAGGATCACGCCGGCGAGCGCTCCGGATCCGAGGAAGAGGTTGTAGAAGCCGACGTTGAACGCCCACATCCGCACCGGCTGGACGTCCTCGGTCGGGATGCGGAACACGTCCCGGTGGATGCTCGGACGGCGAAACAGGATCGTCTCCCACACGAAGACCAGCAGGTGCACCGCAGCAGCGACCAGGGCCGCGAGTTGCGCAACGACGATCAAGGCGAGACCTCCTCGGCGAATCGGATGCCGTAGCGGGTGGCGATCTGCCCGAACCTGCTCATCAGCGCGTCCTCGGGCAGGTGCTGCTCCCCCAGCGCGTCGAGGTCGGTGAAGAAACCGCTCATCCCGGTTCCGGAGCAGACGAGGAGAAAGACCGCGTCGTCGGTGAGCACCGAGAAGGTGTTCACCGTGCCCGCCGCGATGGTGAGCGTGTCACCGGCGGCGAGTTCGCAACCCTCGCCGTCGAGGAGGACGAGGATCCGGCCGCGCAACAGATGATAGGTCTTGGGCCAAGGCTCGGAGTGCAGCGGCGGTGGGGTGCCGCAGGGCGCCTCGACCAGCATGACCTCGTAAGCGTCGCCGGTGTGTTCACCGGACGACAGCACGGTGACGACGGCATCCGGCACCGACAATCGCCTGCCCGTACCGGCCCGTTCGAGATGAATCGTGGACACAACTGCGACGCTATGGACCCGGAAACAGCTGAACCATCCCCTGAATCGGGGATGCTCCCGTCTTCCGGATCCGGCGCATACTGAGTTCATGCTCGAAGTGCGGGCGGAGCGGCTACGCCGCGAGATCCTGGAGTTCGCAGGCACCGGCGCCGGCGTCACCGAACTGCATCGGCGCGCCATCGAACTGGTCGATCACACCGTACGAAGCGACCTGACGTGCTGGGCACTGTTCGATCCCCTGACCCTGGCATTCGGTTCGATGACCAGTGGGCGCAACCGCATTCCCTCCGAATACGAGCCATTACTCGCCGAATCGGAATGCGGTGGACACGATCCCGCAACCTTCGCAGACATCGCCCGCAGTGGACGAACGGTGGTGCGGGCCTCGGATCTACCGTCGACCGACCTCGCCCACAGCCTCCGGCACGCTGCGGTATGGCGCCCACTCGGACTCGACCGTGAGGCGCGGGTCGTCTTCACGGTGGACGGGTTGTGTTGGGGAGCGGCGGGTTTCGTCCGGTCGGGTCCGGACTTCACGGAGCGGGAACTGGAGTTCCTGACGATGGTCGCGCCGGCGGTGGCGGTCGCGACCCGAGCGGCCGCCGTCCACACCCTGCACGCACGCCGCGGAGCCGATCCCGGTCCGGCGGTGATCGTGACGGATCCTGCGGGTGAGCCGGTCGCATCGACGGTCGCGGCGCGGGCCTGGGAGGAACGGCTCGCCGGTCCCGTGCGACTCGCACTGCTGTTGCGGGCGGCAACATTCGGGGCTCGGGCGAGTACGACCGGGGTGTTCCGGGCACGTATCCGCAACGACGGCGGAGGCTGGATCGTCGTCCGTGCGGCGCCGTTGAGCGCCGACGGCGACGAGGCCCGCACGGCGGTCACGATCGAACCCGCGGCCGACAGTGAACTCACAGACATGTTGTTCGCCGCGTACGCGCTGACCGCCCGCGAGTGCGAAGTGTGCACCGACGTGCTGAACGGACTGTCGACGGCCGAGATCGCTCGGCACCGGGGCATCACGCCGAACACGGTGCACGACCATCTCAAATCCGTCTATGCGAAGACAGGGGCGGGTAGTCGCGCGGAACTCGTCGCTCGGTTGGCCGGCCGGCAGATGCCCCGACCGTCCCTGTCGCCCCCATACACGCCGACGATCAGGTCCGCGCACTGAGCGATCACGCTCACTACACATTGAGCGGGGTCGCTCGTTGTATGCCACAGTGCCACTCGGTGCATGCAGCTGCCACGCCCGAAATCCCTCTGTTCCAGAGCAGGTGACGTCGGCCCGTTGTTTTTTGCACCTTGTTGCACATAGTCTGGCGTGAGAGGGACCGCCCTAGACGAAGAAGGAACACACCATGACGCTGCCACCGATCCTGTCCGGCCCGCTGAGCCTGCCCCTGGTCGCTTCCCCGATGTTCATCGTGTCGGGACCGGAACTGGTGTCCGCCCAGTGCCAGGCCGGAGTCGTCGGGTCGTTCCCGGCACTCAACGCCCGTCCCCAGTCGATGCTTGTCGACTGGCTGCAGCAGATCACCGAGAGCAACGCCGACTACGCGGTGCGCCACCCCGAGGAGTACGTCGCGCCGTTCGCCGTCAACCAGATCGTGCACCGCTCCAACGAGCGGCTCGAGCAGGACCTCGAGGTGATCGTCGAGCATCGGGTCCCCATTGTGATCACCTCGCTCGGTGCCCGAGAGGAGGTCAACGAGGCTGTTCACTCCTACGGCGGCATCGTCCTCCACGACGTGATCTCGAACGAGTTCGCGCACAAGGCGATCGACAAGGGCGCGGACGGCATCGTCGCCGTCGCCGCAGGCGCCGGCGGCCACGCCGGGACGCAGTCACCGTTCGCATTGCTCCAGGAGATCCGCCGGTGGTTCGACGGCCCCCTGCTGCTGTCCGGCTCCATCGCCCACGGCCGCTCGATCCTCGCTGCCCAGGCCGCCGGTGCCGACCTCGCCTACGCCGGCACAGCCTTCCTCGCCACCGAGGAGGCCCGCAGCGCCGACGACTACAAGAACATGATCGTCGACAGCACCGCCAAGGACATCGTCTACAGCAACCTGTTCACCGGCGTGCACGGCAACTACCTGCGGGGAAGCATCGTCGCCGCCGGACTCGACCCCGACGACCTCCCCGAGTCCGATCCGTCCGCCATGAACTTCGGGTCCGGTGGCAACACCGGCGCCAAGGCCTGGCGCGACATCTGGGGCGCCGGCCAGGGCCTCGGCGCGATCGAGTCCGTCGTCCCCGCCCGCGAGCTCGTCCAACGACTCCGCGACGAGTACGAGCTGGCGTGGACGTCCCTCGAACGACGCCGAGTCGCCATGATCGACGCCGGATAGCGTGACCTAGGCTGACGCGGTGTCTCTCAGGTTCGCCATCCTCACCGCACTGGTCGAGCGCGACAGCACCGGACTGGAACTGACGCGGCGCTTCGACCGGTCGATCGGGTACTTCTGGCCCGCGACCCACCAGCAGATCTACCGAGAACTGGACCGGATGCGGGCGGGCGACCTGATCCGTGAAGTCCCGACGGACGGAAAACCCGGTCGCGGTCAGCCCCGACGTTTCACCATCACAGCGGACGGTCGCCGACTGCTGCGCGGCTGGATCTCCGAGATCGAGGATCCGGACGTGGTGCGCTCCGGTGTCTCCGTGCGCCTGCGCGCGGCCGCGGCGCTCGACGATCCCGACGCCGCGCGTCCCGCGCTGGAACATCAACGCGCCTACCGGACGGCGATGCTCGAGCAGTATCGCGCCATCGAGCAACGCGACTTCGTCGAGGTCCGGGGCGACGCGCGGAGCACCCTGCAACATCTCGTGCTCCGCCTCGGCATCCTCCTCGAAGAAACGTGGCTGACCTGGCTGGACGAGGCGCTCGACACGATCGACCGGCTCGACCCGACACCGGATTCCTCCGCCGACCGCAGCGGAACGGTCCCGTAGACCGGAACACGAGAACCGGGCCGAGGCGTACCACGCGAGGGAGGTCGGCTTGTCTACACGGATGCAGGTCTACCTGTCACGGTGCGTTTCCGGCCTCAGGGTCGACTGCCGTCAGCGCGGTGATCAAGGTCCGACTCGGCCGCATCACGGCCACGGTCTTGTCCCTGTCCGGCCGGTAGTAGCCGCCGATGTCGACCGGCGCGCCCTGCACCTCGTTCAACTCTCGCACGATCGTGTCCTCGTCCCTGGCCAGTGCCTCGGCCAGCGGGGCGAACTGTTCTGCGAGTTCCGGATCCTCGGTCTGCGCGGCAAGCTCCTGTGCCCAGTACATCGCGAGGTAGAACTGGCTGCCCCGGTTGTCGAGCTCGCCGACCTTGCGCGACGGGCTCTTGTTCGTCTCCAGCAGCTTGCCGGTCGCTGCATCGAGCGCGTTCGCCACGATCTTGGCGCGCTCGTTGCCGGTCTTGATGCCGAGGTCCTCCAGGCTTACGGCCAACGCCAGGAACTCACCGAGCGAATCCCAGCGCAGGTGGTTCTCCTCCACCAACTGCTTGACGTGCTTGGGCGCCGACCCGCCGGCGCCCGTCTCGTAGAGGCCGCCACCCGCCATCAGCGGCACGATCGACAGCATCTTGGCGCTCGTACCGAGCTCGAGGATGGGGAACAGGTCGGTGAGGTAGTCACGCAGGATGTTGCCGGTCGCGGCGATGGTGTCCATTCCGCGGTTCAGCCGCTCCAGCGTGTACCGCATCGAGCGCACCTGCGACATGATGTGGATGTCGAGGCCATCGGTGTCATGATCCTGCAGGTACAGCTCGACCTTCTTGATCAACTCGTTCTCGTGGGGGCGGTACGGGTCGAGCCAGAACAGGACCGGCATACCGGAGTTGCGTGCCCGGGTGACCGCGAGCTTGACCCAGTCGCGGATCGGCGCGTCCTTGACGGTGCACATGCGCCAGATGTCACCCGCCTCGACGTGCTGGGTGAGCAGCACCTCACCGGTCTCGGCATCGACGAAGTTGGCCTCGCCCGCCTCCGGAACTTCGAAGGTCTTGTCGTGCGAGCCGTACTCCTCGGCCTTCTGCGCCATGAGACCGACGTTGGGAACGGTACCCATGGTCGTCGGGTCGAACGCGCCGTTGGTCTTACAGAAGTTGATGATCTCCTGGTAGATGCGCGCGAAAGTGGACTCCGGCATGACCGCCTTGACGTCCTTGGGTCGTCCGTCGGCGCCGTACATCTTGCCGCCCGAGCGAATCATTGCGGGCATCGAGGCATCCACGATGACATCGCTGGGGGAATGGAAGTTGGAGATGCCGCGTGCGGAATCGACCATGGCCAATTCGGGACGGTGCTCATGGCAGTTGTGCAGGTCCTGCTTGATTTCGTCGCGCTGCGTACTGGGCAGCGTCTCGATCTTGTCGTACAGGTCGCCGAGACCGTTGTTGACGTTGACGCCCAATTCGTCGAACAGCTTCTGATGCTTGGCGAAGGCGTCCTTGTAGAAGGTCTTCACCGCGTGGCCGAAGACAATGGGGTGCGAGACCTTCATCATCGTCGCCTTGACGTGAAGGGAGAACATCACGCCCGTCTTGCGCGCATCCTCCATCTGCTCCTCGTAGAACTCGAGCAACGCCTTCTTGCTCATGAACATGCTGTCCATGATGTCGCCCTCACCCAGCTCCACTTCGGGCTTGAGGACGATCGTCTCGCCATCCTTGGTGACCAGCTCCATCCGGACCTTGCGCGCCCGGTCCAGCGTCATCGACTTCTCGCCGTGGTAGAAGTCGCCGTGCCGCATGTGCGCGACGTGGCTGCGTGAGGCCATCGACCACTCGCCCATGCTGTGCGGGTGTTTACGGGCGTACTCCTTCACCGCCCGGGGTGCGCGCCGATCGGAGTTGCCTTCACGCAGGACAGGGTTGACCGCACTGCCGAGAATCTTGCCGTAGCGCTCCCGGATGGCACGCTCTTCGTCCGTCTTCGGGGCGTCCGGGAAATCCGGGACCTGGTAGCCCTTACTCTGCAGTTCCTTGATGGCAGCCAGGAGCTGCGGCACGGACGCACTGATGTTGGGCAGCTTGATGATGTTGGTCTCGGGCAGTTGCGTCAGACGACCCAGCTCGGCCAGGTTGTCCGGGACGCGCTGCTCTTCCGTGAGGTGCTCGGGGAACTCGGCCAGGATCCGCGCCGGCACCGAGATGTCGCTGGTCTCGACCTCGATGCCCGCGGCTCCAGCGAAGGTACGCACGATCGGCAGGAAGGCGTAGGTCGCAAGCAACGGCGCCTCGTCGGTCAACGTATAGATAATGGTCGACTGCTTGTCGGCGCTCATTCTTGTCTCGACTCCCTACGTCGGTCCGGTCCGCCTCACGAAATGCTCCGCGTGCGGGATTGCATCGGGTATCAGGCTACGTGCGAGAACTCGAGAACGACATTTACTCGCCGGTAACTCGAACTCCGCCGACAGGCTTCGACGGCCCCTCGGGGGCCCAACCGTCGACCTCATGTCCGCTCGCGACCGAGAACGCCGCAGTCCTGCGAGCCACCGCTTCGATGGCCCCTCGACCTGCCGTAACGCGGGTGCGACCGGCGCACAGCATCGCCGTCAGGAAAGTAGTCTTCACAAGCAGTGGGAAGACTACTGTCACAAGCGATTCCGTTGTCGAACCGGACTGCGATCCCTCGTCCGTCCGATCGCGGCTCGAATGCCGACGCCGGAAGATGCTGTCGGCGGGGACGATCGTTCCGTCGAGAATCGAGGTTCGTCGATCGTTGCTTGGGGGAGACGACCGCGGACCCGAGAGGGAACCGCACGCCTGCGTCCCGATGAAGTACTTCACATTTCTCGCCGACGACTCGACCCGAGCGTTTACCGACAGGAGCCCGCCACTACTCCGACATCAATCGCAGGCGGGCGCGGGAACATCCTCGAACAGCGGCGACCCGATCGGCACGAGGTACACCACGTCGAGGATCACCGGTTCCGTGCCGAGATTGCGACCGACGTGCAGATGGTCCGGACCCGAGGGCTCGTTGATGAAATCACCGGTCTCGAACATGACAGGCTCGCAGTCTCCTTCAGGATGCGTCAAGGTGCCGGCCCGCACGATGCCGAGCACGGGACCATCGTGATAGTGCCAACCGGTGCTACCGCCCGGTTCGATGGTGATCTCCCGGGCCACGGCGTGCACGCCGTCGGGTACGAACGGCAGCAGTCCCAGTGGCACCTCGATGTCCACCCATGTCACCCCTGAGATGCCCTCGCTCGGAGTGGCGTAGGCCCACCCGGGTATCGCCACCGCTACTGCACATGCCGTCGCCGCGAGTACACCCTGCACAGAGCGCTTCATGCGCACGGACGCTACCGTCTACACGACACTGCTGCAGGACAGCTCGCATTGCGACCCGCTCGCCTGCACCCGCGTCACTGTCGCCGGGTACGTCGAGCGGCCCGAAGGCGAGGAACTGGCCGCCGCGCGCGAAGCCCACCTGGCCGCTGTCCCCGGGACCCGCGTGTACATCGATTTCAGCGACTTCACGCTCTGGGTTCTTCGGGTTCGGCGCGTGCGCTGGGTCGGTGGGTACGGGCGGATGGATCCGGCCACCGCCGAGGACTATGCCGAAGCATTGCCGGATTCTGTGACCCCGTCGGCAGCTCGTGCGATCGCGCATTTCAACGACGATCACGCCGACGCGCTGCTGGCGATGGCCCGGAAGCTCGGCGGGTTCCCGGATGCGACGGCGGCAACCTGTGTCGGAGCCGACCGATACGGCCTCGACCTCGATGTCACCACGCCGCGTGGGCGAGCCATGACGCATGCCCGCTATCTGTCACCGCCCGACTCCGACTACGAATTGCGCTCAGCAACAGTTGCTTTGGCTCGCGCGGCGCACCGCCAGACCGTCGTGGACACGTCCGTCTGCATCGACGTCGGCGGCGAGGGCGACACGGTAGTCGAGTCCCGCCTCGTTCACCGTGACGCCGTGGGCCGACAGGTGCAGGTCGTGCCGGGCGGCGAGCGCGAGGGCGTCGGTGACATCGAAGGGTCTCATGCGGTTCACGCTCTCTTCGCCGCGTCGTTCCGGTCCACCGATATCCTCGGACGGTCGTGGCGGCCCACGTGCTGCTACAGGCGGGGAACAGGTCGGCCCCACGCGCGTGTCCTGCCCGCGAATCGCCGCCCACTCGTGGCAATGTCCACAGAATGCATCCGTACGACCAGGGGTTCGAGCCTCCGCAAGCGTGCTCCGAGTGGTGCCGGGCACGCTCGTTCGACCTGCAGGTGCTCGACGAGGGCGTCACTGTCGACCTCAAATGGTGGAACAGCCACCTCGAACGGACCGGGCACGATATCCGCCTCCGGGGACGGAATCTCGACGGACGGATCATCGACGACGGCGACGCGATCGTCCAACGCAACGACCTCCGCCTCGACAGTGAACTGATCGAAGCCGACCACGCCGGTCTGGGGCTGTTGTTCCTGTGCGCGGCCTGGCGCAGCGCACATCCGCGACGACGCGGTGCCCGACGTTTTCCGGACGTCCGCGACGCACACGCCCCGAAGGACCGGGACCGGTTCACCAAGATCAAGGGAGTCCTCGACTACTGCGCGAAGACCAAGTCGCTACCCGACACCGCGCGGCAGACCTGGTCCGGATGGCCGGACACCCCCGGCGTCGGCGTATCGCTCCTGGCGACCTATCTGTGGGCGGTCGAGGTGCGGACCGAGGCGGGCCCGGCGCAACTTCTCGATCAGCACGCGGTGTCGACGCTCATCCACGAAGGGTGGCTCGAGGATCCGTCGGTCGCCGACTTCACGCTGCGGCGCTATCACCGGTACCTCGAACTCCTCAACATGTGGGCGTCGTTGATCGCCACGCGTCCGGAGATGGTCGAGATGTGGCTCGTCGACCGGTGGCACGCCCGAATCTGCGAAGCCCGGGACGGGTCGCACGCGACTCCGCGATTGTTCTGATCCTCTTGGGCGTCGCGGTGAGGCCGCCCGAATCGTCCCGTGGAGGCTGATGCACACTCGCAGAATGGGGTCACCGACTACGACGAGCATCACCATGACGACCGGCGCGCAGCCGATTCCACAGCCGCGATGGAGACTTCCGCTGGTGGGTGATCTGCTCAGCATCGACGTGGCCAAGCCGGTTCAGCGTGAGATGCAGATGGCACAGGAACTCGGTGGGATCTTCGAACGCAAGATCCTCCAGCACCGGCTGATCGTGGTCTCCGGCGCCGATCTGGTGCGCGAGGTCAACGACGAGGAGAAGTGGGCGAAGTTCCTCGGCAAGCCGCTGCGCAAGCTTCGTGTCATCGCCGGCGACGGCCTGTTCACCGCGTTCAACTCCGAACCGAACTGGAGCAAAGCCCACAACATCCTCGGGCCTGGCTTCAGCCAGGCCGCGATGCGCGGCTATCACGACTCGATGCTCACCGTCGTCGACCGACTGGTCGACAGCTGGGACAGCGCAGCGGCCGACGGCGAGTATGTGGACGTGCCGAAGAGCATGACGTCGCTGACCTTCGACGTCATCGGCCGGTGCGGCTTCAGCTACGACTTCGACTCGTTCGGCCGCACCGAACCCGATCCGTTCATCGCGGCGATGAGCCGGGCGCTCGAGTACATCAACCGCTCGTCGAACGACATCCCCATCCTCCGGACACTGTTCGGCCGCAGTGCCAGGGAGCAGCATGAACACGACATCGCGCTGATGCAGGAGACGGTCGATCGCATCGTCGAGGAGCGGATGCGCTCCGGCGAGCAGCACGGCGATCTGCTGGACCTGATGATGCACACCGTCGATCCCGACACCGGCGAGCAGCTCGACCGTGAATCGATCCGCAATCAGGTGCTGACCTTCCTGGTCGCGGGTAACGAGACCACCGCGGCCACCCTGGGGTTCGCGGTCCATTTCCTGAGCCGACATCCCGAGGTGGTGGCGAAGGCGCGGGCCGAGATCGCCGAGGTCGTCGGTGCCGACGGTCGGATCGGGTACGAGCAGGTCGCCAAGCTGCGGTATGTGCGGCGGGTGGTGGACGAGACGCTGCGGTTGTGGCCGGCCGCCCCGGGTTATTTCCGCAAGGTACGCGGTGAGACCACCCTCGGCGGACGGACGCTGCCGAAGGGTTCGTGGGTGTTCGTGCTGTTGCCGCAACTGCACCGCGACCCGCTGTGGGGCGACGATCCCGAGCGGTTCGACCCGGACCGGTTCGAGCCCGCGGCCGTGCGCAAACGGCCGGCGCACATCTTCGAACCGTGGGGCACCGGCATCCGGGCCTGTATCGGTCGGCAGTTCGCGCTGCACGAGGCGGTGCTCACGCTCGCGTCGCTGATCCGGCGGTACGACTTCGCTCCGGAACCGGGCTACGAACTCGACGTTCACGAGGCGATCACATTGAAGCCCCGTGACCTACGGGTGCGGCTCTCCCCCGCCTGATCCGTCGCGTCGCCCCGGCAAGAGGGACGGCCGTCGGGTCGTCGACAGAGGCTGGCCGATCGGTGGCGACGAGCACGGCGATCCTTCCGATCATGCACTGAAGGACCACACGTCATCGCTCTATGCTCGGACGATGTTCCTTCTCTTCGGCTTCGGCACCAAGCGACAGAATCTCGGTCCAGGGCAGAACCGGACGTGTCCGCGCTGCCACAACACCACGCAGTGGCTCCGGATCCGGGAGTCCAAGCAGTTCACGCTGTTCTTCGTGCCGGTCGCGCGGTGGGGCCGCCGACAGTTGGAGCAGTGCGGGATCTGCGGTACCGCCGTGGAGATGTGAGCCCGGTCAGTCGGGATCGGCGAAGGCCACGAACGTCCTCGGCTGCCGTTCGGAGACGTGCCGTCGTCCAGGCACCGCCCGCCTCCGGCGTGCAGACCGTGACCGAACCGTTATAGTCGGCGTCGTGACTACAGTTCTCGGTGTCTCGGTCGGTGCCAGCGCGGTGCGCTTTGCGCGACGTGACACCGGGAGCCTCGACAGCCCCGTCTTCGGATCCCACTCGATGCCCGCCCTGCTCGACCGGCCGGCCGAGCTGGCCGCGGAGTCCATCGAGACGATGCTCGCCGAGACCGACGAGATCGAGCAGGTGCGCGCCATCGGCGTCGCCTACCAGAACGAGACGCAGGCCGATTTCGTCCAGGGCGCGATGAGCCGACTGGACATCGACAACTTCCGGCTCGTCCCGGAAGTGACCGCCGCGCTCGAAATGCTGGAAACCACAGGAGATCTCGACGACCACGAGACACTCGTGTTCTACGACCTCGGCAGCTCGGGCCTCACCGTCACCGTCGTCGATCGGGGCACCCGCATCGCATTGAGCACGGCACGCTCGGACCGGATCAGCGGCGACCTCGTCGACCACCTGATCTACGACCACCACGTCGAACTGCAGCGCTTCGCCGAGCCGGCCGACATGGCGGCGCAGCGGGCCCTCACCGCCCGGTGCCGCGACGCGAAGGAGCAGCTGTCCTCGAAGGACGCGGTGTGCATGCCCGGCGAGGGGGGTCTGCTACTGCTCTCGCAGGCCAGCTTCGATTCGCTCATCGACGGACCCGTGAAGGCCTCGGCCCGCCTCACCCTCGACGTCATCCGCCGCTCGGGACGCACTCCCGACGCTGCGGTGCTCATCGGAGGCGGAGCGAACATTCCACTGGTCACCGCCGTGATGGAGTCGTGGCTCGACATTCCGGTGATCGTGCCCTCGCAGCCCGAACTCGTGGCGGCGGAAGGCGCGGCGCTCCTCGCCCGCCCGGACACTGCGAAGGTCGTCGAGACGGCGGAGTTCGCTGCGCCGACGGAGTTCACCGAGACCGCACAGTTCGCCCCGCAGCTGGTCGCGCCGGACGCACCGACCGCAAGCTTCGCTGCCCCCGACATCCGGCAGGAGACCGAGACGCCCGCGCAGCCGCGGAACCGTCGACGCTTCCTGCTCGCCGGTGGTGCCGTCGTCGTCGCAGCGGCGATCGGCCTCGGTGTCGACCTGCTGCAGAGTTCCGGTCGCGATCCGCAGCCCACCTCCACGCACCAGGAGACGCAGGAGCCACCGGCGCAACCGGCAGCGGAACCGCGGCCCACGACCACCACGGACGCATCGCCCGCGCCGGAAACCGTCCCGGCAGTGTCGGACGAGCAGTCGACGGCCATCGATCGCAGCGAGACCCGCAGCACCTACCGGCCGCAGACGACGGCGGAGACCTCCGCGCAGGTCCCCATCACCACCGGCGCGCAGGACGATGCGGCAGCCGACACCTCGGTGCCGTCACTCGAACCGGAGCCGGCCCCGATGGTCCCCGGGCTCCCCCAGTTCGAGCTGCCGACGCTGCCGCCGCCTCCGCAGATCCAGCTCCCGCAGCTGCCCAGCATTCCCGGGTTCTGATCAATCAGCCGCAGACCGCCGGGGTGCGGCGCGCCGTCTCAGGTTCCGGATGAGGCAGCAGTCGCTGCCACCACCGGGCCACCCGCGGACTAGGAATCAGTCGCGCGATATGGAACCGGTTCGTCTCGGGTCCGGTGCGAACCGGCGACGCGGGCGGCAGGATCCGCTTCCGCGGAGGCGGACGGCCGGGGACCGACCGTGGCCGCGGAGACCTTCGAGGCGCTGGGGGCACTCGCCGACGCGGCCGATGCCCACGCCCTGGCCCCGATCGCGTACCGCGACCACGCCGACACCCAACGGTCCGTCGAAGCCGCCGCCGCGGCCGCGGCACTGGCTGCGCGATGCGATTGCGCCTCGTCGCCTGCGCTGGACGAAGCGGCCCGCCCACTCCCCCTGACCAGCCGGGAACGGGAGTTCGCCGCCATGGTCACCGCCGGGCTGTCCAACCGGCAGATCGCCGACCGGCTCGTGGTGCCGGTCGGCACCGTCGAGGGGCACATCTACCGGGCGTGCACCGAACTCGACGTCTCCGACCGCACGGAGCTCGCCGAGTTGATGCGCGACACCGGCCGGCGCTAGCGCGACCTCCGGTTCATCCCATCGACTTCGATCCGTCGAGGGACTCGCGGATGATGTCGGCGTGTCCGGCGTGCTGCGTCGTCTCGGCGACGATGTGCAGCAGCGCGCGACGCACCGACCAGGCGTCCTCGATGTTCCAGGGGGCCTTGGGGAGTTCGTGGACGACGTCCAGCGACGGCAGCGTGCGCACCAACTCGTCGGTTCGGGCCGCCACCTCGTCGTAAGCGCGCAGCGCACCTTCGAGGGTCTCACCGGGCTGCAGCTGGAAGTCCTTGTCGCGTTCGGCGAAATCCTCTTCGGTCCACTCGGTGAAATCCTTCTCCATGTAGTCGGCTCCGACCACGAGGAAATCCGCCCAACCCCGCTCGACCTCGGTGACGTGCTTGATGAGACCACCGATCGTCAAGTTGCTCACCGTCGTTCGCTGCGACGCGTGTTCGGTGGTGAGATCGCGGGCCGTGAACCGCAGGAAGTGCCGAGCGTGGGCGAGGCTCGACAGCAGATCCCGGCGTTCCTGGTCGAGAGTCGGGGTGGCGTTCCGGGTGGTGGTGCTCTCGGGCATCGGGTGCTCCTCGTCGTCGTGATCCGGCAAGATCTACGCTACGAGCCATTGGTGCCAGTTCCTGTCACTTATAGGTCGGCAGGTGCGGAAGAATGAGGTCATGTCCGACACGAGCTCCCGCATCCTGCGGCTTCTGTCGCTGTTGCAGACCCACCGCTACTGGCTCGGCGCCGAACTCGCCGACCGGATGGGCGTCTCGTTGCGCACCCTGCGCCGCGACATCGAACGGCTCCGCGATCTCGGATATCCGGTGCGGTCCGATCGCGGGGTCGGCGGTGGGTATCAGCTCGCGCCGGGCGCGTCGTTGCCACCACTGGCTCTCGACGACGACGAAGCGGTCGCGCTCGCGGTCGGCCTACTCACCGCGGCCCAGACCTCGATCACCGGGATCGCCGAGATCTCCGTGCGCGCGCTGGCCAAGGTCATCCAGGTGATGCCGCCGCGACTGCGACGCCAGGTGGAGGCGATCGATGCGGCGACGGTCTCCGCCGACATCCCCTGGGCGACCCGCGCGACCGATTCGCAGCAACTCGTCACCGTCGCGCGCGCCTGCCGCGACGACGAACGCATCGTCTTCGAGTACACCGCCGCCGACGGCACCGCGACGGGCCGGCGCGTCGAACCCCGGCAGCTCGTCTCCCTCGGGCGACGCTGGTATCTCGTCGGCTACGACCTCGACCGCGGTGACTGGCGCAGCTTCCGGCTCGACCGCATGGCCGAGACCACGGCCACCGGGATGCGTTTCCGACAACGCGAGCTGCCCGGCGGCGACGCCGCGGCCTTCGTCGAACGCGGCATCCGCAGCCGCTCCCAGGTGAAGGTCAGCGCCGAACTGGAGGCGTCGGAGCACGAGGTGCGCCGCCGGATCGGTCAGTGGGCCGAGGTGATCGCGATCGACTCCGAACGGTGCCGGATCGAGGTGGACGCCGACAGCATGGACTGGGCGGTATTCGCCGTGGGTATGTCCGGTGGGCGGCTGCTCGGCGCGTCGCCACCGGAGTTCGTCGAGTACCTGGAGAACTGGTCGAATCGGCTGGTCACCGCCGACGAACACTCGAAGTGACCATCCATCCGGCGCTATGACACATCCCACAATCGGCAGGGCATCGGAATGCCGTCGGGGGTGGGGGTGGTTGCGCCACCCATGGATCTGTTCACATCTGTAGCCCTCGGAGACCTCGAACTCGCGAACCGCATCGTCATGGCCCCGCTGACCCGCCTGCGTGGTGGTTCGGCCGGTGTACCCGGAGACCTGATCGTCGAGCACTACCGTCAGCGGGCGAGTGCCGGCCTGATCATCACCGAGGGAACCTATGTGAACTTCGAATCGCAGGCCTTCGTCGGTCAGCCCGGCATCGTCACCGACGAGCAGGTCGCCGGCTGGCGTCGCGTCGCGGATGCCGTGCACGAGCGCGACGGACGCGTCGTGCTGCAGTTGATGCACGGCGGCCGCGTCACGCATCCCGACGTCAACGGTGGCCGGCGTGTCGTCGGGCCGAGCGCGATCGCCATCGACGGCCAGGTGCACACCGAGCAGGGCAAGCAGCCCTACCCTGCGCCGCACGCGCTGACCATCGACGAGATCCCGTCCGTCGTCGATGATTTCGTCGCCTCGGCTCGCCGCGCGATCGATGCCGGATTCGACGGCGTCGAGGTCCACAGCGCCAACGGCTACCTGTTGCACGAATTCCTCTCCCCCGCATCGAATGTGCGGGACGACGAGTACGGCGGTTCGGTGGAGAACCGGATCCGCCTCGTCGTCGAAGTCGTGAAGGCCGTGTCGGCGGCAGTCGGCGCCGGACGTGTCGGGTTGCGGATCTCTCCCGAGCACAACATCCAGGACGCAGTCGAGACCGATCGCGACGATGTGCGTGCTGTCTACGGCGCTCTGGTCGACGCCCTGCAGCCCCTGGGCCTGGCGTATCTGTCGGTCCTGCACAAGGAGCCGACCGGAGATCTGGCGCAGGAGCTCCGGAAGCGTTTCGGCGGCAAGGTGATCGCCAACAGCGGTTTCGGCTCGCCGACCACGCGTGACGAGGCCGTGCAGCTGATCGACGATTCGCACGCCGACGCCGTGGCCGTCGGCCGCGCGCTGATCGCCAATCCCGACCTGGCCGAGCGCTGGCGGGACGGGCAGCCGGAGAACGCACCGCGTCCGGAGCTGTTCTATGCGTCCGGAGCCGAGGGGTACACCGACTACCCGTTCCTGCAGACCGTCTGAGCGTAAGCCCTACGAGGCGCTCGGATCCTTGCGCGCCGAACCGTTTCTCGCCGCTGCTGTAGCGCGGGCGAGCCTCGGTTCGGCGCGCGAGGTCGTTTCGGTCTTCCGAGACAGGTCGGGCATCATCCGTTCGAGCACCGGCCGCCAGCGCGCCACATCATCCGGGAAACACGTGCTCAGCAGCTCGACCATCGCCGACGGAGCGATCGAAGCGCCGGGCGACGCCCCGAGCAACCCGGCGATGCTGCCGTCCGCGCTCGCCACGACCTCGGTGCCGAAGGTCAGGACCCCGACCCTGCGACGATCGGGTTTGACGAGCTGAGCTCGTTGCCCCGCGTCGATCGTCTCCCAGTCGGACTCCCGCGCCTCGGGACAGAATCGCTGCAGCTGCCGGAACTTCCGCGCGCGGGACGCGAGCAGCTGGCCGACGAGATAGCGCACCAGCGACAGATTCTGCAGGCCCACCGCCACCAACGGGGCGATGTTGTGCAGGCGCAGGGTGGTGAACAGATCGGTGAGCCGGCCGCGTGTGAGCAATCTCGTGCTGAACGTGGCGTACGGCCCGAACATCAACCACTCGCGGCCGTCGACGACCCGCTTGTCGAGATGCGGCACCGACATCGGTGGTGCTCCCACGTCGGCCTGGCTGTAGACCTTCGCTGCATGCTGGGACACCACGTCGGGCTCGCCGGTGCGCAGGAACTGCGCGCCGATGGGAAAGACGGCGAAACCTCGCACCTCCGGGATCCGGGCCTTCTGCAAGAGTTTCAGGGCGTACCCGCCGGCGCCGACGAACACGAACCGGGATCGGACCGAGAACCGTCCCGTCTTCGTGTGCCCGGAGACGGTCCACCGCCCGTTGGCGGCGCGGCGCAGTCGTGTGACCTCGTGTCCGGTACGAAGCTCGACGCCACGACGACGCGCGTCCGACAGCAGTCGGTGTGTCAGGGCACCGAAGTCGACGTCGGTGCCCGCCTCGTAGCGCGTGGCGGCGACCGGTTCGGAGCCCGAGCGACCGGTCATCACCAGCGGTGCCCACCGCGCGATCGTGTCGGGGTCCTCGCTGTACTCCATGGCCGAGAACAGCGGCGAGCGTTGCAGGGTGGCGTGCCGCTGTCGCAGATAGTCCACATCGCGTTCGCCGAAGACGACGTTCATATGCGGTGTCACGTTCACGAACGTCGCCTCGCCCGGGTCGTCGAGGGACTCCCAGAACTGCCGTGAGATCCGGAACTGTCCGCCGATCTCCTCGGCCCGGGTCGAATCCGCGGGATCGGGCATGTAGTTCAGTTCGCACAGACCTGCGTGGCCGGTGCCCGCGTTGTTCCATGGGGCGCTGCTCTCGGCCGCGACCTCGTCGAGTCGTTCCAGGACGAGGATCGACCGATCGGGTTCGAGCCGTGTCAGCAGTGCACCCAGTGTTGCCGACATGATGCCGCCGCCGATCAGGACGGCGTCGTACACCTGGTCGCCGTACTGTGCTTCGTCGGCAGAATGCCTCCGATCCACCATCATTCACCTGCTTTCGCCGTTGTCGACCTTCAGCGTGCCCCTTTCCGATTCATCCGTCCAATGAGCTCTTGCAGGCAGTACCATGCAGATGTGGATTGGTATGTGACGCCCGAGACCGCAATGGTCGCCCCGCTGCTCGTCGCCTTCGACGCCGCGGCGCGCGAAAGTCACATCACGCGCGCGGCGGATCTGCTCGACGTTCCCCAGTCTTCCGTCAGTCGCCGCATCCGGGCACTCGAGAAGGCAGTGGGTGTGGCGTTGTTCCAGCAGTCCGGGCGAGGGGTCGTGCTGACGACTGCCGGGAGGGAGTTGCACGAACGCACCCGGCATCTGGTCCGCGAACTCGACGGTGCGATCACCACGGTGCGTGAGCACGCCGATCCCGACCACGGCGTCGTCCGCTTCGGGTTCCCGCTCACCCTCGGGCCGGTGAGCATCCCGTCGTTGCTGGCCGAGTTCCACCGACTGGCCCCCGGCGTCCGGTTGCATCTGGTCCAGGCACACGGTGAAGAGCTCGCGGAGATGGTTCGCGACGGCCGGCTCGATCTCGCCGTCATCATCCCTCCACCGGAGGATCTGCCGGTCACCGTGCTCGCGCAACAGCGACTGTTGCTCCACCTCCCGAGCAGCCATCGACTCGCCGGCCGTGCCCGCCTCGACCTGCGCGATCTCGCGGACGATCACTTCATCGCCAGCCCACCCGACTATCACATCCGCAGAGAACTCGAATCAGCTTGCGACGAAGCAGGATTCGAACCGTACATCGCGTTCGAGATCAGCGAGTTCGAAACGATCCGGGCATTGGTCGCCCAGGGCCTCGGTGTCGCACTGCTGCCTCGCTCGGAAACGCCTGTGCCCGGAATCGTCACCGTGCCGGTCGCCGGAATCGCGAATCGCACCATCGGATTGACGACCGGGACGAGGACGCCGTCCCCGGCGGTCGCGCGACTGCACGCTCACATCGCCGGGCACGCCGATAGATTCGACGGTCGCCGGCTCGATTCGTAGGTATCGTCCATCGAACGCAAGACATGGCGCACAGCTTCGCGAGCCGTGCGCCATCTCCTGCGTCGCCGGTCCCGACAAGACGCAAGTCCGGGTTCGAATGGTCGCCGGCGGGGTATGCCACACAGATGCGATCGCCCGCAAACAGTGGTACCCGACGCCGCTGCCTACCACCAGCAAGGCGGCGCACTGTAAAACATGTTCGATCTGCGCCATCCGGGCAGGAGCCGGTAACGATCTGCGACGTGCTCCGGCCGGCGCTGGGGCGGTTCCCGTTCGGTCGGCCGGTGAAGACCGATCCGCTCGGGCAGATCGACACCACATTCGACGATTCGGCAGACACATCGACCCCCGAGCTCGTCGTCGCCTTTCTCTGACCTACCTACCGTCGAAGAGTTCTCCATGACAGCAACAGATCTCGGTTCCAGTGCCACGTTCGCCGGGCAACCGGTCGCCTCCCAGTTCATCGATGGGCAGTGGCGCGAGGGACGCTCCGACCGCGTCCTGACCGACACCAACCCGTTCGACGACAGCGTGGTCGCCACGATCCGCCTCGCTTCCGCCCAGGACGTCGACGCCGCCTACACCGCTGCCCGGGCAGCACAGACCGAGTGGGCCGCGACCGCTCCCGCCGAGCGCGCCACGGTCCTGCGTCGCGCCGCACAGATCCTCGAGCAGCGCCGAGCCGAGATCATCGACTGGCTGGTCGCCGAGTCCGGCTCGACGCGGATCAAGGCCGATACCGAGGTCTCCCTGGCCATCGGCATCACGCAGGAGGCGGCGTCGTTCCCGTCCCGGGTCCACGGATCGATCTTCGATTCGAACACCCCGAACCGTGAGATGCGGGTGTACCGAAAGCCCATCGGAGTGGTCGGGGTGATCAGCCCGTGGAATTTCCCGCTGCACCTGTCGCAGCGATCGGTAGCACCGGCGTTGGCGTTGGGCAATGCCGCGGTGATCAAGCCGGCCTCGGACACTCCGGTGACCGGCGGCCTGTTGATCGCGCGGATCTTCGAGGAAGCAGGCCTTCCGGCGGGAGTGTTGTCGGTGGTGATCGGCTCCGGTTCTGAGATCGGCGATGCTTTCGTCGAGCATCCCGTCCCGCGGTTGATCTCCTTCACCGGCTCGACACCGGTCGGCAAGCAGGTCGGTGCGGTCGCCACCGGCGGTAAGCACCTCAAGAAGGTGGCACTCGAATTGGGCGGCAACGCACCCCTGGTGGTCCTCGACGACGCCGATCTCGACGCGGCCGTCGAGGCAGCGGTGACCGGGTCGTTCCTGCATTCCGGACAGATCTGCATGGCCGTGAATCGCATCATCGTGCAGGCGCCGGTGTACGACGATTTCCTCGATCGGTTCACCCGAGCCGCGCAGGCCGTGTCCTACGGCGATCCGTCCGCAGACGGCACTTTGGTCGGGCCCGTCGTCAACGATTCGCAGTTGAAGGGCCTCGAGGAGAAGATCGAGCAGGCCCGGGACGCCGGAGCACGCGTTGCGCTCGGTGGGGAGATCGACGGCCGGGTCGTGCCTCCGCATGTGTTCGTCGACGTCACGTCCGATATGGAGATCGCCCGCGAGGAGATCTTCGGCCCGATGGTCGCGGTCCTACGCGCCGATGACGAAGCACACGCCCTCGAACTGGCCAACGACCACGAATTCGGTCTGTCCAGTGCGGTCTTCACGCAGAACATCGACCGGGGACTGCAATTCGCGCATCGGGTCGAGGCGGGCATGACGTTCATCAACGAGATGACCGTTCAGGACGAGGCACACGTGGCATTCGGTGGCGAACGCAACTCCGGTCTCGGACGATTCAACGGCGAGTGGGCGATCGAGGAGTTCACCACAGATCACACCATCGGCGTGACTCGGCTGGTGTAGGCACGCCGCAGCGCCCTCCGACTCCGATACAGCATTCTGCCGTCTGCACCCTGCCCAGCCTCGGGGTGCAGACGGCAAGCTGTCACAGAAGCCTCCTCGGTTGACGGTGAGAACGCCCGGGCCGGCGTGCCGTTGCGTTCGCTGCCTCCTCTTTGTAGGCTCCGTTCATGGCAGGATTGTCGACAATCCTACAAACCCGGAGGCGGCCGATGGAGTTCCCGAACCGACGCGCCCATATTCTCTGCGGTCCCCGATCCTGACGCGGCGCACGCGATGAACGACGACCAGCTCAACATAGGACAGCGCCCCAGCGTCTCCTGCACGGACGAGGACGTCCGGATTCGCGTCCTCGCCGACAGACTCCGGACACTGGGCGTCCCGGTCGACACCTCCACGCGTCGACGGGCCGAGTACTCCTACGACGCCTCCAACTACCGGGTGCCACCTTCGGCCGTGGTCTTTCCTCGGTCGGTGGACGACGTCGTGGCGGTGGTGACCGTCTGCGGCGACACCGGGATTCCGTTGGTCAGCCGAGGGGGCGGGACCTCGATGGCGGGCAATGCCGTCGGCCCCGGTGTGATCGTCGACTTCTCCCGGCACATGAACCGCATCCTCGAGATCGACGAGACGGCCGGTGTCGCCGACGTCGAACCGGGCGTCGTGCTCGCGACCCTCACGCGGGTGGCCGAGGACGCGTCCTCGGGCCGGACGACCTTCGCCCCCGATCCCTCCTCGAAGAACCGGGCCACGGTCGGTGGCGCGCTGGGCAACGACGCCTGCGGCAACCACTCGGTGCGCTACGGCCGCATGTCCGATCACGTCCACGAGATCGACCTCGTCACCGCCGACGGGTTCCGGCTCACCGCGGCGCAGCAAGGTCTGCGTGCCACCGATCCCGACGACGCGGCCGCTGCGGCGCGCGCGCAGCAGCTCGACGCCGAGCTCACCGCGCTGGCAGGCGAGCACCTGTTCGAGTTCCGCACCGAACTCGGGAGGATCCAACGGCAGGTCTCGGGTTACCACCTCGATCATCTGTTGCCGGAGAAGCGGTTCGACGTCGCCCGTGCGCTCGTCGGATCCGAGGGAACCTGCGCGGTGATCGTCGGTGCCCGCGTCGAGCTGGTTCCCCGCCCGTCCAGCGCGTTGCTGGTCTGCCTCGGCTACGACGATGTCGTCGACGCGGCCCGCGACATCGGAACCATCCTGGAGTTCTCGCCTGCGGCAGTCGAGGGTGTCGACGCGGCGATCGTCGAGACCATGCGGCTGCGTCGGGGCGAGAACTCCGTCCTCGGACTCCCGGTGGGAAACGCCTGGCTCTACGTCGACCTGGACGGTGACGACCTGGACTCCGTGGCCGCGGCCGCCGACGCACTGCTCGACAAACTTCGCCGGAACGGCCGCCTCGTCGACGGCCGCCTCGCGGCCGACACCACCGAGCGTGCTTCCCTGTGGCGGGTGCGCGAGGACGGCGCCGGACTGTCCTCCCGCCTGGCATCCGGCGGCGAATCCTGGCCGGGCTGGGAGGATTCCGCTGTCGCGCCGGAGAACCTCGCCGATTACCTCCAGGACTTCCGCGCACTGCTCGACCGGCACGGTCTGCAGGGCGTGATGTACGGGCACTTCGGCGCCGGCTGCATGCACATCCGCATCACCTACGACCTGCGCACCGAGGAAGGCCGACAGGTCTTCCGCGAGTTCACGCACGAGGCCGCGCGGCTGGTGGTCCGTCACGGCGGATCGCTCTCCGGAGAACACGGCGACGGCCGTGCCCGCTCGGAACTGCTGCCGGTAATGTACTCCGCGCGGATGATGAGCGCATTCCGCGCCTTCCGCACGATCTGGGACCCGCAAGGCATCCTGAACCCGGGATCGCTGACCGACCCGGCGCGGATCGATGACGATCTGGCGTTGGCGGACGTTCCCGAACGCACCTGGCGTACCCACTACGACCTGCACCCGATCGAGGCGGTCCGTCCCGACGGCGCGCGGCCGCAACACACCCCCGCCCCGTGGGTGCACGCCGTCCAGGGCTGCATCGGCGTCGGACGATGCCGGGCCGACTCCGGTGGCGTGATGTGCCCGAGCTACCGCGCGACCCGCGACGAGAAGGACTCCACTCGGGGCCGGGCCCGGGTCCTGCAGGAGATGGTGCGCGGCGCCCGCACAATCGAGCAAGGGTGGAAATCCGAGGAAGTGCGTGAGGCACTCGATCTGTGCCTGTCGTGCAAGGCCTGCTCGACCGACTGCCCGGCCGGCGTCGACATGGCCACCTACAAATCCGAGTTCTTCTCGCACTACTACGACGGCACACGACGACCGGTGGCGCACTATTCGCTGGGGTGGCTGCCACGCTGGCTCCGCCTGACGGGGTTGGCAGCACCGCTGGTCAACGCGGTCCTGCGCACTTCTCTCGCCAAGCGCGCCACCGCACTCGGCGGCATTTCCCCCGACCGGGTATTTCCGCCCTTCGCCTCCCGGCGGGCCTGGAAGAAGGCCGTGCGCGACGCACTACGTGGCCGGTCCGGTTCGACGCCGGTGGTGCTGTTCGTCGACACCTTCACTCGCGGGTTGCGGCCGGAGGTCGCCGGTGCCGCCGCCCGCGTGCTCGCCTCGGCGGATCAGCAGGTGATGAGCTGCTCCGCAGACGCGTGCTGCGGACTGACGTGGATCTCCACCGGCCAGCTCGACACCGCGAAGAAGAAGCTCTCCCACGCCGCCCGCACACTGGACGACGGCACCGACCGGCCGATCGTCGTCGTCGAGCCGAGTTGCGCCGCCGCCCTGCGCAAGGACCTGCCCGAGCTGGTGCCCACCGAGGCTGCGCGTCGCGTCGCCGCACGGGTCCACAGCTTCGCGTCCTATCTGGACACCATGGTGCGCAACGGCTGGACACCCGCCCCTGCACAACCGCTACCGAACGAGATAGTGCTGCAGACCCATTGCCACGAGTACTCCGTGTTCGGCGCCGGAAGCCATCGCCGGATCCTGACCGCAGCGGGAGTCGACGACGTCCGCGACGCAGTCGGATGCTGCGGCGTGGCAGGAAACTTCGGATTCGAGAAACAACACCACGACATCAGCATGAAGGTCGCCGAGACCTCCCTCGCCCCGGCACTGCGCGCGGCCGACGACGACTCCGCGGTGGTCACCGACGGCTTCTCATGCGCGATGCAGGTTGCGCAGATCGACGTGTCCGCCCCGGGGCAACATCTCGCAGAACTTCTCGACCCCGGGCCACGAATGTCGATGAACAACACCATCTCCGAGGAGGAAAGCGCATGACCGATGCAACGATCGTCGGGACACGGGTGGGCGTCTCCGACGCAGTGTCCCGCGTCAGCACAGAATTGTTCATCGACGGTGAGTGGGTCGAATCGACCACCGGCGAACGATTCGAGGTCGTCGCCCCGGCGACCGAGGAGGTCATCGCGACCGTCGCGAACGGCAACGCCGACGACGCCCGGCGTGCCGTCGAGACCTGTGCTCGCGTGCAGAAGCACTGGGCGAAGACCGCTCCGCGCGAACGCAGCGCGATCCTTCGCCGGGCCTACGAGCTCATCCTGGAGCGGCAGGACGAGTTCGCGACCATCATGACCACCGAGATGGGCAAACCCTTCGCCGAGGCGAAGGGCGAGGTCGCCTACGCCGCGGAGTTCTTCCGGTGGTTCTCCGAGGAAGCCGTCCGCATCGGCGGCGATGTGACCAGCACCGGCGACGGCGCGACCCGCATCCTGGTGTCCAAGGAGCCGGTGGGACCGTGCGTCCTCGTCACGCCGTGGAACTTCCCGCTCGCCATGGGTACCCGCAAGATCGGACCCGCCATCGCAGCCGGATGCACCATCGTCTTCAAACCCTCGGAGCTGACGCCGTTGACCTCGCTGGCCCTGGTCGACGTGCTCGTCGAGGCCGGTGTGCCCAAGGGTGTGCTGAACGTCGTGCCCACCACCGCACCCGGGGAGGTCGTCTCGACCTGGATGTCCAGCGGTATCGCACGCAGGATCAGTTTCACCGGTTCGACCGCGGTGGGCATCCGGCTGCTCGAACAGGCATCCCAGCACGTGATGCGCAGCTCGATGGAGCTGGGCGGAAATGCCCCGCTCATCGTGTTCGAGGACGCCGATCTCGACCGGGCCGTCGACGGCGCGCTCGCCGCGAAGATGCGCAACATGGGTGAGGCCTGCACCGCCGCGAACCGCATCTTCGTGCACCGCGCGGTCGCCGATCGGTTCGCCGAGAAGCTCGCTGCCCGTATGGATGCCCTCGCCGTCGGGGACGGCCTGGTCGAGGGCACCCAAGTCGGTCCGCTGGTCGAGGAGAAGGCTCTGACGAAGGTGGAACGTCTCGTCGCCGATGCCGTCGAACGTGGAGCGCGCGTGGTGTGTGGCGGCAGCCGGCCCGAGGGACCCGGCTACTTCTACCCACCCACCGTCCTCGCCGACGTGTCGAAGGACGCCGCGTTGATGAGCGAGGAGATCTTCGGGCCGGTCGCGCCCATCGTCGTCTTCGATACCGAGGACGAGGTCGTCGAGATCGCCAACAACACGCCCTGGGGACTGGCCGGATACATCTTCACCCAGGATGTCGACCGCAGTTTCCGTGTCAGCGAAGCGCTCGAGGTCGGCATGGTCGGGCTGAACACCGGCATCGTGTCCAACCCCGCGGCACCGTTCGGCGGCATCAAGGCATCGGGTCTCGGACGTGAGGGAAGCACCGTCGGTATCGACGAGTTCCTCGAGGTCAAGTACGTCGCTGTTCCTCGTCGGTGACGCATGGTCTCACTGCGCCGCCGATCCTTGCGCGCCGAACCGTGTTTCGACGCAACTGCAACGCGCGCGAAGCCCTGTTCAGCGCAAGGTCGGTACGGCCTACCCGCGTAGCTCAGGAATCACCTGTTCACGCAACGGTTCCGGCTCGGCCGGCCGCAGTGCCGCACCACTTCGCGAGCGCGGCGTCGAGACCGTCCGTCGAGCCCTCCCCCACCCAGGCCACGTGCCCGTCCGGGCGCACGAGCACAGCCGACGGTGCGACGACCTCGCCGAGCAACGGCAGCTCCCAGGCGCCGTCGTAACGCGCTCGCACGTAGTCGACGCGTTCAGGAAGATGCCCGGAATCGGTTGGTGGACCGTCGGATTGCAGCAGAAGTGGGCGAGCCCGAACACTCGCACCGGCTTCTCCTCGGCAATGACGTCGAGATTCGGCATGCGTCGTCCCAGCAGCGGGTGTCCCTCACCGAGGTCGTAGGCGACGTCGAGGCCGGAGATCAACGCCGCGATCGGTGAGCCGGCATCGTCGACGCGGAGCACCTCGTCGATCAGATCGCGCAGGGCCTCCTAGCGCGAATCGGCCTTCTGGATGCACAGGCCGACACCCAGTCCGCCGGTGGGGAGTTCCTCGGTGACCCGCACTTCGGCGATCAGGCTGCTACGTGTCGCAGCCGACCCCTCGAATCCGATCCCGGCCTCGCAGCGCACGACACTGCGCCCACCACGTACCGAGCCTGGTGCACCCGAAGGTCGCGGTGTTCACCGTTCGCCCCTCGGCAAGGAAGCGCCCGGCGATCCCTCGATGATCGACGAGCGTCCCGGGTCAGCCCTCGATGATGCGTTTGATCGCGTCCAGGGTCGCCGGAATTCCGCTGCGGGCGGCCTGCTCCCGCGCGGCGATCCGGGCAGGTGCCTCCGCCCCCAACTTCTCGTGGAAGAATTTCTGCCCGGCTTCGGTGAACTCCCAGGTCTCCGTGAGTTCCGTGCCGGCGTCCGCGGGCTTGATGACGTAGCTCCAGCGCACGAGACCCGGGCCGACCGACCATGCGAATTCGCGGCCCGGGGAGGCGACGACGACCTTCGACCGGGCCTCCCAGGTGCGTTCGGGGGTGACGTTCCGGCCGGTGAAGAAGGAACCGACCTCGGGGCCCTGCCCTTCGTCCCACCAGCACTCCGCGCAGACGGGCGACCATTCACCCGTGCGGGTGACGTCGGAGACGAGGGCGTACACCTCGTCGGGGGTGGCGGAAACGACGACGGAGGACTCGAAGGTCAGGGGTGTGGTCTGCATGGCCACCATCCTGCCCTGTCCCGATCAGTGCGGCGCGACGCACCTGCCTGCCCGCCTGCCCTTGCCGACGACTACGCAGTGACGGCTCTGGTCCCCACACGCGCGGGCACGGGTCCGGCCGCGACCAAGGTGAACGGCGTCTTTACCGGAAAATCGTCGTGAAGGGATTCCACCTCGAGTTTTCGCACCACACTGGCGAGGCCCAGGATTGCTTCGAGCATGGCGAAATGATCTCCGATGCAGGTGCGTGGGCCACCACCGAACGGCAGATACTGCCACCGCGACCTCTCTACCGATTGCCCGGGGGCGAACCGATCCGGGTCGAATTTCTCGGGCTCGTCCCAGAGCGACGGATCATGGTGGAGCGCGTAGGTGCCGACGATCGTATTCGTCCCGGCGGGGATACGGTAACCGTCGACCTCCACGTCGCGCATTGCCATTCGCGCGGCCGTCGCTGCGGGCGGACACATCCTCAGTGACTCATGGACTATCTGGACGGTGTAGGGCAGCTCCCCGATATCGCTCGCGCGCAACAGGCGGTCTCCGATGGCTGCAGCCTCCCGCGCCACCCGCTCCTGCATCTCGCGATTGCGGCCGAGCTGCCACAAGCTGTAGGCGAGAGTGGTCGCGGTGGTGTCGTGACCCGCGAAGAGAAACGCGAGCAACTCGTCACGGATCTTCTCGTCGCTGAACGCTCTGCCAGTGACCGGATCGGTGAGCTCGAAGAACAGCTTGATCAATTCGGCGCCATTGCCAGCACCGCTCCGCGCGGCGTCCATCGCCTCGTCGAGCGTTTCGGTGACAACAGCCAACGAAACACGGAAACGATGACGGGCACGTGTCGGCAGCCATGTCGGGGTTCGTATCGGTTGCAGGGCACGTCGTCCCACGAATTGCACCACCTGTCCGAGTGGAACTCCGACAGCTTCGGATCTCTCGCTGAGATCCGTTCCGAAGAGTGACCGGCCAAGGACACGCAGGGTGAGTCGCCGGGTTTCGGTGTCGAGATCGATCGACCCGCCCTCGCTCCACTCTGCCGCCATCGTGTCGGCGACCTCGGCGATCCGGTCGGCGTAGACCGCTACGTGCTTCTTGGTGAACAAAGGCTGCAACGCACGACGGTGCGGCACCCACGAATCGTGAGGAAGATTGAAGAGATTGTCGCCGACCCACACCCGTCCCTCGACGTGGACGGTCATTTCCTTGTCGAAGGAACCGTCGGAACCGCCGAGAACATCGTGGGCGCCCTGCGGTGAGGTGACGATAGCGAAGGTCGGCGCCCACCGGGCAGGACCGATATGTACGAGGGTGACCGGCCCGCCTGCATCACGGAATTTCTCGGGACCGGTATCGAGATGTCGGAGTGCCCGGATGCGGTCGATCAAATGCATCGGCACGTCGGGCGCAATCGGAAAATCCTGGGCCTGTGCGCTTGTCCTGGCCATTCTCCGAGTGTGGTCCGCCTCGGACGGTCACACCAGACCCACTACCGAGTCATTGCGCAACCGCAACCTTGCTGAACTCGAAGGGCAGGCTCGCATGTAACAACAGTTTGACCCGCGGGAAGACCGGATCTCGAATTGCACTCTCGAGACGTAAAGCGGTGTCCGCATGAGGATGTCCACTTGTACTCGCGCAATGTTGATCATCGGAATCATTCTGTTCGGGCTGCTCGTCGGCGCGGTGGCACAGCTCGTCGTGGGCAGGTCCGGGACCGGGATCGACTGGACTCTCGCGTTGGTCGCGGGCGTCGGGGATTCGTTCATCGGCGGTCTGCTCATCAGCCTTCTCGCAGGTGACGGACTCGAATTACGCCCCAGCGGGATCATCGGCTCCCTCGCCGGCGCGATCATCGTGACCGCTGCCTGGTCGGTCTGGAAGTCCCGGTCGCGTCAGGCCTAGCGCTATCGGTATCCCGCGACGAGAGACGATGCCCGAGTGACCTCACGCCCCGCAACCGAGCAGCGACTGCTCGACACCGTTCCCGGAAATCCGGTGTGCCGGGTCGTCCTGGACCGGGCGGGTGAACGCGGCATCGGAGACTGGTATCTCACCGCGGGCGGAGTCTTCCAGTCGGTCTGGAACTTTCTCGACGGCCGCGACCGGCAGGCCGGCATCCGGGACTACGGGTCTACGCTCCGCACGGTTTCGACGACCTGTTCGGGATGGTGCTCCGCCCGAATCCGGTGCTGGCACCTCGCAACGTGTACGAAGCGAAAGCCCGACGATGGCAGGTGGAATGGCCTCGATTGGTCGTCGAACCGTGGCCCGAGCGCTGACATCCTCATTCGCCGAGATCCTCGTCGAATCTGCGTCGCGCTTCCTCGATGCGGGGAAGATTCGTCGACGCCCACATCAACAGAGCGTCGATCGGTTCGCGCACCGTCTTCCCCAGTGGCGTGATGCGGTATTCGACCGCGACGGGACGGGTGTTCACCACCCGGCGTTCGACGATTCCGTTGCGTTCGAGTCTGCGCAACGTGGTCGTCAGGGATTTCTGCGTGACCTCGGGAACGGCGCGCCGCAGCTCGTTGAAGCGGCGCGGAGCCTCGCACAATTCGGTGAGCACGCTCAAGGACCACTTGTCGAGGATCTGCCCCAACAGTTCCCGGTGGGCGGCGACGGCGAGCAGATCGTGGTCAGCGGTATCCGACATGAAACCTGGTTTCGTTGAAGTGACTTCCGGATACCAAGTATAAATCAGATACCATTTGGTTTCCGACCCCAGGAGAACTCCGTGTCCGTCACCCTGTTCAGCCCCGAAGGCACGCTGCCGAACGCTCCTTACCACCACGTCGCAGTCTCCACCGGCACGCGACAGGTCCATCTCGCCGGACAGGTCGCATACATGCCGGACGGCTCACCGATTCCTACCGAGCTGGCCGGTCAGGTGGCCCAAGCGCTGCGCAACGTCGCACGAGGCTTGGACGGAGCCGGCGCGACCTTCCGCGATGTCGTGCGCCTGACGTTCTACGTCACAGACTGGCATCCCGAGAAGATCGGACAGTTCATGGCCGGTGTGCAGGCCGTCGCGCAGGAGATCGATCTGCCCGATCCGATGCCGCCGGCATCGCTGATCGGTGTCGCGGCGCTCTACGAACCTGTCGTGCTCGTGGAGATCGAAGCCACCGCGGTTCTCGAGGGATGAGCGTCGTAGATCAGGCCGCGCAGATCCCGAAGACGGGGAATCCGTCGTCACCCGCAGTGGACCGGAACGCGACCCGCACCCGGGCCTCGGCGCAGTCGGGGAACGATCCTTCGATCTTCGAGTAGAGCCATGGCCCGTCGTCGAGTTCGACGATCGCGAGGGTGACCGCGCTGTCGTCCTGCGCGCCGTCGTCGAGCGGTTCGACGACCTTCCAGGACACGATCGAGCCGGTGCCGGAGCAGCGGGCGGACTCGAGGTTCGCGCCGCCGCAGGAGGAGCAGCACGCTGTCTCCGGAGCGTGAAGCGTCGTGCAGCTTCCGCAGCGCAGGATCGTCATGCAGTTCTGCGTCGCGTGGGGCGCCATCGCAGTCCTTCCGTCAACGGAAAATGTCCGAGCCACGAAGCGGTCCGTCGTAGAGGGGGGCGGGACCCCGACGGGCCGATGACGTGGCTCCGATCATCGGCCCCCTATTCGAAGGTAGGTCGGCTCGGGACCTTTTCCATCGGTACGCGAGCACACAGATCGTGGGGGTTCGCTGGTCGCAGCGCACAATGCCGGGTCGGTCGGCAGGGGCTTTCGGGTCGTTCGGGCCACCGGATGTCACTTGGACAAGCGCCGGAAGCAACCTCCCTACCTGCAGATCTTCCCTACTTCGACGTGTTCCAGCTCGCACCGGCACCCAGTGCCACGCGCGGACACTGTGCGCGCAGCCCGAACCACTACCGAAACAGTGTGCAGCCGCACCGGTGAACCGAGGGACGTTCGTCCTTCACGTGGAAGACAGCGTGGAAGACAGCGGCACCCGATTCGCCGGGTCGACTCGCCCGCAAGCTCGGTCACTCCAACGCCGCACACTGCGCGCTGTTGCCCGGCAACGCACTCGAAGCGCTGGCAGGCCTTGCAGGACGACGCCAGGAGTCGGGGCGGATCTGCCCCGCCGACGCGGATATGTCGGGCATGCCGCCCACGCTCATCCAGGTCGGCTCGCACTAATTGTTCTTGTGGACGCGGAGTCGATGGCCGACCGTCTCGCCGACGCCGGTATGGCGTGCGATCTGCAGGTCTGGGACCGGCAGGTGCACATATTCCAGGCCGCCGCGGATCTGCTACCCGAAGGAGCCCGCGCGATCGGCGAGATCGGACGGTTCGTTCGCAGCACCGTGCCCGGCTCCCGCTGACGCGCAGTCAGCCGGGCGCGGGCGGAATCTCCGAATCGGGGGCGAGCACGGCGGCGCCGAGCCAGTGGCACAGCGCCAGCGCGTTCTCGAGGTCGAGCCGACACTCGCGGACACTGTGCCCGATCTGCTCCTCCGCCTTGCTGATCCGGTAGGCGACCGAGTTCCGGTGCAGATGTAGTCTTTCCGCTGTGGCGACGAAACTCCCTCCGCTGGAAAGGAATTCCCGCAGCGTGTGCCGCAGTTGCGCGGCAGCGGGATCGTCGGCGGCGAGGCGACCGAGCACATCCCCCACCCAGCCGCGGGCCCACTCGAGATTCGTGCACATCAACGCGACCGCGCCGACCTCGTCGATCGAGACGAGACGCGGACCCGGCAGCGCCGATGTCAGAGCCACCTCCCGCGCCTGCGCCGCCTGCCGATGGGTGCGGACGAAACCGTCGATCCCCTCCTGCGGCGCGCCGACGGCGACACCGACAGGTCGCTGCCATGCCGCGACGATCCCGGACAGTCCCCTCGGGTCGATGCGATCGACCGTGCCGAGCGGGATCCATGCCCAGGCGGTGTACTCGTCGAACTGTTCGAACAGCACCCGACCTCCCCGCCCGAGATGTTCGGCCAGAGTCGTCACTGCCTGCTCGAGACCGTTCCATTCGGTGCCGGACCGGTCCCCACCGACCACCTCGATATCGTCCGTCCAGACGATCACCCCGAGGTGGCGCTGGCCGAGCCGGTAGCCGAGGGTGTGCTCGGCGTCCCCCACCTCGATCGGTCGTCCGGCCAGGATGTCCTGGATGCGGGCGGTCCGGGAGGCGTTGCGGTTGAGCAGCCAGGTATCGCGCTCGGTCTCGTAGACCCCGAGCAGCTTCTGCGACACCCCGTCGATCCCCGCGGAGAGTTTCATCAGGATCTCCACGCCCGCCTGCATCACTGCCGCGGCGTCGTCGCTGAGTCCGGCCAGCACCTCGAGGCACCAGCGCATGATGCTGTCCTGCGCGAGCCGGTTGCTGCGGTCGACCACCGAGACGGGGAATCCCTGTCGGGCCAGCATGCGCACCAGCGAGTAGGACGCCGCCGGGATCTCGATCTCCTCGAGGTCGTCCCGCAGGAACCGGGTCATGGCTGCGACGCCTTCCTCCGCGGCCTGGGCGAGGGAGCGGCGGGTGTGGCGGTCGGTGGACACCGCCTCGATCTCGGCCGAGATCCGCTCGGTCATGTACTGCGTGATCTCGGCGTGCCGCGTCGTCGACAGGTCGGCGACCGCCTCGATCAAGGCACGCGTGGCAGGTCCGGGATCGCCCACGCTGTGGGTGTCCTGTCCGATCTCGTGAGGATTCATCGTGTCCGATTCCGGAGGCTACGGCGTCTGTCCGAGTGCACTGCCTTGCCGAGCGCACCGCCTCGACCGTAACGGCTCGGGACGGGCCGCCACCGCGGATCGGGGCGTCCCTCGGGCAACGATCATGCCGACACTCACGCCGGGTGTTGTCCGGACCCGTCGGTTGCGCCGCCTAACCTGTCACGGTGAGTGAATCAGGCCGAGCGCGGTTCGGCGCGATGGAGGACGCGTTGGTGCGGGACGACCGCCTGCGCCTGTTCTCGTTCGCGACGGCCGAGAAAAGGGTGCACTACCTGTGGGTTCTGCGCGCATTCGATCACGCGCGCGGCAACTACTCGGTGCTGTTGCACGCCGGCGACGTCGAGAACGTCCTCACCCGACTGCCCGGCGCGAGCGGCGACGACGTGCCCGATTCCTCCGAGATCCCGGCGCTGCTCGAGCAGCTGCACGCGTGGGGTGTGCTCGAACGCAGCTACGACGGATCCCGGGCAGCGACGCTCGCCGAGTACCGCAACCGGCACTACGTCTACCAGTTCGGGCAGGCGGGCTACCGGGTGTTCCGCGCCGTGGAGGACGTGTTGTCCTCCCGCGGGGAGGACGTCTCGCTGTCACGTCTGGCCCTTCCCGATCTGCTTGCCGATCTCAACGATCTCGCCGACGCGAACGCCGCCGGCGACGGCGAGCTGGTCTACCGGAAGTTGAGCCGCCTCGACGCGACGTTGTCGGACATGGCCGAGCGCGCCGCCCGTTTCTATCTCGTCCTCGGCGAGCTGGTGCGCACCACCGAGGTCACCCCGAAGACCTTCCTCGCCCACAAGGACGCGCTGCTCACCCATATGCGCGAGTTCAGCACCGACCTGGCCCGCTACGCCCCGAAGCTTTCCACGGCGCTCGACCGGGTACAGGCCACCGGGGTTCAGAAGCTCAGCGCGGCCGCGGCCCGGCACGACGAGCGGGTGCTGCTCTCGTTCGAGGAACGCGAAGCGGACTGGGCGCAGCGCTGGTGGGGCGTCGAACACTGGTTCGTCGGTGTGGGCTCCGAACCGAGCGAATCCGAACGCCTGCGCGGCGCGACCATCAACGCGATCTCCGCGGTGCTCGGGCTGCTGCGCCGGCTCACCGAGCAGCGTCGCGGGGGTGTCAGCCGCGAGTCGCAGCTGCGGCATCTCGCGGGCTGGTTCGCTGCCGCGCCGTCCGAGGAGGCCGCGCACGCACTGTTCGATGCGGTGTTCGACCTGGGCCGGCCCCGACACTTCTCCGTCGCCCATCCCGATGCCGACATCGTGCCGGTCACCCGCTCGTGGTGGGAAGCGCCTCCCGTGGAGATCGCCCGCACCCTAGCCGAGACCGGCCGGCGCCCCGCAGCGGGAGCGCCGGGGCGGATCCAGCGCAACGACGCCGGAGTACGGCGGCTGCGCGAGGCGCAACTCGAGAAGCAGCGTCGCCGGGCCGAAGCGGCGCGTTCCCTCGCCGCCGGAGGGGTGCGCGAACGGAAGCTCAGCGAACCGGAAGCAGAGGTGCTGTTGAGCCTGCTCGACGCCGCACTGTCGGCCCGCGTGCCCGTGAGCGGGCGGGTGCGCAGCGACGATGCGTCCTCTGGTACGCAGAACGGCGTCAAGCTCACCCTCCGACCGAGCGGCGAGTCGACGGTGGTGCACACCGCGCGCGGGCGCCTGTATCTCGACGGTCTGTCGGTGGAGGTGCGATGAGGGCGCGTTCGATTCCGTCCGTCGAGCTGGATTCGTATCAGCGCGCCGCGCGGCTGGTACTCACCCACCACCTCGTCACCGCGACCTTTCCCGACCGGTCGGCGCTGGCGACGGTGCGCCGCTGGGCCACCGAGCTGCGGGAGGATCTGCTCGCCACCTTCGGATACCGGCTCGAGGTCACCGAGACCACCGCGCGGCTGTTCACCGTCGCCGATCGCCTCGACGCGGGGGCGGGCACGTCGACGCACACCGGCCGGCCGTTCGACCGGCGCCGCTATGCCTATCTCGCGTTGGCGATCGCGGCGCTCGGTCGCGGCGCCGGGCAGATCACGCTGTCCGAACTCGCCGAGCACGTCGCGTCCGAGGCGAGCCGGGTGGACGGTGTCGAGCTCGACACCGAACGTGCCGCCGATCGCGATGCCTTCGTCGATGCCGTGACCTGGCTCGGCGTGCGCGGGGCGATCACCCTCGCCGACGGTGATGCGGGCAGGTGGGCGAGCGATCCCGACAGTGGTGAGGCGCTCTACGACGTCGACCGCGTGGTCGTGCATGCCCTGTTCCGGCCACCGCGGGCGTTGCAGCACCTCGAATCGGTGCGCGGTCTGCTCGGCAATGCCGGTGCCCCGCAATCGGATACGGCGGAGGTCCGGAGGCGGGTGCGACGCGCACTGGTGCAGCGTCCCGTGGTGTACGCCGACGATCTCGACGACGACGAAGCGCTGCAGTTGGCGTTGCCGCGCACCACCGACGAAGTAAAGTTGCTCACCGGCCTGGTGTGTGAGCGTCGCGCCGAAGGTGTTGCGCTGGTGGATACCTCGGGACGACTGTCAGATGTACGGTTTCCGAACACGGGGACGGTCGCGCAGGTCGCGCTGTTGCTGGCCGGGGAGATGTGCGATCGCGTCCTCGATCCCGACGCCCCTGCCCCACCCCGGATACCGGTGCCCGCACAGACACAGGACGCCCTTGTCGCGGCGGTCGATTCCGCGATCCCGAGGTCGACGGTGTTCACCCCGCTCGCGGCGTCCGACACCCCGATCCCCGACGAGCAGGAGCAGGACGACGCCGCACGCGCCCCGCTCGAGCATCCACTGCTCGAGGATTCGTGGCTGGCGGGCACGGTCGGTCGTCTCGTCGACATCTACGGCCGGACCTTCGCCGCGCAGTGGCAGGCCGACCCCGCGGGACTGGCCGAGGCCGCGGTGGACATGCTCGATCGGCTGCGCCTGGTGACCCGGGTACCCGGCGGGGTGCTCGTCCTGCCCGCCATCGCCCGCTTCCGCGGCGTGACGGTCAGTGTGCGCGAACGGGATCCGGAGATCGACCTGTTCCCCGCGACCACCCCGCCGACAGTCCCCGCCCCCGATACCACCACGACGGAGATCTCATGAGCAGCGCCCGATTCCGCCCCACGCGTGCCGGGATCATCAATCTGTGGGACTACCGCGACCAGGAGTTCTCGTTCGCCGACGGACGACTCGTGCTGCGCGGACCGAACGGGTCGGGCAAGACCAAGGCGCTCGAGGTGCTGTTCCCGTTCGTGCTCGACGGCCGGATCGAACCGCGACGCCTGAACCCGTTCGCCGGCGAGGAACGCACCATGCGCTCGAACCTGCTGTACCGCGGGCAGGACAGCGCCCACTCGTACGTGTGGATGGAGTTCTGCCGCGGCCGCGCCGACGACCCGGAGGCCGTCACCGTCGGTATCGGGATGCGCGCCACCCGCGGCAACGACAAGGTCACCCGCTGGCATTTCGTCGTCGACGGCCGTGTGGGAGTGGACTTCTCGCTGCTCGACGACGAGGACCGACCGCTCACCCGCAAGCAACTGGTCGATCAGATCGGGGCCGACGCGATCACCGATCGTCCCGTCGACTACCGGGCGGCGATCGACGCGCGCATGTTCGGTCTGGGCGCGCAACGCTACGACCAGCTGATCAACCTGATCCTCACGCTGCGCCGCCCCCAGCTCGCCAAGAACCTCGACCCGAAGGGCCTGTCGCAGGCGCTGACCGACGGCCTTCGTCCCCTCGACGACGATCTCATCGTCGAGGCCGCCCGCTCGTTCTCCGCGATCGAGGAGGTCGAGCGCACCCTCGAATCCCTCGCGGCCGCCGACGATGCGGCGCAGCAGTTCGTCAAGGTGTATTCGAAGTACATCCGGCAGCAGGCCCGTACCGCCGTCGACAAGGCCGCCACCCGTCTCGGGGTGGTGGACACCGCGGTGCGGTCGCTGCGTGAGGCGGCCGAGGCCCGCACCGAGGCCGCCACCGCACGCACGGCCTCGGAGGAACAGCTCCTGGTGGCCGAACGTGACCACGAACAGGCACGCACCACCCTCGAGGCACTGCACCGCTCCAGCGCCTACGAGGGCAAACAGCAACTCGACGACCTCGCCTCGGCGGTGAAGAACCTCGAGCGCACCACCGCCGCGCAGGCCGAGCAGGCGAACCGCGCCCAGGCCGTCGTGGCCGACCGGCTCCGCGACCACGACAGTGCCCGCGACGCGCTCGAGACGGCGACGGCGGCACGTCGTCGCGCCGAGGACGGGCTGAGTGCGGCGGCCGAGGACGCCGGCATCACATGGACCGGTCTCGACGGCATCGAACGGACCGAGCAGCTCAGCGCGGCGATCGACGCGCTCGCCGAGGAACGCGACGCCGACGTGCGCGTGGTGCGCAGCGCACTGTCCCAGCTCGACGGTGCCGCCGCTGCGCGGTCGCGGGCCGAGGCTGCCGCGGTGCGTGCTCGCGCGCAACGCGACACCGCGTCGGCCGCGGTGGAGGCCGGCGAGACCATGGTCGAGCTGTCCCGCAGCGAGGTCGCCGCCGAGCTGGGCCGGTGGTGGTCCGATCGCGCCGAGACCTTCGCGGCTGTGGGCCTGTCCACCCCGGTATTCGAGGCGCTCGACACCGCCTTCGGCACCGTCGGTCAGGACGATGCCCCGTCCCCGGCGGCGGTGTTCGCCGAGCACACCGGGCCCGTGCTCGACGACCTGCGGTTCCGGCGTCGCGTGTGCGGCGCGGAGATCGAATCGCTCGGCACCCGGATCGCCGAACTCGAGGCCGAACGCACCGCCGTCGCAGCCGAAAGTGACGACGCTCCCCCGACCTTCCCGGCCCGCACCGGCAACCGCGACGATCTCGTCGGCGCGCCGCTGTGGCAGCTCGTCCGCTTCCGCGACGACGCCTCGGCGCAGGACGCCGCCGGTATCGAAGCGGCCCTGCAGGGCGCGAACCTGCTCGACGGGTGGATCACCGACGGCGTCGGCGACCTGCCGGACATCGAGTCGGAGCAATTGTTGGTGCCGCTGGCACCCGGGCACCGGCCGAGCGGTCCCACGCTCGCCGATGTACTCGTTCCCGAAACCGACACGGCCGTCCCCGAGGAACGGGTCGCCGCGGTGCTGTCGTCGATCGCATGGGCCACCGATCCCGGCCCGGACGCGCGGGTGTCGGTCGATGCGCACGGTAGGTTCCGGCAGGGAGTGCAGCTCGGTCGCCACGTCAAGGAGCAGGCCGAGTTCATCGGAGCCACCGCCCGCGCCCGGCGGCGGCAGCGTCGCATCGTCGAACTCGAGACCACCATCGCCGAGTGCCGAGCCGACGTGGCGTCGCTGCGCGAGCAGGATCGCGAGATCGGCGACCGGCTCACCGCACTCGACGAGGCCGTGAAGTCGTTGCCGCGCACCGGATCCGTGTTCGCCGCGCTACGCAAGGTCACCGAATGCGCCGGCGCGCTGCGGACCGCATCCGAATCCGCATCCGCCGCCGACCGCGATCTGGACCAAGCGATCGCCGCGGTCGCCACCAAAGAACAGCACCTGCGGTCGACGGCCGGCCGACACCGGGCACCGCTCACCGCGACGGAACTCGACAGTCTCGATGCGGCCGTGCGGCACTTCCGTTCGCAGGGCCAGGCCTTGCAGCGCGCGCTGCGCGAGCAGGTCACCTGCGGTGATCGCCTCCGCGACAACGACGTTCGCCTCGACGAGGCGCGGGTCTCCGCCGAGAATGCGGCCGAACTCGCGGCGGAGAACGCCGAGACGCTGGCCAACGAGCAGCAGAAGCTCGAGACGCTACGCGAGTCGATCGGGGCGAGCGCCGACCGAATCGATGCCCAGCTCGACGAGGCCCGGCGCCGAATCGAGGCGGCGAAGACCGCCGAGCGGACCGCACGTAAGGCCCACGAGTCGGCGCTCGAGCGGATCGGCAAGGCCGAGGCCGCCCACACGGGCGCCGAGCAGACACTGCGGTCGGCGCTCACCGAGGCCCGCGCCGACGCCGACGCCCTGGCTCCCTTCGCCCGCCGCGACCTGCTGACCCTGCTAGGCGTGGAGAGCGAGCACGTGTGGCCGTCCAGCGCCGCCGCATGGCTCGACGCCGATCAGCTGACCTATCGGATCCGGCAGTCCCCCGACGACACCGTCGACGTGCTGCCCACCGAGGTTGTCGCGTTGTTCCGGGCACTCGACGCCGCCACCGACTCGGTCACGGCCTCCGAGTCGACCCGCAAGTCCACCGCCTCTGCACTGACCTCCGCGCTGCAGGAGTTCGACGCCGAACTCGCCCGGGGTCGCGACTACCGCCTGCATTGGGACGCTGCCGACGGCATCACCGTCGTGCAGGTACAGGACGAACAGGGGTACACGTCCGTCGCGGCGTTCGCGCAGCGCATCGCGCGGGCGCGGCAGGAACAGGAAACCCTGCTCACCGACTCCGAACGGCGCATCCTCGAGGACGCGCTGCTCACCGGTCTCGCGCAGCAGATCCACGAGCGCACCGTCGACGCCCGCGACCTCATCGCCCGGATGGGCACCGAGATGCGGCAACGGCACATGTCCTCGGGCAACACCATCGGGGTGCACTGGGTGCTCGCCGACCATCTCGACGAACCGGCCCGGGCAGTGTGCAAGCTCCTCGACCGTGACGCGTCGATGCTGGCTCCGGAGGATCTGGCGGGGATCCGCGCGCATTTCGCCGCGCGGATCCGCGCGGAGCGGGCCGCGCATCCGGAACGGTCGTACCCGGAGATCCTCGCCGCGACGCTGGATTACCGCCGGTGGCGGGTGTTCTCGTTCAGCCTCGTCGGTGCGGACGGCAGCGAGGACCGCCTCACCCCGGCCCGGCACTCGGCGTTGTCCGGTGGCGAACAGTCCGTCTCCCTGCACCTGCCGTTGTTCGCCGCGGCGCACGTGATGCTCGATTCCGCCGACCCGCACGCGCCGCGTCTGCTCGCCCTGGACGAGGCGTTCGCCGGTGTCGACGACACCGGCCGCAGCGAATTGCTCGGCCTGTCCGTGCAATTCGACCTCGACCTGTTCATGACCGGTTTCGACCTGTGGATCACCTACGCCGGCGTGCCGGGGTGCGCCCATTACGACCTGTCGCATTCGGTGGCCGAGCACACCGTCGCCACCACGCTGCTGGTGTGGTCCGGTGGCGAACTGCTCGCCGAGCACGACGGGTCGGATCTGGAGAGCGCGCTCGGATCCCCGCGCACCCGACGGATCACACGCCCGGTGGAAGGAGCCCTCGAGTTCGCATGATCATGACGACGGTCACTACGGCGTGTTCCTCCTCGATCGAGGCTCTCACCTGCGCCGCGGACCTACGATCCGGAAGATGACGAGGCTTCGGGTATCCAGACTCATCGTCGGCGCCGCGACCGCGGTCGGGCTGCTGCTCGGCACGAGCCCCGCGGCAGCGGCACCGGCACCGGCACCGGCACCGGGCGCGCGGGTGACCGCGTCGCCGGACGGTTTCGCGCTCGACGATCGGGCCTGGTGGCCCACCGGGTTCAACGCCTACCAGCTCGCCACCGACTGGTCGGTGAACTGGGGATGCGGAGCGATGGTGGACCTCGACGCCTATTTCGGTACGTTGCCCCCGAATTCGCTCACCCGCTTCAATCTCTTCCAGGCGCTCGCCGTCAACCGGTTCACCGGGCAACTCGACTTCGGACCGATGGACGCGGTCTTCGCCGCGGCCGAAGCGCACGATCAGATGCTGCTGCCGGTCCTGGCACCACAGGACGGCGCGTGCGAGGACGAGGTCTTCAAGGGACGGCAATGGTACGTCGACGGGTGGACCGAATTCACCCCGGGACACGAACAGGTGGTGATGAGCTACCGGGACTGGATGCACACCGCCGTCGCCCGCTACCGGAACTCACCATCCCTCGCAGCATGGGAACTGGTCGGCGAACCGGAGACGAGTTCATGCACCGACCCCGCGTGCCACTGGTGGACCCGGTCGTGCGAGCCCGGCGCCGCGCAGGTGCTGCGCGACTTCTTCGACACGGCCGGAGCCGAACTGCGCGCCGTCGACCCACACACCCTGATCACGGCCGGCTACACCGGGGGCGGTCAGTGCGGCACCCAAGGTGACGAGTACCAGTTCGTCAGCGCCTCCCCCTATGTCGATGCCGTGCAGTACCACGACTACGGCGCCGACGGCCTGCCGTTGCCCGGCGATCAGTGGAACGGTCTCGCCCGGCGGGTCGCGCAAGCCGCAGCCGTCGGAAAGCCGTTGCTCGTGGCGGAGATCGGTGAGCTCGCCGGGTCCTGCGGGTCGCTCGGTGACCGCGCCGACCACATCACCACAAAGATCGAGGGCCAACGCGCCGCCGGGACCGCAGGTGCACTGCTGTGGGCGTTCGTGCCCGACCCGCGGGAAGCCGACTGTACCTACGACATCGGATTCGACGACCCGTTGTGGGATGTGGTCGAGGACCTCGGATCCCTCGAACCCTCCACCCTCCCGAACGCGCAGTTCTCTCCGTAAGAGCAGTCCTCACACATCGACGGTGAATCCGAGATCCACATCGCACGCGGCCTGCCCGGCGCGGATCCCCCAGCTCTCGGTCGGGATGTCGCGCACGATCACGGTCACGTGGTCGGCAGGAATCGCGAATGCGCCGAGCCGCTCGGTGATCTCGCGGTAGAGGCGCCGCTTGGCGTCCACGCTGCGCCCGGCGAAGCAGTCGACGATCACGAGGGTGTAGAGCTCGGGCGATGTCAGGGTCGGCGGCACCGCGAAGCGTTCGGGTTCGTGAACCACGAGCCGGATGTGCTTGTCGGCCTCCGGAATCCGGAAGGCGGCGACGAGCGCGTCGTGGACGGCGTCGATCATGCCGGTCTCGACCTCGCGGTCGTGGCGGGTGCGAACCTCGATGAGCGTGCTGGGCATCCGACACTTCTACCCGTCGGAGAACCCCTGTGCAACCTCGTGGGGCAGGTCGTCACCGATCCGCCGCGCCGGTCCCCAATCGGTCGCCGTCGCGGATCGGGAGCGCACGTAGTTCGGCAATGCGTTCATCAGCCGTGCCTGCCGTGCCTCGACCGCTCTGATCGAGTGTTCCGTGGCGGGCCAGTGCTGGGCGAGCAGTTCGTAGGCCACACGGCCGAAGAACATGCCGTCGATGCCGGCGAGGACGTGGGCCATGTGATCGTCGAGGTCGTCGTCCGCGACATCGGTGTGCGGGCACGAATGTCGTCCGACGATCGGCGGCCCCAGCAGGCATGCCGGCGATTCTCCGGTGTCGCCGCAGGTTGCCCACGCACACCCGGCCCACGAGCGCGGGATGCATCAGATGTCCGGGCGGATCCATCAGGCTGCTGACCCGAAGGAAACGGTCGACGACCACGGGATCGTTCTCGGCCGCGGCCAGGACCCGCGCCACTTACGCGTTGCCGAGTCGCGTCTGCACGCTGCGGGGTCCTTCGACTTCGGGCAGCGCGAGGTCGGAGCCGATCGCGAGCTGCCACGCAACACCGATCGGTTTCTTCGCGGCCCGGAAGAACCTGCGGGACAGGTCGTCCTCGTCGAGGGGTTCGGCGGTCCGGAGCGCGGCCACCACGTGGTCGGGTGCGTACGCCTCCACGGCGAAGATCATGCCGCCCAGGCTCGGTGGCGGTTCGCGACCGGCCATCGCAGCGACCGTGAACAGCCACATATCGTTCTTGTAGCCGAACAGCGCCATGCCCGCCGGACGTCCCGACACAACACCGATCAACACCATCTTCTCCATCGGTGTGCCCGGCGCGAGTCGTAGCAGCCGGCTGCGGTACACGACGTGGACGACGACGTGCTCTTCGACCGGTCGTCGGTAGCCGAGTTTCTCTAGACCCGCCGGGGTGCGGGCGCCCCGTCCCATCGCGTCGACCACCAGATCGGCCGTCATGATCCGAACACCGTCGCGGCTGCCCACCTGCACCCCGGTGCCCCGGCGGCGGTCGGGTGTCGTCGTCAGGGCGCCGACGTTGTGTCCGTCGAGGAGGGTGATGTTCGGGATGGCGCGGACGCGTCGCCGGACATGGTGTTCGAGCAGCGGCCGACTCGGCACGTAGGTGGCTCGACGGTCGCGGAAGCGACGGTTCTCTGCACCGGACGGGAGGACGTCGCGTTCGACGACCGTCACCGCGTCGTAGGACTCTGCCGGCGCACGGGCCGCGAGCAGACCACCGACGCTCGCGCCCAGAACGATTGCATGGTCCCCGGTCTTGTCCATCTCGTCATCTCCGTCGTCCGGTCGACTGTCGCACTCCGTGCCTGTACACGAAGTCTGTGGTGGCGATCGTCGAGGGTCGCGAGTAGCGCACTACTCGATTCGGAATCCGGTTGACCGACCGCGGCGGCACTGCTTCGATCGGTGCCATGAGCGACCGCACGCGCCTGACCCGCAAACCCGAACGCGGCACCGACGATCCGGCGGTGCTGCACCGGCTTCTCGACGAGGCCCGCATCGCGCACGTGGGTTTCGTCCGCGAAGGATCGCCTGTGGTGCTGCCGATGGCGATGGGCCGCGACGGGGACCGGTTACTGCTGCACGGCTCGACCGGCGCCGGCATGTTTCTCGCCGCGCGGTCCGGGATCGAGGTGTCGGTCGCGGTGACGCATCTCGACGGGCTCGTCTTCGCCCGGTCGGCCTTCGACCACAGCATGAACTACCGCAGTGCGGTGTTGTTCGGTGTGGCCACACCGGTCGCGCCGGGCGAGAAGGAACACGCATTGAAGGTGGTGACGGAGCATCTGATTCCCGGTCGGTGGGACGAGGTCCGGTCGCCGACACCGAAGGAACTGGCCGCCACCACGGTCCTGGAAGTGCCGCTCACCGAGGTGAGCGTAAAGGTCCGGGCGGCCGGACCGGGAGAGGACGCCGGGGACGGTGAAGACCACTCCGTGTGGGCGGGAGTGGTGCCGTTGCGGACCGTCGCCGACGATCCGATCCCGTCACCGATCACCGGGTCCTCGACCGCGTTGCCACGCTCCGTGCGCGCATTTCTGTGACATCGAACGGGCTTTCCGTTGTGACATCGAAGGGGCTTTCCGTCGTGTCCGCCCCCGAATCCGACATCGGTGATGAAAGGATGCCCGCGTCGAAGGAACAGATCGGAGTCGCCGCGAGTGCCATCAACGTCCGTGTCCGTGAAAGCCGCACGCAAGCGGCTCGGTGAGCTGGTCCGGGAGGTCAACGACGAGACCGTCGCCGTCGAGATCGTCGGCAAACGCGGCACGGGCGTCCTGATCTCCAAGGACCGCTATGCGGCGCTGCAGGAGGCAACCTTCCTGCTCCGCTCCCCCGAACTAATGGACAGCCTGCGCCGGGAGATGCAACGTTCGCTCGAGGCCGCCGCGTCGACGGGCCGGCGGCAGCCGCCGGCTGCTCGCCGGCGCGCGAAGAACAAGAAGAAGCGCAAGAAACGGCGTCGCGCCCGTTGACCGTCTCCATCCCGTACATCTGCACACCGCCGCCGAGCACTGCGGCCGGGCGGTGCAGATGCCGTAAGTCTCGCCGCGAGGCGGTGAAAGCGGTCGTCCAGCTCGCCGATCCCGACTGGTCCAGAATCGACCGAGACCGGTGTTGTTCGCGAAATCCGTTGGGAACTCGCGAACAACACCGGTCTCGATTCGTCAGTATCGGGCGGTCAGGTGCCGCAGAAGGTCCGGAAGGACTCGGCGAACGAACGCGGTGCGGGCGAGACATATTCGTTCCACTCGGCACGCGCCTCGAAGGGATGTGTGACGACCTCGAGCAGCTTCGCGAACGGCTCGAGGTCGCCGCCGGTCGCTGCCTTCAGCGCGGCGTCGACCTGATGATTGCGCGGGATGTACAGCGGGTTGACGCGGTCCATCGCCTCCGCCCTCTCCCCTGCTGCCCGGTCGTCCCGCTCGGCCGCGGCGTGCCAGCGTTCGAGCCACGGCGCCGAGCGCTCACGCGGCACGAGTCCGTCGAGGGGTGCCGGATTGCCGCGCAGTTCGTCGGCGAGGACACGGAAGGTCACCGTCCAGTCGGCGCGGTGCTCTTCCAGCAGCGTCAGCAGATCGTCGACCAGTTCCTGATCGAGAGAGTCCTCCGGGAGACCGAGTTTGGCGGCCAGACCGGACCGGTAGTGACGCTCGTAGCGGGTGTCGAAACTGTCCAGAACAGCGGTGACCGCGGCGATCGCCGCATCCGGAGTCGAATCGACGAGTCTGAGCAGGGTTTCGGCGAAACGCGCCAGATTCCACTTCAGGACGGCGGGCTGGTTGCCGAACGCATAGCGCCCGCTGTGGTCGATGGAACTGAACACCGCCGCCGGATCGAAGGCGTCGACGAAGGCGCACGGACCATAGTCGATGGTCTGCCCCGAGATGGTGGTGTTGTCGGTGTTCATCACCCCGTGGACGAAACCGACGAGCATCCACTGCGCCACCAGCGACGCCTGCGCCTCGACCACGGCGGTGAACAAGCCGAGGTAGCGGTTGTTCTCACCGGTCTCCGGCAGGTCGAGCAGATCCGGATAGTGCCGGGCGATCGCGTGGTCGGCCAGTGCGCGCACGACCTCTCCCTGCCGCGCCGCGAACTCGAAGGTCCCTACCCGCAGGTGGCTGGCTGCGACACGCGCCAGCACCGCGCCGGGTTCGGCGCCCTCGCGGTAGACCGGCCGACCGGTCGCCACCACCGACAACGAACGGGTGGTCGGAATGCCGAGCGCGTGCATGGCCTCGCTCACCAGATACTCGCGCAGCATCGGCCCGACGACCGCGAAGCCGTCCCCACCCCGGGAGAAGGGAGTGGGACCCGAACCCTTGAGATGCAGATCGACGCGGCCACCGTCCGCGTCGACGAGTTCACCGAGCAACAACGCCCGACCGTCGCCGAGCAGCGGAGCGTATCCGCCGAATTGATGTCCGGCATAGGCCATCGCGACCGGCTTGGCACCCGCCGGCACCTCCGCGCCGGCCAGGACGGCGACGCCGTCGGCGCTGCGCAACGCCGCCACGTCCAGTCCCAGCGACACCGCGAGGTCCTCGTTGAGCGCGAGCAGTTCCGGGTCGGGGGCCTCGGCGCCCTGCCACGGCACCGACAATCCGCTCAATTCGTCAGCGAAGGAACTGCCGAGACCGGATATCGTGGTGTTCGTGCCGACGGGGAAATCCGGAATCGCAGTCATCCTTCGAGGGTAACCGTGTGAGACCGACGCATGTCGCGGGCGAGGAGCACGCAGGTGGAGCCCGGTCACCGGCGGCGCATCATTCCGTCCCGGACCGGGTATCCGCCCCCGTGCACACCGACCCGGACGATCCTCGCCGTCCCATCCGGCGGATCCAGGTCCGCGACGTCGCCGAGCACCTCCGCGATGTCCTGCGATCCGGACCAGCGGACCGGCACGACCATGTGATCACCGGCATCAGCGACGATTCCCGGACGGTGCGCCCCGGCGATCTGTACGTAGCGCTACCCGGACACCACGCCCACGGCCTGGACTTCGAAGCCGAAGCCGCCGCCCATGGCGCGGTCGCGGTGCTCAGCGACCGGCCGTCGCGCCTGCTGCCCGCCTTCGTGGTCGATCGACCGCGCGACGTGGTCGGCCCGTTGGCGTCGTGGATCCTCGGGCATCCCTCCCACGACCTGCAGGTCCACGGCATCACCGGCACCAACGGCAAGACGAGCGCGACCTATCTCCTCGACACCGCACTCGCGGCCACCGGCGTGGTGACCGGCATGATCGGCGGGGTCGTCGTGCGCGGTCCGGCCGGCACACGACCCGCGACCCGCACCACTCCCGAGGCCTCGGTCGTGCACCGCACGCTTGCCGAGTTCCGTGACCAGGGCGTGCAGGCGGTGACGCTCGAGGTGTCCTCGCACGGCATCAGTCAGGGCCGCGTCGACGGTGTGCGGTTCCGTACCGTCGCCTTCACCAATCTCGGGCCCGACCACCTCGACTTCCACCACACGATGGAGCAGTACTTCGCCGCCAAGGCGGCACTGTTCACCGCCGACCGCACGCAGACGGCCGTGGTGAACATCGACGACGAGTACGGGCGACGTCTGGCGGCCTCCGTCGACGTGCCGCTGTGGACGCACTCGACCTGCGATGCCCGCGCCGACGTGTACGCGGACTCGATCCGGTGCGATCTCCACGGCACCTGCTTCACCGTGCACACGCCGGCCGGGAGTGCGCCGGTGCGACTGTCGCTGCTCGGACCACACCAGGTGGCCAATGCGCTGACGGCGCTCACCTCGGTGGCCGCCGTCGACGGCGACGTCCTGCAGGCCGCGGCGGGTCTGGAGACCCTCGCGGGTGTGCCCGGTCGGCTCGAACGCGTCGACGCCGGTGAGGGTGTTCTCGCGCTCGTGGACTACATGCACAACACGTCCGGGCAACGCGAACTGTTGCCCTTCCTCCGGTCGCTCGCCCCCGAGCGGCGACTGGTCCTCGTGATCAGCGCGACCGGAGAACGCGATCCCGGCAAGCGATTTCCGCTCGGGCACACCGCCGCGACCTACGCCGACGTGGTGGTCGTGACCGACGACAGTCCCCTCTCGGAGGACCCGCGTGTGCTCAGGGATGCGGTCGCCGAAGGTGCCTTCGCAGCGCGCAGCGCCCGCGTCGTCGTCGAGGCCGACCGACGTCGCGCGTTCGATATCGCCGTCGCCCACACCGGCCCCGGAGACGTCGTCGTCGTGGCCGGACGCGGATGCGAGCCACGCCTGGTCTCCGGGGACACGGTGCGGGTGTTCGACGACCGGGACGAACTGCGGCGCGCGCTGCACCGCACGCACCGGAGGTCCACCTCGCGCGTGCCCCGCTGCTGAGGACTGCCGGGTTCCTAGGCCTGCAGGCCGGGTTGCCCGGACAGGATCGTGAACGACGCCGCCGTCGACACCGGCGCGTCCGGTTCGGTGACCGTGTCGAGCACCCGGAAGTCGGCGTGCACGGCGTCCGGGGTGATCGTGGTACGCACGTAACCGCGCCGGTCGTTGTGGAACTTCAGGTGCGGGTTCGCCGGCATGTGGTCGACCTGCGTCGCACCGGTTCCGTTGCCGTTCGACGTGATCGACGTGCACACCAGTTCCGAACCCACTACCGGCGCGTCGGGATCGGTGAAGTCGACCTTGATGTCGTTGGCCCAGTGCCGGTGCACGTCGCCGGTGAGCACGACGGCGTTGCGTACCGGCGACTCCACCCAGCCCTGGGTGATCCGACGACGTGACGCCGCGTACCCGTCCCAGCCGTCCATACTCACCTCATCGGTGTCGGGGCTCGGGTCCTTGTCCTGTTCGGCGAAGAACACCTGCTGGCCGAGGAAGTCCCACTGTGCGGTGGAGGTGCGGAAACCGTCGAGCAGCCACTGTTCCTGTTCGGTCCCGGTGAGTGTTCGTGCCTCGTCGTGACGTTCGGCGACGTTCTTCTTCCACCCGTCGTCGGCGGCCTGGTCGTCGCGGTACTGACGGGTGTCGAGCATGTGGAAGTTCGCGAGAGTTCCCCACTGGATCCGCCGGAAGATCTTCATGTCGTGCCCCGCCGGTGCCGATGAGGGTCGCAGCGGCATGTTCTCGTAGTAGGCCTGGAATGCGGCGGCGCGGCGGGCGAGGAAGTTCTCGGTGGTGTCGTTGCCCTGAGCGGCGTCGGTGTTCTCCGGAATCGTTCCGGCCCAGTTGTTGTCGACCTCGTGGTCGTCCCACACCACCAGCCACGGTGCGATCGCGTGCGCGGCCTGCAGATCGGCGTCGGCCTTGTACTGGGCGTGACGTTGCCGGTAGTTCGCCAGGGTGGCCGTCTCGGGTCCGTCGAGCGAGCGGACGAGACCGGTGTCGCTGGTGTAACCGCCGCTGGTGTACTCGTATTGGTAATCACCCAGGTGCAGAACGAGATCCGGGTTGTCCTCCGCCATGCGCCGGTACGCGGTGAACCAGCCGTGTTCGTACTGCGCGCAGCTCGCGAACGCCATCGTCAGAGCCGCCGCGGTCTCGGTGGGCGACGGTGTCGTCAGTGCCCGCCCCACCGCACTCATGTGGTCGCCGGTACGGAACCGGTAGAAGTACTCCCGGCCCGGACGCAGTCCGAACAGTTCGACGTGCACGGAGTGGGCGCTGTCGGGGACGGCTCGTTCCTCACCGCGTGCGACGACGCGAGTCATCTTCTCGTCCTCCGCGACCTCCCACTGCACGGTGACGGGACGGTTCGGCATGCCGCCGAGTCCGTCCTCGGCGAGCGGGTCGAGCGCGAGGCGGGTCCAGATCACGAATCCGTCCGGCGCCGGGTCGCCCGATGCGACACCCAGCAGGAAGGGGTCACCCTTCACTCCCGACGCGCTGGCGCGCCCGTATCCGGTGACACCGACGGAGGTGGCTGCGGTGACGATGCTGATTCCGAGTCCGGCCGACAGGAACGATCTGCGTGACAAAGGCATGGTCACGGAAAGTAGTGGCCGAATCCCCTTCGCACGGAATGCGTTACCGAACGCAGGGAGAACACTCGGAAACATTTGGGGATACGCCGACAGGGGTCGGCAGCACCGCGTCGAGGTCTACGATGAGGAGGGGCCTCGAACGGAGGAGACTGTCATGGTTTTTCCCGCACTCACCCATGTCGCCGTCACCGTCTCGGATCTGGCTGCGAGCACCGCCTGGTACTCGAACCTCTTCGACGCCACACCCGTCCTCGACGAGGACGACGAATCCGGCACCTTCCACCACGCGGTCTTCGCACTCGACGGCGGCACCCTGTTCGGCCTGCACACCCACCCCGGTTCGCCGGCGCAGACGTCCTTCGACGAACGGAACACCGGGCTCGACCACATCGCGTTCGGTTGCACCGCCGACGAGCTCGGGAAGTGGCGCGACCGGCTCGACAGTCTGGGTATCCGACACGGGGACATCAAGAACGCCTCGTACGGTTCCGGGCTGTCGTTCCGCGATCCCGACAACATCGCGCTCGAATTCTTCGCGCCGCCGAGCTGATCGCCTTCGCACACCGGCGGAGATCCACCGCGGCTATATCCCCAAGTAGACGAGAGTCGTGCGTGCACATCTCGTCGTTACGCCTCGGCGTGTTGCGACGAGATGTGCACTCACGAACCGGGATTCAGCGCAGGTTCACACCGAGCAGCGCGTCGACGGCGTCGGCGAACAGGCCCGGCGCCGCAGCGTCGGCGCCGCCGCGCTCGACGGCGAACTTCGCCCACCCGTCGAGGGCGTCGAGGGCCTTGGGGGTGTCGAGGTCGTCGGCGAGGTGCTGGCGCAGGCGCGCGACCGTGTCCTCGGCGGAGGCGGCCGACGGCAGCGCCGCCGCCCGCTTCCACAACGCCAGTCGCGCCTCGGCGGCGGCGAAGACCTCGGACGTCCACGGACGGTCGACGCGGTAGTGCCCCGACAACAGCCCGAGCCGGATGGCGGCGGGGTCGACACCTTCCCCACGCAGCTTGGAGACGAACACCAGATTGCCGCGCGACTTCGACATCTTCTCGCCGTCGAGGCCGATCATGCCGGTGTGCACGTAGTGCCGAGCGAAACGCCGGTCGCCGGTGACGGCTTCGGCGTGCGCGGCGGAATACTCGTGGTGCGGGAAGATCAGGTCGCTGCCGCCACCCTGCACGTCGAAGCCGGAGCCGATGCGGTTGAGGGCGATGGCCGCGCACTCGATGTGCCAGCCGGGGCGTCCGGCACCGAAGGGCGACGGCCAGGCCGGTTCGCCGGGACGCTCCGCGCGCCACAGCAGGGCGTCGAGCGGGTCGCGCTTGCCGGGGCGCTCCGGGTCGCCGCCGCGCTCGGCGAAGAACCGCATCATCGTGTCGTGGTCGTAGCCGGACTCGTAACCGAACTGCTCGGTGGCGTCGGTCCGGAAGTAGACATCCGGGTACTCGGCGTCGTCGACGATGTAGGCGGCACCGGAGGCGACGAGCTTCTCGACGAGTTCGACGACCTCGTTCACCGATTCGACGGCACCGATGTAGTCGCGCGGCGGCAGCACGCGCAGCGCCTCCATGTCCTCGCGGAACAGGGCCGTCTCGCGCATACCGAGGACGACCCAGTCCTCACCGTCGCGCTCGGCGCGTTCGAACAGCGGGTCGTCGACGTCGGTGACGTTCTGCACGTAGTGGACGTCGTGGCCGGCGTCGCGCCAGATGCGGTTGACCAGATCGAAGGTCAGGTAGGTGGCGGCGTGGCCGAGGTGCGTGGCGTCGTAGGGGGTGATGCCGCACACGTACATCGTTGCCGTGTCGCCCGGGGTGACCGGACGCACCGCTCGGTCCGCGGTGTCGAACAACCGCAACGGAGGCCCCTGACCGGGGACGGACGGGATCGCGACGTCGGACCAAGATTGCATGACTACGAGCCTAATGGAGTCGCGGGAGTGCTCCGCGCGGGCACCCGGGCGTGCGGCAGGCGAACGGCTGGGACGTCAGAAGGCGGGCCAGGGAATGCGCCGGTCGCCGCGCGGATGCGGCATCACGGGGTGTTCGAGCAAGCGGGTGATCCTGCGCTGCAGGGCACGCACCTCGATGGCGGTGATGTGCTCGCACAGCTCCTCGGCGAAGCCGCCGTCGAACCGGCGCAGCAGCTTGTCGAGGTCGGCGAGGAGGACCGGGTCGACCGGGTCGCCGCTCCACCCCCACAGCACGGTGCGCAGCTTGTCGTCCTGGTGCAGGCAGATGCCGTGATCGACGCCGTAGACGTGTCCGTCGAGACCTTCGAGGACGTGGCCGCCCTTGCGGTCGGCGTTGTTGAGGACGACGTCGAGCACCGCCATGCGCTGCAGGCGCGGATCGTCGGCGTGGACGAGCACCACCTCGGCGCCGTCCAGATCGCGGGCACGCAGGATCGGCAGCCACCCCTGCGCAACCGCACCGGCCGGGCACAGGTCCACCAAATCCAGGCGTTCCGTTCCGCCCTGCGCGGAGTCGACCGTGTCGATCCAGCGCTGCACCATGCCGGGACCGTACGGGCCGTCGCGCAGCACGGTGAGCGGGATGACGTCCCAGCCGAGTGCCTCGGAGATCAGGTACGAGGCGACCTCGCGTCCGGCGAGGGTGCCGTCGGGGAAGTCCCACAACGGCCGCTCCCCGCGGACGGGTTTGTAGACGCACCGCACCTCGGTGTCGCCGAGCTGCGCGTCGCACACGAGGGTCGCGTTGCTTGCGTGTGCGATCTGCCCGACGACGTCGAGGTCGCCGTCGGTCAGCACACTCCGCACGTTCGGCACCATCACGCGGTCAGCTTTCTTCCTCGCCGAACCACGCGGCCGGATCGAATCCGGGGGTACGCAGGTAACCGTTGGTGCGGACGCAGATGTGTCCGTCGGCGCCGATCGGTTCGCCGCACAGCGGGCAGGGCGCGCGCCCGGCCGAGACGACGAGTTCGGAGCGGGCCGCGAATTCGCGGGCCTGCACCGGTGTGAGGAATACCCGCACCGCGTCGGGACCTTCCTCGGTGTCGTCGAGCACCACGGACTCGTCGAGTTCGGTGTCGGTGACCGCGAGCAGCTCCACCACCACCGATCCGGCGTCGGCGTCCCAGCCCAGACCCATGGTGCCGACCCGGAACTCGGCCTCGATCGGTGTCACCAACGGGCTGACGTCGACCTCGGGGTCGTCGGGGATCACGGTGCCGAAGCGGCGCTGTACCTCTTCGAGCAACAGCCCCATCCGGTCGGCCAGGATCTGCACCTGCTGCTTCTCCAGAAGCACGCTCACCACACGGGACTCGTGCACGGCCTGCAGGTAGAACACCCGGTCGCCCGGTTCACCGACAGTGCCGGCGATGAACCGATCAGGTGTTCGAAACACGTGTATCGCGCGGGCCATCACACCTCCTCGAGTCCCCACACTCTGCCATGACGGACACTGCCATTATCCGCGTGCCGTCTCCTGTCGGTGCCCCTGCGGTGGGTCGCCGGGTTCCTCGACCGCGCCGGGCACTTCGCCGCCGGGCACGGACTTGGGTTCGGACGGCCCGGCAAGCCCGGACAGGTCCGAACCGGTGTCGTTCACGCGCAGCACGAACGGCCGGGTGTCGGTGTAGCGGACGACGCTGAGCGACGCCGGCTCGGCGACGATCCGCTGGAAGCTGTCGAGATGCGTCGCGAGCGCGTCGGCGAGGATCGACTTGATGACGTCGCCGTGGCTGCACGCGATCCACACGACGTCCTTGCCGTGCGCCTCGCGCAGACGCCGGTCGTGTTCGCGGATCGCAGCGACCGCGCGGGACTGCACCTGCGCGAGTCCTTCACCGTCCGGGAAGACCGCTGCGGAGGCGTGCTGCTGCACGACCGCCCACTGCGGTTCCTTGACCAGTTCCTTCAGTTCGCGTCCGGTCCACTGCCCGTAGTCGACCTCGGCGAGTCGCTCATCGACGACCGGTTCGAGTCCACGATCGGTCGCCAGCGGCTGCACTGTCTGCCGGCACCGCAGCAGCGGCGACCGCACGATCTCGGTGATCTCGAGCCCGGCCAACCGGGTGACGAGATTCTTCGCCTGGACGTGGCCGACCTCGTCGAGTTCGACACCGGGGGAACGACCGGCCAACACGTGCGAGGTGTTCGCCGTCGACCGTCCGTGCCGCAGCAGGATGACCGTCATGCGCCCAGCCTAGAGGTACCGCCTGTCGGCAGCCTCTCAGGTGGCGGAGACCACGCCGGTGGCGAGCAGTCCGAGCACGATCACGCCGAGGATCACGCGGTAGCCGACGAACCAGTACATCGAGTGGTTGACGACGAAGCGCAGCAACCAGGCGATCGCAGCGTAGCCGACCGCGAAGGCGATCACGGTCGCGACGAGCAGCTGCGCCCCCGAGGCATTGAGCCCCTCCCCGGCCGGTTCGAAGGCGTCCGGCAGGCTGAACAGACCGGAGGCGACGACGGCGGGGATGGCGAGCAGGAACGAGTATCGGGCGGCGGCCTCGCGGGTGAGCCCGAGGAACAGACCGGCGGAGATGGTGCCGCCGGAGCGGGACACGCCGGGGATCAGGGCCAGCGCCTGCGCCGAACCCATGATCAGGCCGTCCTTGAGGGTGAGCTGACTCACGTCGCGCCGCTGTTTGCCGAAGTACTCGGCAGCTGCGATGACGATCGAAAACACGATGAGCATGGTGGCGACGAGCCACAGATTGCGGGCGACGGTGCGGATGTCGTCCTTGAACAGCACGCCGAGGATGCCGATCGGGATGGTGCCGAGGATGACGTACCAGCCCATCTTGTAATCGTGGTCGGAGCGGTGCTCCTTGTGGAACAGGCCGCGGAACCAGGCCCGCAGGATCCGCCAGATGTCCCCGGCGAAGAACACCAGAACGGCGGCCTCGGTGCCCAGCTGGGTGACTGCCGTGAAGGACGCGCCGGCGTCCTCTCCGAAGAAGATCTCCGAGACGATCCGCAGGTGGCCGGACGAGGAGATCGGCAGGAACTCCGTGAGGCCCTGCACGATGCCGAGGACGATCGTCTGCAGCCAGGTCATCGATTCGCCGATCATGCGGCGACCCCCGGCACGAAGGCTGCGGTGGGGACGGATCGGTGGTCGCGGATGCAGGGAGCAGTTCTCACTCGGCGAAGGGTACGTGGAACCCGACCGGTCGGCGCGCCGGACGCTGCCGCGCGCCTGTTGCGCATTAGGGTGCAGTACCGGGGTCGTGGCCGAGCGCGGCGACGTCCCGTCGTGTCGGGAGGAAACGCGGACGGTTATGGAATACAGGACAGTCGGTGCGAGCGGCCTGCGGGTTTCACGGCTCGGCCTGGGCACCTTGACGTGGGGTCGTGGAACGGACGGCGACGAGGCCGCAGCCCAGTTGTCGGCCTTCGTCGATGTGGGCGGCACGCTCGTCGACACCTCCCCCGCCTACGGGGACGGGGTCGCGCAACGGATCCTCGCCGAACTGCTCGACGACGTGGTGCCCCGCGACCAGCTGGTGTTGTCGGGCAGCTCCGGCATCGACACCACCACACTCGGTTCCGGCCGCGTGGACTGCTCCCGCTCGGGCCTGCTCAACCAGCTCGACGCGACCCTGCGTGAACTCGGCACCGACCACCTCGACGTGTGGCAGGTTGCGACGTGGGATCCGCACACCCCCGTCGACGAGGTGATGGACGCCCTCGAGTTCGCCGTCACCAGCGGGCGCGTGCGATACGTCGGGGTGCGCGGCTATCTCGGCTGGCAGCTCGCGACCGCCGCGGCCGCGGCCCGGCGTCCGGCTCCGCTGATCAGCACGCAGGTCGAGTACTCCCTGCTCGCCCGCGGCGTCGAGGACGAGTTGATCCCCGCCGCGGCCCACCACGGCGTGGGTGTGTTCGCGGCCGTGCCGCTCGCCGGCGGTGTGCTCACCGGTAAGTACCGGTCGGGGGTGCCGGCGGATTCGCGCGGCGCCGACGATGTGCACACGGAGGAAGTGCGCCGTTATCTCACCGAATCCGCGGTGCGCGTGGTCGACGCGGTCGCCACGGCCGCCGACGGGCTGGGCACCTCCCCGCTGGCCGTCGCGCTGGCGTGGGTGCGCGACCGGCCGCACGTGGCCTCGACGCTCGTGGGTGCCCGGGATCTCGCGCAACTGACCGGAGTGCTGGTCGCGGAGGAGTTGGCGTTGCCGCCGGCGATCGCCGCGGCGCTCGACGACGTGAGCGCGTGATCTCCGCGACACCGCCCGCACCCTGCCCTTATCCGGAAGGTTAGGCTAGCCTGCCGAGTACATTCGGTACAGGCAATGTGAGGGGAGGTCGGTCGATGGCCACGACCGAAGTCGTCGGATTCGCCGAACGGATCCGGCTCGAGACCCAGCAGGCGCACAGTGACACCGAGAACTCGGTGTTCGTCTCGGAACTGCTCGGCGGCAAGCTGTCGACCGAGGCCCACGCCGCGCTCATCGCGCAGACCTGGTTCGTCTACGACAGCCTCGAGCGGATCGGCCGCAGCTACGCCGACGACCCGATCGCCGGTCCCTTCCTCAGCGACGAACTGCTCCGCACCGCCGCGCTCGAAGACGACCTCGACTTCCTCGTCGGCTCCGACTGGCGCGACCGCATCACGCCGCTGCCCGCAACGGTCGCCTACGTCGACCGGCTCGTGCAGGTCGCGGCGGTGTCCCCGGAAGCCTTCCTCGCGCATCACTATCTGCGTTATCTCGGCGACCTGTCCGGCGGCCAGATCATCCGCCGCATGCTCGAACGCGCCTACGGCTACGAGCGCGACGGGTTGCGCTTCTACATCTTCGACGGGATCCCGAAGACCAAGCCGTTCAAGGACGCCTACCGCGCGAAGCTCGACGCCGCACCGCTCGACGGCGACCAGCAACAGACCGTCATCGACGAGGCGAACCTCGTGTACGGGCTCAACGGTGCCCTGTTCGCCGACCTCGCGCGCGATATCGACCGGTATCGGGTGCGTGCCTGACCGATGTTCCGTTCCCTCCTCCGCCTCCCGGTCGCGCTGATCGCAGTGCTGGGTGTCCTCCTCGTCGCCGCATGCAGCGCCCCCACCACCGACGGCACGACCGTCACCGACGTCGCGACCGGTCCGCGCACCGCCGTCGTCGATGCCGAACCCGAGCCGATCACCACCGACCCGGCACCCGCGCTGCCGGCCACGGTGCGCGGCGTGGACGGCGTCGAGACCACGATCACCGACATCTCCCGGATCGTGGTGGCCGACCGCTCCGGCACCCTGGCGCAGACCGTGTACGCCCTCGGACTCGGCGACAAGCTCGTCGGCCGCTCCACCGCGTCCTTCCCCGCGATCCAGGACGTCCCCAACGTCACCCCCGGCGGGCACGGTCTCAACGCCGAGGCGATCCTCGCGTTGAACCCGACCGTCGTGCTCACCGACACCTCCATCGGTCCGCTCGCGGTGCAGGAACAGATCCGCGCGACCGGCGTGCCGGTGGTGTTCGTCGACCCGGAACGCTCCCTCGACACCGTCGCCGACGACATCGACGCGGTCGCGGCCGCGCTCGGTGTGCCCGAGGCCGGCGCCGCGCTCGCGCAGCGGACGCTCGACGAGATCGCCGCGGCGAAGGACTCGATTCCCGCCGATCATCCCGAACCCACCGTCGCCTTCCTCTATCTGCGCGGTTCGGCGATCAAGATGCTCGGCGGCCCCGGATCGGGGGCCGATGCGCTCGTCACGGCCGCCGGTGGTCGCGACGCCGGCATCCTCGCCGGCCTGGACTCGCAGTTCGTGCCCATCACCAGTGAGGCGATGATCGCCTCGGCGCCCGACATCATCCTGGTGATGACGCACAGCCTCGACTCGGTGGGCGGGCCGGAGGGGCTCTCACAACTCCCGGGGGTCGCGCAGACCCCGGCCGGGAAGACGGGCACCATCGTGGACATGGACGATTCGACCCTCCTCAGCTTCGGTCCGCAGACCGGCAAGGTCCTGGCCGCTCTGGTGGAGGCGTTCTACCCGTCGGACCGGTCGTGATCACCGGATGTCCGTGAGCGGAGAAATCACCGAGGCCACCGGCCTTCCCGAGCGGGCACTGCGGAAGGCCGGACGGGGACGCACCACCGTCGTCCTCGTCGGTCTCGTCGTTGCCCTGCTCGCCCTGGCCGTCGCGTCGGCGTGCCTCGGACAGGTGCCCACGAGCCCGGCCGAGGTGGTCGGCAGTCTGCTGCACCGCATCGGGTTGGACCTCGGCCCGATGCCCGCGCATCCCGCCGGGGAAGTGACCTTGTGGGAGGTGCGCTTCCCGCGCGTGGTGCTCGCGATGCTCGTCGGTGCCGCCCTCGGCTGTTCCGGGGCGCTGTTGCAGGGCATCTTCGCCAATCCCCTCGCCGAACCCGGCGTGATCGGTGTGTCCTCCGGCGCCGCCGTCGGCGCGTCCGCGGTGATCGTGCTCGGCGGCGCATTCACCACCGGCTGGGCGCTGGCCGGCGCCGCACTCGTCTCCGGTCTGATCACCACTGTGCTGGTCTACGCGCTGTCCCGATCGAACGGACGCACGGAAGTCGTCACGGTGATCCTCACCGGCGTCGCCGTCAACGCCGTCGCCGGCGGGCTCATCGCGTTCTTCACCTTCGTCGCCAGTCCCGCCGCCCGCGACCAGATCGTGTTCTGGCAGCTCGGCAGTCTCGGCGGAGCCACCTGGGACATCGTCGCGGTGGTCGCGCCGCTGACCCTGGCCGGTGTGCTCGTCGCGGTCCTGCTCGCCCCGAAACTCGACCTGCTGGCGCTCGGCGAGAGCGTCGCCCAGCATCTGGGTGTGGACGTCGAACGCGTGCGGCAATTGTCGATCCTGGCGGTCGCCGTGCTGGTCAGCGGCGCCACCGCCTTCACCGGCATCATCATGTTCGTCGGCCTGGTCGTGCCGCACCTGATGCGCCTGGCTCTCGGCCCCGCCCACCGGGTGCTTGTCGTGGCGAGTGTGCTCGCCGGCGCGGTCGTCCTGCTCGCCGCCGACCTGGGGGCGCGCACGCTGGTCGAGAACGCCGACCTGCCGCTCGGCATGATCACCGCCCTCATCGGTGGCCCGGTCTTCTTCCTGATGCTGCGCCGCACCCGCGCGAAGCAGGGTGGATGGGCATGAGGCTGCTTCCCCGCTCCCTCGGAACCCCGGACGCGGCCGTCCCGGCCCGCTCGGCACCGGGCACCGCGACGATGCGCGCGGTGGCTGTGCGACTGCGGCGCGGAGAGCGGGAGATCCTGCACGGCGTCGACTTCGAGGTGCGCACCGGTGAGGTCGTCGCGCTCGTCGGCCCCAACGGGGCGGGCAAGTCCACCCTGCTCGCGGCGTTGTCCGGCGACCATCCGATCAGCGGCGGCACCGTCGAGGTCGAGGGCCGTGCCCTCGAGCGGTGGTCGTCGATCGCCCTGGCCCGCCGTCGCGCGGTGCTGCCGCAGCAGCACACCGTCGGATTCCCGTTCACTGCCCGGCAGGTCGTGCGGATGGGACGGGCCGCGTGGGCGCGCACCCCCAGACAGGACGACGACGACCGCATCGTCGCCGAGGCGTTCGGGACCTGCGACGTCGCCCATCTGGCCGACCGGCCGTTCCCTGCGCTGTCCGGCGGTGAACGCGCCCGGGTGGCGCTCGCACGGGTGCTGGCCCAGGACACCGAGACACTGCTGCTCGACGAACCCACCGCAGCACTGGACCTCGGCCACCAGGAGGCGGTCATGCAGGTCGTGCGGGCCCGCGCCGACGACGGGCACGCCGTGGTCGTCGTGCTGCACGATCTCGGGTTGGCCGCCGCCTACGCCGACCGCGTCTGCGTGCTCGAACAGGGACGCATCGTCGCCGACGGCGCACCCGGCGACGTCCTCACCGAAGAGCTCCTCGGCCGCGTCTACCAGTACCCCGTGGCGATCGGCCGCCACCCCGAGACCGGCACCCCGCTCGTGTTGCCGCGACGTCCGAACCGCGACCGGTCCGCCTCGGCGCAGACCTGAGCAGCAGATCACATCCGGCCCGTCGGACGACCCACTGATTTCTTCCCCGCGACCGGCATCAGGAACACTGAAGGTCGGCGCGCCGGGCGCCGGAGCACGTCCGGCAGGTGCGAATCGAATCCGAGGACGAGGAGCAACGATGGGCAGAGCGGGGATCCGAGCGGTCACGATGGTGGGCGCGATCGCGATGGTCGTGCTCGCCGGCTGCTCGTCGGAGAGCACCCCGGACGTGCTGCAGACCATCGAACCCGCCACTCCTGCGGCCGCCCCCGAGGTCGGCCCGTCCCCTGCCGGCGACGTCCGTCCGCTCGACCTGCAGGTCGATGCGCTGGTCGTCGAACCGTCCACGGGTACCTTCGCCGCGCTCGTCGACGACGGAGCACGGGTCGCGTTGTTCGACGACACGGCGTTCGACGGTCCCGGGACGGAACCGCGCCTGGTGGGCCTGCCGTCGTCCGCCGCCACCGTCGTGACCGGCCCCGAGGGCAGTGTTCTCGCCCCCGTGTCCGGGGCCGTGCTGCGCATCGACGTCGCCGACGGCACCATCACCGAGGTCCCGGTCGACGGCAATGCCACGTCGGCGGCCGTGCTGTCCGACGGCCGCTGGGCCGTGGGCACCGACAACGGCCGCGTGCTCGTCGTCGACCCCGAATCCGGCGAGGTGGCCACCACCGTCGGTGGCCTCGCCTCCGTCGACGCCCTCGCCGTCACCGGTGACGCCGTCGCGGCGCTCGACCGCCGGCAGACCTCCCTCACCGAGCTCGACCTCGCCGACGCCCATCTCGGGCCCGCGCTGCGTGCCGGCGAAGGTGCGACGCAGCTGACCACCGACCCCTTCGGACGCGTCGTGATCACCGACACCACCGGCGACGAACTGCTCGTCTACACCCTCGACGCGATCGTCCTGCGGCAGCGTTATCCCGTCGGGCCCGCCCCGTACGCTGTGACCTACGACGAGACGCGGGACCTGATCTGGGTGACTCTGACGGGTAGCAACGAGGTCGTGGGCTACGATCTTTCGACCGGGATCCCGCGAGAACGCCACCGCTTCGCAACGGTGCGGCAACCGAATTCGATCGCCGTCGATCCGGCCGATGCGGCACTGGTGATCGCGTCGGCAACCGGTGACGGACTGCAACGGATCCCGATCGAAGGACAGTGATGGCGAACGAGCGACTCGGCCGGTTGACCCGGATGCCTGTCGGTTGGGACACCAGCAACGACGAATACGAATACGTGCCGCTCAAACTGCCCCGGGACGTGTCCCGGGTGAGCGCGTCGATGCGTCTGGCGATCTCCGCCGAATTCCACGGCTGGGAACTCACCCGGGTGCGCCTGTATCCGGACGGGAGCCGGCGGGTGCTGCTGCGCCGCCGCAAGACCGCCCATCACGTCCCCGAACCCACCGTTGGTTGATAACAGATCCCGGACCGTCGTGGACCGGGCTTGCAGGGAGTAGTTCGTGTACCGCTATCTTCTTCGGCTCATGTTCCTGTTGCCGCCGGAACGAGCCCACCACCTCGCCTTCCTCGCGATGCGCTGGTCGACTCGCTTCGGGCCGCTGCGCGCCCTGGTGGCGAAGGTGCTCGTCACCGACGACCCCATCCTCCGCAACACCATCTTCGGCGTGCAGTTCCCCACGCCGGTGGGTCTGGCGGCCGGTTTCGACAAGGACGCGACCGGTGTCGACGTGTGGGGTCCGCTCGGATTCGGGTTCGCCGAGGTCGGCACCGTCACCGCCCAGGCCCAGCCGGGCAATCCGCAGCCGCGACTGTTCCGCCTCCCCGAGGACCGGGCGATCGTGAACCGGATGGGCTTCAACAACCACGGTGCCGGGGAGGCCGCCAATCGGCTCCGGCAGCGCCGCCGCACCGTTCCCATCGGCGCGAACATCGGTAAGACGAAGGTCGTACCGGTCGAGCAGGCCGCCGAGGACTACACCGAGAGCGCACGACTCCTCGGCCCACTCGCTGATTTCGTGGTCGTCAACGTCTCCTCCCCCAACACCCCCGGCCTGCGGGATCTGCAGGCCGTCGAGTCGCTGCGCCCGATCCTTGCCGCGGTGCTGGACACCGTGACGGTGCCGGTGCTCGTGAAGATCGCCCCGGATCTGTCCGACGAGGACGTCGACGCGGTGGCCGACCTGGCACTCGAACTCGGGCTCGCCGGCATCGTCGCCACCAACACCACCATCCGCCGCGACGGATTGAACACTCCGCAGAGCCGCATCGAGGAGATCGGCGCGGGCGGCCTGTCGGGTGCCCCGGTCGCCGAGCGGTCCCTCGAGGTGCTGCGCCGGCTGCGCACGCGGGTGGGCGATCGACTCACCCTGGTCTCGGTGGGCGGCATCGAGACGCCGGAGCAGGCGTTCGAGCGCATCCTCGCCGGCGCGTCGCTGGTCCAGGGTTACACCGGCTTCATCTACGGCGGTCCGTTCTGGGCGCGGCGCATCAACCGCGGCATCGCCCGCAAGCTGCGCGCGCACGGCTACCGCTCCATCGCCGACGCGGTGGGCGCCACCGCACGGGTCTGACCTGCAACGGACGGGGCCGGGTCGTACTCGACCCGGCCCCGTCCGTCACGACCTGTCAGCGCACCTCGTAGGTGCCGGTCAGCAGACCGCGGGCGATGGCGTGCCCGAAGACGTTGAAGCCGAGGAAGGCCGGGCTCGAGTCGGGCGTGACACCCTCGAGCACCTCGACGTCGAGTGCGTGCACCGCGACGATGTAGCGGTGGTGGCCGTGGCCGGCCGGCGGAGCCGCACCGATGAACCCGTGGGCGCCGCCGTCGTGGCGCAGCGTCACGGCCTGCTCCGGAAGAGCATCCGAGTCGGCGCTACCCGCACCCGCCGGCAGCTCCGTGACCGAGGTGGGGATGTTCGCGACGGCCCAGTGCCAGAAACCCGACGCCGTGGGGGCGTCCGGATCGAACACCGTGACGACGAAGCTCTTCGTCTCGGCGGGGAAACCCGACCAGGACAGCTGCGGGGAGACGTCGCCGCCCCCGGGGATTCCGAACGCACCGCTGGCCTGCGGGAGTTTCCATTCCTCGCCCTCGGCGAAGTCCGCGCTGGTCACCTCGAGGATGGGCAGCTCGGGCAGGAACTTGTACGGGTCGTAATCGAAAGCCATTCCGGTCCTTTCGTGGCGGTTTCGTGTGTTCTAGGCGTGCATGAGGAAGTGTTCCATGACCCGGGTGCCGAAGCGCAGTGCCTCGACGGGGACACGCTCGTCGACACCGTGGAACAGCGCGGCGAAGTCCAGATCGGGCGGCAACTGCAGCGGCGCGAAACCGAAGCAGCGGATGCCGAGCTTGGCGAACGCCTTGGCGTCGGTGCCGGCCGAGAGCATGTACGGCACGGTCCGGCCGATCGGGTCGTGCGCGAGGATCGCCGCGTTCATCGCGTCGACGAGGTCGCCGTCGAAGGTGGTCTCGTACGGCTCGAGACCGGTGATCCACTCCCTGGTGACATTGGGCCCGATCAGCTCGTCGACAGTGCGTTCGAACTCGGCGAGCCGGCCCGGCAGGATACGGCAGTCGACGACGGCGTGCGCGGTGCGCGGGATGACGTTGGCCTTGTACCCGGCGTCGAGCATCGTGGGGTTCGCGGTGTCGCGCAGGGTCGCGCCCACGATGCGGGCGATCGACCCGAGCTTGGCGAGCGCCCCCTCGAGATCGGGCGAGGCCGGGTCGAAGTCCAGCCCGGTCTCCTCGCTCACGGCGGAGAGGAACTCGGCCACGGAATCGTTGACGACCAGAGGGAAGGTGTGGGATCCGAGCCGGGCCACCGCGCGGGAGAGGACGGTGACGGCGTTGTCCTCGTGCAGGAAGGAGCCGTGCCCGGCGACACCCGTGGCGGTCAGGCGCATCCAGCGCATGCCCTTCTCGGCCGTCTCGACCATGTACAGGCGACGTTCGGTGCCGTCGGGACGCGGCACGGTCAGGGAGAACCCGCCGACCTCCCCCACGGCCTCGGTCACGCCCTCGAACAGCTCGGGCCGGTGCTCGACCAGCCACTGCGAACCGAACTTGCCTCCGGCCTCCTCGTCGGCGACGAACGCGAACACCAGATCGCGCGGGGGCACGATGTTCTCGACCTTGAAGTAGCGGGCGACGGCGATCATCATGCCGACCATGTCCTTCATGTCGACCGCGCCGCGTCCCCACACGTAACCGTTCTCGATGGCCCCGGAGAACGGGTGCACGCTCCAGTCCGCGGCCTCAGCCGGCACAACGTCGAGGTGGCCGTGGAGCATGAGGGCACCGCGGCTCGGGTCGGAGCCGGGCAGCCGCGCGAAGACGTTGCCGCGGCCCGGCGCTCCGGATTCGACGTAGGTCGTCTCGTAGCCGACCTCCTCGAGCACGGAGGCCACCCACTCGGCGCATTCGCGTTCGCCGCGGGTAGTGGTGGGTTCGCCGGTGTTCGAGGTGTCGAACCGGATGAGACGGGAGACGAGGTCGACGACCTCCTCCTCCGCCCGGGACGGCTGGTGGGCGCTCGTGTCAATGGCCATGGTCGTATGTCTACCACCGCCCGTCCACCATCTCGACAGTTCGGATCACCGCAGGTGGAGGTGGCGATTTGGGACCGTGAGCGTGGTGGGTTACTCTTTCACAGCGCCCACGACGAGTGGGCGCGAGCACCAGGTCCGAGTGGCGGAATGGCAGACGCGCTAGCTTGAGGTGCTAGTGTCCTATTAACGGACGTGGGGGTTCAAGTCCCCCCTCGGACACTCTGAGTCGAGACAGACGACGAAGGCCCCGAACATCATGTTCGGGGCCTTCGTCGTTGTCGGGAGAAGATCGAGCGGGCGACAACCGATACCGCATTCGTCATCCGCTGCGGCAACGTGCTGCAGCGGATGACGAACAAGCGAGCGGATCCGCGCGAGGCGCGTCGAGTGCCGCGAGCACGCCTGAAGTGCCGTTTTGGGGATCGGACGCCCCATGCGCTACTGTTTCTTCAGCGCCCGCGGGAGCGGGTTCTACCGACATGCCCCGTGTGGGCGTCGGTCCGAGTGGCGGAATGGCAGACGCGCTAGCTTGAGGTGCTAGTGTCCTATTAACGGACGTGGGGGTTCAAGTCCCCCCTCGGACACTCCGAAACCCGAAGGCCCCGAACCGATATCGGTTCGGGGCCTTCGGTCCGTCCGGGGTCGGCGCGAGCAGACCCTCAGTCCCGGCGGCCCTTGCGGAAGTAACGGATCGGGCCGAAGAAGTTCACCGCGATGGTCAGCGCCCAGCGCAGCTTGCTGCCGTTGATCTTGTCGGCCGGTCGCCTCGCCAGATCGGCCCAGGCCGCGACGGCGAGCGACAACTGCACCACCGCGAGCAGGACCACCAGCACCTGCTGGGGGCGGCTCAGTTCGGCGAACTTCTTCTTGGACAAGGGGGAGCTCGGGCTCATCGTTCCTCCGGTACCTGCACGGGAATTCGGACACGATCATCCTGCCCGATACGATCGGGCATACAGCAGCACACGGAAAAAGGCAGATGAACCCCCACAGCGACACCACCGCCGAACCCGCCACCGACGGCTTCACCCGCATCGACCCCGACGATCTGGCCACCTGTCTGCGGGTGCTCGACCAGGCAGCGGGTCTCGACGCCGAACATCCCGACGCGATCGCCGTGCAGCGGGCCGTGGGGCACATGTTCAAGAAGTTCAAGCGGCTGCGCCGCAACGAGGCCCGCAAGCAGCGCGTCGACGCCGACCGTCAGGTGCTGTCCGCGACCGCCACCGCCTCCCCCACCCGCATCGACGACGAGACCGCCGGACTCCCGCTGGCGTCGTCGACTCGCGGTGCAAGCGCGGGAACGCTGCTGCGTCCGCGGCACTGCTACATCTGCAAGGACAAGTACACCCGCGTCGACGCCTTCTATCACCAGTTGTGCCCGACGTGCGCCGAGGAGAACCACGCAAAACGCGACGCGCGCACCGATCTGCGGGGCCGTCGCGCCCTGCTCACCGGCGGTCGCGCCAAGATCGGCATGTACATCGCATTGCGGTTGCTGCGCGACGGCGCGCACACCACCGTCACCACGCGGTTCCCCAACGACGCGATCCGCCGCTTCACCGCGATGGAGGACAGCGGCGACTGGCTGCACCGGCTGCGCATCGTCGGCATCGACCTGCGTGATCCCGCCCAGGTGGTCGCCCTCGCCGACGATGTGGCCGCGCAGGGTCCGCTGGACATCCTCATCAACAACGCCGCGCAGACGGTGCGCCGCTCCCCCGGTGCCTACTCGGCGCTGGCCGAGGCGGAGGCCGATCCGCTGCCCGCCGGTCCGCGCCCCGAGGTCCTGACCTTCGGCAAGCCCTCGGACGCCCATCCGGCTGCTCTGGCCGGGTCGCTGCCGGCCGAGTTGTCGGCGCACTCGTTGACCTCGCTGGCACTGGTGGCCGGATCGGCGACACCCGAGCGGGTCGCGGCCGGCGTCGCCGTCGACGCCGGTGGCCTGCTGCCGGATCTCGTGCACACCAACAGCTGGGTCCAGACCGTCGGCGAGGTCGAGCCGCTGGAACTGCTCGAGGTGCAGCTGTGCAACTCGGTGGCGCCGTTCATCCTCGTCAACCGTCTGCGTCCGGCGCTCGCCGCGTCCCCGGCCCGCCGCAAGTACGTCGTGAACGTCTCCGCGATGGAAGGGCAGTTCGGGGGTCGCCGCTACAAGGGCGCCGGGCATCCGCACACCAACATGGCCAAGGCCGCGCTGAACATGCTCACCCGCACCAGCGCCGAGGAGACGCTCACCGACGGCATCCTCATGACCGCAGTCGACACCGGGTGGATCACCGACGAACGGCCGCACCACACCAAGATGCGGCTGGCCGAGGAGGGATTCCACGCCCCGCTCGATCTCGTGGACGGCGCCGCCCGCGTCTACGACCCGATCGTCCAGGGCGAGGCCGGCACGGACCTGTACGGATGCTTCCTCAAGGACTTCCGTCCGGCACCCTGGTGATCCGGACGCGGTGATCCGGACCCCGTGATTTGGGGAGACCGGTTCCACACCGTGGATCGTGGCCCACTCTCCGGGCCGCGGCGATAATGGATAACGTCCCCGCAGGCCCGCACGAGGAGAGTCATGACTGTCGCTGTCGTTCACGCCGATACCCCCGAAGGCCGGATCGCTCTGCAGGCCGCGGTGCGGGAGGCCGCCGACCGGCAGCAGTCGCTGGTGGTGCTCCACCCGCTCGACGAACCCGACGAGGTGGAAGGCGTGCGGGCACAGGTGAGCGAGGTGGCCGGTACCGACGGCTGGGAGTTGCTCGCGGCCGTCCACGACGGCGATCCGGTCGGCACGACCGTCGAACTGCTTGCGCGCAGCGGCGCCGAACGCGTGGTCATCGGCAGCCGCGGGCGCACCGCGACCGGCAAGTTCCTCGTCGAGCGGGCGGTGCAGCGGCTGATCACCGAGTCGTCGGTGCCGGTGCTCGTCATCAAGGCCGGCTGAGGCGCCGCCCGCCCTCCGGCAACCGCGTTCGTTCCGAGGCCGTTCGTTCTACCCTGGGCACATGGCGTTCCGGGTGGTCGCCGACCTCACGGCCTTCGTGCATCTGCTCTTCGTGCTCTACGTCGCGTTCGGTGGTTTCCTCGCGTGGCGGTGGCCCCGCACGATCGTCGCGCACGTCGTCGCGGTGGTGTGGGGAGCGACCTCGGTGGCCGTGGGGTTCGACTGCCCGCTGACCGCGGTGGAGAACTGGGCACGCCGCGAGGCCGGCCAGGAAGGTCTGCCGCCGAGCGGATTCATCGATCACTACCTCACCGGGGTGATCTACCCGGAGTCCGCGCTCGGCGCGGTCCGCGCCCTCGCCGCGCTCGCCGTACTCATCTCGTGGGTGGTGCTGTGGCGCCGGATCCGTGTGACGAAGGTCGCCCCCGAGACTTACTCCTGAGTAGGGTGAGGGGCATGACTGTCTCCCGGGATCTCGACATCGTTATCTACGGCGCCACCGGCTTCGTCGGGCGCCTCACCGCCGCCTATCTCGCCGAGAACCTCCCCGACGGCGTCGCCGTCGGACTCGCAGGACGTTCACGCACCAAACTCGAGAAGCTCGCCGCCGACCTCGGAACCGACTGGCGGCTGATCGAGGCGAACGCCGACGATCCCGCCTCGCTGACCGCGCTCGCCGAGTCCACCCGCGTGGTGATCACGACCGTCGGTCCCTACGCCACGTACGGGCTGCCGCTCGTGCAGGCGTGCGCCGAGGCCGGCACCGACTACGTCGACCTCACCGGCGAGGTGCTCTTCCACCGCGAGAGCATCGACCGCTTCGACGACGTGGCCCGGCGCACCGGCGCCCGCATAGTCCACTCGTGCGGTTTCGACTCCGTCCCGTCCGACCTCGGCGTCCATGCGCTCTACCGCGCCGCGGAGGCCGACGGCAACCTGCCGCTCACCGACACGACCTTCGTGCTCGGCTCCTTCCGCGGCGGGGTGAGCGGCGGAACCATCGATTCGCTCCGGCAACAGCTCGACGCGGTCCGCAAGGATGCCGCCGCACGGAAGATCGCCGCGCGCCCGTACTCGCTGTCCCCCGATCGGGCTCGGGAACCCGATCTCGGTCGCCAGAACGACTTCGCGTTCGTCGACGGCAAATCCGTGGCGCCGGAGATTTCGGGGCGGCTCGCACCGTTCGTGATGGCCTCCTACAACACCCGCATCGTGCGACGCAGCAACGCGTTGCGCGACTGGGCCTACGGACGCCGGTTCCGCTACCGGGAGGTGATGAGTGTCGGCTCCTCACCGCTCTCCCCCGTCCTCGCCGGGCTCGTCGGACTCGGCACGGGAGCCCTCGCCGCCGGCCTGTCGTTCCCGCCCACGCGGTTCGTCCTCGACAAGCTCCTGCCCGCGCCCGGTGAGGGACCGTCGGAGAAGACCCGCGAGAACGGTTACTTCACGGTGGATCTGTACGCTTCGACCGAATCGGGAGCTCGCTACACCGCGCGGTTCTCCGCGCAGGGCGACCCAGGTTACAAGGCCACGGCCGTGATGCTCGGCGAGTCCGCCCTCTCGCTCGCCCTCGGCGGCGCGGCCCTGCACGCCGGTGGCGGTGTCCTCACCCCCGCGGTGGCCTTCGGGGACGTGCTGACCGAACGGCTCCGCACAGCCGGTTTCGAGATCTCCGCGCGCCGCCTCGGCTGACCTCGCCTCCGGCGCGCCCGATCGGCGCGCCGGGCCCGCCGAGTGTGGCTCCGTCGCTTCGACGGGCTATGCTCGACCGGACCGAACGATCCGCGCGCGGAACGAGACCTGAGGACGTGACCATGGCTGCGACGAGTACCGAGATGGCTCCGGCCGCTCGTCTCGCGCTCATGCCGTTCTGGCCGACCCGTCGCGGCGCCTGCTTCGATTGTCTGTGTTGCACCCGGGAGTGTTGCTGAGCGCTTCGCCGCTCGTCCAACTTTTCGGGTTCTTCCAGCTTTCGGAGCCAACGCATGTTCAATCTGCTCATCTTCACGCTCGTCGGTGTCGGCGCACAGCTCGTCGACGGCGCACTCGGCATGGCCTTCGGTGTCACCGCGACCACCCTGCTGCTGTTCAGCGGTGTCGGTCCGGCGCACGCGAGCGCCGCCGTGCACCTCGCCGAGGTCGGAACCACCCTCGTCTCCGGTGCCTCGCACTGGCGGTTCCGCAACATCGACTGGAAGGTCGTGCTGCGACTCGGTGTTCCCGGTGCCATCGGCGCCTTCCTCGGCGCGACCGTGCTGTCGGGACTGTCCACCGAGGCCGCCGAACCGGTGACCGCCGGAATCCTGCTGGCCATCGGCGTATACGTCGCGTTGCGCTTCTCGGTACGACCCCCTGCGGTCGCCCACGCCCGCACCTCCCCGCACACCGCGAAATTCCTGTCGCCTCTGGGCTTCTTCGGCGGCTTCATCGACGCGAGCGGTGGTGGCGGCTGGGGACCGATCACCACCAGCACCCTGCTCTCCCGCGGTAAGACGGCACCGCGCACCGTGATCGGTTCGGTGAGCGCGTCGGAGTTCCTCGTCGCGGTCGCGGCGAGCGTCGGCTTCCTGTTCGGGCTCGGCCACGACTCCCTCGGCAATCTCGTGATCGTCGCCGGTCTCGCGCTCGGCGGTGCCCTCGCGGCGCCGGTCGCGGCCTGGCTGGTCAGCCGCGTCCCTGCGACGCTGCTCGGTACCGGCGTCGGCGGTGTCATCGTGCTGACCAACGCGCACAAGCTCGCCAAGACTGTCGACCTCTCCGGCGCGGCGCTGGCGGTGCTCTACCTCGCCATCGTCGCTGTGTGGCTCACGCTGCTGATCGTGTCCTGGAAGCGTTCGCGCCTCACCCCCGCGGAGAAGAGCGGTTCGCTCGAACCGCTGGCGCAGCCGACGCCGGCGGCACTGCTCGAAGGTACCGACGCGACGCCTCTCCCCGGGGCCCGTCCGGAGCCTCGGGAGGTGCCCGGACACAACGAAACTCGCCTGAATTCCACCACGTCACCACGGACTCCCGACGGGGCCTGATATCGCGGTTATGTCCGCGTGCGGTGGTGCTTCCCGATCCCGCCATCGAAGCGGCCGGCGGATTCGCGCACAGCATGCCGATCGACATGGCCCGGCACCGCCTTCACCGCGGCCGGCGTCGAACTCCCCCAGGCCTGCGTGTCGATCACCGTCGGCGGCCGCGATGCCGCGATGGTCCTCGATCCCGCAGTGCCGTGACGGTCGCCAAGCAGCTTCTCGGGCTGTAACGCACGGTGTCGCGGCCCTCGACCGCCCGGGCAGAACCAAGATCACATACAACTCGTACGGACGCTACGATGCGCCGTGGGAATCTGCCCCGATACGCCGTCGCATCCGCGACCCTCGCCGGCGCCCTGCTCCTCGGAGCGTGCTCCTCCGGCGACGACGCCACCTCCGACACCGCCTCGGACGCCGACTCCGCAGCCTCCGACACCACCACCTTCGACGCCGACACCGTCAGCGAACCGACCGGCCTCGGCAGCGACATCCTCGCCCGCTTCGACTCGTGCGACGATGTCGCGCCCGCCGTCGCCCCCTACATCGAGCGGCACTGAGCCTGCGCTCCTCGAACGGCGTGGACGAGTACAGCGTCTACTGCGCATGGGAGACCCCGGACAGCGTCACCAACCTCGACGAGATCCGGTCGGTGGAGATCGTCCTGCCACCGGGATCCGGCAACGTCCCGTCGGCGAGCGACCTCGAAACCGGCGGTCTCGAACTACTCCCCGACGCACGACGCGTAGATCGCCACCGGGACGACGAGAATCCCTGCCGCCGAAGCGCACACGGCGACCATGGCGAACACTGCGAAGGTGTAGAGACCGACCACCCATGGGCGGGTCCGCAGCACGCTCGACCGCCGGTGCGGCCGCAACGCGACGATGTAGGTGAGCTGGGCGCACAGGACGAGACCCACCAGCACCAGGAACGCGGCATCACCGTCGACGAGGTCGGGTGCGCTGTCCCCCAGCAATGAGACTCCCAGTGCCACAAGCGTGCCCACGACCAGCCGGTCGCGCGGTGCGGACGTGACGAGAACGAGTCCGAGCGCGAGCAGCGGCATGAGGAACCACTGCGAAACGTCGGTGAACGCCGAATCGGGCGCGAGAACCCGAAAACGAGATGAGCCGCCGCGACGATCGCGAACGCACCGAGAACGGTGACGGCGATCGTGCGGCGGCTCACGGGATCAGGAGTCCTCGTCGGACGTTCCGGGGTCGTGCACCCCGTCGAAGGCGTCGAGCAGGCGTTGCGCGGCGAGTGCGGCGGTCAGCGAACCGTCGCGCACCCCGGCCTCGACGTCCTTGCGGATCGCCCGCACGCGCGGGGAGGTCTCGAGACGACGCAACAGCTGGTCGTGCACCATCGTCCACGTCCAGTCCACCTGCTGACGGCGCCGGTTCTCGTCGAACATGCCCGCCTCGGTGAGCACTTTCTTGTGCTCGAGCACAGTGTCCCAGAAGGTGTCCAGACCGTTGCCGGTCATGCCGCTCATGGTGATCACCGGCGGCTTCCAGATCGCGTCGTGCGGATGCACCATGCGCATCGCGCCGGCGAGTTCGCGGGCGGCGACCCGCGCGTCGCGTTCGAACTCCCCGTCGGCCTTGTTGACGGCAACGAGGTCGGCGAGTTCGAGCACGCCCTTCTTGATGCCCTGCAGCTGGTCGCCGGTGCGGGCCAAGGTCAGGAAGCAGAAGGTGTCGACCATGTTCGCGACGGTCACCTCGGACTGTCCGACACCGACGGTCTCGACGAGGATCACGTCGAAACCGGCAGCCTCGAGCAGCACCATCGTCTCGCGGGTGGCCTTCGCGACCCCGCCGAGCGTGCCGGCCGAGGGCGACGGGCGGATGTAGGCGTCCCGCTGCACCGCGAGCCGCGCCATCCGTGTCTTGTCGCCGAGGATCGAACCACCCGTGCGGGTCGACGACGGGTCGACGGCCAGCACCGCGACCCGATGCCCCTGCTCGAGCAGATGCATGCCGAGCGCGTCGATGAAGGTCGACTTGCCGACACCGGGCACACCGGTGATACCGACACGAATCGCGTTGCCCGCGTTGGGAAGCAGGCGCAGCAGCAACTGCTGCGCCCGCTCCCGATGGTCGTCGCGGGTCGACTCGACCAACGTGATGGCCCGCGCGAGGCCGGCCCGCTCGTTGGCGAGCACGGCCTCGGCGAGGGCGTCGACGTCGATCTGCCGTCGGCGGGTCTGCGCGGCGCCGACCGAGGAGTCGCTCATGCCGACGTCAGCCTCCGAGGTGGTGGCCGAGCTGCGCGGCGAGCTTGGTCAGCAGACCGGTCGCCGCATCCGCGATCACGGTGCCGGGCGGGAAGATCGCCGCCGCACCCGCCGCGTAGAGCTCGTCGAAGTCGCCCGGCGGGATGACACCACCGACGACGATCATGATGTCCTCGCGACCCACCTCGGCCAGCGCCTGCTTGAGGGCAGGGACCAGCGTCAGGTGACCCGCGGCCAACGACGACACGCCGACGACGTGCACGTCGTTGTCGGCCGCCTGCTGGGCGACCTCTTCGGGGGTCTGGAACAGCGGTCCCACGTCGACGTCGAATCCGAGGTCGGCGAAGGCCGTGGCGATCACCTTCTGGCCTCGGTCGTGACCGTCCTGGCCCATCTTCGCGACGAGGATGCGGGGGCGACGACCCTCCTCCTCGGCGAACTTCTCGACCAGTTCGGTTGCGGCGGTGATGTTGGTGGCCTTGCCGGCCTCGTCGCGGTACACGCCGCTGATCGTACGGATCTCGGCCTGGTGGCGGCCGTAGACCTTCTCCAGGGCGTCCGAGATCTCACCGACGGTGGCCTTCGCGCGGGCCGCGTCGATGGCCAGCGCGAGCAGGTTGTTGTCGAGACCCTGGCTCTGCGCACCGGCGGCGCGGGTGAGCGCGTCGAGGGCGGCGCGGGTGGCCTCCTCGTCCCGGTCGGCGCGCAGTTGCTCGAGCTTGGCCAGCTGCTCGGCCCGCACACGCGAGTTCTCGACCTTGAGGACCTCGATCTCGTGGTCCTCGGTCACCTGGTACTTGTTGACGCCGATGACGGGCTGACGACCGGAGTCGATGCGCGCCTGGGTGCGGGCGGCCGCCTCCTCGATGCGCAGCTTCGGGATGCCCTCCGAAATCGCCTGCGCCATACCGCCGGCGGCCTCGACCTCGGCGATGTGGGCGCGGGCCTTGTCGGCCAGCTCGTGGGTGAGCCACTCGACGTAGTGCGAGCCGCCCCACGGGTCGATGGGCCGCGTGGTGCCCGACTCCTGCTGCAGCAGCAGCTGGGTGTTGCGGGCGATGCGCGCCGAGAAGTCGGTGGGCAGTGCCAGCGCCTCGTCGAGCGCGTTGGTGTGCAGCGACTGGGTGTGGCCCTGGGTCGCGGCCATCGCCTCGACGCACGTGCGGGCGACGTTGTTGAAGACGTCCTGTGCGGTGAGCGACCAGCCGGAGGTCTGCGAGTGGGTGCGCAGCGATTTCGACTTCGGGTTCTTCGCCCCGAACTTCTCGACGAGCTCGCTCCACAGCAGGCGACCTGCGCGCAGCTTCGCGACCTCCATGAAGAAGTTCATGCCGATCGCCCAGAAGAACGACAGGCGCGGCGCGAACTTGTCGACGTCCATGCCGGCGTCGAGTCCGGCGCGGATGTACTCCATGCCGTCCGCGAGGGTGTACGCGAGCTCGAGGTCGGCCGTCGCGCCGGCTTCCTGGATGTGGTAGCCGGAGATCGAGATCGAGTTGAAGCGCGGCATCTTCGCCGAGGTGTACGCGAAAATGTCGGAGATGATCCGCATCGACGGCTTCGGCGGGTAGATGTAGGTGTTGCGGACCATGAACTCCTTCAGAATGTCGTTCTGGATGGTTCCGGCCAGCTGCTCGGGCTTGACGCCCTGCTCCTCCGCCGCCACGACGTACAGCGCCAGGATCGGCAGCACCGCGCCGTTCATGGTCATCGACACCGACACCTGCGACAGATCGATGCCGTCGAACAACTGACGCATGTCGAGGATCGAGTCGATCGCGACACCGGCCATACCGACGTCACCCTGTACACGCGGGTGATCGGAGTCGTAGCCGCGGTGCGTGGCCAGGTCGAAGGCCACCGACAGGCCCTTCTGACCGGCGGCGAGGTTGCGCCGGTAGAAGGCGTTGGACTCGGCGGCGGTGGAGAAGCCGGCGTACTGCCGGATGGTCCACGGCTGGTTCACGTACATCGTCGGGTACGGCCCGCGCACGAACGGGGCCAGACCCGGGTAGCTGCCGAGCGGGTAGCCCTCGGCGACGACGGCGTCGCGGTCGGCCTTGGTGTAGACCGGCTTGACGTCGATGCCCTCGGGCGTCGACCACACGACGTCTTCGGTGCTGTAGTTGTTCGCCTCGGCGACGGACTCGACGAGCGCGGCGGCCTGCTCCGCGGTGGGAGCGGTGGGCGCCGGCGCGGCCGGGTCCGTCAACGGGACGTCGGCGAAGCTGCCGATTTCGTGTTCGATGCTCACTTACGCTCCCAGAGTGTTCAGCAGGTCGGTGAGGGCGGCGACGGCGTCGATGCGCGCGGTGAGGAAGCCGTCCGGACGATCGTCCCCCTGCGCGTCCTTCACGGCCTTCTCGGGTCCGGCCAGCAGCACCGTCGTGATCCCCGCCGCACGCAGCGCAGAGGTGGCCGTACCGGCCTGCTCGCCGTAGCGGGTGTCGGTGCCGCACAGCACGGCGACGGACGTTCCGGTGTCGCCCACCAGGGACGACAGGTCGGCGTCGAGATCGAGCGGTCCGGGATTGACCGCTTCGATGCCACCGGAGGCGAGCAGGTTCGTCGCGAAGGTCGCCCGTACGTTGTGTTCGGCGATCGGCCCGAGCGGGGCGAGCAGCACCCGCGGGCGGGCACCGTGCGAGGCCAGGTAGGTGTCCGAGCGGTCGCGCAGCGCCTCGAACGGTGCGGCGTACCGCGCGGGGGACGCGCCGGCCTCGGCGACACCGACCGGCAGCGGCTTCTCGGCCAGGTTCGGGAACTCGTTGACCCCGGTCACCGAGAACGTGCGGTGCGCGATGTCGGACTCGCGGCGGGCACGCGTCTGCGCGACACGCTCGGCGATCAGTCCTGCCTCGAGAGCGGCGCGGTAGCCACCGGCCGCCTCGATCTCCTGGAAGAAGCCCCATGCCTTCTCTGCGATCTGCGCGGTCAGTTCCTCGACGTACCAGGAACCGGCGGCGGGATCGAGAACGCGCCCGAGGTTGGACTCCTCGAGCAGCAGCAGCTGGGTGTTGCGGGCGATCCGGGCGGAGAACGCCTCGGACACCTCGAGCACACCGGCCGGCAGTGCGGAGTCGAACGGCAGGACCGTGACGGCGTCGGCGCCACCGACACCCGCGCCGAACGCAGCGAGGGTCGTGCGCAGCATGTTCACCCACGGATCGCGCTGGGCCATCATCGCCGCGGAGGTCACGGCGTGCTGCGGAGCGTTGCCGGCCTCGGGGGCACCGGCGACCTGGGCGACGCGCGCCCACACCTGACGACCCGCGCGGAACTTGGCGATGGTCTGGAACTGGTCGTCGGTCGCGGCGAGACGGAACTCGAGCTGACCGAGCGCGGCCGCAACGGGAACCCCGGCGTCGACGAGTGCTCGCACGTAATCGAGGGCGGCGGCGATCGCGGCACCGAGTTCTTCGGCGTCGGACGAACCGGCGTTGTGGAAGGCGGTGCCGTCCACGGTGAGGGCACGCACCGCTTCGGTGCGGTCGGCGGCGGCCCGTGCCAGTTCGACGGCCTCGTCGAGAGATACGTCGGGACGCTCGGAGAACGCGCTGGTGAGCGGCGCTGCACCGAGGAAGACGCGCACGGCGGCGCGGTCCTCGATATCGGTGCGGTTGTCGAGCACGGAGTACACGGCGGTGGTCGCTGCGACCGCGTCGGCACCGGCGTCGAGACGGACCGGCGCGAGGTCGAGGAGCACACCGTTGAGCGCGGTGTCGAGCGCGTCCACGGGGACCGCGCCGGCGCCGAGACCGAGCCACACCGAGCTGACGCCGTTGTTCAGGGCGTCGAGGATGCGCTCGTTGACCGAGGCCGCGTCGGTGCCGGTGAACCGGACGTCGACGAGCCAGCCGGTGTTGACGTCGCGCGTGGACGAGCCGCCGCGGACGAACGGGAACTCACCGGGCAGCGGCGCTTCGTCGCGCTCGTCGCGGACGCCGTACAGCGGCGCGACGGTGACGTCGTCGTAGGTCGTGGTCTCGAGCAGACGCTGCGGCTCGGGTCCGAGTTCGGCCGGGTCGACACGTCGGGACTTGGCCAGCACCCCCGCCACCGCGTCCTGCCACTGCGCATATGCGCGCGCGGCATCCTCGGCTTCTGCAGCTAATGACACGGGCGATTCCTCCTACTGCGGGTTTGCAGGCTTTGTACGGACGGCGTTGTCGGCCGGAGGTGGGCAACCTCGAAATGGGTAGGTTGCCTTCGGTGTGATGCTATCCCCGCACATCGCGCGATCGTTGTGGGGATCACCACAGTTTTTCTAGCGCTCGATAACGACGTCCTCGATCGGAACGTTATCGTGCCGCCTTCGTCACTCTGCTCGCGGGGATGCAAGAGACCGCCCGGCCGGTAGTGTGGACGCTCGTGACGAGGCTTGCCGCAGACCGCAGAGTGCTCGGCATCCTGGGCCTGGTGGCGGCTCTCGTCGTCGTAGCTCTCGTGGTGCCGCATCCGACGATCGCCCAGATCCGGGAGTGGTCGGAATCGGTGCACGGCCCGGCAATTGTCCTGGCGTTCTTCACCGTCCACGCCCTGGTCACGATCGCCCCGATTCCGCGCACGGTGTTCACCCTCAGCGCCGGCGTGCTGTTCGGCAGTGCCGTCGGTATCGGCGTAACGGTCGCCGCCTCCACGGTCAGCGCCGTCCTGGCGTTCCTGCTCGTGCGGGCCGTCGGACGCAAGGCCGTGGAATCGCGCCTCACGCACCCGGCGGCGAAAGCGATCGATCTGCGGCTGGCACGCCGCGGATGGCTCGCGGTCGGCTCCCTGCGGCTGATCGCCGCCGCCCCGTTCTTCGTCGTGAACTGTTGCTGCGCCGTCTCGGCGGTCCGTCTCGTCCCCTACACACTCGCGACGGTCGTGGGCATCCTGCCGGGCACCGTGGCGGTCGTACTCCTCGGCGACGCCCTGACCGGGCAGACCGATCCGCGGCTGATGGTGATCACCGGGGTGTGCATCGCGCTCGGTCTCGCCGGGCTGTTGCTCGAGGCTCGACTCCCCGAGCCCGCCGGTTCGGCGCTCGACGCCGTCGTCGAGCCGGATCAGGATCCGGCGACGAGATAGTCGGCCAGAATCGGGCCGAGGACGGCGAGCGCGGCCGGGGTCATCATCTCCAGATGGTCGCAGTCGATCGTGTGCTCGGTGATCGTGCCGGACACCCACGGCCGCCACAGCGCCGGTGACGCACCGTCGTCCGTGCCGAGCGATCGCGCCGCGGCGACGAACAGCAGGTCGCCGTCGAAACATCGCAGGTCGAGCGTCGGCGCGGCCCGATGGACGTGCGCATAGGCCGTGAGGATCCGCTCCAGGTCGGCGGTGGACAGTCCGGTCTCGTGCCCGAGACTGCGGTTCACCGCGTCGAGCAGCTGCTCGGAGGTCATCTCGTCCGGCGTCGCGTGGGGCAGTTCGATGCCCAGTCCCGCCAGCAGCTCCGCGTGGGTGTGGGCACGCCGCTTGCGTTCGAGCGGGTAGTAATCGAGGACGACCAGGTCGACGGTCTCCCCCGCGGCGCGCAGTTCGACACCCATGTGGTGGGCGATCAGTCCGCCCTGGGACCAGCCGAGCACGGTGTAGGGACCTTGCGGTTGCACGGCCCGCATCTCCTCGACGTAGTGGTGCGCCAGTTCGGCGGGCGTCGCGTCGAGGGGTCCGCCCGAGAGGTACGGCAGTTGCAGCCCGTACACCGGCCGATCCGGCAGGTGGCGCAGCAGTCCCGCGTACACCCAGGACAAGCCGATCGCGGGATGTACGCAGAACACCGGTGGGCGGTGACCGTGCCCTCGCAGGGGGATCAGCACATCGAACATGCCGGTCGTCGGAGCAGTGGTCGCCGTCGGCTCGTCGAGGCGATCCGCGAGGCCGGCCGGTGTGGGGTCGAGGAAGACCAGGGACAGGGGAACTTCCCGGCCCAGCTCGCTGCGCAGCTTCGATGCCACGGCGGTCGCGGCGAGCGAGTTGCCGCCGAGGTCGAAGAAGTTGTCGTCGATCCCGATCCGGTCGCGTTCGAGGACGGAGGCGAACGCGCGGGCCACGGCACCTTCGGTCGGTGTGCGCGGCGCCCGGTAGGAAGCCCCGACCGGCGCGGCCGCCGGTAACGCCGACCTGTCCACCTTCCCGCTCGGGGTGACGGGCAGGCCCGGTAGCACGACGATCACCGACGGGACCATGTACCGCGGCAGTCCGGCGGCCGCGAAATGCAGGATCTCGGGCGCCTCGATCGGAACGGTCCCGGTGGGCACCACATATCCGACCAGCCGGTCGCCGCTACCGTCGTCACGCACTACGACCACGGCCTGGGCAACGGCCGGATGCCGGAGCAGTGCCGCCTCGACCTCCTCGAGCTCGATGCGCAGACCGCGCAGCTGGATCTGGAAGTCACTGCGCCCGACGTAGACGGGCTCGGCGCCCGCCGCAGTGCGGGTCCAGCGCATCAGGTCCCCCGTGCGGTACATCCGGCGCCCCGGTGCGCCGAGGGGGTCGGCGACGAAACGCGTCGCGGTCAGGCCGGGTTGTCCCGCATACCCTCGCGCCAGACCCGGTCCGGCGAGGTACAGCTCCCCCACCGCGCCGCCGGCGACGGGTTGCAGGTACGAGTCCAGCAGGTACTCGTCGAAACCGGGCATCGGCGGTCCCACGGTGGGATTCTCGCCGGGGACGAGCGGATCGAGCAGGTTCGACATCACCGTGGCCTCGCTCGGACCGTAGCCGTTGACCATGTGACGGCTACGGGCCCACGTCTCCACCAGGGACGGCGGGCACGCCTCGCCACCGACGCTCACGAAGGTCAGAGCCGGCAGCGCGTCCCGATCCAGCGTCGCCAGCACCGCGGGTGTGGTGTACAGGTGCGTGATCTCCTCGTCGGCGAGCACACGCTCGAGGTCGTCGCCGGCGGCGATACCGGGTGGCACCACGACGAGCCGCGCCCCGGCCGAGAACGCGACGATCGTCTCCAGCAACGAGGCATCGAACACCGGCAGCATCGCCTGCGCGACACGCGACTCGCGGTCGGCGACCGTCGAGAGCCGATCGACCAGCTCGGCGATACCGCGATGCGTCACGGTCACCGCCTTCGGCGTGCCCGTCGATCCGGACGTGAAGATCACGTACGCCGTGTTGTCGGCGCGCACCGGCGCGCGGCGGTTGATATCCGGCACCGGCGTTGCCGGCGCACCGTCGAGGTCGAGGTCCCGGACGGGCACGACGGATACCCCGTCGGGCACCGCCGGTTCGGGTCCGTCGACGAGCACGCAGAGCGGTGTGACCGTCCGGATCATCGCGGTGACGCGGTCGCGGGGTTGGTCGGGGTCGGCGGGCACGTAGACGGCACCGGCGCGGACGACGGCGAGCATCGCGACGACCCGCAGGAACGATCGCCGGATCGCCACCACGATGGTGGTCTCCGGTACTGCTCCGCGGGAGACGAGCAGATGTGCGAGCCGCTCGACCCGCTCGTCCAGCTCCGCGTAGGTCCACTGCCTGCCCGCATCGACGACGGCGACGGACTCCGGGGACCGTGACATCCAGTCGTCGAGGATCTCCGTCCACATCCGTGAAGGGGCGGTGCCGGGAGCGGACACGACCGGCACCTCGTCCCCGAACAGGCGGAGGCGGCCGAGCGGCACCTCCGGCCGGTCGACGACGGCCTCGAGGACCTGGGCGACCTGCGACACGATCGCGTCGGCCGCGGCCCCGTCGAACAGGTCCGGACGGTAACTCAGTCGCAGCTGCAGCGCGTCGTCGACGTGTGCGATGAGGGTCAGCGGATAGTGGCCGGAATCGTGTCCGGTGACCTCGCGCACCTGCATGCCCGCGATGTCGACCGCGTCGGACAGAGCCGCACGGTCGACCGGATACGACTCGAACACCGTCAGGGTGTCGAACCCGGCGGCAGGTCCGGCGACCTGCTGGATCTCGGTGAGGCCGAGGTGATGCCGGTCGAGCAGCGCGGTCTGCTCGGCACGGATTCGCTCGACGAGCACGGCGAGCGTCTCGTACGGGTCGAGCCGGACCCGCACGGGAACCGTGTTGACGAACAGGCCGATCATCTCCTCGACCCCGTCGACCTCCGCGGGCCGCCCGGAGACGGTCGATCCGAACACGACGTCGCGCTGCGAGGTGAGCTTCGCCAGCACGATCCCCCACGCGACCTGCACCACCGTGCCGACGGTGAGTCCGCGGCCCCGGACGAAGGCCTCCAGGCGCCGGGTGTCCGCAGGATCGAGCGCCCGTGTGGTCTCCTCGGACAGGGCCTGCACGGAGGACTGCTCGGCGTCCGGGGCGACCAGCGTGGGCCGATCCGGACCGGCCAGGTACCGCGACCAGGCGTCGCGGGCGGGCGCCGGGTCCTGCTGCACGAGCCACCGCACGTAGTCCCGGTAGGGACGTACCGGCGGGAGAACCCCGGTGTCCGCCTCGGTGCCGTACAGCACGAGGAGTTCCTTCAGCAGCAACGGCGCCGACCAACCGTCGAGCAGGATGTGGTGGTTGGTGAACACCAGCCGGTGATCGTCCGGTCCCATCCTGATCAGGCTCAGGCGCACCAGCGGTCCGTGCGCCGTGTCGAAACGCTGCGTCCGGTCCTCGGTCTGCAGTCGGACCAGTGCCGCCACACGATCCTCGGGGTCCAGATCGCTCAGATCCCGCTCACACAACGGCAGTTCGACCGACGCCTGCACGACCTGCACGGGCGGGGACTCCCCGTCGAAGACGAAGTTCACCCGCAGGTTCGGATGCCGCGCCGCCAGGGCGGCCACCGCCCGCCGGAGGCGTCGCGGATCGACGACACCGCCCAGGTGCAGGGTCAGTTGCACCGTGTACGCGTCGATCGAATCGTTCCGGAGGGCATGGAACAGGAAGCCGGTCTGCAAGGGGGTGAGAGGCCACACGTCCTCGAGGCCGGGATAACGGCGCTCGAGCTCGTCGAGGCGCTCCTGGCTCAACGGGACCAGCGGCAGATCCGACGGGGTGTGCCCTCCCGCGCCCGGTTCGGCGACGTGACGGGCGAGGCCGCTCAGCATGCGTCGCCACCGTTCGGCCAGATCCGACACCTCCGGGCGGGCGATGACCCCGGTCGCATAGGCGAGATCCGCGCGCAGCACCGGACCGTCAGCGGTGTCGACGACCATGGCGTTGACGGAGATCACCGCCGGTACCGGCTGAGCGGGATCGAGGCCACCGCCCAGGTCGATGTCCGTGACGGCGTCCGGCAGCGTGCTCCGGCCGTGGAAGTTGAAGGCGAGCCGGGGTGCCGGCAGGGGTTCGAGCGCGGCGCGGCCCTCGTCGTCGAGATACCGCAGCATCCCGTATCCGATCCCGTGGTCGGGAACGGCACGCAGGTGTTCCTTGACGGTCTTGATCGCGGTTCCCGCTGCGGTGCCGCCGCGTTCCACGGCCTCCACGTCGATACCGGTCAGGTCCAGTCGCACCGGATAGGCCGCGGTGAACCATCCGACCGTCCGGGACAGATCGGCTCCCGGCACGACCTGCTCCTCCCGGCCGTGCCCTTCCAACGCCACGAGCACCCGAGCGAGGTCGATCCCGCGCTCGGCGCGCTGCGCGACGACGGCTCCGGCCAGGGCTGCGAGGAGACCGTCCACGATGCTCCCGTGGAAGGCCACCGGGAGGACGCTCAGCAGCGCGGTGGTCGCGGGAGCGGGAACCTCGACGGTGACGGTGTCGACGGTGGCCCCGACGTCGACCGCGGGGTCCAGCTCTCTGCTACCGAGCAGCGGATCCGGACCCGACAGGGTCGAGATCCAGAACGGCAGTTCGCCCGCGCGCGTGCCGCGGCGGGTGACCTCGACGAGACCGTGCGCCCAGCGGCGCATCGAGGTGCCCGTCGGTGCGGGATCCGGGTCGAGTCCGTGTTCGAGTCGAGCCGCCGCAGCAGCGAGGTCGCCCAGCAGGATCCGCCAGGAGACACCGTCGATCACGGCATGATGTGCCACGAGCAACAGCCGCGACGCGGGTCCCGCCTCGAATCGCACCGCCTGCAACATCACTCCCCTGCCGGGATCCAACCGTCCGGTCGCGGCAGCGTGCTCGGCGGCGGCGATCGCGGTGAATTCGGGCCCCGTGAGGTCGTCGACCCGGACGTGACGCAGGATCGACGACGCCGAGACGGATCCGATGGGCCGTGTCTCGAGATGCAGCGCGTCAGGCGTTCCGGGCTCCGCGTGGAGCCGCGCCCGCAGCATGTCATGCCGATCCACGACCGCCTGCAGGGCCGCGAGAAGGTCGGCCTCGCGGAGTCGATCCGGCAGCGGAACCGACACCGATTGGCAGAAGCCCGGATACGTTCGGCCGTGCCCGACCAGCCACCGCAGTATCGGGGTGAGCGGAACGTCGCCGACGCCACCACCCGGCAGTTCCTCGAGCGTCATCTCGGCCCGTCCGGCCAGGGTGACCGCCGCGGCGAGCGCTACAACGGTCTTGTGTTCGAACATATCTCGGGGCGAGAGCACCAGTCCCTCAGCTTTGGCCCGCGCGACCAGCTGGATCGACATGATCGAATCGCCGCCGAGAGCGAAGAACGAATCCTGTGTTCCCACCCGGTCGACGCCGAGCACGTCGGCGAACACCCGAGCGAGGGCCCGTTCGGTGTCGGTGGTCGGTGCGATGTAGCTGTCGCTCCGCGTCGCGACCTCCGGGGCCGGCAGCGCGCGGCGGTCGAGTTTGCCGTGCACCGTCACCGGCAGGTCGGCCATGTGGACGAACGCGGCCGGAACCATGTAGTCGGGCAACCGCTCTCGGACGAAGCGACGGACGTCGTCGAGTCGCTCCTCTGCGGCGGGGTCGTTGACATAGCGGGCGAGGCTGCCGATGTCATCGGCCGGACGGTACACATCGGTCAGCGCTGCATCGGCCTTGTCGTCCGGGTCGTCGCGGAAGACGATCACCTCCATCGATCCCGGTTCCTGCGACCACGTCACGGCGACCCGGTAGCCGAGTTCGGCGCCGAGCAGATCGAAGTCCGCAGGACCGATGCCGTCCGATCGTGGCCGGAGGTCCGGTTTTGGTACGAGCGTGTGGCCGGGCATCGCATCGAGGGAGGTCGTCGCGGCGATCACGGACTGCAGGGCGGTGTGCGGTACGCCGGTCACGCGCAGGGCGTCGGGACGGTCGGTCCGTAGCCGGTCGGCGAACGCGGCGAGTGTTCCGAATCCCGCCCAGGTCCGGCACGGAACATCGGCGAGCGACCTGGGTCCGGTACCGGTGTGCAGCACCACGCTGTAGCGGTACAGGCCGAGTTCGTTGGCCGTCCGCATCCGGCCGAGTTCGATGTCGACCCCGGTGACACCGGGCAGACGACGGAGCAGACCGGTGAAGAACTCGGGGGCGAGCAGCAGTTCCCGTTCGGAGAGCGCGGCACGGCGGACGCGTTCGCGGATCGTGTCCGCGGTCTCGGTGCCGTCGGCACGGGCGAGTTCCACAGCGGCGGCGAAATGCGGCAGCAGCGCCAGGTTCCGGACATCGCCGAGATGGATCGATCCGCCGGGTGCGAGCAGCGGCAGGATCTTCCGGAGCACCTCGAGCAGATACGCCGCATCCGGGAAGTACTGGATCACAGAATTGAGCACGACGGTGTCGAAGTACCGCTGGGGCAACCCCTCGGTCGCGTGCGCCGGTTGCGTCCTCAACGTCACCCGATCGGCCCACGGCTGCGATCGCACGGCGGAGTGCAGCGTCTCGAGCGTCGGGGCCGAGAAGTCCGTGCCCCAGTACTCGGCACAGTCGGGGGCCAGTTCTCGGAGCAGGAGACCGGAGCCCACGCCGATCTCGAGCAGACGCCGGGGCCGGAGCCGCCGGACGGCCCGCACTGCGGCGTCGCGCCAGTCCCGCATCTGCTCGACCGGGATGGGCTGCCCGGTGTCGGTGGCGTTCCAACCCGCGAAGGCGCCGGTGTCGCCGCTGTCCTCGGGCGGCGGCGCGGAGTACACGTCGTCGTACAGTGCCCTCCACCGCTCGACGGTGCCGGTCGCGTGGGTCGGGTCGGCGAGCAGTGTCTGTTCCCGGTCGAGCACCACATACGCGACCAGTCGTCCGGTCTCGTGGTGGCCCGGAGTCTCCCGCACGACCACGGCGGCGCGGGCCACCGCCGGATGCGCACCCAGGACCGCTTCGATCTCACCGGGTTCGACCCGGAAGCCGCGGACCTTGACCTGATCGTCGCAGCGGCCCACAAATTCCAGGTGCCCACCCGGGCCCTCGGCATCGCTCGTCGAGCGGATCCACCGCACGACGTCGCCGGTGCGGTACATCCGCTCCCCGGGCCCGCCGAACGGAGATGCCACGAATCGTGCCGCGGTCGTGGCCGGACGACCGGGATATCCGCGGGAGACCCCGTCCCCGGCGATGTACAACTCGCCGGGGACACCGGGAGGCACCGGCAGCAGTCCGGCGTCGAGGACGAGGACCGCCACTCCCGGGATCGGCGTGCCGATCGGGACCGACGCGCGGTCTCCTCGGGCGAACGCGTCCTCGACGAGGTACATCGTCGCGCACACCGTCGTTTCCGTCGGTCCGTACGCGTTGACGAGCAACGTCGAGGGATGCGATTCGTGAAAGCGGCGTGCGACCTCCGGGGACAGCACGTCACCGGCCGTGACCACCTGGTCCACACCGTCCCACACCCGCTCCGGAACGACGGCGGGGTCGGCGAGGGCGTGGAACAGCGGTGTCGGGACGAACATCGTCGTCACACCGTGTTCGGAGATCATCCGCGCGACCGTCGACGGATCGAGCAGACCGGGTGGCGCGAGCACCAGTTCGGTACCGCCGATCAGGGCGGGCCAGATCTCGTACACCGACGCGTCGAAACCCGGTGAGGACACCAGCGACATCCGGTGTCGCGGTCGCGAACCGGTCCATCCGTGCTCGACGAGGTGCACGAGATTCCGATGCGTGACGGCCACGCCCTTCGGGACACCCGTGGAACCGGACGTGTAGATCGTGTACGCGGTGTTCGACGGGTGCAGCAGCGCGATCCTGTCGAAGTCGGTGAGCGGTCGCGCATCGTCGGGCAGGGCGTGGGACGTCGGGCGGCCCGCCTCGTCGACGACCACGACGACGGCGGGGGTCGCATGTGAGGTGAACCGACTGTCGGTGACCAGCACGCGGGGCGCGGCGTCGGCGAGGACGAAGGCGGTGCGTTCGCTCGGATAGGCGGGGTCCAACGGCAGATAGGCGCCACCCGCCGCCGACACCGCGAGAAGAGCGACGACCAGTGCCGGGGACCGATCCAGGGCGACGACCACCACGGACTCGGGCCCCACACCCAACTCGACAAGCAGACGAGCCAGCCGGTTGGCCCGGGCATCGAGGTCGCGGTAGGTCCATCGGCCGGCGACGCTGGTCAGCGCCGGTGCGTCCGGTGTCGCCGCGACCCGTTCGGCGAGCACGGCCGGAACCGTCCGGTCATCGGTGGTGGCAGCCGGGCCGTTCCACGCGTCGAGGAGCAGGTCGCGCTCCGATCGATCGAGCAGGTCGACAGCGTCGACCCGTCGGTGCGGCGATCCCACGAGGGAGTCGAGGACACGGAGATACCGGTCCGCGAATCGTTCGACGGTGTCGCGCTCGAACAGATCGCTCGCGTATTCGATGCTGCCGAGCAGCCCGCCGTCCTCGGCGGACGCGCGTTCCGACACGCTGATGTACAGGTCGAACCGCGCGATGTCGGTCGCGACGGGCAGCATCTCGACGTGGATGTCCGGATGGTCCAGGCTCGGCAGCGGGTTGTTCTGCAATGCGAATGCGACCTGGAACAGCGGGTGATGGGCGGTCGAGCGCGCCGGGGCGAGCAGTTCCACCAACCGTTCGAAGGGCGCGTCCTGGTTCTCGTAGGCGGCCAGCGCCTTGGCCCGCACGCGGTCGAGGACATCGGCGAGCGTCCATCGTCCGGTGATGCCGTCCACGCGCAGCACCCAGGTGTTGACGAAGAATCCGACGAGATCGGCGAGAGCCTCATCGGTCCGCCCGGCCACCGGACCACCGATCGTGATGTCGTCTCCCGCACCGAGCTTGTGCAGGAGCACCACGAGTGCCGACTGGAAGACCATCGACGCGGTGGCCCCGTGCTCGGCAGCCAGGTCGTCCGCCGCGAGGCGCAGCTCCGCGGGGATCGTGAACTCCACCCGGCCACCGCGGAAGGACTGCACCGCGGGGCGGGGACGGTCGAGCGGAAGAGAAAGGCATTCCGGGACCTCGGCGAGTTCTTCTCGCCAGTAGGAGAACTGCCCGTGCAGGATGCTTCCCGTCTCGTCCTCGTCCCCCAGCACGTCCCGTTGCCACAGGGTGTAGTCGGCGTACTGCACCGGCAATGGATCCCACCGTGGTTCGGTCCCCGCCGACCGGGCCGCGTATGCCAGCATCATGTCGCGCACCAGCGGCACCATCGACGCGCCGTCGCCGGCGATGTGGTGCAGCACGAGCACCAGCACGTGGTCGTCGGAACCGGTCCGCAGCAGTGTGGCCCGCACCGGAATGTCGGTGGACAGGTCGAAGGGCCGCCGCGCCTCGGCGCGCACGGTCGCGTGCTCCTCGTCGGCGGTCACTGCCTGCACAGGCAGCGACAATGAGGTCCGCTCGACCGGCAGGATGCGCTGGAAGGCGACTCCGTCGGATTCCTCGAAGACCGTGCGCAGGGACTCGTGGCGTGCCACGACATCGGCGAACGCCGCCCTCATCGCGTCGATGTCCACCCGTCCGGTCAGGCGTGCCGCCATGGGGATGTTGTAGGTCGGTGACGGACCTTCGTAACGGTGGATGAACCACAACCGGGACTGCGCGTAGGACAACGGGATCCGGTCCGGCCGGCGTCGGGGTGTCAACGGCGTCCGGGCGACACCGCACTCCGCGAGGCGCGGTGCCAGCTCGGCGATCGTCGGTGCTTCGAAGAGCATCCTGATGGGTGCTTCGACGTGCAGTGCGGACCGGATCCCCGCCACGACGCCGGTCGCCGACAGGGAATCGCCTCCGAGTTCGAAGAAGTTGTCGTCGACGCCGAGCCGATCCGGGGACAGATGCAGAACGTCCGCGAAGACCCCCGTGAGAGTCCGTTCCAGCCCCGTGCGCGGAGGACGATGGAGTACGCCCCGGCGGTCCGGGGCCGGCAGCGCGGCACGGTCCAGCTTGCCGTTGGCCGTGATCGGCATAGTTGCCAGCGGCACCACCGCAGCCGGGACCATGAAATCCGGGAGTTCCGCCGCGAGCGCATCACGAATCGTCGAGGCATCCGGGACCGAACCGGTGCGCGGCACCACGTACGCCACGACCCGGTCGGATCCGGTCTCGCGCCGGACCACCGCCGCGGCCTGCTCGACGTCGGGGTGGCGGAGCAGTGCTGCTTCCACTTCGCCGAGTTCGATGCGCCGCCCCCGCACCTTGACCTGCAGGTCGGCGCGCCCCGCGTAGATCAGCCGCAGACCCGAGGTGGCCGCTGCGCTGTCGTTCTCTGCGCTGTCGTCGCTCGTCGACCACCGCACGAGATCGCCGGTGCGGTACATTCTCGACCCCGACGGCCCGAACGGGTCGGCGACGAACCGCGTCGCCGTCGTCCCCGGTCGCCGGTGGTATCCCCGCGCCAGGGCAGGTCCTGCCGGATACAGCTCGCCGATCACCCCGGGCGGCACCGGATTCAGGCGTGCGTCGAGCACGACCGCCCGGAATCCGGGCCCGAGCGTGCCTGCGGTGACCGGCCTGCCGGGCGCGAGGTCCTCCGACGCCATCTGCACGGTGATCTCGCTCGGTCCGTACCCGTTGACCATGCGACGGCCCGCAGCCCATCGCTCCACGAGCCAGCCCGGGCAGTCCTCACCGCCGACGCTCACGAACGACAGGTTGTCGGGGACCGCCGGATCGATCGTCGCGAGGACCGCGGGAGTGGTGCAGAAGTGGGTGATCCGCTCGGCGCGCAACGCCTGTGCGAGGTCGTCCCCGGCGGACGCCTCGGGCGGACCGATCACGAGGTGCGCAGCGGAACCGAACGCGACGAGTACCTCCAGTACCGCCAGATCGAAGCTCGGGGATGTTCCGTGCCAGACCCGCGCGTCGTGGTCGGCGAGCGTGCGGGTGTGCGCGACGAGGTTCGACAGGCCCCGATGGGTGACGACCACGCCTTTCGGCTGTCCCGTCGATCCGGAGGTGTAGATGAGGTAGGCGGGTTGATCCGAACGCGCGGGCGCGCACCGGTCCGCGTCGGTCACCCGAGACGCGGCGTATCGCGTCGTCTCCGCGACCACGTCCGGATCGTCGACCGCCGTCCACGGCACGGTGCCCGGAAGCAGCGGCCGTTCGCTGGTTGTGGTGAGTCCGAGCACGGCGTCGCAGTCGCGCAGCATGTACTCGATCCGGGCGGGCGGATAGGCGGGGTCCACCGGGACGAAGGCCGCGCCCGTCTTCGCCACGGCCCAGATCGAGACGATCGAGTCGACGGACCGGGCCATGCCGATCGCGACGAAACGTTCCGGTCCTGCGCCGCGCTCGGCGAGCATGCGGGCCAGCCGATTCGATCGTTCGTCGAGTTCCCGGTAGTCGATCCGGGTCTCGCCGCACGACACTGCGGTGGCCGCGGGGGTGCGGAGTGCAGCGTCGGTGAGGATTTCCGGCAGCAGACGTTCGGTCACCGGCGGCGGACCCGTCACGGGAGCGAGTGCGGTCCGTTCGGCTCCGTCGAGCAGATCGATGTCGCCGACCCGTATCTCCGGATCCTCTTCGACCGTCAGGAGGATACGTTCCAGTCGGCGGGCGATGCGCTCGACGGTCGGCGCGGTGTAGACGTCCGTGGCGTATCGGATGCGGAGCACGTCCGTGGACGTCGACTCGCGCCCGGCACCGTCGCCGGATCGCGGACGCTCCAGATCGATACGCAGGCCGACGTCGCCGAGGACGGCGTTCTCCACCTCCCTGTCCGCATCGCCCCGTCCTTCGACGGTGACGCGGAAGAGTGGGGCGCGCGATCCGTTCCGTGTCGGCGCCAGCGCGTCGAGCAGTGTCGCGGCAGGTATGTCGGCGTGTGCGAGAGCGTCCCGAGTCCCCCGGGAGATGTCCTCGAGGAGATCTCGGAACGGCTCGTCGAGGCGCACCCGGGTGCGTAGGGGCAGGACCGTGCGAGCAGGAGCGGTACCGGCCGGGGCAGGGACACCGAGGACGACGTCGTCGGTACCACTCGACCTGGCGACGAGGATCGCGGTGGCAGCCTGCAGGATCGGGACACGATCGTCGGCACATTCGGCGCTCGCTCGACCCGGTCCGATGCCGAGGGGATGGACGAACTGCGCCCACGCCGAAGCAGATCCCGCGTTGCCCGCCCGTCCACCGGCAGGTGCCTGCGTGGACGGTGACAGGGCGGGCGGGGTAGGTGCACCGGCCAGAAGGTGCCGCCAGTGATCGAGCACGGTGTTCCGCCGGTAACGAGGTGCGGCCGCTCCGGCGCTCGGCGGGTGGATCGAACCGACCGGCGTTCGAGGGTCGGCTGCGACGAACTGCTCGAGGATCTCGGTGAAACAGATGCACTGCGCCTGTATCTCGTTCTCCTCGTATCGGTTCGGATTCGCCCGGAATTCGATCACGGTGCCGACCGGCACACTGCGGCGGTGGACGGTGATCAGCCGGTCCCCGACGGGCCCGCGCGACAGGACATGTGGTGTTCCCACGATGTCGCCCAGTACGGGTTGCTGATCGAACAGCATGACGTTGACCAGGGGGACCGAGAAGCGGGACACCGGTTCGGATGTCGCCCGGCGGATGTCGTCGAGTCCGCACGCCTGGTGTCGGAGGGCTCCGACGAGCTCGACCTGCATCCGCCGGACGAGATCCTCGACGGGTTCGCTCGGATCCACCCGGATCCGCAGGGGAACCACGTTGACGAGCATTCCGGCGGAGCGTCGCAGCTCGGCCGTCGTCCGCGCCGACACCGGGATGTTCACGAGCACGTCGTACCGTCCCGACCGCCGCGAGAAGAAACAGGCGGCGGCCGCGAGTACCACTGCGGCCGAGGAGGCGTCCCGCGTCGGCGGGGACCCCGACAGGTAGACGTCCGCAGTGTCCGACAGATCCGTCTCCGCCGTGATGGTCCGGACCGCCGGGGGCACCTCGGTGGTGTCGACATGGGGCAGGTCGCGGATCCGCTCGCTCCAGTACTCACGGTCCGCGACGAATCGGTTCGACGCGCGATACTGCCGGTCCTTCTCGTACAACGTCCGCAGATCCGCCGGCGGCTTGTCCGGCGGGGCCCCGTCCTGGCCGGAACTCCGGGAGGCGAGTGCCCTGGAATAGAGTTCGGCTCCCCTGCGAACGATGATCATCGCTCCGAACCCGTCGAGCGCGATGTGATGGGCTTTGACGTACACGAGGTAACTGGCATCACCTGTGCGCAGAACCACTATGCGGCACAACCGGTCTGCCATCAGGTCGACGGGTGCTTCCACATCCCGCCGGAGCCACTCCTCGGCCACCCCCCGCGGATCGGATTCGTCACGGAGGTCGACGACCTCGGTGGGTACATCGAGGTCCCGGTCGACGACCTGGTACGGACGGCCGTCCACGTCGACGAGGCGCAGGAGGACGGTCTCGAACTCCCGACCGGCGGTCGTCGACGCCCACTTCAGCAACTCGAGATCGAGTTCTCCACGGAACTCCACGTATTGGGCAATGACGAAAGGGACTTCGGGTACGAGTTGCTGGGCGAGCCAGATACCGTACTGGGCCGGAGTCAGCGGAAACGCACCCGCGCGCGCGTCGTCGGAGTTCTGCGCGGTGCCTACGACGGGAGTGGCCACAGCGCCCCCTTCACGAGGATGTGTGCAGCGGCAGCGGCGAACGGGAGCGCCTCGTCGAGCCGGATGCCCTCGAGCATCGTGCACAGCTCGCGAGCGGGAACGACCGAGTCTGCACGCCGCTTCGAGAATGTATGCGTCAGCGTAGGACGGGGACGGGGTTGCTGCAATGCCGTGCAGTAGAACGAGATCGAGATGCGACCAGGACATCTCGCAGAGGACGACGCTCGCACATCCCGACATTCGGCATTTTGACACCATAAACCTTGGGTTTGTTTGATGGGATAGATAGAAACCTTCCGTCCGCGCTATGCTCGTTTTACAAACTTAGAATGCAAAACTCTCGGTAAACTCCGGACGAAGGGGAATTCACGCCCGGCCCGACGGTCGCACGAGTACTGAATCCACGAGAGCGGACGATGCACGAGGCCGGACCGGTGCAGTCGATTATGTTGCACTGCAACAATTTCCACTTCTTTCATGTCTGTTGCTCGAAACAGCCTTCCGACAATCCTTCCCGGGAACCCTCCCCAGTTCCCACGAACACGCGACATCCATCCCCTGGAGGGAGGAAGCGCAGATGCCGATCCAGAGACGAATCGGACCTCGTTCGGGCACGGTCTGGGTGGACCTGTTCGGTGAAACCTCCGAGTACGCAGACGAAGCGAGCGCCCACCTGTTGAGAAGGTGGGCGAGCGGGTATCTCACCGAACCCAACCCCGACCTCGGCCGCAGCGGGCCCGTGTGCCCGTTCGTTCGCCCGTCGATCGGCAAGCAGCTCTTCGGAGCTGCATTCGTCCACGGATCCGGAATCGACGCCGGGGCACTCGGCACGATCGTGGAGGACCAGTTCGACCTGTACACGACGCTCTCACGCGAGGACGATCGCGACCGGAGCCTGAAGACGCTCGTGACCGTACTGCCCGACCTCACCGGCTTCGAGGTGATCGACGTCGTCCACACGGAATTCAAGTCGCGGTTCGTCGAACACGGTTTCATGCTCGGCCAGTTCTACCCGGGCTGCACCCAGCCGGGTCTGTGGAATCACGACTTCCATCCACTCGACGCCCCGTTGCCGATGCTGGTCGCCCGCCACATGATGACGACCGATTTCCCGTTTCTCGTTGGTCGCCAGGAATGGCTGTGCGCCTACTTCAAGAAGTTCGCCCCGGCACTGCCGTCGACACTCCGCCTCACCATCGCGAAACGGATGAAGTACGACGGCGATGCGGTGGACGCGATCACCGCCCATCATGAGCTGACGGGGAACGAGCCGGGCCGATAGGCTGTACGCGTCCCTGTCCCACATTCCGGTCGTCAAGCTTCAGGTCTTGATTATCGACAATCAAGCCCTCACACTTGACGCATGTTCGTCTTGACGGTCGACCAGCGGAGCAGCCGCCGAGACATCGACCGCGTGGCGGAGCTCCTCACCGAACTGCAGGATGTTCCGCTGGTACGGCCCTTCGATCGCACCGCGGGCGACGAGTTCCAGGCCGTCGCGGACGATCCCGCCCTCGTCGTCGATCTCGTCCTCGACCTCCTCCGGAGGGAACGCTGGAGTATCGGGGTGGGAATCGGCCCGGTGGAGACCCCGCTCCCCGAACAGACACGCGCCGGCCGCGGACCCGCCTTCGAACACGCCCGCACCGCCGTCGAACGCGCCAAGAACGCCCCTGGGCAGGTCGCGGCCGAAGGCGACGACACCGAGGCCACCGCCGACGTCGACGCCGCGCTCACCCTGCTCGCCACCGTCGTCCTGCGCCGCACAGACCAGGGGCACGAGGCGGTCGACCTCGCTCGTCAGGGCCTGTCGCAGGCGCGGATCGCCGAGCGTCTCGGCATCAGCAAACAAGCGGTGTCCCAGCGCCTCGCCACCGCCGGGTGGCAGGCCGAACTGGCCGGACGCGAACTCGTGCGGCGACTCCTGGAAAGGGCCGACCGTTGACCGTCCTCTCACTGGCGTGCCTGGCCGTGGCTGCTCTCGCACCCGCACTCGCGCTGCGCCCGAGCATGCCGGTGTGGCCGGCCGCCTCGTTGAGCATTGCGGGTCTCGCCGGTTCAGCCCTCGCCGCCACCGCGACCACACCGGTTCAGGGAGTCGCGCTCGCGGCCACGCTGATTCTCACCGCCACGGCGGCGATCACCGGGGGCGGACCCGCGGTCCTCGTGGCGTTCCGGATCGCGCGGCGGCAACCCGATGCCGGTCCCGAGCCCACCCCTCCCCCGGGCCCGCTCCGCGGCGGACGCGTCATCGGCGTGCTCGAACGCGGAGCGGTCACCGCCTCGATCCTCGCCGGATGGCCTGAAGGGATCGCCGTCATCATGGCGGTGAAGGGTCTCGCCCGTTATCCCGAACTACGCGAGCCGAACGCCTCCGAACAGTTCATCATCGGCACGTCCACCTCGGTGCTATGGGCGGTCGCGGTGTGCGGAGTCGGGCAGGCGCTGATCACCTGACGCCGGGATCTCCACCGTCAGGTCTTCTTCAGCGCACTCCCCTTGTGCATCGCGACGTGATCGGTCTTGTCGCTCCGGATCTCGTACTGCGGCTCGTCCTCGCTGCACCGCCGCGTGCGCCCCTTGAACTCCACGTCCTCCGTGTGCTTCGCGATGATCACGCCCTCGACGTATCCGGCTTCGGAGTTCCATCGGACGTGGTCACCGACGGAGAAGTGGGTCGCCATGTCGTCGTCCTCCCGATCGGCTCGCTTCCTGTGGCAGTCGGATAGCCGTCTCCCATCGGTCCTACACCCCAGGACGATCAGTCCGTCCGATGCTCCGCGGGATCCGCGGACCCCTCGGCGACGGCACGGAAACGTTCGAGGTCCTCCGGACGGAACTCGGGCCGGGCGACCACCGCGTCGACGAGCAGACGCAACTGGTGCTGCAAGGCCGGCACCGACCCGGTGCGCCCCTGCTCGGAGAGATGATCGATGAGCATGCGCAGCACCCGGGCGAGCGCCGTGGCCACGTGCAGCTGCGCCGAGCCGGCCTGCCGGATCTGTTCGAAGGCGTGCTCGATGTACTCGTCGGGCGACAGGATCCACGGACGCAGCAGAATCCGGCCGTCCGCACCCCCGATCGCCGGCACCGGACTGTCGGTGACCAGCAGGGTGCGCAGCAGACTGCCGAGCCGGAGCACCACCTCGGTGGCGGTCGTCGGGTCGTTGATCGCCTGGCTCAGTGCGCGCAGCGCGATGTCGACGAGTTGCCGCAGCGCGAAGTCCACGTCCTGTTGCATGGTGCGCGTATTCGAGATCTCCACGGCCGCCTCGAGCCGCCGCAGGACCACCGCCCGTTCCGGCTTCGGATGGATCCGCAGCAGCGGTTCCCCGCAGTGAATGTACGCGCCGGGACGCGTCTCCATCCGCACGACCGAACCCGGCGGTACCACGGCGAGAACGAGCTCGGCCGGCGCCTGGGTCACCCAGCCGTCGCGCCGGGCGTACACCGTCGCCCCCTCGGTGAAATCCGGCTCCGGCACCCGGTCGACGTGGATCTCGCCGCGCGAACTCCGGCTCGTGTTCGAGATGACCTTCTCGGCCTCCGAGGCGATGCTGCGCACCACCTCCCCGACCTGCAGACCGTGGGCCAGCCGGTTGAGATAGGCGATGATGAGCACCACGGTCGACACCGCGAGGACCACAGCGAGGGTGGTCGACAGTGTCGGGGCAGGTGCGGCGTCGTCCGCGCCGATGTGGCGCAGTGTCAGCACGCAGTAGACGAAGGTCGCCACCAGCACCCCGATCACCGTCTGGCTGGCCCGATCCCGGATGAAGGACCGCATCACCCGCGGCGAGAACTGGCTGCTCGCCAACTGCAGGCTCACGACGGTCAACGAGAAGACGACACCGGCGGTGGTGATCGTGGCACCCGCCACGGTGCTCAGCAGCCAGATCGCGGCGTTGCTGTTCATCTTCATGCCCCACGCGAAGGGGCCGAAGGCCCGATCGATGTAGCCGCTCACCTCCGCGAGCACGGCTCCGACGACGACGACCAGCGCGGGCAGCGCGAACAGACTCTCCCGGAATCGGTATACGCCCGCGGCGATCCGCAACTGCATCCACGGTCTCGGCAGAGCACTCATGTCGACCATGTCGACCAAGCTAACCATCCGGTCTCCGCACCGCGGGCACTCGCAGCGAACTGTGGGCACGCGCACCGGATGTCCCCTGCGGCGCGGTCACGACGAGTCCATGAGATACTCGACGGACAATTGAACAGCCACCGAACCGCGGCGGGAGAGTCCCGCACACAGCGGGCGCCGAAGGAGCAACCTCCCCGGGAATCTCTCAGGCCCCCAGACCGCCGCGGCGAGGCTCCTCTGGAAAGCAACTCTTCCGGGTTCACCGAAGGTGTAAGCGGCTCCGTCCGCGAAAGCTCTCAGGTCCGATGACAGAGCGGGGAACGACAACACCCGCTGGTGCTCGTTTCGTGCACCCTGGACCCGAGGTAGACGTGTGACCGTTTCCCTGGGCGCGCCCCTGCGCGCCGATGATGCCCTGGGCGCGCCTTCGCGAGCCGATCATGCCCTGGGCGCGCCTTCGCGAGCCGATCATGCGCTGCTCGAGCAGCGCGCCGAAATTGCACCGACCGAGTCGCGTGGCACTGTTCTCCCTTCCTCCCCCGCCCCGAAGTCGCCGCCGCGTACGAACCGGCGACTCGGGATCGCCGCGATCGTGCTGTCCGCGACCGCGATGGGCGCCGCAGGATTGTTCGGCCGCAAGGCCACTCCCGAAGGCGCGGTGCTCGGTGAAGCACTGACGCTCGGGCGGATGGCGGTCGGAGCGATCGGCATGCTCGTCCTGATCGCGCTGTCCCGCCGCCTCGGACAGTTGCGCCGGACCCGCCTGTCCTGGTCGGTCGTCGGTGGCGGTGTGCTCCTCGGACTGTCCCTCGCGACCTATCTGTCCGCCACGGTGTTGACCGACCTGTCCCGTGCCGTGGTTCTCCATTACCTCGGCCCCGTCGTCGCGACGGCCCTCGCCCGGGTGTTCCTGAAGGAGAGGGTCGGTCGCCTCGACGCCCTGTCGATCGGCACGGCGTTCGCCGGCATGTTGCTCGCCGCCGGCCTGGTGGGCGGTGAATCGTCCGGGGGCGAGCACGAGACGCTGGGTACCGTGCTGGGCGCTGCCTCGGGAGTCTTCTACGGCGGGGCCCTGCTGTGCTACCGCTATCGCACCGACATGCCGTCCGACGTCCGGTCCCTGTGGAACTTCGTCTTCGGCGCCGTCGCGGCAGGTGGGATGGTCGCGGTGACTCGACCCGACCTGTCGGGGATGACCGCGACGCACTGGTTGTGGGCCGGTGGGTTCTTCGTCGTCTGTGGTCTGTTCGCGCTGGGGCTGCTCGTCGTCGCAGGCAAGCACCTCCGCGCCGCGGAACTGTCCGGCCTGTCCTACCTCGAAGTCGTGGTCGCGCTGATGATCGGCATGGTCGCCTTCGGAGAGTCCGTGACCGTGCTCGCCGCCGCGGGCGCCGGTCTCATCGTGGTGGCGATGGCACTGCCGATGCTCGGCCGCCGGTGACACTGCCGATGCTCGGCCGCCGATGACGAGTGGGAGGGCGCGCCGGTCGGCGCGCCCTCCCACTGAACCGGTTTCCGTTACTGCTGTTGCGGCGGCTCGGCCGGCTGCTCGGATGCGTCGTTCGTCATCCAGCGCTGCGCCGGCGGCGTTGCGGGCAACGCCGACTGTCCTTCACCGGCACCCCCCTGCGTCCCCTCCGTGGCGAGACCCGTCCGCACTGCGGGGTCGACCGGCTTGCGCGCGACCGCCTCGGCTTCGGCGACGGCCTGGGCCACCTCGGGGTCGCGCTTGGTCGCGAACCAATCCTCGACCTCGGCACTGTCGTCCTCGGGCCGTTGCAGTTCCTCGTCGACAGGACTCGGCTCGAAGCGGAAGACGCCGTCCTCGCCGGGCGCGCCGAGCGTCCGCGCGAATCCTTCGAGCGCCTTGCCGAAGTCGCTCGGCACCACCCACATCTTGTTCGCATCGCCCTGGGCCATCTGCGGCAGGGTCTGCAGGTACTGGTAGGCGAGCAGCTCCGGAGTGGGCTTGCCGGCCTTGATCGCGGCGAAGACCTTCTCGATGGACTTCGCCTCGCCCTGGGCCTCGAGGTAGCGCGCCGCGCGATCACCCTGCGCGCGCAGGATCCGCGACTGCCGGTCGGCCTCGGCTTCGAGGATCGCGGCCTGCTTCGCACCCTCGGCGGAGAGGATGCGCGACTGCTTGTCGCCCTCGGCGGTCTTGATCGCGGATTCACGGTGACCCTCGGCCGTGAGGATCATCGCGCGCTTCTCGCGGTCGGCCTTCATCTGCTTCTCCATCGATTCCTGGATCGACGGCGGCGGATCGATGCTCTTGAGTTCGACCCGGGCGACACGCAGGCCCCATCGGCCGGTCGCTTCGTCGAGCACACCGCGGAGCTGACCGTTGATGGAGTCGCGGGAGGTGAGCGTCTCCTCGAGGGTCATTCCGCCGACGACGTTGCGGAGCGTGGTGACGGTGAGCTGCTCGACCGCGGCGATGTAGTTGCTGATCTCGTAGACCGCCGCCTGCGGGTTCGTCACCTGGAAGTACACGACCGTGTCGATGCTCAGCGTCAGGTTGTCCTGGGTGATGACCGGCTGCGGCGGGAACGAGACGACACGTTCGCGTAGATCGACCTTCGCGCGGATGCGGTCGACGAAGGGCACCAGGAAGGTGAGCTGACCCGACGCCGTCCGGTAGTACCGGCCGAGACGTTCGATGACCGCGGCCTCCGCTTGCGGTACCAGCGATACCGATTTGGCCACGACCACCACGACCAGTGCCACCACTACGGCGAGCACGATCAGAGCTTCCATCCTCAGACACCCCTCCACACGACGGCAGTCGCGCCGTCTATCTGCATCACTGTCACTGTCGTTCCCGGCCCGTACACCTCGGTGGCGTCCAGCGGCCTGGCGGTCCACACCTCACCGTCGATCTTCACGCGCCCGGAATGCTCCCCCACCTGCTCGAGGACCAACGCGTGCTTGCCCGGGAGAGCGTCGATCCCGGTGGGCAGAGCGGGCGGCTGGGAGTACCGGCGCCTCAGCATCGGCCGGACACCGAGCAGCAGAACCAGCGAGGCCACGGCGAAAATCACCGCGTCGATCCAGACGGGCAGATCGGTCACCGCGGAGACACCGCCGGTGACGAGCGCTGCACCGCCGAGCATCAGCAGCGCGAAATCGCCCGTGAGCGCTTCGCCGGCCGCCAACGCCACTCCGGCGATCAACCAAATCAATGCGGCCACGATCACCATCGAACCACAAATCGGACATCCTGGCAGATGCCCTGGTGGAGGAAGCGGTCTTGGTCCCTCGTCCTCGAGGCTGCTTTCCGCAGGGAAAATCTCAGGTCGGTAATTCTATATTCTTCGGCTTTCCGTCCCGACCGGAATGTCACCCCGGCTTCATAAGTGGAGGCAATCGAAACGCATCCTTTTGCCGTTGTGAAATCGGTGATACCGTCCCCGAACTACCGGCATCACCCCCGCGCGTTCGCTCCTCGTGGGAGCTCGATCAGCTCGTCACGCGGTTCCACGCGGCCATCGACGACATCGAGGACCCGTACGAGCGCGCCGTCGAATGGATCGTCGAAGCGGTCCGCACCGTTCGCTACCACCCGGTCGCACGACGATTCGTCGACAACGAAGCCGCCCTCCCCCTCCACCGACAGCTGATGTCCGCATCCGTTCCCCAGGCTTCGCACCCGAGGAGTCCGGCAATGGAAGTCACTCCCGCACAGCGCGTTCGCGCAAACATCGAGGACGATGTACCCGTCGCCGACCGCACCTTCGTCCGGTCGCCGGCAGACCGCCGCATCCGGCCGATGTTCCTGTTCCGGGCGCTGTCGCTCCAGGGCACCCACCCCACCGTCATGGTTGCGCTCGGTCAGCCCTCGTCGGGTTCGGTGACGAAGTCGACGAGGCGCTCCACGGCGCCGATGAGGTGCGATTCGAGGTCGCGGAAGGAGTTCACGGCGTTGTAGACGCGCCGCCAGCCGTCCTGCGGCGTGCCCCAGCCGAGTTCACGGCAGACGCCGGTCTTCCAGTCCTGTCCGCGCGGAATGGAGGGCCAGGCGTCGATGCCCACGGCCTTCGGTTTCACGGCCTGCCACACGTCGATGTAGGGATGGCCGGTGACCATCACGTGCGGACCTAGATTCGCGGTGAGATGCTCCTCCTTGGACCCGGTGACGAGGTGGTCGGCGAGCACACCGACGCGTCGGCCCGAGCCGGGTTCGAACTCGGCCAGCCTGGCGCCGAGATTGTCGAGGCCCTCGAGTTGTTCGACGACCACGCCTTCGACCCGCAGGTCGTGCCCCCACACCCGTTCGACGAGGGCGGCGTCGTGCACGCCCTCCACCCAGATCCGGCTTCCCCGCGCCACGCGAGCGCGCAAACCCTCCACCCGGGTGGATCCCGAGGCGGATCTCGTCGGTGCGGAGGCGGGACGGATCTTCGGTTTGACGAGGGTGACGGGTGCTCCGTCGACCAGGAAGGCCGCGGGGCGCATCGCGAACAGACGGGTGCGTCCCTGCGCGTCCTCGAGCCGCACGAAGTCGCCGTCGTGGGTCTTCTCGATTCCCACGATCGCGCCGCACCAGCCGGATGCGGCGTCCTCGACGACGACGCCGCGCTCCGCTGCGAGTTCGGGAACGGCCTTCTTCTTGGTGCGGGCGTGACCGGCGTAGATGTCGCCGCCGTAGATATCGCGTGGGCTCACGCCAGTCCACCCTAGGACATTGCGCGGGACCGCTCGCGCTGCCACGCCGGACCGCCGTGCGCGGTCGCCGTATGCTTTCGGGGTGAGTTCTCCGAGCCTGACGCTGACCGTGTGGGCGGGGTCGTGGCTGTCCGGTCACGCCTCCCCCGACGATGTGATCGATGCGCTGCACGAGTGGGCGCCGATGCATCTCGTGGGTGCCCACGATGCGGCGACGGCCTCCGCGGCGGATCTGCCCGACAAGGGTGTCGCCGACGGTGCCGCCCTGCTGCTCACCCTGATCCGCCGCGTCGATTCCGCCGCCGGCGCCGGTCTGCATCTCGTCCTTCCCGCCCCGGGCGACGTCCGCGCGTTGCCTGCCGGTACGGCGTTCGCCTCCGCGGCGCTGGCTGCCGGTGAAGGCGTCGTCGTGGGAGCGCCCGGAACCCCGGGGCTGGGTCTGGTACCCGTGATCGAGGGTCCGGACGTCCTACGGTGGAACGTCTTCACGCTGCCGGCGGTACCCGAGATCGCGGTCGACGGTGGTCTCGGTGCGGCCGAGTTCGCGATCCGCGAGGCGGTTCGTGATGCCGCCTCCGCGTTGAGCGGAATCCCGACGGTGGGCACCGACGGGCGCCGCACCGATCCGCGGACGGAGATCGCCGAGAAGGTCGCCGAACTCGCGCGGCACCGCTATCCCCCGTCACTGCCCGCACGTGCCGTGCGCGTCCTCGACACCGCAGACCAGGTCGCGGCGATCCTCAGCGTGGCCGGTCGCGGAGGGGGTCTGCGGGCCGGTTCGGTGTCCGCCGCCACCGGCCGCGAGGGCGCGCTGCAGCCGCTGTGGGCCGCGGTCCGCGAGGCCCGCACCGGTGCGGTCGCGGCGGCTCTGCGGGCCGAGCACCATCACTGACCGCGGCCGACAGTGCGCGTCGACTCCAGTGCGCGTCAACTCCGTTGCGCGGTGACCAACAGGTACTCCCAATTCATCGCTCCCCCACCGAGATCGTGACGTTGGGCGAGTTCGAGCAGGTCGAGATCGAGAGCCGCGACCCGATCGTGGTCGTCCGCGATGTTGCGGTACACCGCGATGGTGGGGCCGTAGGCGGACTTGAAGAACTCGCGGAAGTCCTCCCCGGTCGCGAAGCGTTCGACGCGCAGGTTCTCGGTGCGTGCCTGCAGGTCGGTGACACGGTCGCCGATCAGCTCGCGCACGTGCACCTCGTCGCCCCACAGCGGCGGCGGCTGTGCACCCGGCGGGGGCGGTGGCGCATACGGTTTCATCGTCGCGAACATCTGCCCGATGAAGCCGGTGGGGGTCCAGCCCAGTAGCCCGATACGTCCGCCCGGGCGGGTCACCCGGAGCAGTTCGTCGGCCGCGGCCCGGTGGTGGGGCGCGAACATCACTCCCACGCAAGAGATCACGGCATCGAAGCTCGCATCGTCGAACGGGAGCGCTTCGGCATCGGCTTCCTGCCAGTCGAGCGTCGCACCTGCCGCTTCGGCGTCACGGCGGCCGACCTCGAACAGTTCCGGGGTCAGGTCGGTCGCGAGCACCGTCGCACCGGTGAGCGCGGCGGGGATCGACGCATTGCCCGATCCGGCGGCGATGTCCAGGACACGGTCGCCCGGACCGATTCCGGTCGCGGCCACGAGAGCGGGGCCGAGTTCGGCGATGACCTCGGTCGCCACCGCTGGATAGTTGCCGAGTGCCCACATCGCCCGGTGCTTGGCCTTCAGGGCGAGATCGGCGTCGTGTGTCGTGGAGATGTCGGTCATCAGAGGATTCCTCCTGTCGAGGGACCCGGCTTCGGCACCGTCTCGGAAGCGGCCCGGGTCACAAATCGACTGTAGGAACGCGGACGCGGTGTCCTCCAGTACACAATCTGTACTGCACCGCCGCTCATCCGTGCTGGTCGCGGCGGTCCGACCGGCCTACGATCCGATCATGGGCCCGCCCTACCACCAGTTCTGTCCCGTCGCCAAGGCGATGGAGTTGTTCGACGAGAGGTGGACGCTGCTCGTGGTGCGCGAACTCGTGCTCGGCAGCGAACGGTTCAACGACCTCCGACGCGGCCTGCCCCGCATGTCGCCGACGCTGTTGTCGAAGCGGATGCACCAGCTCACAGCGGCGGGCATCGTGCAGCGCCTCGAGGACGGAAACGACGTCCGATACGTGCTCACCCCGGCGGGACGCGATCTCGAGACCGTCGTCGACGCACTCGGTGCGTGGGGCACGCGGTGGACCGGGAAACTCGGCGAGGTCGACCTCGATCCGCGACTGCTGATGTGGGACATGCACCGGCACGTCGACCATGCGGCCCTGCCGGAATCCCGGGTGGTCGTGGAGTTCGTCTTCCCGACGGTCACTCACGCGTCGCGCCGGTGGTGGATGGTCATCACGCCGCACGACGTCGACGTGTGCGACGAGGACCCGGGATTCGAGGTCTCGATCCGGGTGACGACGGGACTGCGGGAGCTGACCGAGATCTGGCGTGGCGAAGCGACCTGGCCGGACGCGTTGCGCTCGGGCGCCGTAGTCGTCGACGGTCCGAGCGCCCTGCGCCGATCGCTGCCCCGCTGGTTCGACTCCCCTCTGGCCTCACCGGCCGGGCACTCCGCCCGGTGAGGCTCGGAGGCATCTATCCGTTCGCGGCGGGCCGGGACGGGCGTTTCGGCGGCTCACAGCACCCGACGGCGCACAGGCTCCCGTTGCACGCGGACCCGAGCAGCGGTTCGGTGCCGCAGCGACGGGCGGTGACCCCCTCCCGCTGTTCCTCGACGAGCTCGCGGACGAGTTGCGCGAAGCGCGGGTCGGTTCCGGCCGTCGCCGCACGAGAGAAGCCCATGCCCAGCTCAGCGGCCCGATCGCGAGCCTCGGTATCGAGATCCCACACGACCTCGAGATGATCGGAGACGAACCCGACCGGCACGACCACGACGGCTCGGACTCCCCGTTCGTGCAGCGCATCGATGTGGTCGACGATGTCGGGTTCGAGCCACGGCACCTGCGGCGGACCGGACCGCGACTGCCACACCAGGTCGTAGTCGCCCTCGCCGAGCGCCTCGGCCACCAACCGCGCCGCTTCGGCGACCTGCCGGCTGTAGAGACGGCCTCCCTCCTCCGGCGGACCACCGGTCGCGTCGAAGGAGGTCGGAACGGAGTGCGCGGTGAACACCACGCGCGCGGAATCGCGCACGTCGTCGGCGAGTTCGACGCGGGCCGCGCGCACGGCGTCGGTGACGGCATCGAGGAACAGCGGGTGGTCGTAGAAGTGCCGCAGCTTCGTCAGCTGCGGGGCGTCCTCGACGGCGTCCCGCGCCCGCGCGATGTCCTCGTGGTACTGCCGGCAACCCGAGTAGCCGCCCCAGGCGGAGGTCGCGAACACCAGGGCGTTACGGATCCCTTCGTCGCGCATCCGCGCGACGGTGTCCTCGACCATGGGATGCCAGTTGCGGTTGCCGAAATAGATCGGCAGATCGATACCGTGCACGTCGAACTCGGCGCGGACGGCATCGATGATCGCCCGGTTCAAGGCGTTGATCGGCGAGACACCCCCGAAGTGCAGATAGTGCTGCGCGACCTCGTCGAGTCGTTCCGGCGGGATCCCTCGTCCGCGGGTGACGTTCTCGAGGAACGGCCGCACGTCGTCGGGTCCTTCCGGTCCGCCGAACGACAGCAGCATCAGCGCGTCGTACGCCCCGGGGGTGTTCGTCATGGGAGTGCCTTCCGTCGTACGGTCAGCTGCCGAAGCCGACCTGGGAGTGGAAACCACCGTCGACGTAGACGATGGATCCCGTTGTCCCGGGTAGCCAGTCGGACAGCACCGCACACACGGTCTTCGCCACGGGCGTCGGATCGTCGACGTCCCAGCCGATCGGGGACGCCGCCGACCACCCCTCGTTCAGACGGTTCATCTCCGCGCCCGGGCCGGTCGCGTCGCCCGCGATGGCCTTGGCCGCGAGCGTCTTGATCGGGCCGGCGGCGACGAGGTTCGAACGGATACCGCGCGGGCCGACTTCCTTGGCCACGTAGCGGTTCACCGACTCGAGCGTCGCCTTGGAGACACCCATCCAGTTGTAGAACGGCACGGCCCGGGACGGGTCGAAGTCCATTCCGACGATCGAACCGCCCTCGTTCATGACGGGTAGGACGGCCTTGGCGAGCGCGCCGTAGGAGTAGGCCGACACCTCGAGCGCCACCGCGACGTCCGTCCAGGGCGCGTCGAGGAACGGGCTGCCCAGGCAGGACCGGGGTGCGAAACCGATGGAATGGACGACACCGTCGATCCCCTCCGGTGCGAGTTCGCGGATCTTGTCGGCGAGACCGTCGAGATCCTCCTGGTTCTGCACGTCGAGGCAGATCGCCGGCGGCACCGGCTGCGGGAGACGCTGCGCGATCCGGTCGATCAACCGGAGTCGCTCGAAGCCGGTGATGATCACCTTCGCGCCCTGTTCCTGCGCGGCCTTCGCGGTGTGAAAGGCGATCGAGGCATCGGTGATGATGCCGGTGACGAGAATGGTCTTGCCCTCGAGCAGTCCGCCCATGAGTGTGTCGGTCCTCCAGTGAGATTCGGATGTGGTCGCGAGACCGTCAGTGGCCCATGCCCATGCCGCCGTCGACCGGGATCACGGCGCCGGAGACGTAGGCGGAGTCGTCGGAGGCCAGGAAGCTGACGACGGCTGCGACGTCCTCGGGCTTGCCGAGTCGCTGCAGCGGGATGAACTTCTTCGCCGTGTCGCGCAGGTCGTCTGACAGATCCGCAGTCATGTCGGTCTCGATGAAACCGGGAGCGACGACGTTGGCCGTGATCGATCGCGAACCGAGTTCGCGGGTGACCGAACGGGCGAGCCCGATGACACCGGCCTTCGAGGACGCGTAGTTGATCTGACCGGCCTGACCGGCGAGGCCGACCACGGAGCCGAGGAAGATCATGCGGCCCCAACGGGCACGGAGCATCGCACGGTTGGCGCGCTTGGCGCACCGGAAGGCGCCGGTGAGGTTCGCGTCGATCACCGAGCTGAACTGGTCCTCGGTCATGCGCATCAGCAGGGTGTCGTCGGTGATGCCCGCATTCGCGACGAGCACCTCGACGGGACCCTGATGCTCCTCGACCTCCTTGAACGCGGCGTCGACCGAGTCGGCGTCGGTGACGTCGCACCGCACACCGAACAGGTCGTCGGGCGCGCCCGAACCGCGGTGGGTCACGGCGACCCTGTGGCCGTCCGCCTGCAGGCGACGGGCGACGGCGAGGCCGATCCCGCGGTTTCCACCGGTGACGAGGACGGATCGGGGGGTGGCACCCGCGCGCGTGGACGCTGCGGCACTATCTGCGTCAGTCATGCATTCCAACCTATCTGGTGGCCTGGCCGGGACGGAAAACGCTCCGTGAGCGTGCACAAGGTGGATCAGGGCAGCCGCTGGCGCAACACCATCGCCGCGCCGAGCCCTGCGATCACCGAGAGCGCTCCGAGCATGAGCCACGGACGGCTGGCGTCGCCGCGGGTCGTCTCGAAGCCGATCTGCTCCTCGAGCGTGTTGTAGGCGTCCTCGAGTTCTTCGAGGCTTGCCGCCGTGAAGAAGCTCCCCCCCGAGAGATTCGCGATCTCCTTGAGCGACGGATCGTCGACGGGCACGGGGATCCGATCATCCTCGATGGTGACGGTGCCCGTCTGGGTGCCGAACGAGATGGTCGAGACCGGGATTCCCTTCTCCGCCGCCTGCCGCGCCGCGGTGAAGCCCCCGCGGGGATCGTCGGGACTCTCGGGGACGGTCTGTTTGCCGTCGGACAGCAGCACGATCCGCGCGGGCGGCGCCTGGTCGCTGCCGCCGAGCACGGCGGCGAGCGTGTCGATCGACTGCATCGCCGTGAAGATCGCCTCGCCGGTCGCAGTGCGCTCGCTGAGCTGCAGGTTGTCGATCGCGGACTTGCTCGCCTCCCGGTTGGTGGTCGGCGAGACCAGGACCGAGGCGGTACCCGAGAACGCGACGAGACCGAGGTTGATGCCGGGCGTCAGGTCGTCGGCGAACTGCTTGGCCGCCTCCTGTGCGGCGGCGAGTCGTGTGGGCGCGACGTCCGTGGCCTCCATCGACAACGACACGTCGATGACAAGCACGACCGTGGCCCGGTTGCGCGGCACCCGCTGTTCGGCGGTCGGGCCGGCGAGCGCCACGGTGAGGAAGACGAGCCCGACGAGCAACAGTGCGACGGGAATGTGCCGAGCACGTCCCGGGCGGGCGGGCGCGACCTTCTCGAGCAGCTCGAGATTGGTGAAGCGCAGCGTGTTCGTCTGGCGCCGGCGCTGGACCAGCACGTATGCGCCGCCGAGGGCGGCGACGACGAACAACAGCAGCAGCCACCACGGTGAAGTGAAACCGGACAGGCTCATCGTCCCCCCTGCCGTGCGGGTGCGCCGAAGCTGTGCCGCCGGGCCGCGACGAATCGGACGACATCGCCGATCCAGTCGCGGTCGGTGCGCAACGTCAGCACCGGTGCACCTGAACTGCGCAGCGCCTGGTGCACGGCCGCGCGATGCTCGACGGCGGCCTGCGCATAGTCGGCCCGCAGTTCGGGAGTAGTCGTGAATTCACGGGTGCGGCCCGTTTCCGGGTCGTGCAGCACCACGTCGCCCAGATCGGGCAGTTCGAGGTCGCGGCGATCGACGATCTCGACAGCGAGCAGTTCGTGCCGGCCGGACAGTGCCCGCAGGGAGCGCTCCCAGTCGAGAGGGCCGAGGAAATCGCTCACCACGACCGCCAGACCGCGGCGGCGCTGGGGACGTCGCAGCGACTCGACGAGCCCCTGGAGATCACCGCGGGTCCCGTCGGGTGCGTGCGGGGTTGTCGCGACGGTACGCAACAACGATTGGGCGTGCAGCCGCCCACCACGCGCGGGGACGCGGGCCGTCTCGTTGCCGGTGGAGATCACCGCGCCGATCCGATTCCCGCTGCCGGTGGTCAGATGCGCGAGCGCGGCCACCGCTGCGATCGCCAGGTCGCGCTTCTCACACATGCCGGTACCGAAGTCCAGGCTGGCCGAGAGGTCGACCGCGAGCCACGTCTCGAGTTCCCGGTCGGCGACGGTCTGCCGCACGTGCGGGTGCGTCGTGCGCGCGGTGACCGACCAGTCCATCTGCCGCACGTCGTCACCCGGCTGGTACTCGCGGGCGTCCCCCGGCTCGGAACCGGGGCCCGGGATCAGACCGAGATGGTCGCCGTGCAGGACGCCGTCGAGACGGCGCCGCACGGTGAGCTCGAGGGTGCGGAGCGCGGCGGCGAGCGCGGGATCGCGCAATTCACCGGTCCGGAACCGCGGTGGCGACCCGTCGTGAGGACGTGTGCTCACCGCGCGCCCGCACCTCCCTGCGGATCAGGTGCACCGATGGGCGCCTGCTGACCGGCAGTGGCCCGCGGATCGGCAGGCGCCGGGCCGGGGGTCGCGGTCGGCACGGGTGCGTTCGCCTGGGGCGCGACCTGCGGAAGACCCACGGTCTGCAGGATTCGGGTGATGATCTGGTCCGGGGAGACGTCGTCCGCGAGCGCGTCGTAGGACAGCACCAGGCGGTGGCGGAGCACATCGGGGATGACGTCGACGATGTCCTGCGGCACCACGTAGTCGCGACCGCGCACGAGCGCCAGGGCACGCGCCGAGGAGATGATGCCGAGCGTCGCGCGGGGCGAGGCGCCGTAGGCGATCCAGCCCTGCACGTCGTGCAGGCCGAGCTCGGCGGGCCGACGCGTCGCGAAGATGACCCTCACCACGTAGTCGACGAGCGCGTGGTGCACGAACACACGGCCGGCGATCTTCTGCAGGCGCAGGAGCTGCTCGTTGTCGAGCACCTGCTTCGGCTCGGGAGCGGCGACACCCATCCGGTAGACGATCTCGCGTTCCTCCTCCACCGACGGATAGTCGACGAGGACCTTGAACAGGAAACGGTCGCGCTGCGCTTCCGGCAGCGGATAAACGCCCTCGTTCTCGATGGGGTTCTGCGTCGCCATCACGAGGAACGGCTCGGGCATCGGGAAGGTCTTGCCACCGATCGTGACGTGGCGTTCGGCCATCACCTCGAGCAGCGCCGACTGCACCTTCGCCGGGGCGCGGTTGATCTCGTCGGCGAGCACGAAGTTCGCAACGACCGGTCCGAGTTCTGTGTCGAACTCCTCGCGTCCCTGCCGGTAGATGCGGGTACCGACGAGGTCCGTCGGCACGAGGTCGGGAGTGAACTGCACGCGGGAGAACGACCCACCGACGACCTTCGCGAAGGTCTCGACGGCCAGCGTCTTCGCGACACCGGGAACGCCTTCGAGCAGCACGTGCCCGCGCGCGAGCACACCGACCAGCATCCGCTCGACCAGCAGGTCCTGGCCGACGATCACGCGCTTGACCTCGTAGATGGCCCGTTCGAGGAGACGGACGTCGTCGGCGGGGTCGTACGCCTTCGCAGGAGCGTCGCCGGGTTTCCGCATGTTCGCGCCGGACACCTGCGGAGCCGGACCGTTCGCACCGGCCGCCTTCGGCGCCGGCGCGGCACCCGCCGCAGCCTGGTTGTTCTTGCGTCCGTCGTTACCGCCCTGGTCGCCCGGCGTCGCCGAACCGGACGTCCCACCCTCGCGTGAGGTCACCAACAATCCACCGCTTTCGCCTACGTCGCTCCGCTGGAAACACCTGCTGCACCACTATTGCAGGTGCCGGCTCGGTGTGTCGTCGCCCCTGCACCGACCGGGAGACGGCACCCGGAAACGACCGGATGGCGCCCGCCCTCGGTGGTACGAGGGCCGCGGCAAACCTCGCCCTCACGACACCATGCGCACCACGTACGGTGTCATGCCGCCCCAGCGTACCGGCGAGATCTTCACGAACGATCCCGACTGCGGCGCCTCGAGCATCTGCCCGTCGCCGAGATACAGCGCGACGTGCTGGCTGGCGTTGGGCCCGTAGAAGATCATGTCGCCCCGTCTCATCTGCGACGACGGAACCTGGGTACCGGCCGTGTACTGGTAGCCGGTGTAGTGCGGGAGCGAGATGCCGATGCCCGCGAACGCGTAGATCATCAGTCCGGAGCAGTCGAAGCCGACCTTGGCGTAGTCGCCGTGGACATCGGCGACGCCGCCGTCGCGAATACCGCGGGTCGGGCCGTTCTCGTTGCCACCACCCCACGCGTACGGGACGCCGATCTGGGACATCGCACGGTCGATGACGATCTCCACCGCAACGGGACCGGTGACGGACGGACGCGACGGGGTCCCGGGCGTCGAATTCGGTGTGGAGGGGCGGGAACCCGATCCCCCGGTCCCCGATCCGGGAGTCTCCACGACGGGGTCGCCCGGATCCGGGTTCTCCCAGTCGATCCCACCGTCGTCGCCGCTGTCCTCGTCTTCGTCCTCGTCGGGGATCGTGCCGCTGTCGGTGCCATCCGGGACGGATCCATCGTCGGTACCGTCTGGGACGGTTCCACCGTCGGTACCGTCCGGGACCGTGGCGTCGTCGGTGTAGTCCGGTGCAGCCGTGTCGGTGCCACTCGTATCGGTGCCACTCGTATCGGTGCCACTCGTATCGGTATCACTGCCCTCCGGCGCTCCGGATTCGGTGGTGACCTCACCCGGTGAGGCGACGTCGCTCTCGCCGGTCGACGGAGACTCCTCGATCAGCGTGTGGGGGCGACGGCCGTTGGCGAGTTCCGCCGCACGTTCCCGGGCTGCGGCGTCGGCGGCGACACGCTCGGCTGCCTCGGCTGCCGCGACCCGTGCCGCCTCGGCGGCCGCCGCGGCAGCTGCTTCCTCGGCTGCGCGGCGACGCTCCCAGTAGTCCTGGTACTGCGCGCGTTGCCCTTCCAGGCCCGCAACGTTCACGCGGGCCCGGTCGAGTTCGCTCTGCGCGTTCGCACGTTCCTGCTCGATGCGCGACTTCTCGGCAGCCTGCCGACCGAGTTCCGCTCGCGCGACGGCGATCGCGGCCTCGGCCTCGGCCCTGCGCTGCTCGGCGGCTTCCGCCGCCGCGTCGGCCTCGAGCTTGGCCGCGCGTGCCCGCGAGTGGGAGTTGGCCTCCTGGGCCCGGGCGCGCTGGAGCGCATCGAGCACCGCGGTGCGCCCGGCGGACAGCAACCGCATGACCTGGGCGCGGTCGAGCAGATCGTCGGGACCGTCGACGTCGAGGAAGGCCGCGAGGGAGACCGAGTTGGCGCCACGGGTGTAGCTGTCGCGGACGAACGCGTCGAAGTTCTTCTGGGCAGCGGCGATCCGGTCGGCGGCGTCGTCGAGTGCGCGGCGGGAATCCACGACCACCCGTTCGGCGAGATCCGCCGCGTCGCGCGCGCTCTGGAGATCGACGAGGGCGCGGTTGACGTCCTCGCGGCGGATGGCGACCTGCGCGTCGAGCTCGGCGAGCTGCTGATCCGCGTCGGCGATCCGGACGATCAGCTGCCCGACCCGGTCGATGTTGGCCGCGACGGCCGCACCTGCCCGGTCGATCTCGGCGTCCGAGGGGTTCGGCGGCGGGGGCGGTGCGGCGGACGCCGTCGTGGTCACGGTGAGGAGCACGGCTGTGACCAACCCCAAACCGGCGAGGAGCGTGCCTGTGCGCGTCCGCGGGGTGCGACCGGCCGTCGGACTGTCGGGTCGACGGCCTGCAGTGAGCGTCGTAGCGGTGCCGTCCGGCCCCGACCGTCGCGGAATCCCTCCGTGGATACCGAACCGTCTCACTTGCATCTCCCTCGGTCGCACCTGGTGGCCGAGACATCCGGCCGGACGACCCGAGGAAGGCAGGCAGCATCCGCTCGCCGTGGGTGCCCCACGGCTCACACGCTGCAGTCGTACACCGGCTGCGGACAGCGTCCCCACGAGCCGGGTTGTGACACACCTTCCCCAAGAGCGTCATGAGAACCGTACGACACCTCAGGGGTATGTCGCATGACAGTCACGAAGATCGGCCGGAAGAACTCCGAAAGAACACGGAGCGGACACCGAGGAACACCGTGAGGACAACGAACGATCTTCCCTGCCGGATTCCGTCACGATCGGGGCGAGGACAACCCGGAGAAGATCTCCGCGGTGACGGGAAAGAGACCTCAGACGTCCTTGGCCGATGACGATCCGTTACCTCCGGCAACGGTCGCGTCACCGTCCGCGCGGCGGCGTTTGGCGAGCCAGGTCGCGCCGGCCGCAAGGGCGACCACCGCGACGATCAGCAGCGTCATCAGCGTCCAGGGCGGTGACGGCTCGAGCACCGAGTCGACGAAGTTGCGTGTGGAGACCACCGGATCGCCGGTGTAGGTGCGATCCTGGGCGGCCTCGAGAGTGACGCGGTCGAGATCCTCGCTGAACGTCCCGACCCATCCCGGGCTGAGGACCAGCACCGTTCCGCCGTCCTCGGCGCCGACCTCCGTCGCGAGATCGCGCAGCTGCGAATCCATACGGGGGTCCCGGTCGAGTACGACCACGCTGAGGTCGATCCCGTTCTCCTGCGCGCGCTGCACCTCGGCGACGAGGTCGTCGACGTACTGCGAGGGCGCCGCCACCTGGTCGTCGGCGAGATCGGCGAGCACTTTTTCGACCGAGACCCCGGCAGGAAGATCCGTGAGCGCAGGGCCCGGTATGCGAAGCAGTGGCGCAGACATCTCTCTCCGGTGGTGCAGGGTCGGAAGCCGGGCGATACGGCGATCCGGTCGCGCGGAGACGACACGAAGCGCCACACCCGTGCGGCAAGGGAGAACACTACGCGATCGCGCGACGGCGGCTCGAAGCACTCGTCGCGAGCAGGACCGATGCCGGTGGGACGCCTCGTCGACACGACGGACCCGACTTCGGTTCAATACAGGACAAGCGTACTGTTAGAATCGAGGGCGAGACGCCACGACTACTGCATCCGGGCCACGGGCCGCGGGCGGACGTCGTGTGCCTCGCTTCAGCCGTCGACACAGCCCCGTCGGCGGCCAGCCGAAACGACGAGTGGAGCTGACGTGAGCACCAGTAGTGATTCGTTCGGCGCCAAGGGTTCGCTGCAGGTCGGAGACAACTCCTACGAGATCTTCCGCCTGTCGGCCGTCCCCGGCACCGAGAAACTTCCTTACTCTTTGAAGGTCCTGGCCGAGAACCTGCTGCGCACCGAGGACGGTGCCAACATCACGGCCGATCACATCCGGGCCATCGCCAACTGGGATCCCTCCGCCGACCCGAGCATCGAGATCCAGTTCACGCCCGCGCGCGTGATCATGCAGGACTTCACGGGTGTCCCCTGTGTCGTCGACCTCGCCACCATGCGTGAGGCCGTGACCACCCTGGGCGGCGACCCGAACAAGGTCAACCCCCTCTCCCCCGCCGACATGGTCATCGACCACTCGGTGATCCTCGACTACTTCGGTCGCGCCGACGCCCTCGAGCGCAACGTCGACCTCGAGTACGAGCGCAACGGCGAGCGTTACCAGTTCCTGCGCTGGGGCCAGGGTGCCTTCGACGACTTCCGCGTCGTTCCCCCGGGCATGGGCATCGTCCACCAGGTCAACATCGAGTACCTGGCCCCGACCGTCATGGTCCGCAACGGGCAGGCCTACCCCGACACCTGCGTCGGCACCGACTCGCACACGACGATGGTCAACGGCCTCGGCGTGCTCGGCTGGGGCGTCGGCGGCATCGAGGCCGAGGCCGCGATGCTCGGCCAGCCGGTCTCCATGCTCATCCCGCGCGTGGTCGGCTTCAAGCTCACCGGTGAGATCCAGCCCGGCGTGACCGCGACCGACGTCGTGCTCACCGTCACCGACATGCTGCGCAAGCACGGCGTCGTCGGCAAGTTCGTCGAGTTCTACGGCGCCGGCGTGGCCGAGGTCCCCCTCGCCAACCGCGCGACCCTCGGCAACATGAGCCCCGAGTTCGGTTCGACCGCAGCGATCTTCCCGATCGACGGCGAGACCATCAACTACCTGCGCCTGACCGGCCGCAGCGACGAGCAGCTCGCTCTCGTCGAGGCGTACGCCAAGGAGCAGGGCCTGTGGCACGATCCGAGCCGCGAGCCCGAGTTCTCCGAGTACCTCGAGCTCGACCTGTCGACGGTCGTCCCGTCGATCGCCGGCCCGAAGCGCCCGCAGGACCGCATCCTGCTGTCCGAGTCGAAGGTCGCCTTCCGCAAGGACATCCACAACTACGTGGAGGAGAACCTCCCGGCCGAGCACACCAAGCTCGACGAGGCCGTCGAGGAGACCTTCCCGGCGTCCGACCCGGCCGTGCTGTCCTTCGCGGACGACGGTGCCGTCGACGTCCACTCGGCCGCCAACGGCGCCCACGGACGTCCGTCGAAGCCGGTCAAGGTCGTCTCCGAGGAGCGCGGCGAGTTCGTCCTCGACCACGGCGCCGTCGTGGTCGCGGGCATCACCTCCTGCACCAACACCTCCAACCCGTCGGTCATGCTCGGCGCCGCGCTGCTCGCCCGCAACGCCGTCGAGAAGGGCCTGTCCACCAAGCCGTGGGTCAAGACCAACATGGCTCCGGGTTCGCAGGTCGTCAACGACTACTACGAGAAGGCCGGCCTGTGGCCGTACCTCGAGAAGCTCGGCTTCTACCTCGGTGGCTTCGGTTGCACCACCTGCATCGGTAACACCGGCCCGCTGCCCGAGGAGATCTCGAAGGCCGTCAACGACAACGACCTCTCGGTCACCGCGGTGCTCTCCGGCAACCGCAACTTCGAGGGTCGTATCTCCCCCGACGTGAAGATGAACTACCTGGCCTCGCCGCCGCTGGTCATCGCGTACGCGCTCGCGGGCACGATGGACTTCGACTTCGAGACCGACGCGCTGGGCAAGGACAAGGACGGCAACGACGTCTTCCTGAAGGACATCTGGCCTTCCGCCCAGGAGATCGACGACACCATCAAGTCGGCGATCAACCAGGACATGTTCCGCAAGTCCTATGCCGACGTCTTCAAGGGCGACGAGCGCTGGCAGAACCTCGAGACCCCCGAGGGCGACACCTTCGCGTGGGACGAGGACTCGACGTACGTCCGCAAGGCTCCGTACTTCGAGGGCATGACGATGGAGCCGGACGCGGTCAGCGACATCAAGGGCGCTCGCGTCCTCGCGCTGCTCGGCGATTCGGTCACCACCGACCACATCAGCCCGGCCGGTCCGATCAAGCCGGGTACCCCGGCCGCGCAGTACCTCGACGCCCACGGTGTCGAGCGCAAGGACTACAACTCGCTCGGTTCGCGTCGTGGCAACCACGAGGTCATGGTCCGCGGCACCTTCGCGAACATCCGTCTGCAGAACCAGCTGCTCGACGGGGTCTCCGGTGGTTACACCCGCGACTTCACCCAGGACGGTGCTCCGCAGGCGTTCATCTACGACGCCTCGCAGAACTACCAGAAGGCCGGCATCCCGCTGGTCGTCCTCGGTGGCAAGGAGTACGGTTCCGGCTCCTCGCGTGACTGGGCCGCCAAGGGCACCCGCCTGCTCGGCGTCAAGGCCGTCATCACCGAGTCCTTCGAGCGCATCCACCGCTCGAACCTCATCGGCATGGGCGTCATCCCGCTGCAGTTCCCGGCGGGCGAGTCGGCCGCGTCGCTGGGCCTGACCGGCACCGAGGTCTTCGACATCGAGGGCATCGAGAAGCTCAACGAGGGCGTCACGCCGAAGACCGTCAAGGTCACGGCGACCAAGGACAACGGCGAGAAGGTCACCTTCGACGCTGTCGTCCGCATCGACACCCCCGGTGAGGCGGACTACTACCGCAACGGCGGCATCCTGCAGTACGTGCTGCGGAACATGATCCGCGGCTGAGAGCAGTGCTCGTGACCCGATCGGTCACATCCGTGTGAAGCGGCGGGCCCGGGACGAGACTCGTCTCGGGCCCGCCGTCTCCATCGAGCCGAAAGGAAGTGGCGCGTGCCCAAGGTCAGTGAGGACCATCTCGCCGCGCGGCGCAGGCAGATCCTCGACGGTGCCCGTCGCTGCTTCGCCGAATACGGTTACGACGGCGCGACCGTGCGACTGCTCGAAGATGCCACGGGTCTGTCCCGTGGCGCGATCTTCCACCATTTCAAGGACAAGGACGGACTGTTCCTCGCCCTCGCCCAGGAGGATGCGAGACGGATGGCCGACGTCGCGGCCAACGAGGGTCTCGTGCAGGTCATGCGCGACATGCTGTCCTCCCCCGACCAGTTCGACTGGCTCGGGACGCGGCTCGAGATCACGCGTCGCCTCCGCACCGACCCCGAGTTCGCGAAGGCGTGGATGCAGCATTCGGCCGAACTCACCGAGGCCACCGTCGGACGTCTCGAACGGCAGCGGGAAGCGGGCCGGCTGCGCGACGACGTACCGACCGAAGTCGTCCTGGGTTATCTCGACCTCGTGCTCGACGGGCTCGTCGCCCGCCTCGCTTCAGGCCACACCGAACAGGACCTCGTCGCGGTTCTCGACCTCGTCGAGGAATCCGTGCGCCGCCGCGACTGACGCGCCGGATCCGTTCCTCACGCCTTCTCGTCGCTCGCTGCCGCCCGACGACGGTTCGGGCCGCCGCGGCCCCTCAGCCGCACCTGCGACTCCACGAGAACGTTGTGCACGAAACCGTAGGATCGACCGGTTTCCTGGGCAAGCCTCCGAATGCTCGCGCCCTCCTCGTAGCGGCGCTTCAGATCCTCTTGCAAGCGGTCCCGCGATTCCCCTGTAACTCGGGCTCCCTTCGCGTAGGTCGTCTCTCCACCACCGGAATTTCGCGCCATCGGATCCTCCCTGCGCCCTCGCCAAAGGTCCCTTTCCCAGGCTAGAGGACTGTCAGGTTGCGCGGACGCAGATCGGACCAGCGGGAGCGGATCAGGGGGCGGATCCGACCGGGAGCCCGATCAGGCGAGCTGGATGAGCTCGAGGTATTCGTGCGACCAGTGGTCCTCGGTCCCGTCGGGAAGCAGGATCACACGTTCCGGGTCGAGGGCCTCGGCCGCACCCGGATCGTGGGTGACCAGCACGACGGCACCCTCGTAGCTCCGCAGCGCGTCGAGCACCTGCTCGCGCGAGACGGGATCGAGGTTGTTGGTCGGCTCGTCGAGGAGCAGCACGTTCGCCGCGGACGAGACGAGCCCCGCCAGGGCGAGTCGCGTCTTCTCACCGCCGGAGAGCGTTCCGGCCGGCTGCTCGAGCTGCGGACCGGTGAACATGAACGCGCCGAGCAGTCCTCGCAGGTCCTGTTCGCCGGCGTCGGGAGCGGCGTGCCGGATGTTCTCCCACACCGACGCCGAGTCGTCGATGGTGTCGTGTTCCTGCGCGAAGTAGCCGATCTTGAGGCCGTGGCCGGGTACGAGCTCGCCGAGATCGGGTGTCTCCACTCCGGCGAGAAGACGCAGCAGGGTGGTCTTTCCAGCGCCGTTGAGACCGAGGATGACCACACGGCTGCCGCGGTCGATAGCGAGGTCGACGCCGGTGAAGATCTCGAGCGAACCGTAGACCTTGGTCAGTTCCTTCGCCATCAGCGGAGTCTTCCCGCAGGCGGCCGGCGTGGGGAACCGGATCTTGGCGACCTTGTCGGCGACGCGCACGTCGTCGAGGTCGTCGAGAAGCTTCTCGGCGCGCTTGGCCATGTTCTGAGCCGCGGTGGCCTTCGTGGCCTTCGCTCCGAGCTTCGCGGCCTGCTTCTGCAGGGCGGACGCCTTCTTCTCGGCGTTCGCACGCTCACGGCGACGACGCTGCTCGTCGGTGGCACGCGCGTCGAGGTACTTCTTCCAGCCCATGTTGTAGATGTCGGCCTCACCGCGCACCGCGTCGAGGAACCACACCTTGTTCACGACATCGGCGAGCAGGTCGACATCGTGGCTGATGACGATCAGACCGCCGTCGTGGTTCTGCAGGAAGCCCCGCAGCCAGGTGATCGAGTCGGCGTCGAGGTGGTTGGTCGGCTCGTCGAGCAGCAGCGTGGTGTCGGACTTCCCGCCGGACCCGTCCGAGGCGGCGAACAGGATGCGGGCGAGTTCGACACGGCGGCGCTGACCACCCGACAGCGTGTGCAGCGGCTGGCCGAGGACGCGGTCGGGCAGGCCGAGGCTGTGACAGATGCTCGCGGCCTCGGATTCGGCGACGTATCCGCCGAGCGTCGCGAAACGCTCTTCGAGCGAACCGTACTTGCGCACGGCACGGTCGCGGATCTTCTCGTCGACGGCCTCCGCCATGAGTGCCTGCTGCTTCTCCATGCTGCGGAGGATCTCGTCGAGGCCTCGCGCCGAGAGCACCCGGTCCTTGGCGAGGACGTCGAGATTGCCCTCCTTGGGATCCTGCGGGAGGTAACCGATATCTCCGGAACGGATCACGGTGCCGGCGTAGGGTTCGCCTTCACCCGCGAGGATCCGCAGGGTCGTGGTCTTGCCGGCACCGTTGCGCCCCACGAGGCCGATCCGGTCCCCGGCCTGCACCCGCAGCCCCGAGCCGGGGGCGGTGAGCAGCGTCCGCACGCCGGCGCGGACTTCGAGGTCGGTAGCGGTGATCACGCACGGGCTCCTAGAACGAAAGACGATGGATGGGTGCCATGGTGGCAAACAGCCGGGCACACGAACCACTCATTTTACCGTGACAGCACCTCTCCCCCACGGTGAGATGCACTACCCCTCGCCACGCGCGGCCGGGTTCTCCCCGCGCGCGACCTAGGCTGGCGCCCGTGACCCACCTTCCCTCCACCGACCTCGTCGTGGCCGGACTCGGCCCCGCCGGCCGTGCATTGGCGTTCCGTGCCGCCGCGGCCGGACTGTCGGTGACGGCCGTCGACGTGCGTCCGCAGCGTCGGTGGTCCGCGACCTACGCAGCGTGGGCCGACGAACTGCCCGCCTGGCTGCCCGACGAGGTGGTGGCAGCACGCATCGACAGGCCCGCGGCGTGGACGACCGGGCCCCGCATCGTCGATCGCGCCTACCGGGTGCTGGACACGGCGTGCCTGCAGGACTTCCTCGCCCTCGACGCCGTCACGGTGGTCACGGATCGGGTACGCGACGTCGATGTGGACGGCGTGGTCCTCGGCGACGGACGCCGGGTGACTGCTCGCTACGTCGTCGATGCCCGCGGGGTGCCCGCCGATCCGGAACGTGCCCAGCAGACGGCATTCGGGCTGATCGTCGACGATGCGACCGCAGCTCCGGCACTCGACGGCCACGACGCCTGGTTCATGGACTGGCGCCGCGACAACGGCACGGGCCCCGACGACGTGCCGTCCTTCCTGTACGCGGTGCCGATCGGCGGCGGACGCACGATCCTCGAGGAGACCTGCCTCGTCGGCCGCCCGGCACTCGGTCTCGGCGAACTCGAACGGCGCCTGCACATCCGCCTCGCAGCGCGAGGCGTGCGCACGACCGGCGACGAGCAGGTCGAACGGGTGCGCTTCGCCGTCGAGGGCGCACCGACGGCACCCGGGGTGATCGGCTTCGGCGCTCGCGGTGGTCTCATGCATCCGGCCACGGGATACGCGGTGGCCACCGCCCTGTCCACCGCGGATGCGGTGATCGACGCGATGCGCCGCGGCGAGGACCCGCAGCGCGTCCTGTGGCCGGTGCGCGCCCGCTCGGTGGCGACCCTGCGGCAGATGGGACTGCGGGTCCTGCTGCGACTCGACGCACGTGGAGCGATCGAGTTCTTCGACGCGTTCTTCGCTCTGCCGGTCGAGCAGCAACGCGCCTACCTGTCCGGTCGCGACGACGCGACCGGCGTGGCGGCCACGATGTGGCGCCTGTTCCGGGTGCTGCCGACGGGTGCGCGCACGACGATTCTGCGTTCACTCCGCTGATCCGCCGGGTGCGGCGTGTGGCGAACGTCTCGGTAAACCGCCCGGTGAGTTTCGCAGCTTTCCAGCGTGGTCCCGCGGTGTCGATCATGATGGACACATGCGGTCGATCTGGAAAGGCTCACTCGCGTTCGGCCTCGTCAACGTGCCGGTGAAGGTGTACTCGGCAACCGAGTCACACGACATCTCCTTCCACCAGGTGCACGCGAAGGACGGCGGGCGGATCAAGTATCAGCGTGTGTGTACCGAGTGCGGTGAGGTCGTCCCCTACCAGGAGATCGACAAGGCGTACGACTCCGAGGACGGCGAGCGGGTCGTGCTCACCGACGAGGACTTCGAGAAACTCCCGGCCGCCGAGAAACACGAGATCCCGGTGCTGCAGTTCGTGCCCACCGAGCAGATCGACCCGATCCTGTTCGAGAAGTCCTACTATCTCGAACCCGATTCGTCGTCGCCGAAGGCCTACGGCCTGCTCGCCGCCACTCTCGAACAGAGCGACCGGACGGCGCTGGTGCACTTCACCCTTCGCCAGCGCACCCGGCTGGCCGCCCTGCGCACCCGCGACGGACTGCTCATCCTGCAGACCCTGCTGTGGCCAGACGAGGTCCGAGCGGCCGAGTTCGAGTCGCTCGACGACATCGAGAAGCCGAAACAACGCGAACTCGCGATGGCCGAGACCCTGGTCGAGTCGATGTCCGACGATTTCGATCCCACCGAATTCACCGACGAGTACCAGGTGGAACTGCGCACGCTGATCGACGAGGCCCTCGCCCGCGGCGGCGAGAAGGTCTTCCAGGTCGCCGAACACGACACCGGTGAAGAGGACGCCGAGGTGCTGGACCTCGTGGCGGCCCTGCAGCGCAGCGTCGATGCGGCGGGCAAGAAGGTCCCGTCCGGTTCGTCCTCCGGCGGGAAGAAGTCCTCGAAGGACGACGATGAGGACGAAGGCACGAAGAAGAAGGCCCCCGCGAAGAAGACCGCGTCGAAGAGTTCGGCGTCGAAGAGTTCGGCGTCGAAGAGTTCGGCGGCCAAGAAGACTCCTGCGAAGAAGAGCACGGCGAAGAAGACCGCGTCCAAGAGCTCGGCAGTCAAGAAGACTCCTGCGAAGAAGACGGCCGCCAAGAAAACCTCCGGCGAACGCAAAGGCGCCTGACCTCCGACGGGAAGTCGAAGATCAGGCGCCGAGGCTCGGAACCGGAGACTGCCGGATCAGACGGTGAATCCGAGTGCGCGCAGCTGCTCGCGTCCGTCGTCGGTGATCTTGTCGGGACCCCACGGCGGCATCCACACCCAGTTGATGCGCAGCTCGTCGCACAGGCCGCTGCGCACGAGTGCGCCCCTGGCCTGCTCCTCGATGACATCGGTGAGGGGGCACGCCGCCGAGGTGAGCGTCATGTCCACGGTCACGGTCTCGTCGACCTCGGAGATCCCGTAGACGAGACCGAGATCGACGACGTTGATGCCGAGCTCGGGGTCGACGACGTCGCGCAGCGCTTCCTCGAGTTCGTCGAGGCGGCCCGGATCCAGCGGCGGGGCCGTGGCCGCGACCAGCGTCGAGGTCTCGTCCGCGCCGGCGTCGGCCGTCGGATTCTCGTCGGTGTTCACGGTGCCCGGTGCGGGTTCGGTCATCAGTTCTGTCCTCCGCTCGAAAGGGTGTGCGCGCCGCCCGCCAGGTCGGCGGGGGCGGCGTCCACGGTCTGCGCGACCGCGTCCTTGAAGGCCATCCAGCCCAGCAACGCGCACTTCACGCGCGCCGGGTACTTCGCGACGCCGGCGAACGCGATGCCGTCGCCGATCAGGTCCTCGTCGCCTTCGACGGTCCCGCGGCTGCCGACCATCTCGACGAACCCTTCGACGATCTTCAGCGCGTCGCCGAGCGGAACGCCGATCACCTGGTCGGTGAGCACGGACGTCGATGCCTGGCTGATCGAGCAGCCCTGCCCGTCGTAGGAGACGTCGCTGACGGTGTCGCCGTCGATGTGCACGCGCAGGGTCACCTCGTCGCCGCAGGTCGGGTTGACGTGGTGCACTTCGGCGCCGAACGGTTCGCGCAGTCCGCGATTGTGTGGGTGCTTGTAGTGGTCCAGGATCACTTCCTGGTACATCTGCTCCATCCGCATCGGATCACGCCTCCCCGAAGAACTTCTGGGCGCGCCGGATCGCCGCGCCGAGTGCCTGCACCTCGTCCGGCGTGTTGTACACGGCGAACGATGCGCGGGCGGTCGCGGCCACCCCGAAGCGGCGGTGCAGCGGCCAGGCGCAGTGGTGTCCGACCCGGATCTCGACGCCCTCGTCGTCGAGGATCTGGCCGAGATCGTGGGCATGGATTCCGTCCACGACGAACGACACCGCCCCGCCGCGCTGTTCGGCGGTCGTGGGTCCGATGATGCGCACGCCGTCGATGCCGCCCAGCTCGGCGAGTGCCGCAGCGGTCAGGTCGTGTTCGTGTGCGGCGACGGCGTCCATGCCGATGTCCTGCAGGTAGCGCACGGCGGCACCGAGGCCGACTGCCTGCGAGACCATGGGCGATCCGGCCTCGAATCGCTGCGGCGGTGCGGCGAAGGTCGTGGCCTCCATCGTCACCGTCTCGATCATCGAGCCACCTGTGATGAACGGCGGCACGTCGGCGAGCAGGTCGCGGCGACCGTAGAGGACGCCGACGCCGGACGGACCGAACATCTTGTGTCCGGAGAACGCCGCGAAATCCACACCGAGAGCACGGAAGTCGACGGCCATGTGCGGCACCGACTGGCACGCGTCGAGCACGACGATCGCGCCGACCTCCTTCGCGCGCCGCACGATCTCCTCGACGGGAGCAACCGCACCGGTCACGTTCGACTGGTGCGTGAACGCCACGACCTTCACGGCGTCGGTCAGCGTCAGCGAATCGAGATCGATGCGACCGTCGTCGGTGACCCCGTACCAGCGCAGGGTGGCACCCGTGCGCCGTGCGAGTTCCTGCCACGGAACGAGATTCGCGTGGTGCTCGAGTTCGGTGACGACGATCTCGTCACCGGGGCCGAGCCGGTGCGGGAACCGGTCGTCGGCGAAGGCGTACGCGACGAGGTTGAGCGACTCGGTGGCGTTCTTGGTGAACACCACCTCGTCGATGTCGACCCCGACGAAGGACGCGATGACGGCGCGGGCGTCCTCGTACGAGTCGGTCGCCTCCTCCGACAACGCGTGCGCACCGCGGTGCACGGCCGCGTTCCGCGTCGCGAGGAACTCACGCTCGGCATCGAGCACCTGTACCGGGCGCTGGGAGGTGGCCCCCGAGTCGAGGTAGACCAGGGGTTTGCCGTCGCGCACCGTGCGCGCGAGGATCGGGAAATCGGCCCTGATCCGGGCGATGTCCAAGGTCCGCACCGGCACCGTCATCCGATCACGCTCCTTGCGTTGCTGCCTGGGTGAAACGAACGTAGCCGTTGGTCTCGAGCTCGTCGGCGAGCTCCGGGCCACCGGACTCGACGACGCGGCCACCCACGAAGACGTGCACGAACTGCGGCTTGATGTAGCGCAGGATGCGGGTGTAGTGGGTGATGAGCAGGACGCCGCCGTTCTCGTTCTCCTGGTAGCGGTTCACGCCCTCGGAAACGACACGCAGCGCGTCCACGTCGAGGCCGGAGTCGGTCTCGTCGAGGATGGCGATCTTCGGCTTGAGCAGACCCAGCTGCAGGATCTCGTGCCGCTTCTTCTCGCCACCGGAGAAGCCCTCGTTGACGCTGCGCTCGCCGAAGGCGGGATCGATGTCCAGCTCGGACATCGCCTCCTTGACCTCCTTGACCCAGTGGCGCAGCTTGGGGGCCTCGCCGCGCACGGCGGTCGCGGCGGTGCGGAGGAAGTTCGACATCGACACGCCGGGCACCTCGACCGGGTACTGCATGGCGAGGAACAGGCCGGCGCGGGCGCGCTCGTCGACGCTCATCTCGAGCACGTCCTCACCGTTGAGGGTGATGCTGCCCGAGGTGATCTCGTACTTGGGGTGGCCGGCGATCGCGTACGACAGGGTGGACTTGCCGGAGCCGTTGGGGCCCATGATGGCGTGCGTCTCACCCGAGCGGACCGTGAGGTTCACGCCCTTGAGGATGTCGATCGGCTCGGCGTTCTCGTCGGTCTGTGCGACGCGGACGTGCAGGTCCTTGATCTCGAGGACGTTCGAAGGTGTGGACATCGAAATGCGTTTCCTTAGTGAAGTATCGGGAGTACGGGGAGGCAGGGCCGGTCAGGCGCCGACGGCGGCGAGTTCCGCCTCGATGGCGGCCTCGAGCCGTTCGCGGACCTCGGTGACCGTGATGCGCTCGAGCAACTCGTGGAAGAAGCCGCGGACGACGAGGCGACGCGCTTCCTCCTCGGGGATACCGCGAGCACGCAGGTAGAACAGCTGCTCGTCGTCGAAGCGACCGGTCGCCGACGCGTGTCCGGCACCGACGATCTCACCGGTCTCGATCTCGAGGTTCGGCACCGAGTCGGCACGCGCACCGTCGGTGAGCACCAGGTTGCGGTTGAGCTCGAAGGTGTCGGTGCCCTCGGCCTCGGCGCGGATGAGCACGTCGCCGATCCACACGGTGTGCGCGTCGGGCTTGCCGGAGGCCGGATCGCCCTGCAGCGCACCCTTGTACACGACGTTCGACTTGCAGTTCGGCTGCGAGTGGTCGACGAGCAGGCGCTGCTCGAAGTGCTGACCGGCGTCGGCGAAGTACAGGCCGAGCAGTTCGGCGTCGCCGCCGGGGCCGTCGTACTTGGTGGTCGCCGACACGCGCACCAGATCGCCGCCGAGCGCCACGGTGAAGTGGCGAAGCACGGCATCGCGGCCGAGGCGAGCGTGGTGCGCGGCGACGTGCACGGCGTCGTCGGCCCAGTCCTGCACCGCGACGACCTTCAGCTGTGCGCTGTCGCCGAGCACGAACTCGATGTTCTCGGCGTAGGTGCCGCTGCCGCGCTGGTCGATGACGAGCGTGAGGTTGGCGAACGCCTCGAGCCGGATCTGCACGTGTCCGTAGGCGACGGCGCCCTCGCCCGGTCCCGTGATCGTCACGGTGACGGGCTCGGCGACCTCGACCTCGCGGCCGACGGTGAGGACGGTCGCGGTCTCGAACGACGAGTACGCCTGTGCTGCGATCCGGTCGAACGGCACACCGGCCTGCCCGAGTCGCGCGTCGTCGCGCGCCACGGTCTCGACCTGCACACCGTCGACCGGGGTGACCTCGACGGTCGCGGTGCCGGTCGCGGGAGCGGTGCCGTCGTGCAGACCGCGCAGGCGGCGCAGCGGAGTGAACCGCCACACCTCGTCGCGTCCCGACGGGACCTCGAAGGCGTTCACATCGAACGACGTGAAGACCTCACCCTTGTTGATTGCCGGCTTGCCGGCGGTGTTGATTGCCGGCTTGCCGGCAGTGTTGACGGCCGGCACCCGGTTCTCGGCGCGCACGGCATCCTGCACTCCGGTAGCAGGAGTGTTCTTCGCTTCCGCAGTCATTTAGCCGACTGCCCCTTCCATCTGCAGTTCGATCAGGCGATTGAGTTCGAGGGCGTACTCCATCGGCAGTTCCTTGGCGATGGGCTCGACGAACCCGCGCACCACCATCGCCATGGCCTCGTCCTCGTCGAGTCCGCGGCTCATGAGGTAGAACAGCTGGTCGTCGCTCACCTTCGAGACGGTCGCCTCGTGACCCATCGTGACGTCGTCCTCACGGATGTCGACGTACGGGTAGGTGTCGGAACGGCTGATCTGGTCGACGAGCAGCGCGTCGCACTTGACGGTCGACTTCGAGCCGTGGGCGCCCTTGTTGACCTGCACGAGGCCGCGGTAGGAGGCACGTCCACCGCCGCGCGCCACCGACTTCGACACGATGGTCGAGGAGGTGTGCGGCGCCAGGTGCAGCATCTTCGCGCCGGTGTCCTGGTGCTGGCCCTCGCCGGCGAAGGCGACGGAGAGCACTTCACCGCGAGCGTGCTCGCCCATCATCCACACGGCCGGGTACTTCATCGTCACCTTGGAACCGATGTTGCCGTCGATCCATTCCATCGAGCCGCCGGCCTCGACCTTGGTGCGCTTGGTCACCAGGTTGTAGACGTTGTTCGACCAGTTCTGGATGGTCGTGTAGCGGCAGTGTCCGCCCTTCTTGACGATGATCTCGACGACCGCGGAGTGCAGCGAGTCGGACTTGTAGATCGGGGCGGTGCAGCCCTCGACGTAGTGCACCGAGGCGCCCTCGTCGACGATGATCAGGGTCCGCTCGAACTGGCCCATGTTCTCCGTGTTGATGCGGAAGTAGGCTTGCAGCGGAATGTCGACGTGCACACCCGGCGGGACGTAGATGAACGAGCCACCCGACCACACCGCGGTGTTCAGGGCGGAGAACTTGTTGTCGCCGGCCGGGATGACCGTGCCGAAGTACTCCTTGAACAGCTCGGGGTGCTCGCGCAGGCCCGAGTCGGTGTCGAGGAAGATCACGCCCTGGCTCTCGAGGTCCTCGCGGATCTGGTGGTAGACCACCTCGGACTCGTACTGGGCGGCGACACCGGCGATGAGGCGCTGCTTCTCCGCCTCCGGGATGCCCAGCCTGTCGTAGGTGTTCTTGATGTCCTCGGGGAGCTCGTCCCAGCTCGCGGCCTGCTTCTCCGTCGAGCGCACGAAGTACTTGATGTTGTCGAAGTCGATTCCGTCGAGGTTCGAGCCCCACACCGGCATCGGCTTCTTGTCGAAGGTGCGCAGCGCCTTGAGGCGGATATCGAGCATCCACTCGGGCTCGTTCTTCTTGGCGGAGATGTCCCGCACGACCTCTTCGGACAGGCCGCGCTGCGCCGTGGCACCCGCGGTGTCGGGGTCCGCCCAGCCGTATTCGTAGTGGCCGAGAGAATCGATCGTCTCTTCCTGCGTCAGCGGCGCGGTTCCGGACGTCTGATCCGATGCGACGGTCATGCGAGCTCCTTCCGGAGTCTGGTGGGCGTCGGCGCGGGCTGTGCGTCGACGGTCGACGGGTGGGTGGATGTCTTCCTGATGTGCCCTGGTTCGCGGAGCACTCGCGGTGGGATCGTCACGTAGGCGGCTCCGGACGGGGCGCGTCCGCTCTGGAGAGAACGGGCACGTGTGTCGTGCAGAAGGCGTCGCCGTTCGCGATCGTCGCGAGGCGTTGCACGTGGGTTCCGAGGATCCGCACGAAGGCCTCTTGCTCCGCCTCGCACAGTTCGGGGAACTGCTCCGCGACGTGCGAGACCGGGCAGTGGTGCTGGCAGATCTGCACGCCGGTGCCGACGCGGCGGGTCGAGGCGGCGAAACCGGAGGCGGTGAACGCTCCGGCGATCTCCTCGGCGACGCTCTCGACGTCGTCGACGTTCTCGTCGGCGGGCGCGATGGTGCCGAGGATCGAGTCCACACGGCGGCGTGCGAAGTCCTCCACGGCAGCGTCGCCGCCGAGTTCGCGGAGGTGCCGCATGGCGGCGGTGGCGAGATCGTCGTAGGAGTGCCCGAGGCGGGCGCGTCCGACGGCGGTGAGCTGGAAGCGGCGGGCGGGGCGGCCACGACCGCGTCCTTGCCTGCGCGGCGGCGCGGCGGCCTGCGCCTCACCGGACTCGATGAGCGCGTCGAGATGGCGTCGCACGCCCGCGGCGCTGAGCCCCAGACGCTCGCCGATCTCCGGCGCGGTGATGGGACCTTCTTCGAGCAGCAGCTGCACGACGGCGGCGCGGGTCTGACCCTCCGGGATCTCGCGGCCCGTCGAAGCAGGATTCTTGCGGGTGTCCTCGACGCGCGACGCCGTCGCGGCAGGTGCGTGACCTGCGCGTTCTGCGGTGTCGGTGGTGTCGGACGGGTATTTCACAACACCAGTGTGACGGAATTCGGAAGCACGGTCCACCAAGGGTGCCCTTTGTTACACCTCGTGACGGAGCCGTCGGAGACCACCCTCGTCGTCCCGTTACGCTTCTGACGTGCCGTCGACTCCTCCCCTGTCCGCCCCGCACACGACGTCTCCGTCGCCGGGCCGATCCGGGGTCCGCGAACGGCTGCACGTGTGGATCCGACGCGCTCTGGGCCTCGACGCCCCGGGACCACACGCCGATGTCTCGGTCGTCCTGCACGGCGACGAGATCGAAGGTCGCGGACTCGACGCGATCGAGAACGTCTACCTCCACCGCATCCGGCTGCTCGGCGCCACCGGTGCCGTCCTCATGGCAGTCGGGGCACTCGGCGCCGGCGCCCAGCCGGTCCTGCAGAACCCCGTGCAGGGCGTCCGCGCCCTCGGACTGGCGGCACGCATGCCGAGCGCCGCCCTCACGACGACCATGATCGGCACGGCGCTGGTGATCCTCGCCTGGTTGCTGCTCGGCCGGTTCGCGATCGGCCGGGGCGCACCGGACGGTCCCGTGCGCCGACTGTCCCGGTCGCAGCTCGACCGCACCTTGCTGCTGTGGATCCTTCCGCTGGTCGTCGCTCCGCCGATGTTCAGCAAGGACGTCTACTCGTATCTCGCGCAGAGCGAGATTGCCGCGCGCGGGCTCGATCCCTACGCGATCGGTCCGGCCGGCGCGCTGGGGGTCGACCACGTCCTGACCCGGACGGTGCCGAACATCTGGCGCGACACCTCGGCCCCCTACGGCCCGGCCTTCCTGTGGATCGGCGAGAAGATCACGTACCTCACGGGCGAGAACATCGTGGCCGGCATCTTCGTCCACCGGCTGCTCGCGCTCGTGGGTGTGGCCCTGATCGTGTGGGCGCTGCCGCGGCTCGCCCGCCGGTGCGGCGTTGCGTCGGTGAGCGCGTTGTGGCTCGGTGCCGCAAACCCGCTGTTGCTCTTCCACCTGGTCGCGGGCATCCACAACGAGGCCCTGATGCTCGGGCTCATGCTCGCCGGTGTCGAGCTCGCGCTGCGGGCCGTCCACCCGGACGACGAGGCGGCCTCGCGCCTGCGTCTCGCGGGGTGGCTCGCGGCCGGCACCGCGCTGATCGCCCTGTCGTCGATGATCAAGGTGCCCTCGCTGCTCGCGCTCGGATTCGTCGGCATGGCCCTTGCCCGCAAGTGGGGTGGCGGCTTCCGCGCCGTGCTCGCCGCCGCCGCGATCCTCGGCATCGGGACCTGTGTCGTCATCGGCGCTGTGAGCTGGGGCAGCGGCCTGGGCTTCGGCTGGACGAAGACCCTGGGCACCGCCACGGAGGTCCGCAGCTGGATGTCGATCCCGACCCTGCTCGGCATGGGTACCGGCCTCGGCGGCGTGCTGCTCGGTCTCGGCGACCACACGACGGCCGTGCTGTCCATCACGCGCCCCATCGCAGCGCTGGTGGCCGCTTTCGTCACGATGCGCATGCTGCTCGCGGTGCTCATGGGACGGATCCATCCGGTCGGTGCGCTGGGGGTCTCGCTGGGCGCGATCGTGCTGCTCTTCCCGGTCGTGCAACCGTGGTACCTGCTGTGGGCGGTGATCCCGCTCGCGGCCTGGGCGACCCGTCCGGTCTTCCGGATCCCCACCATCGCGTTCTCGTCGGTTGTCGGCATGATCCTCATGCCCAACGGCAGCGAATACCAACCGTTCATCATCGTCCAGGCGTCGATCGCGACCATCGTCGTGGTCGGTCTGATCATCGTCGCCACACGCTCCCGGCTGCCGTGGCGGCTGCAGGAGCGCACACCACCGCGTCCGGCGGAAACCGCGGACGCCTAGGCTGGAACCCTGTGATCCCGAGTTCTCCCGCCGGTGCGGTACCGGCCGTGCGCCTGGACGGCGTCGTCAAGACCTACGGGGGCGTCACCGCCGTGAACGGTCTCGATCTGACCGTCGAACGCGCCCAGGTGCTCGCCCTCCTCGGCCCGAACGGCGCCGGTAAGACCACCACCGTGGAAATGTGCGAGGGGTTCGTCACTCCCGACATGGGCACAGTCCGCGTCCTGGGGCTCGATCCCGTCGCCGATTCCGACGCCCTCCGCCCCCGGATCGGCGTGATGCTGCAGGGTGGCGGCGCCTATCCTGGTTCGCGGGCCGGTGAGATGCTCGACCTGGTGGCGGCGTACTCGGCGGATCCCCTCGACCCCGACTGGCTGCTCCAGCGTCTCGGGCTCACCGACGCCCGCCGCACCCCCTACCGCCGATTGTCGGGCGGACAACAGCAACGCCTCGCGCTCGCATGCGCGCTGGTGGGGCGCCCCGAACTGGTGTTCCTCGACGAACCGACGGCGGGTCTCGACGCACAGGCCCGGCTGCTCGTCTGGGAACTGATCGACGCACTGCGCCGCGACGGTGTGAGCGTGCTGCTCACCACCCACCTCATGGACGAGGCGGAAGAGCTCGCCGACGAGATCGTCATCATCGATCACGGGCGGGTGGTCGCCGCAGGGACACCCGACGAAGTCACCCGCGACGGCGCCGAGGGCCAGCTGTGGCTGTCCGCGCCTCCGGGCCTCGACCTGAGTGCCCTGCAGTCCGCCCTGGCCGGCACCCACCGGATCCGGGAGGACAATCCCGGGCGGTATCTCGTCGAGGGCACGATCGAACCGTCCGTCGTCGCGGCGGTGGCGACCTGGTGCGCGAATCTGGGCGCACTGGCAACCGAGATCCGGGTGGATCAGCGCAGCCTCGAGGACGTCTTCCTCGAGTTGACCGGTCGGGAGTTGAGAGGGTGAGCGTGACCCACGATCGTCTGGCGAACAACCGGTTCGCGGAAGGGACCTTCACCCCGCGACCGCAGCCGAACTCGCCGTCGAAGATGCTCGCGGCGCAGACCGCCATGGAACTCAAGTTGCTGCTGCGCAACGGCGAGCAGCTCCTACTGACCATGTTCATTCCGATCACGCTGCTGATCGGCCTGTCGCTGCTACCGATCGGCGATCTCGGCGACTCGCGGGTCGACAGCGTGCTGCCAGCGGTGATGATGGTGGCCGTGATGTCGACGGCGTTCACCGGTCAGGCGATCGCCGTGGGCTTCGACCGCCGCTACGGCGCGCTCAAGCGGATCGGCGCGACCGCGCTGCCCAAGTGGGGAATCATCGCTGGCAAGAGCGCGGCGGTGGGCATCGTCGTCGTCCTGCAGGCCGTGTTGCTCGGTGCCATCGGGCTGGCCCTGGGCTGGCGCCCCTCCCCCGTCGACCTGCTCATCGGGGCGGTCGTCATCGCCTTGGGCACGGTGATGTTCGCGACACTGGGGCTGCTGCTCGGTGGAACCCTGCGCGCCGAGATCGTGCTCGCCCTCGCGAACATCGTGTGGTTCGTGCTGTTGGGCATCGGCAGCGTCGTGGTGCTCGGCGACGTGATCCCCGAAGCGGTGGTCCACCTGCTGCGGATCGTGCCGTCGGGGGCGTTGACGCTCGCGCTCGAGAACGCCACCTCGGGTGTGTTCGACTGGTTGTCGATCGTCTCGCTGCTCGTGTGGACGGTGATCGGCGGCACCGCCGCGGCGCGCTGGTTCCGCTTCACCTGAGTCGTGGGCGGCCCGATCGGGCACGACCCAACTACAGCGTGTAGTGGTTCACGCCGTACCATCGAACCGTGTTGTATCGCGGCTACCTGAGCCTTGTCGACCGTCTCCCCCTGCCGTCGCTGCGGACGCAGAAGATCATCGCGTTCCTCACGATTCTCACCCAGGGCGGCATCGCAGTGACCGGCTCGGTCGTCCGCGTCACCGCCTCCGGACTGGGTTGCCCGACCTGGCCGCAGTGCTTCCCCGGGTCGCTGGTCCCGGTGGGTGTGTCGAGCGGGGTGAACACCCTGCACCAGGTGGTCGAGTTCGGCAACCGGCTGCTGACCTTCGTGGTCGTGGCCGTCGCAGCCGCGATCGTCCTGGCCGTCACCCGTGCGCGGCGCCGCAAGGAGGTCATCGCCTGGGCGTGGTTGATGCCGGCAGGCACCGTGCTGCAGGCGATCATCGGCGGCATCACCGTCCTGGCCGGTCTCGCCTGGTGGACGGTCGCGATCCACCTGCTCGCATCGATGCTCATGGTGTGGCTGGCGACAGTGCTCTACGCGAAGGTGAGCGAGCCGGACGACGGCACGGTGGTGCAGGTATTGCCCCAGCCGCTGCGCCGGCTCACCGCCTTGTCGGGTGTCGCGCTCGCCGTGGTCCTCGTGCTCGGCACGATGGTCACCGGCGCCGGCCCGCACGCCGGAGACAAGAGCGTCGACAGACCCGTCCCGCGCCTCGCGCTCGACATCACCAATCTCGTCCACCTGCACGCCGAAGCGCTCATCGGCTATCTCGCGCTGCTGATCGGCCTCACCTTCGCCGTCTACGCGGTCCATGCACCCCGAGCCGTCACGCTGCGTCTGAAGGTCGTCCTGGCCCTGGTGGTCGCACAGGCCGGCATCGGCCTCGTCCAGTTCTGGACGGACGTGCCTGCCGTGCTGGTCGTCTTCCACGTCGCCGGCGCCGGACTGTGCACGGCGGCGACCGCCGCGGTCTGGGCGGCCGGACGGACGCGCACGACCGCACCGGATCGCGAGCCCGTTCCGGCCTGACCGTTCGACGACGCGGCCCCTCCCCGGACTTCCGGGAAGGGGCCGCGTGTCGTCGTACGGATGTCGGGCGGTCAGCGCTCGTTGCGGGCCTTGGGGAACTTCGTCTGACGTGCCACCCAACCGGCCATCTTCGCCCAGTGACCCTTCTGCGGGTTGGCGATGCTGGTGACCTCGCGGTCCCACTCGGAGACGGTGACGTCGGGGATCTCCTCGACGATGGCGCGCGCCGTCGGGAGGTCCTTCGCGACGCGGTCGCCGAGGGTGCCGTCGGCGGCGACCACGGTGATCCGGACGCCGGACAGACCGATCGGCTGCAGCACGGCCTTCCCGGAACCTCCGTGCTCGGCGACGAAGCTGCGGATGGACGAGACGATGTCGGCCGGTGCGGCCACGACCTGTGTTTCGACGCTCATGTCTGCAGAATACTGTGAGCGCTATGCACGCAATCGAAGTGGCACAGCACGGAGGCCCCGACGTCCTCGTCCCCGTCGAACGACCCGACCCCTCGCCCGGACCGGGTGAGCTGCTGGTTCGCACCGACGCGATCGGCGTCAACTTCATCGACACCTACTTCCGCACCGGCCTCTACGGCACGGAGCTGCCGTACATCCCGGGCTCGGAGGGCACGGGCACGGTCGTCGCCCTCGGCGAGGGTGTGCGGGACACGGCGGTAGGCGACCGAGTGTCGTGGTGCGAGGCACCCGGCTCGTACGCCGAACTGGTCCGCGTCCGCGAGCAGGTCGCCGTGCCGGTCCCGGACTCGGTGCCGGCCGAGCAGGCCGCCTCGGTCCTCCTGCAGGGCATGACCGCGCACTACCTGCTGAACTCCGTCCACCCGGCACAGCCCGGCGAGACGGTGCTCGTCCACGCAGGTGCCGGTGGTGTGGGGCTGATCCTGACGCAACTCGCCGTCGCGAAGGGCGTGCGGGTGATCACCACCGTGTCCTCCGACGAGAAGGAGGCCCTGTCGCGGGAGGCCGGCGCCGCGGAGGTGCTGCGCTACGGCGACGACCTCGCCGAGAAGGTGCGCGAGCTCACCGACGGCGAGGGGGTGGCCGCAGCCTACGACGGTGTCGGTGCCGCGACCTTCGAGGCGTCGCTCGCGTCCGTCCGTGTGCGCGGCACGGTCGCGCTGTTCGGTGCCGCGAGCGGACCCGTCCCGCCCTTCGACCTGCAGCGGCTGAACCCGGCGGGTTCGCTGTTCGTCACGCGGCCGACCCTCGTGCACTACACCCGAGACCGCGAGGAGCTGCTGTGGCGGGCGGGCGACGTGCTCGGGGCGCTCGCCGACGGGTCGCTGAAGCTCCGCGTGGGAGCGAGCTATCCCCTCGCCGAGGCCGCCCGCGCCCACGCCGATCTCGAAGGACGCCGGACCACCGGATCGATCGTCCTGATCCCGTGATCTCCGGACCCGGCACGACGAACGCCCCGGCCGCTCGGCCGGGGCGTTCGTCGTGAAGCGTGGATCAGAAGTACGAGCCGATCGTCGGCAGTGCGAGCACGGAGTCGATCGCCAGGCCCAGGCACACCACCGCGAGGTAGTTGTTGGACTGGAGGAACAGCTTGAGCGGCTTGACCGACGCCCCGCCGCGCACACTGTTGAACAGCTGGTGCGCGACGATCAGGAACCAGGCGCCCGCGAGCAGCGCGACGGCCGCGTAGATCACACCGGCGGCCGGGACGATCACCAGCGTCGCGATCACGGTCGCCCAGGTGTAGAGCACGATCTGCTTCGTGACGTGCTGCTCGGTGGCGATGACCGGCAACATCGGCACGCCGGCTGCCTTGTAGTCCTCCTTGTAACGCATCGCGAGCGCCCAGGTGTGCGGCGGCGTCCAGAAGAAGATGACCAGGAACAACACGATGGGTTCCCAGCTCAGCGAACCCGTCACGGCGGCCCAGCCGACCATCACGGGCATACATCCGGCAGCCCCGCCCCAGACCACGTTCTGCCAGGTCCGGCGTTTGAGCACCATCGTGTACACGAGCACGTAGAACGCGATCGTCGCCACGACCAGCAGTCCGGCCAACAGGTTGGCGCGCCACCACAACCACGCGAAGGACGCGATGCCGAGCAGCATGCCGAAGACGAGGGCGTTGCGTGTCGGCACCGTCTGCCGGGCGAGCGGACGCAACGCCGTGCGTTTCATCACCTTGTCGATGTCGGCGTCGACGACGCAGTTGAGCGAGTTGGCGCTCGCCGCACCCATCCAGCCGCCGAACAGGGTGCTCAGGATGAGCACGATGTCGACGTTGCCGCGGTCGGCGAACAGCATCGCGGGAATGGTCGCGACCAGCAGGAGTTCGATCACCCGCGGCTTGGTCAACGCTATGTAGGCGAGGACGGTGCCGGAGATCCGGCCCCACGCGGTGTCGGGGCGCGGGGCGCTCGGCGCTTCGGGGGCGCCGAAGCCGTGTCCTCCCGGCCGTCGCCCTGCCCGCACACTGTCTCCTTGTCCCACGCGGATCCGCACCTTCGTTTCGCCCGTTCACGGTCGCCCGGTTCCGGACGCTCCTCTACTACGAACGATGGTAGACCGGACCGTTGCCCGGACCGAATCGACCCGTTCGGAGCAGCGCATTAGTCTGAAGTAGCGCGCGGGCCGACTTCCACCCGCCGGGACCCCGTACACCCATGTCAGGAGACTTCAAGCTCGTGTCGATCACAGACGAGATCCGCACCCTCACCCAGCCTGCGCATCCTGCCGACTGGACCGACCTGGACACCAAGGCCGTCGACACCGCGCGCGTGCTCGCCGCCGACGCCGTGCAGAAGGTCGGAAACGGGCATCCCGGTACCGCGATGAGCCTCGCTCCCCTCGCGTACACCCTTTTCCAGCGTGTGATGCGCCACGATCCGACCGACCCCGAGTGGGTCGGCCGCGACCGCTTCGTGCTCTCGTGCGGACATTCGAGCCTGACGCTGTACACCCAGCTGTACCTGTCCGGCTACGGACTCGAGCTCGCCGACCTCGAAGCGCTGCGCACGTGGGGTTCGCTCACCCCGGGCCACCCCGAGTACGGCCACACCGCCGGCGTCGAGATGACCACCGGCCCACTGGGTCAGGGTCTGGCCTCCGCCGTGGGCATGGCGATGGCCGCCCGCCGCGAGCGCGGTCTGCTCGATCCCGAGGCGCCCGCCGGCTCGAGCCCGTTCGACCACTACGTCTATGTGATCGCGTCCGACGGCGACATCGAGGAGGGCGTGACCTCCGAGGCGTCCTCGCTCGCCGGTGTCCAGCAGCTCGGCAACCTGATCGTCTTCTACGACGACAACAAGATCTCCATCGAGCACGACACCGCGATCGCTCTCGGTGAGGACGTCTCCAAGCGCTACGAGGCATACGGCTGGCACGTGCAGACCGTCGAGGGCGGCGAGAACGTCACCGCCCTGCTCGAGGCCGTCGAGGCCGCGAAGGCGGTCACCGACCGTCCGTCCTTCATCTCCGTCCGCACGATCATCGGCTACCCGGCGCCGACGAAGATGAACAGCGGCGACGCGCACGGTGCCGCGCTCGGCGTCGACGAGGTCGCCGAGATCAAGAAGATCCTCGGCTTCGACCCCGAGAAGAACTTCGACGTCGACCCGGCCGTGATCGAGCACGCCCGGCGTGTCGTGACGCGCGGCACCGAGGCACGCGCCGCATGGCAGGCCGACTTCGACGCGTGGGCCGCCCGCGAGCCGCAGCGCAAGGAACTGTTCGACCGCCTGCACGCCGGTGAGTTCCCGGAGGGCTGGGTCGACGCACTGCCGACCTACGAGCCCACCGAGAGCGGTCCCGCGACCCGCTCGGCGTCCGGCAAGGCCCTCGCCGCGCTCGGACCGGTACTGCCCGAGCTGTGGGGCGGTTCCGCCGACCTCGCCGGCAGCAACAACACGACGATTCCCGGTTCCGACTCCTTCGGTCCCGAGTCGATCTCCACGAAGGACTGGAACGCGCAGCCCTACGGACGCACCCTGCACTTCGGCGTCCGCGAACACGCGATGGGATCGATCCTCAACGGCATCGCCCTGCACGGCCCGACCCGCCCCTACGGCGGCACCTTCCTCGTCTTCTCCGACTACATGCGGCCCGCGGTGCGTCTCGCGGCCCTCATGCAGACCCCGGCGATCTACGTGTGGACGCACGATTCGATCGGTCTCGGTGAGGACGGCCCGACGCACCAGCCGATCGAGCACCTCGCGGCGCTGCGCGCGATCCCGAATCTCGCCGTGATCCGCCCGGCCGACGCCAACGAGACGTCGTTCGCGTGGAAGGCCGCGTTGGAGAACCGCACCGGCCCGACCGCTCTGGCGCTGACCCGTCAGAACGTGCCGGTGCTCGAGGGCACGCGGGAGAAGGCCGCCGAGGGTGTCGCCCGCGGTGCCTACATCCTGGCCGAGGCCTCGTCGGGCACCCCGGAGGTCGTGATCCTCGCGACCGGTTCCGAGGTCCAGCTCGCCGTTGCCGCCCGCGAGACCCTCGAGGCCGACGGTGTGCCCACCCGCGTCGTCTCCGTGCCGGTGCTCGACCGGTTCCTCGAGCAGGACCAGGCCTACCGCGACGAGGTGCTGCCCCCGTCGGTGCGCGCCCGCGTGTCCGTCGAGGCCGGTCTCGCGATGCCGTGGTACCGCCTCATCGGCGACGCCGGTGAGCCGGTCTCGCTCGAGCACTACGGCGCCTCCGCCGATTACAAGACCCTGTACCGCGAGTTCGGCATCACTGCCGAGGCCGTCGTCGACGCCGCGCGTCGCTCGCTGACCCGAGTGAAGGGATGATCCGATGACCCAGCAGACCTCCACGCAGAACGCTGCGCTGGCCGAACTGTCCGCCCAGGGTGTCTCGGTGTGGCTGGACGACCTGTCCCGCGACCTCATCGACTCCGGCAAGCTCGCCGAGCTCGTCGCGACCCGCAGTGTCGTGGGTGTGACGACCAATCCGTCGATCTTCCAAGCCGCCCTGTCGAAGGGCCATGCCTACGACGCGCAGATCCGCGATCTCGCCGCCGCCGGTGCCGACGCCACCGAGGCGATCCGCACCGTCACCACCGACGACGTGCGCGCGGCCTGCGACGTCCTCGCGCCGGTGTTCGAGGCCACGGACGGCCTCGACGGACGGGTGTCGATCGAGGTCGACCCGCGTCTGGCGCACAAGACGGACGAGACCGTCCAGCAGGCCCTCGAGCTGTGGCGCATCGTCGACCGCCCGAACCTGTTCATCAAGATCCCGGCGACGATGGCGGGTCTGCCGGCCATCGCCCGGGTGATCGGTGAGGGTGTCAGCGTCAACGTCACGCTGATCTTCTCGGTCGAGCGCTACGAGCGGGTCATCGAGGCCTACCTCGACGGCCTGACCGCGGCGAAGGCATCCGGTCACGACCTGTCGAAGATCCGCTCGGTCGCGTCGTTCTTCGTCTCGCGTGTCGACACCGAGATCGACCCGCGCCTCGAGGAGATCGGCACCGACCGGGCGCTGGCTCTGCGTGGCAAGGCCGGTCTCGCCAACGCGCGGCTCGCGTACGGCGCGTACCAGCGCGCGTTCGAGGGCGGGACGCGGTTCGAGCAGCTCGCCGAGGCGGGTGCCGTTCCCCAGCGTGCGTTGTGGGCGTCGACGGGTGTGAAGAACCCCGATTACCCCGACACCCTCTACGTCACCGAGTTGGTCGCGCCGAACACCGTGAACACGATGCCGGAGAAGACCCTCGAGGCCGTCGCCGACCACGGGGAGGTCACGGGCGACACCGTCACCCGCAACATCGCCTCCTCCCAGCAGGTCTTCGACGCGCTGGCATCGGTCGGTGTGGATCTTCCCGACGTCTTCCGCAAGCTCGAGGACGAGGGTGTGGAGAAGTTCGTCGTGGCGTGGAAGGACCTGCTCGCGGCGACGGCGGAACAGCTCGCGGCTCACGCGCCGGGCGCGGAGGGCTGAACGTGCCCGAATCCGGTGCGGCGGAGTGGGTGAATCCGCTCCGGGACAACAGAGATCGCAGACTGCCCCGTATCGCCGGCCCGTGCGCGCTGGTGATCTTCGGCGTGACCGGCGATCTGGCCCGGCGCAAGTTGATGCCCGCCGTCTACGATCTCGCCAACCGCGGCCTCCTGCCGCCCGGATTCGCGCTCGTCGGTTTCGCCCGGAGGGATTGGGCCGACGAGGACTTCGGTCAGGTGGTCCACGACGCGGTGCGTGAGCATTCGCGTACCCCCTTTCGCGAGGAGGTCTGGCAGCGCCTCGCGGAGGGGATCCGCTTCGTGCAGGGCACCTTCGACGACGATGCGGCGTTCGCGGAGCTCGCGACGACCCTCGAGAAGCTCGACCGCGAACGCGGTACGGGTGGCAACCACGCGTTCTACCTGTCGGTTCCCCCGGACGCCTTCCCCGTGGTGTGCGGGCAGCTGTCGCGTTCGGGTCTGGCCGCGGAACGCGGCGGCTCGTGGAGCCGCGTCGTGATCGAGAAGCCGTTCGGGCACGACCTCGAGAGTGCGCGCGAGCTCAATTCGGTTGTCGGTGAGGTGTTCTCCGAGGAATCCGTCTTCCGCATCGATCACTATCTCGGCAAGGAGACGGTCCAGAACATCCTCGCGTTGCGTTTCGCGAACCAGATGTTCGAGCCGGTGTGGAACGCGCACTACGTCGACCACGTGCAGATCACGATGGCCGAGGACATCGGCCTCGGTGGTCGCGCCGGCTACTACGACGGCATCGGCGCGGCCCGCGACGTCATCCAGAACCATCTCCTGCAGCTGCTCGCCTTCACCGCGATGGAGGAACCGGTGAGCTTCGCGGCGTCGGAGCTGCACGCGGAGAAGATCAAGGTGCTGTCGGCGACCCGGCCGGCGGAGCCGTTCGACGAGACCACCGCGCGCGGCCAGTACGCATCCGGCTGGCAGGGCGGCGAGAAGGTCGTCGGACTGCTCGAGGAGAAGGGTTTCGCGGCGGATTCGACCACCGAGACGTACGCGGCCATCACCCTCGAGGTCGACACCCGCCGCTGGGCGGGTGTGCCCTTCTACCTGCGCACCGGCAAGCGCCTCGGCCGCCGCGTCACCGAGATCGCGGTGGTCTTCAAGCGGGCCCCGCACCTGCCGTTCGACAAGACCATGACCGAGGAGCTCGGTCAGAACGCGTTGGTGATCCGCGTGCAGCCCGACGAGGGCATCACGATGCGCTTCGGGTCGAAAGTGCCCGGCTCCGAGATGGAGGTCCGGGACGTGAACATGGACTTCAGTTACGGCCAGGCATTCACGGTCTCCTCCCCCGAGGCCTACGAGCGCCTGATCCTCGACGTGCTCCTCGGCGTCCCGTCACTGTTCCCGGTGGACGAGGAAGTCGAATTGTCCTGGAAGATCCTCGATCCGGTGCTCGAGCACTGGGCGGCGAACGGGCGACCGGAACCCTACGAGTCCGGCACCTGGGGTCCGCAATCGGCCGACGAGATGCTGCGGCGTACCGGCCGGGAATGGAGGCGTCCGTGAGGCTCCAGTTGCGCAACACCTCCGCGAATGCCATCAGTCGCAAGCTGGTGGAGCTGCGACGGTCGAGTGGAATGGTCACGCAGGGCCGTGTTCTCACGTTTATCGTGTGCGCCGGCGACGCGCGAGGCCTCGACGCCGCGATCACGGCCGCCACCGAGGCGTCGAAGGAACATCCCTGCCGCGTCATCGTCGTCGGTCGCGGACGACAGGACGGTCCGTCGCGGCTCGACGCGGAGATCCGGGTCGCCGGTGAAGCGGGTGCCTCCGAGGCATTGATCCTCGCCCTGCACGGCGAACTCGGTGAACATCAGGAATCGGTCGTGGTGCCTTTCCTCCTTCCGGACACCCCCGTCGTCGCGTGGTGGCCCAACCAGGCCCCCGCGGTCCCGGCCGAGGACCCGGTGGGTCGTCTCGCCGTCCGCCGCATCACCGACGTGACCAACTCCGACGACCCGCGTGCCGATCTCGCGACCCGCCTGTCCGGTTACCGGCCGGGCGACACGGATCTGGCCTGGGCCCGCATCACCTACTGGCGGGCGCTGCTGGTCTCGGCACTCGATCAGCCGCCCTACGAGCCAGTGCTCTCGGCACGCGTGTCGGGGCTGCGGACCGAACCGGCCGTCGATCTGATCGCGGGGTGGCTCGCGAGCCGTCTCGACTGCCCCGTCGAGCGATCCGTCGGCGAGCTGAGGGTGGAACTGCGCACGGCGTCGCAGACGATCGCCCTGGAACGCCCGCAGGAAGGTCGCGTGGCGACCCTCGAACGCACCCACAAGCCCGATTCGCTGATCAGCCTGGCGCGCCGGAACTCGGCCGAATGTCTCGCCGAGGAACTGCGTCGCCTCGATCCCGACGAAGTCTACGAAGCCGCGTTGTCGGCCCTGCCGAAGGTGGATTATGTCTGACACGGCCCGCACTCCGTCCGAGATCCGGCGTTTCGCCGACGCCGACGAGGTCGCCCGCGCCGCGGCGTCCGCCTTCGTCGATGCCGTCGTCGCCGCGCAGCGCGAGCGGGTGCAGGCCCACGTCGTGCTCACCGGCGGCGGTACCGGTATCGCGATGCTCGAGCACGTGCGTCGCGACCAGGGCGCCATCGACTGGTCGGCGGTGAACGTCTACTTCGGCGACGAGCGTTTCCTGCCGCCGGGCGATCCGGATCGCAACGAGGTGCAGGCCCGTGGGGCTCTGCTCGACCACGTGCCGATCGACCCGGCACGCATCCACACCATGCCGGCGCTCGGCGAGGACGGGTGCAGCACACCGGAGGACTCGGCCCAGCGGTACGCCGAACTCCTCGCGGCGCACTCCCCCGACGGCACCGTGCCGGTCTTCGACGTGCACCTGCTCGGCATGGGCGGTGAGGGACACATCAATTCGCTGTTCCCCCACACCGACGCGGTGCGCGAGTCGGAGCGTTTCGTGGTGGGTGTCGACGACTCCCCGAAGCCGCCGCCGGCCCGGGTGACGCTGACGCTGCCCGCCGTGCAGCGGGCGCGGCAGGTCTGGTTGCTGGTCACCGGTGCCGCCAAGGCGGAGGCCGTCGCGGCGGCCGTGGGCGGTGCCGCACCGGAGGACTTCCCGTCCGCGGGCGCCCACGGCACCGAACGCACCGTGTGGTTCCTCGATCCGGCTGCCGCAGAGCAACTCCCGGCGCAGTGACCGGGCGGAGCGTCGGGAGTCCGACGCCGTGATCGGCGATCCGGCCGTCATGCGCCCGCGCCGTCGAAGTCGGGATCGTCGGCGTCGTCCGTCTCCACACGGCGCCCCTCCGAAGTACCGGCGGTGTCGCCGTCGTCGACACCGGTTCGCACACACCGCATCCGATTCATCGATCGCGGACCTGCCGTCGAGCGCAGTGCGCGCAACGGTGATCGGCCCGGGACACATCGCACCGTTCGTGGGTCCATGCCGGTGAGCTCCTCCCGTCGTGGACCGTTGTCGTCACGGCCCTCTGTCTCGTTCGACGCGCCGGGACGCCCGACGGTTCCACTCGGGACGAAATCGGCCGGTCCGATCCGGGATCGAGCGGTCAGATACCCCGTTCGATCACCGCGGCGGTGACGCGGTCGTCGATCGACGACACCGGGTTCTCCCGTGCCACCCAGGAGTCACCGTCGAAGTACTTCGCGAAGATCTTCTCGGCCGTGCGGGTGGCGATCGCCTGCGTCGTCAACGTCGGGTTCGGACCTCCGAGACTGTTGGCGAGCGCCGAGTTGTCGGCGACGAACAGTCTCTTCACCCACCGGGCCTCCGCGTCGGCGTCGAGCACCGAATCCCGGTCGCTCACTCCCATCCGCATGCTCGACTGCGAGTGCAGGATCAGCGGTGGCCAGTCGCAGCGATGCACCCTCTTCGCGCCCGCCGCTCTCATCAACTCGACGGCCTTGCGGGTCGCGTGGTCACGATTGCGGCGGGTACGCGCCGAGCGCCGACGATGCTGCACGGTCACCCGCGGCGCCAGACCTGCTTCGTCCGGGTACAGGATCGGCGAAAGCGTCACGCGGTTGTCCGGTTCGACGTCGTCGTCCGAGATGACGAGCGCCGCGAGGACCCGGTCGGCGTCGGCCATCGTATCGAGCAGGTCGCGTCCGACGAGCCTCCCCACGCTGTCGGCCCCCGCGGAATCGACGACGCCTCCGGCACGTCCGTACCCGTGGATGCCGGAGTCGCTGAAGTTCAGCGCGTACGCGATCAATGCCGGGGGCAGGCCGACCTGCTCGATCCCGCCGTAGCCGGGCAGATCGACGCGCGCGTTGGAACCCGGGCCGCGCGTCTGCCCGGTGTACTCGTCGAAGACGCCGAAGACCGCGTCCATGTGGTGGTCGGTGAGGCCGCGGCCGACCCAGCCGTTCGGATTCGGCAGCGCCGAGTTCAGCCACAATCGTGGGCTCTCGATGCACCCGGCCGCCAGCACCACCACCGGGGCAGTAGCTTCGTGCTCGTCCTCTCCCGTCGTGAACCGCACTCCGCGCGCCACGGTCTCCCCGTTCACCTCCTCGACGAGGATCTCGAAGACCACTGCATCGGCGATCAGGGTGACGGCACGCCCCTGGGGGGACCACGCGTCCGCGGTGAGCATCATCGGGACGTACGAATTGTCGGTGGAGCGTCTGGCCTTGAGATTCCGCGGCGCCCCCAGCGGCAGATAACAGCCCTGATAGCAGTGCCCGCACATCGTGCAGCCCCGCGCTTCGGGATGGTGCAGACGCGCACGGTCGCGGGTGCGGCCGGCGGTACCACCGGGTTGGAGGATCGCGTTCTGCTGTGCGCGGTGGGCGGCCACGGTGGTATCGAGCGAGGTCTGGTGTGGCAGACCCATGGCCGCTGCTCCCCGCAGGAACAACTGCTCCTTGGCGCCCATCGGGGCAGTCTGCACCGGCAGCGTGGCCTCCACCCACTCGTAGTAGGGACGCAGTTCGTCGTATCCGAAGGGGAACAGGTGCGCCGTGTCGTACATGTCGCGGTCGGCGCCGTCGTATCCGGAGAATACGCCGGGTGCCGCCCGCGGCGAGTTGCCGAAGAAGTGGAGCGTGGTGCCACCGACGCCGGATACCTGCCACACGAACGAATTCTGAGGCAGATCTCGGAGCCACGGCGTGCCCGAGCGGTCTCCCGGTCCGTGGCGGAACAGCCCGGTGATCGGATTGTTGAGGTCGTCCTCGAAATGGGTCCACTCGTTCTCCGGGTCGGCAAAGCGGGGACCTGCTTCGAGAACGAGCACGTCGAGCCCGCGCGCCGCGAGTTCCTTGGCCACGACGGGTCCGCCACCCCCGGCGCCGATGACGATGACGTCGGTCATCTATCCCTCCACCTCGTCGATTTCGCCGTAGTAGCCCAGGAACTCGTCCCACCCGTCACTCGGCCCTGCATAGCGGCTCAACTCCCAGCCGACCGGCCGCCCCGTGAGCTCGCGCCGAGTACGGTTGTACGCGGAGACCTCCGAGAACGCCGCGAAGGCCGCCAGCGTGGGAATCGCGTTGACCACGAATTTCAGCACCAGACCTTCGAAACGCGGGTCGGTGTCGAGCCATTCGAAGACCTGCGCCTTCGCGGCATGACTCAGGTTCGCGAACGGCGCTGCGAACGGACCACTCACCGAACGCGGGTCGGCGGTGACACCGAAAGTGTTGAGCAGCACCGCGATCGCCGCGGCGCCGGGCAGGTTGCCCGCCTCGGGTCCGAGCAGCGGCATCGGCGAGGCCTGGTCCAGGGTTCGCTCGAGGGATTCCGCAGTGCCGGCGGTGACGCCGCCGGGCCGGTCGGTCCACACGCCCTGTTGGTGCGAGTACGGGTCGTTGCCGGGTGCGACGAACGCGAGCACCCCGTTGATCGTGTCGCGTACGGGCGGCGTCTCGTTCAGCGGACTCGCGTCGGCTTCGCTCGCGAGCACCCCTGCGGTGCCGATCAACGCCGCCATCGCCGCGGCCGTCCCGGCGAGAAAACGCCGCCTGTTCCAGTACCCGTGCTGCGGGTCGTCCACGTCGCCCCCTCGTCGTTGCCGTGGTGCAGCGTACGAGATGTCGTGGAACGATTGCGGAATGTCGTCCGGATCGTCCGGCGGGTCGCACGGACCGGTGGAGCGATCCACGGAAATCGGGTAGCGCGCTACCCGTGCCGTCCGCGCCCGGGGCGTGCAGGATTCGAACACGGCCGATCGGTGCGACGGTGTGGGAATCATGTTGCAGAAGAGGGAGAGCAACCGGTTCGCGTCCGTCCTGGAGGCACTCCGAGACCGGGACGATGCTCCTGCTGATCGTCCCGGCGACGAGCGTCGCGCCGACGTTCTTGCGCCGGCCTCGGACACGGCACCTGCCGGACTGCGCAATGCGACGCCTTCGCGATTGCACATCACCGACACGGAACGGCCGGACGCTCGTGTGCGCACCGCTCGAACGTCGCGTACCGACCGACCCGCAGCGGCAGTGGCCCTGGGAGGGGCTGATCCGCCACGGATATGTCGTCCCCCTCCGCGCCACAGCGGAGACACATCTCGGCGGCACCGAGGCTCGTTCCCGCCGCCGTCTGCACACTGTCACGTTGTGGTGCATGCTCGTGACCAGCGTGGCGGTGCCGGTGGCGGCATTCGCCACTGGGCTGGTGAGGATCGCAGAGGCTCCCGTCGTCGGTGAACCGGTATCCGTGAGGACCGAAGTGCCGGACAACGACCTCCACGACTGCCGCCATCCGAGTTCGAGGATCTCGTCCCTGTACCGACGGTTCACCCCGCCGTGCCGGATCGGGACGATCCTGTGAACGGATTCGAGCAGCGCACTACACAGCGGGAGGACCCATCGCGGTGAAACGGACCGCACCGGCAGCCGGATGCAGGACAATTTCGATAAGGCGAGCGCCCATCGAGAGGAGCCGTGATGAGCACGCCGAGGACGATCACAGGCGAAGTGAGCCCGGAGCGCGATTGCCCGAGCGACTCGTCGCTGGTGCGGTTGATATACCACCGCAACTTCCTGCTCCCGATCGGTGAGGTCTGGGCGGCACTCACCGATTCGGAGAAGCTGGGCCGTTGGTACGGCACGTACATCGGCGACCCCGCTACGGGCCGTGTACTCCTGACCATGACGGACGACCACGATTCGGCCACCACCTACGTCGACATCCTCCGGTGTTCTCCCCCCGAGGGATTCGCCGTCGACGTGGACGGGTGGCAGCTCGAGGTGGTGCTGCGTCAGGTCGGGAAGGTCACCACCCTCGAGTTCACACACCGGCACGTCCCGCGCTCGGAGGCCGGAGAGATCGGGCCGGGGTGGCAGTACTACCTCGACCGCCTCGACGCAGCACTGGCCGGCACCCGCCCGCCGTTGTGGGACGACTACCTCGACCTGGTCGACGAATACCGCTGACCGGCGCCTTTCGCTGCAGTGATCCGCCCGACGAGCACCACCGGAAATCTCCATCGACGAGTACCGCAGGCCGTACAAGGTGGACGAGGTCGCCAACGACCGGATCGAGGAGGTCTGGTTCACGGGCGTCCACTCCGACGTCGGCGGTGGATTCGAGGACTGCCGGAACAGACGAGCGCGACGGCGACGCCGACCCGGATGAGCCGCATCTGGTGGCTCATCGGGCGAGGAACTCGTGAGATCCTCGGCGGGGCACGATCGCCATCGGAGGTCTCGGCGCACCGGGGTCGGTCACAACTCCCGTGAACGCGACAGCTCCGCCGACCTCGCCCTGAGGTGGCGCCGCTCGGGTTCGGTACCGGCGAGCTCGAGCGCCCGCCGATACGCTTCGGCCGCTTCACCTTTCCGGCCGACCCGAGCCAGCAACTCGGCTCGTGCCACCACGTACGGTCCGTAGTCGCGGATACTCGGCTCGTCGGCGAGTCCGTCGAGGAGTTCGAGTCCGGCCGCGGGCCCGTCGCGCATCGCGACCGCCACGGCGCGGTTCAGTGCGACGATCGGTGACGGGCTCAGGGCGGTCAGTACGTCGTAGAGGGCGACGATTTGCGGCCAGTCGGTGCTGTCGACGTCGCTCGCCTCGTCGTGCAACGCGGCTATCGCGGCCTGCACCCCGTACGGGCCGGGTGGTCGTCCGGTGAGTGCGGCGACCACCAATGCGCTGCCCTCCTCGATCATCGCGCGGTCCCATCGGGTGCGGTCCTGCACGTCGAGCAGCATGACGGCGCCGGTCGGGGCGGTGCGTGCGTCCCGGCGGGCATGGACGAGCAGCATCAGCGCGAGCAACCCGCTCACCTCCCGTTCCGTCGGCATCAGACGGTGCAGGATGCGGGTGAGGCGGACCGCCTCCTCTGCGAGGGCGAGGCGTTGCAGATGTTCACCGCTGCTCGCGGCATAGCCCTCGGTGAAGATCGAGTACAGCGCCGCGAGCACCACCGGCAGGCGCTCCGGCAGCTCGTCCGGTCCGGGTACCCGGAACGGGATGCGGGCACCGCGGATCTTCTTCTTGGCCCGCACGATCCGCTGGGCCATCGTCGGCGACGGGACGAGGAAGGCCCGCGCGACCTCGTTCGTCGTGAGACCACCGAGGCAGCGCAGGATCAGCGCGACGCGGTCGTCCGCCGCGAGGGCGGGGTGGGCGCACGTGAAGAACAGTTCGAGGCGGTCGTCCGTCAGTTCTCCGGCATCGGGCGGTTCGTACGACGCGCGACGTTCGGTGTCGACGGCGAGTTCCGCCAGTCGCGTCGCATACACGCGGTCGCGGCGCACCCGATCCAGCGCTCGGCGCCTGGCCGTGGTGAGCAGCCAAGCGCCCGGACGCTCGGGCACACCGTCGACCGGCCAGTGCACGAGCGCCGCCTCGAGTGCCTCCGATGCGACCTCCTCGGCGAGGTCGAGGTCGCCGAAGCGATGGACGAGCGCGGCGAGGAGCCGGCCGTGTTCCTCGCGGAACACCGACTCGACGGCCGAGGCCGGCTCCCCCATCGCTCAGTCCCCGAAGTCGGCGATCGGCCGCACGACGACCGTGCCGCCGTCCCGCGATCCGGGACAGCGTGCCGCCCAGTCGAGTGCCTCGTCGAGGCTGCCGACGTCGATGACGTCGTATCCGCCGAGCACCTCGCGGCTCTCGCCGAACGGTCCGTCGGTCACCGTGCGTCGTCCGTCCGCGTCGACCTGCACGGTCGTCGCGGTGACGAGATCCTGCAGGGCGTGCCCGGACACGAGGACACCCGCGTCGCGCATCGCCTTCTCGTAGTCCTGCCAGTCCTCGACGGTACAGGTGGCCTCGTCGGTCGTGGATGCGTAGATCAACAGCATGTACTTCATGGCGGTCGCTCCCGTCTGTGTGGTGTTCGTCCTACACCATCACGACGAACGGACACCTGCCGGATCGACGCCCGACGAGAAATTTTTTCTAACCGCTGTTGCGCAACGCCGTGGCGAGACCGTTCATCGTGATCTGGATACCGCGCCGGACACGGTCGGTGTCCTCACCGGCACGGAACCGGCGCAGCAACTCGACCTGCAGGTGGTTGAGCGGTTCGAGATACGGGAACCGGTTGTGCAGCGACCGCTCGAGCGCCGGATTATCCGCGACGAGCGAGTCGTAGCCCGTGATCTGCCGGTAGGCGTCGACTGTACGGGCGTGCTCGTCGACGATGCTGCCGAACACCCGCTCGCGCAGTTCGGTGTCCTCGACGAGTTCGGAGTACCGGGCGGCCAGGCCGAGATCGGACTTGGCGAGCACCTGCGCCATGTTCGACAGCACCGAACGGAAGAACGGCCAGCGACGGTAGAGATCCTGCAGGGTCGCCAACCGGTCCGGATCACCGGCCACCCAGTCCTGCACAGCCGTTCCCGTGCCGTACCAGCCGGGGAGCATCACGCGGCTCTGGGTCCACGAGAGCACCCACGGGATGGCCCGCAGGTCGCTGATCGCCTTCGTCTGCTTACGGGAGGCGGGACGGCTGCCGATGTTGAGGGCACCGATCTCCGAGACCGGCGTCGCGGTGGTGAAGTACTCGACGAATCCCGGTGTCTCGTGCACGAGTCGGCTGTACGCGGCGCGAGCGAGGTCGGCAAGTTCGTCGAGGATGCGGTAGGCCTCCGGCGCGTCCTTCCCGAGGCCTTCGACATCGAGCAAGCTCGACTCGAGGGTCGCCGAGACGAGCGCCTCGAGGTTGCGGCGGGCGAGCACCGGTTCGCGGTACTTCGCGGCGATGACCTCGCCCTGCTCGGTCAGACGCAACGAGCCCTGGACCGCGCCGGGAGGCTGGGCCAGGATGGCGTCGTAACTCGGTCCGCCACCGCGACCGACGGTGCCGCCGCGACCGTGGAACAGGCGCAGCCGGATCCCGGCGGTGCGCGCCGCCTCGACGAGATCGAGTTCCGCGCGGTAGAGCGCCCAGTTGGCGGTGAGATAACCGCCATCCTTGTTGGAATCGGAGTAGCCGAGCATGATCTCCTGCAGTCCGTCGTGTCCGTCGACGAGGCTGCGGAACTCGGGCACGGCGAGGGCGGCGGTCAGCGTGGCGGCACCGCCGCGCAGGTCGTCGATCGTCTCGAACAGCGGGATGACCTGCACCGTGCTGCGCGGATAGCCGCGGTCGAGGTCGAGCAGCCCGACCTCCTTGAGCAGGACCTCGACCTCGAGCAGATCGGACACCGAGGTGCACATGCTGATGATGTAGTGCTCGATGGCGGCCGGTCCGATGCGACGGACCACGTCGGCGGCAGCACGCAGGATGCCCAGTTCCTTGGCTGTCTCGTCCGACAGGTGGGCGTCGGGGGTGGTGAGCGGGCGGCGGATCCGCAACTCCGCGGTGAGCAGCGCGACCTTGTCGTCCTCCGGCAGGTCGCGGTAGCGGTCGGTCACTCCCGCCCAGGAGAGCAGTTCGGCGACGACGTTCTCGTGGACCTCGGAATTCTGACGCAGGTCGAGTGGCGCGAGGTGGAAGCCGAAGACCTCGACGGCGCTGCGCAGGTGCGCGAGTCGATCGTCGGCAATCACGGTCGCTCCGCCGGCGCGCAGCGAGGCGTCGACGATGTTCAGGTCGGTGTGCAGGCGGGCCGGGGTGGCATAGGGCTCGCACGGGATACGCACCGTGTGGGGCAGATCCACGCCGGGCAGCAGCCTGTCCGCGGTGGCGGTGAGGCGAGCGCGGATACCGTGTACGGCGCGTCGGTACGGCTCGTCGCTGTGGGCGGGATTGTCGTCGCCCGAGTCGTCGGCGAGCTTCTTCAGGGCGCTGCTGATGGTCGCGGTGCGTTCGGACATCGACAGTTCGCGTTCGAGCGCGGCGAGTTCGGTGAGGTGATGTCGCAGCGCGGTCTCACAGGCGCGATTCGCGGCCGTGGTGACGACCTCGCCGTCGACGTTGGGGTTGCCGTCGCGGTCGCCGCCGATCCAGGTTCCCGGCCGGACCAGCGGTTCGGTGAGCACCGCCGCGTCGGGCCAGCGTCGCCGGAGTTCGCGTCGTACTTCGGCGTTGAGGGCGGGAACGACGTCGAACAGTGCGAGGTCGTAGTAGCGCAGACCGTTGTCGACCTCGTCGATGATCCTCAGGCGCGCGAGCCGGATGAGCGCGGTGTCCCAGAGGGTCAGGATGTGCCGGTACAGGGCGCGGTCGATTTCCTCGAGCGCGGCGGGTTCGTCGGTCCTCTCCCGGCGCCGCATGAGTTCGGTGACGGCGGTCTGGACGTCGAAGACGGTGCGTCGGCGGGTCTCGGTGGGATGAGCGGTGATGACGGGGGCGACGAGAGCCGACGCGAGCGCGTCGGTCACGGTGTCGGCATCGAGACCCGGACCGGCGGCGTCGAGCTTGGCGTAGGTGGCGGCGAGGCTGCTGTCCTGCGGTGGGTCGCCTGCGCGCACGTGCAGGGCTCGACGTCGTTCGCGGTGCAGATCCTCGGCGAGATTGGCGAGCAGACCGAAATGGCTGAACGCCCGGGCGACAGGAATCAGGTCGTCGGTGGCGACGCCGGCGAAGCGTTCGGCGAGTTCGGTGCGGTCGATCTCGGAGCGCCGGATCCGGAAACTCTCCACCCGGGCCGATTCGACCAGGTCGAAGGTCTCGGGTCCTGCCTGCTCACGGATGACGTTGCCGAGGATGCCGCCGAGCAGGCGGATGTCCTCGCGGAGGGGTTCGGTAGCAGAGGCAGGCACAGTGTCCGTCATACGGCCAGTATCTGTGCCCGGCGGCCGGGGCGCGACCGCGGCAGCGTCCGTGCACGTGCGGGGATCAGCTGAACTTGATCTGCAGTCCGATGCCGAGGATCGAGATCACCCAGATGATGCCGGTGAAGACGGTGAGACGGTCGAGGTTCTTCTCCGCCACCGTCGAGCCCGAGAGATTGGACTGGACTCCGCCACCGAACAGGCTGGACAGACCACCGCCCTTACCGCGGTGCAGCAGCACCAGCAGGATGAGCAACAGGCTCGTGACGATCAGGAGGATGTCCAGGAACAGTTCCATGTCGGTGTTCGATGTCCTTCGGATGGTGGGCGACGTCGGCGTCAGCTTACCCGCTCGTCCTGTGGGGACGCTGCGGGTGTGCCGGGGACGCCGGGTGGGCGAAATGCGGGCGGGATGCAGCATCTCGTCGAGATCCTGCACCCCGCCCGATGCCGGTCGCTCTAGAGGAGCGGACCGCCTGCGGCGATCGCCGACAGCTGAGCGAATTCGTCGGCCTCGAGGGAGGCGCCTCCCACGAGACCGCCGTCGACGTCGGTCTGAGCGATGAGCTCACCGACGTTCTTGGCGTTGACCGACCCGCCGTACAGGACTCGGACCGATGCCGCGACCTCGGGCGAGGCCAGTTCGGCGAGGGTGCTGCGCACCGCGGCGCACACCTCCTGCGCGTCGGCCGCCGAAGCGACCTTGCCCGTGCCGATGGCCCAGACCGGCTCGTACGCGACGACGATCTTTGCGATCTCGTCGGCGGACAGGCCGGCGAGCGAGTTCTTCAACTGCTCGACGTTGTACTCGACGTGGTTGCCGGCTTCGCGGACGTCGAGTCCTTCGCCGACGCACACGATCGGAGTGAGACCGTGCCGCAGCGCGGCTTTGGTCTTGTCGCGGACGATCTCGTCGGTCTCACCGTGCAGGGTGCGACGCTCGGAGTGCCCGACGATCACGTAGGTGCAGCCGAGCTTCGCGAGCATCGCGCCGGAGATCTCGCCGGTGTAGGCGCCGGAGTCGTGGACCGAGATGTCCTGGGCTCCGTAGGTGATGCCGAGCTTGTCGCCCTCGACGAGGGTCTGCACCGAGCGGATGCCGGTGAACGGCGGGATGACCGTCACGTCGACCTTCTCGAGGTACTTCTCGGGAAGGGTGAACGCGATCTTCTGCACCAGGGCGATGGCCTCGAGGTGGTTGAGGTTCATCTTCCAGTTGCCCGCGATGAGCGGTGTCCGTGCCATGACCGTCAGCCCTCCAGAACTGCGATGCCGGGCAGTTCCTTGCCCTCGAGGTACTCGAGGGAGGCGCCACCACCGGTGGAGATGTGGGAGAAGCGGTCCTCACCGAGTCCGAGCGACCGCACGGCCGCAGCGGAGTCGCCGCCACCGACGACGCTGAACGCGCCCTTGCCGGTGGCCTCGATGATCGCTTCCGCTACACCCTTCGTGCCCGCCGCGAAGTTCTCGAACTCGAACACGCCCATCGGGCCGTTCCAGAACACCGTCTTCGCCGAGCCGAGGAGCGAGGCGAAGCGCCGCACGGACTCCGGTCCGATGTCGAGGCCCATCCATCCGTCGGGGATGGAGTCGGCCGCGACGGTCTGCGACTGTGCGTCGGCCGCGAACTTGTCGGCCACCACCACGTCCTGAGGGATGTGGATGACGTCGCCGAAGCGTTCGAGCAGTTGCTTGCAGGTGTCGATCATCGACTCCTCGAGCAGCGACGTGCCGACCGAGTAGCCCTGTGCCGCAAGGAAGGTGAAGCACATGCCGCCACCGATTACGAGCGTGTCGACCTTGGGTGCGAGCGCCTCGATGACCCCGAGCTTGTCGGAGACCTTCGAGCCGCCGAGCACCACGGCGTACGGACGCTCGGTGTCGGTGGTGAGCTTGGCGAGCACGTCGACCTCGGCCGCGACGAGACCACCCGCGTAGTGCGGGAGCAGCGTCGCGACGTCGTAGACCGACGCCTGCTTGCGGTGCACGACACCGAAGCCGTCGGAGACGAATGCGCCGTCGTCGCCGACGAGCTCGACGAGCTCACGGGCGAAGGCGAGCCGCTCGGCATCGTCCTTGCTGGTCTCGCGAGCGTCGAAGCGGACGTTCTCGAGCAGGAGGATGTCGCCGTCGGTCAGCCCTTCGGAACGCGCCAGCGCATCCTGGCCGACGACGTCGGAGGCGAGCTGGACGTTGCGGTCGAGCACCTCACCGAGTTTCGCTGCGACGGGCGCGAGCGAGTACTTCGGATCCGGCTCGCCCTTGGGGCGGCCGAGGTGCGCGGTCACGACGACCTTGGCCCCGGCCTCCGCGAGCGTGCGGATGGTGGGCGCGGACGCGAGGATGCGGCCGGCGTCGGTGATCGTGTCGCCGTCGAGCGGGACGTTGAGGTCGGAGCGCACGAGTACGCCCCGACCCTCCACACCTGCGTCGAGCAGATCCTCGAGGGTCTGAACTGCCACTGTTCAAATGTCCTGTTCTACGAGTTTCAAAGAGACTTGCCGACGAGACCGACGAGGTCGGCAAGACGATTCGAGTAGCCCCACTCGTTGTCGTACCACGAGACGACCTTGACCTGCTCGTCGATGACCTTGGTCAGAGGCGCGTCGAAGATCGACGAGTGCGGGTCGGTGACGATGTCCGAGGACACGATCGGATCGGTGTTGTACTTCAGGATGCCCTTCAGCGGACCCTCCGCGGCAGCCTTCAGTGCGGCGTTGACCTCATCGGCGGTGGCCTTCTTGGTGAGGGTCGCGGTGAGGTCGGTGACCGAGCCGGTCGGGACCGGGACGCGCAGCGCGTAGCCGTCGAGCTTGCCGAGCAGCTCGGGGAGCACGAGGCCGATGGCCTTGGCGGCGCCTGTGCCGGTGGGGACGATGTTCAGGGCGGCAGCGCGGGCGCGACGCAGATCCTTGTGCGGTCCATCCTGCAGGTTCTGGTCCTGGGTGTACGCGTGGATCGTGGTCATCAGGCCCTTCTCGATGCCGAACTCGTCGTTCAGCACCTTGGCGAGGGGGCCGAGGCAGTTCGTGGTGCACGAGGCGTTGGAGATGATGTTCTGCGTGCCGTCGTACTTGTCGTGGTTGACGCCCATGACGATGGTGATGTCCTCGTCGGTGGCAGGCGCCGAGATGATGACCTTCTTGGCGCCGGCGTCGATGTGCCCCTTCGCCTTGGCGGCGTTGGTGAAGATGCCGGTGGACTCGACGACGACGTCGACACGGAGGTCGCCCCACGGAAGAGCGGAGGGGCCCTCCTTGATCGAGAGGGCCTTGATCTTCCGATCGCCGACGACGATGTCGTCGCCCTCGACATGCACGTCCTTGTCGAGGCGCCCCAGGATCGAGTCGTACTTCAGGAGCGTCGCGAGGGTGTCGTTGTCGGTGAGGTCGTTGACGGCAACGATCTCGATGTCGGTGGTGCCGAGTGCCTTCTGTGCCTCGACCGCCCGGAAGAAGTTGCGCCCGATGCGTCCGAATCCGTTCACGCCTACGCGGACAGTCACAATGAAGCTCCTTTGCCCAGTATTCCGATGGTCGTACTTGTGTGACCTTCACCCTAGTGGGGTTCGGTCGTACTGTGGGGAGCCGCCCGGTCGTGGCGCGAACTCCCTTGCAAGCCTGCCCCGCTATGCCTCGTCCAGCAACTCAGCGGTGACGGCCGACTCCGTATCGGGGATCCCGAGTTCCTTCGCGCGACGATCCGCCATCGACAGCAGGCGGCGGATCCGTCCCGCGACGGCGTCCTTGGTCATCGGCGGATCGGCGAGCTGGCCGAGCTCCTCGAGGGACGCCTGACGGTGCTGCACGCGCAGCGCGCCGGCGGCAGCGAGGTGGTCGGGCACGTCGGCGCCGAGGATCGCCAGCGCCCGCTCGACCCGCGCGGCGGCCGCCACGGCGGCGCGTGCGGACCGGCGCAGATTGGCGTCGTCGAAGTTGGCGAGGCGGTTCGCGGTCGCCCGCACCTCCCGGCGCATGCGGCGCTCCTCCCAGACCAGCCGGGTGTCCTGCGCGCCCATGTGGGTGAGCAGCGCGCCGATGGCCTCGCCGTCGCGGATCACCACCCGGTCGGCGCCGCGCACCTCACGCGCCTTGGCAGTGACGCCGAGCCGGCGGGCGGCGCCGACGAGCGCGAGGGCGGCCTCCGGGCCGGGGCAGCTCACCTCGAGCGCCGAGGAACGGCCCGGTTCGGTGAGCGAGCCGTGGGCGAGAAACGCCCCGCGCCACGCCGCGGCGGAGTCGGAGACGCTGCCGCCGACCACCTGTGCCGGCAGTCCGCGCACCGGTCGTCCGCGACCGTCGAGCAGACCGGTGCGGCGGGCCAGCGCCTCACCGTCCTTCCCGACACGGACGATGTACCGGGAGCTCTTGCGCAGACCACCCGCGCCGAGCACCTGAATCTCCGCGGGATAGCTGTAGAGCTCGAAGATCTCGCGGCGGAGGCGACGTGCGATCGATCCGAGGTCGACCTCGGCCTCGACGACCACTCGCCCGGCGACGATGTGCAATCCCCCGGCGAAGCGCAGGAGGGCGGACACCTCGGCCTTGCGGTTGCTGATCCTGGTGACCGACAACCTGCTCAGCTCGTCCTTGACCTCCGCTGTCATTGCCACGAGACGCTCTCCCTCCCACCCCCGCGCGTGGCACGGACTCCACCGCGCGAGGACAGACATGTTTCCAGTGCCCCCGCCAACTTGGCGGGGTCGTGTCGATGCGTACCGGTCTCGGCGACGTCGACGAACGAGACGTCCGCTCCGAATCGGGCCGCGGACCGGCTCAGGTGCTCGCGCTCGCGTCCTTCCGGTACCGAGGCAGCATCCACGACGACGTGGTCGACACGGAAATCGGGGGCGTGCTGGGCGAGAACGTGCAGGTGGCGTTCCGCGGAGAAGCCTGCGGTCTCCCCCGGTTCCGCCGCGAGGTTGAGCACGAGGACCTTGAGCGCCGTCGTGTGGACCAGCGCCTCGTGCAGGTCCGGGACGAGCACGTGCGGGATGACGCTCGAGAACCAGGATCCCGGGCCGAGCACCACGAGATCGGCCTCGCACACCGCGTCGAGCGCGGGCGGGCAGGCCGGCGGATCGGCGGGAATCAGCCGGACCCGGCGCACCTTGCCCGGGGTGGTCGCCACCGCGACCTGCCCCCGGATGCAGCGGCTCACCCGCGGGTCGGATTCGAGTCCCGACACGTCGGCCTCGATGTCGAGCGGGATCGGCGACATGGGCAGCACACGGCCGCGCACGTCGAGGACGCGGGCGAGCATGTCGAGGGCGGTGACGGTGTCGCCCGCGACCTCGGCGAGCCCGGCGAGGATCAAGTTGCCGACCGAGTGCCCGGCGAGGGCGCCCGTGCCCCCGAAGCGGTGTTGGACGGTCTCGGTCCACACCCGGACCTCGTCGTCGCGGCCGGCGAGCGCTGCGAGCGCCATGCGCAGGTCGCCGGGTGGGACGACGCCGAGTTCGGCGCGCAGCCGTCCCGAGGACCCTCCGTCATCGGCGACGGTCACCACGGCGGTGACCCGGTCGGTGAGGCGCCGGACGGCACTGAGCGTCGCGTACAGGCCGTGTCCGCCACCGAGAGCAGTGATCGCGGGGCCGGGCACCGCCCCGGAGCTCGGAGCGCTCTCGGAGTACGGCGTGCTGTCGGAGTCGGGAGTCTCGGCGGCGTTCACTCGCGCCCCAGATCCCGGTGCACCACGTTCACCGTCAGATCCGGTGCCTGCTCGAGGCGTGCAGCGAGGGCCTCGGCCATCGCCACGCTCCGGTGTTTCCCTCCGGTGCAGCCCACTGCAATCGTCATGTAGCGCTTCCCCTCCCGACGGTAACCGGCGGTCGTCAGATCGAGCAGCCGGTGATAGGTGGCGAGATAGTCCTCGGCACCGTCGCGGGAGAGTACATAGTCGCGCACCGCCGCGTCCTGCCCGGTGTGCGGCCGCAATTCGGCGATCCAGTGGGGGTTCGGCAGGAACCGCACGTCGCACACGACGTCGGAGTCCATGGGCAGGCCGTACTTGAAGCCGAACGACTCCACGGTCACCCGGATGGTGTCGGATGTGGCGTCGCCGAAGGCCGCCTCGATCTTGCGACGCAGATCGGGCCCGGACAGCGCGGACGTGTCGATGACGAGGTCGGCCGCGGCCTTCACGGGAGCGAGCTGCTCGCGTTCGACGGCGATGCCGTCGGTGAGCGTGCGATCGGCCGTGTCGGACTGCAGCGGATGACTGCGGCGTACCTGCTCGAACCGCCGGACGAGCACCGAGTCGGCCGCTTCGAGGAACAGCACCCGGGTGTTGACCGGGCGGGCCGCCAGATCGGTGACGACGCGTTCGAGGTCGCCGGTGAACAACCGGCTGCGCACGTCCATCACCACGGCGAGACGTTGCAGCGGAGGTTCGGCCTGCACCGCGAGATCGATCATCGACAGCACCAACTGGGGCGGGAGGTTCTCCGCGACGTACCACCCGAGATCCTCGAGGGCGGTCGCCGCAGTACTCAGTCCGGCTCCGGACAGTCCGGTGACGACGATGACCTCGGCCTGCGCCGGCCGTTCACCGTCGACACCCTGTTCCGAACCGTCCGCCATCCCCGGGATCCGACCCACTTCGGTCACTGTTCCGACTCCGCTCGTACTCCCGACACGCCGACGGAGCCATCATCGCCTACCGGCGTGTCGCCCGCATCCGCGGCCGTCGGGTCGCCCGCATCCGCGGCCGTCGGGTCACCCGCAGGTGCCGCAGCCGGATCGCTCGCATCCGCGACAGTCGGGGCATCGGTGTCCTGCGGCGACTCGGCCGGAGCCGGTACGTCGCCCCGCAGCGCCTCGAGGACGGCTTTCGCCGTGGCCTGCCCGATCCCGGGCACCGCGGTGATCTCCTCGACGCTCGCCTCGCGTAGCCGCGCGACCGACCCGAAGTGGGTGACGAGCGCCTTGCGTCGGGTGTCGCCGAGACCACGAACCCCGTCGAGAGCGGAGGCGGTCATGCGCTTGGACCGCTTGCTGCGGTGGTAGGTGATCGCGAAACGGTGTGCCTCGTCGCGGATACGCTGCAGCAGGTACAGCGACTCGCTGGTGCGCGGAAGGATCACCGGGTCCTCCTCCCCCGGCACCCACACCTCCTCGAGACGCTTCGCGAGCCCGACGACCGCGACATCCGTGATACCGAGTTCGTCGAGGACCTCGGCCGCGGCCGCGACCTGCGGCGCACCACCGTCGACGACGAACAGGTTCGGCGGGTAGGCGAACCTGCGCGGACGGCCCGTCGCCGGGTCCAGTGCTGCTTCGGGCGCGAGGTCCCCGCCGTCGCCACCCTCCGGAACGGATCCGTCCGAATCGGCCTGTCGGGCGAGGTCGCGGTTGTGGCGGAGGAAACGCCGGCGGGTGACCTCGGCGATCGAGGCGACGTCGTCGGAGTGCCCGTCGCCCGCGGCGTGCTTGATGGCGTAGTGCCGGTAGTCGGACTTGCGGGGCAGTCCGTCCTCGAAGACGACCAGCGATGCGACGACGTCGGTGCCCTGCACGTGGCTGATGTCGACACACTCGATACGCAGCGGCGCCGAGTCGAGGTCGAGGGCGTCCTGGATACCCTGCAACGCCGCCGATCGGGCATTGAAGTCGCCCGCGCGCCGCAGCTTGTGCTGGGCAAGTGCTTCCTTGGCGTTGCGTTCGACCGTGTCGGCCAGTGCCTTCTTGTCGCCGCGCTGCGGGATGCGCAGACGCACGGGACCGCCGCGCAGACGCCCGAGCCAGCGGCTCATCTCATCCGGGTCGGGCGGCAGGGCGGGGACGAGCACCTCGCGCGGCACGGCACTGGTGGCGTCCGCGTCGTCGGTGCCGAGCGCGGCCTCCTCGCCGTAGAACTGGGTGAGGAACTGTTCGACGAGCAGCGAGAGTTCTTCGGCGTCGTCGGTCCCCTCGGCGGCCTCGACGCCTTCGATGTCGCGGTCCTCGGGACGGTCGAGCACGTCGCCGGACTTCTCGACGACCCAGCCGCGTTGACCCCGCACGCGACCGCCGCGCACATGAAAGACCTGGACGGCCACCTCGAGGTCGTCGCCGGCGAACGCCACGAGGTCGGCGTCGGTACCGTCGCCGAGCACGACGGCCTGCTTCTCGAGTGCCTTGCGCAGTGCCCCGAGATCGTCGCGCAGGCGGGCTGCGGTCTCGAAGTCGAGTTCCTCCGCGGCGGCCTGCATCCGCTTCTCGACATCGCGGACGAGTTTGTCGGTGCGACCGGCGAGGAAGTCGCAGAAGTCCTCGACGATGCGGCGGTGTTCGTCGGCGGAGACGCGTCCGACACACGGCGCGGAGCATTTGTCGATGTAGCCGAGCAGGCACGGGCGGCCGATCTGCGCGTGCCGCTTGAAGACCCCGGCCGAGCACGTGCGCGACGGGAACACCCGCAGCAACAGGTCGAGGGTCTCGCGGATCGCCCAGGCATGCGAGTAGGGACCGAAATAGCGCACGCCCTTGCGGCGCGGCCCCCGGTAGACGAACAGACGGGGGTATTCCTCGTTCAACGTGACCGCGAGCATCGGGTACGTCTTGTCGTCGCGGTAGCGGACGTTGAACCGCGGATCGAACTCCTTGATCCAGTTGTACTCGAGTTGGAGTGCCTCGACCTCGGTGCGCACCACCGTCCACTCGACCCGGCCCGCCGTGGTCACCATCTGACGGGTGCGCGGATGCAGCGAGGCGATGTCGGCGAAGTACGAGTTCAGGCGGGACCGGAGATTCTTCGCCTTGCCGACGTAGACGACCCGGCCGTGCGGGTCGCGGAACTTGTAGACCCCCGGCTCCGTGGGAATGGAACCGGGGGCTGGGCGATATGTCGAGGGGTCGGGCACAGGTCCAGGCTAGTCGTCGCCCCTGACGGCTCCGCCGTCGTTGTTGTCGCTGACGGCTCCGCCGTCGTTGTTGTCGCTGACGGCTCCGCCGTCGTTGTTGTCGCTGACGGCTCCGCCGTCGTCGTTGTCGCTGACGGCTCCGCCGGTGTAGCGGGACTCCAGTTCGCGGAAACGCTCGAGCGCGTCCACGGCGCGTTCCCCGTCGCGCGCCTGGATGGCGACGACGGGCACGTACTCGTCGAACGGCAGTTCGAGGCGGGCCCAGGGGGCGCCCTGGTCGAAGAACAGCCCGCGCACGTCGGTCCACGGGATGTGTCGTTCGGCGACCACGTTGCGGACGGAGACGCCGTCGGCACCCGCCCGCAGCCGTGGGCGGGTGAACAGCAGGACGCCTCCGGTGAGCACGACACCGATGGCGAGGATCGCGATCTGGTCGACGACCCGCAGGTTCACGCCGGTGTCGCCGCCCCCGCGGAGCACGAGCGCCGCGAAGATGTGGATGGCCATGACGACGACTGCCGCCACGACGACCCAGCGCCGCATCTTCTCCGGGCGTACCTCGAGATCCCAGCCGGTCTCGTCGCGGGTCAACGCGCCGCCTTCCGCAGCCGCCGCAGGGTCACGGCGGTGTCGAGCGCGGCTGCGCAGGCCTGGCCGCCCTTGTCTTCCGCGGAGCCGGGCAGACCGGCGCGGTCGCGGGCCTGCTGTTCGGTGTCGGTGGTGAGAACACCGTTGCCCACGGGGGTGCCCTCGTCGAGCGCGATCCGGGTGAGGCCGTAGGTCACGGCGTCGCACACGTACTCGAAGTGCGGTGTGCCGCCGCGGATCACCACGCCGAGCGCGACGACCGCGTCGTGGGTGCGGGCGAGCTGCTGCGCGACGACGGGAAGCTCGATCGCTCCGGCGACCCGCTCGAGGGTGACGTCGGTGACACCCGCCTGCTCGGCGACACGCTGTGCGCCGGCGATGAGGGCGTCGGAGATCTCGGTGTGCCAGCTGCCGGCGACGATCGCAAGGCTCAGCCCTGCGGCGTCGGCGAGCTGCAGGTCGGGCAGGCCTTCGCCGCTCATCAGGCGTCTCCCTCGTCGAACTCGTCGAGACCGATCAGGTCGTGGCCCATGCGATCGCGCTTCGTGCGCAGGTACGAGATGTTCTCGCGGTTCGCGCGCAACGGCATCGGGACACGTTCGGTGATCTGCAGGCCGTAGCCGTCGAGACCGACGCGCTTGGCCGGGTTGTTGGTCAGCAGCCGCATCGACGAGATACCGAGGTCGACGAGGATCTGAGCGCCGATGCCGTAGTCGCGGGCGTCGGCGGGCAGGCCGAGTTGCAGGTTGGCGTCGACGGTATCGGAGCCGGAGTCCTGCAGCTGGTAAGCCTGCAGCTTGTGCATCAGGCCGATGCCGCGTCCCTCGTGGCCACGCATGTAGAGCACGACGCCGCGGCCTTCCTCGGCCACCATCTCGAGGGCGGCGTCGAGCTGCGGACCGCAGTCGCAGCGCAGCGACCCGAAGACGTCGCCGGTCAGGCATTCGGAGTGCACACGCACGAGCACGTCGGAGCCGTCGCCGTCCGGGCCGGCGATGTCGCCGCGGACGAGCGCGACGTGTTCGACGTCGTCGTAGATGCTCTGGTAGCCGACGGCCGTGAAGTCGCCGTGCCGGGTGGGGATGCGGGCCTCGGCGACGCGCACGACGTGCTTCTCGTGCTTGCGGCGCCACGCGATGAGATCCGCGATCGAGATCAGGGCGAGTTCGTGTTCGTCGGCGAAGACCCGCAGTTCGTCGGTGCGCGCCATCTCGCCTTCGTCCTTCTGCGAGACGATCTCGCAGATGACGCCGGCCGGTCGCAGGTCGGCCATGCGCGCGAGGTCGACGGCGGCCTCGGTGTGCCCGGGCCGGCGCAGGACGCCGCCCTCCTTGGCGCGCAGCGGCACCACGTGACCGGGACGCGTGAAGTCCTGGGCGGTGGAGTTCGGGTCGGCGAGCAGCCGCATGGTGGCGGCGCGGTCGGACGCGGAGATACCTGTGCCGATGCCTTCCCTCGCGTCGACGGTGACCGTGTAGGCGGTGCCGTGCTTGTCCTGGTTGACGCTGTACATAGGAGGCAGACCGAGACGGTCGCAGTCCTCGCCGTCCAGGGGCACGCACAGGTACCCGGACGTGTAGCGGACCATGAACGCCACGAGTTCCGGCGTTGCCTTCTCCGCGGCGAAGATGAGGTCGCCCTCGTTTTCACGGTCTTCGTCGTCGACCACGACGACCGCCTTACCGGCGGCGATGTCGGCGACCGCGCGCTCGATGGTGTCGAACCTCGTCACTTCCCTGGACTCCAACTCTCGTATCCGGACGACTCGTGCTCCGCGTCCACTGTCGATCTCCACAGTACGACGCGTCAGCGCGCGTTCTGCAGGCGCTCCACGTACTTGGCGATCACGTCGACCTCGAGGTTGACGAGGGTGCCCGGCTCGGCGGTGCCGAGCGTCGTCAGCGACAGGGTGGTCGGAATGAGCGAGATCTCGAACCACTCCTGTCCGCGTTCCCCTCCGAGACCCGAGACCGTCAACGAGACACCGTCGACGGTGATCGATCCCTTTTCGACGACGTAGCGGGAGATTTCGGCCGGGAGCGAGATGCGCACCACAGTCCAGTTCTCCGAGGGTGTGCGGGAGACGACGGCTCCGGTGGCGTCGACGTGGCCCTGCACGAGGTGGCCGCCGAGGCGACTGTTCAGCGCGGCGGCGCGTTCGAGGTTGACGGAGCTGCCGAGCGTGAGCTGTCCGAGCGACGACCGGTTCAGCGTCTCCTGCATTACATCGGCGGTGAAGGACCCGCCGTCGAGGACGTCGACGACCGTCAGGCACACCCCGTTGACCGCGATCGAATCGCCGTGCTCGGCGTCGGAGGTGACCAGCGGTCCGCGCACGGTGAAGCGTGCCGAGTCGGCGAGGTCCTCCTTCGCGACGATCTCACCGAGTTCCTCGACTATGCCGGTGAACATGTTCCGCTCCTTAGCTCCCGATCCGCGACCGGGTCCGATTCGGTTGTCCCGGTCCGGGACGAGTGTCGGTTGTCCCGGTCCGGGACGAGTGTCAGTTGTCCCGGTCCGGGACGAGTGTCAACAGAATGTCCGAGCCGACGGTCTCGACCCGTTCCCGGCGGAACCGTAGCGCGTCGGAGATCGTGCCCACCCCGGCGTCCTCGACGGCGGCCTCGCCGGCTCCGAGCACGACGGGCGCCAGGTATGCCTGGATGCGGTCGACGCAGCCCGCTGCGAGGAAGGCGCCCGCGAGCCGAGGGCCGCCTTCGAGCAGTACGTCGGGTCGGTCGCCGAGCGCGTCGAGCACCTCCCCGATGTCGTGGGTGCGCAACACCAGCGTCGGCGCCGCGTCATCGAGAACTCTTGCGGAGGTGGGGATCTCACGCATACCGATAACGACCCTCAGCGGCTGGTGCGGCGCGAGTTCGCCGTCGGGCAGACGGGCGGTCAACCACGGGTCGTCGGTGAGGACGGTGCCGGTTCCGACGATGATGGCGTCGAGCCGGCTGCGCTGGTCGTGCACGCGCGCACGCGACTCGGGACCGGAGATCCACTTGCTCGTGCCGTCGGCGGCCGCGCTGCGACCGTCCATCGACGCGGCGTACTTCCACGTCACGTGCGGCCGGCCGGTGTGTTGCCGGTGCAGCCATGCCCGCAGCGGGCCGCGGGCGACGGTCTCGGCACCGAGACCCGGATGCACCGTGATGCCCGCGGCGCGGAGGGTGTCGGCGCCGCCCCCGGCGACGGGATTCGGATCGGCGACGGAGTAGTACACCGTCGCGATCCCCGCCTCGATGAGGGCCTGCGCGCACGGGCCGGTGCGGCCGGTGTGGTTGCACGGTTCGAGGGTGACGACGGCGGTTCCGCCGCGCGCGCGTTCGCCCGCGGCCTCGAGTGCCCGGACCTCCGCGTGTGGACCGCCGGGTGGTGCGGTGGCCCCGACACCTGCCACCGCGCCGTCCGCGTCGAGGATCACCGCTCCGACAGGCGGGTTGGGGCTGGTCGTGCCCCGCACGGCCTCCGAGGCGTCGAGCGCGAACTGGAGGGCTTCGGCGATCTCGGGTGCGGTCACGGCGCGAGCGTCAGGTGCGGGGACGCAGCCCCGGCCTGCGCCCGCAGTTTGCGGACCGCCTCACCGGGATCGGCGGCGCCGTAGACGGCAGACCCGGCGACGAAGCAGTCCACACCGGCTTCCGCGGCGGCCTCGATGGTGTCGGTGTTGATGCCACCGTCGATCTCGACGAGCAGACGCAGTTCACCCGAGTCGACCAGGCGACGCACCTGACGGGCCTTGTCGAGGACGTCCGGGATGAAGGACTGACCACCGAAGCCCGGCTCGACACTCATCACGAGCAGCGTGTCGAACTCCTTCAGGATCCCGAGATAGGGCTCGATGGGGGTGCCGGGCTTGACGGACAGCCCGGCCTTGCCGCCGGCCGCGCGGATGTCGCGGGCCACGGCGACCGGGTCGTCGGTCGCCTCCGCGTGGAAGGTGACGTTGTGGGCACCGGCTTCGGCGTAGGGCGGAGCCCATCGACCGGGGTTCTCGATCATCAGGTGACAGTCGAGCGGGATGTCGGTCGCCTTCAGCAGCGACTCGACGACCGGGAGACCGAGCGTCAGGTTCGGAACGAAATGGGCGTCCATGACGTCGACGTGGAGCCAGTCGGCACCGGCGACGGCCTGCGCCTCGTCGGCGAGACGAGCGAAATCCGCGGACAGGATGGACGGAGCGATCATCGGGTGGGCCACAACCGACGAGTCTAGTCGGCGCCCTCCACCGGGTCGGACCTGCGTCGCACCCGCCGCACGCAGCCGAACCCGGCCGGGAATCTCCGATCTCGGGCGCATTGGTGCCACCAAGTGGCCGCAATACCCGAAAGGCTGGCAGTCACCTACGAACTACGAACTCGAGGATCATCGTGACCGATCTCCATCACCGCGAATCCCTCCCTCCCCGTCCGGACGGATCGAACACCGTCGACACCTTCCTGATCTCCGACGGAGCAACCGAACTCGTCGACTTCCTCGTCGCCGTCTTCGAGGCCGAGGAGGTGCCCGAAGCGCGCACCCTCGACCACGACGGGCTCCTCCTCCACTCGGAGGTGCGGGTCGGCGACTCCGTGCTCGTGGTCGCCGACCGGAAACCGGACTGGCCCTTCACCCCCGCCTTCGTACGGGTCCACGTGCACGACGTCGATGCCGTCCTCGAACGCGCCACGCAGTACGGCGCGGCGATCGTCACACGGCCTACGGACTTCTTCGGCGATGTCCTCGCCCGGTTCTCGGATCCGTCCGGCAATCTCTGGTGGATCCAGCGGCACGATCCCGGCGCCGACACATCCGCGTGGACGGACGATGCGGCAGCGGACGAGTCGGCGGACTGGTCGCACATCGCGAGTCCGGAACTCGGGTACATCCACTCGACACTCACCGAAGCCGTTCGTACCCTGCGGGATCCACGGTCTCGCGCAGTGTGACCGGCGGTCGCCGGACCGGCGCCGCGGGTCGTCAGACCAGGCGGGCGAGGGCGTCGAAACGATCGATGTCCTCGCGGTGGCAGACGTGGCTTCCGGCGGTGAGCAGTGCCGCGGTGCCGCAGGCGATCCCGAGAGCAAGCGCGTCCCGCAACGATCGTTCCTGCAGCAGTCCGACGACGAGTCCGGCGACCATGCTGTCGCCGGCTCCGACGGCGCTGCGCACCTTGGCCGCCAGGGCCGGCACCCGCACGGCCTCGTCGGCGGTCACCATGATCGCCCCGTCTGCGCCGAGCGAGACGACCACGATCTCCGTGACACCGGAGGTGACGAGTTCGCGCGCGGCCGCGATCTGCTCGTCGTCGGTGGCCAGCTCCCGCCCGGTCCACTCGCACAACTCGTCCAGGCTCGGTTTGACGAGGTAGACACCCGAATCGATGCTGGTCAGCGCATCGCCCGACGAGTCGAGGACGAACCGCGCGCCGGCCTCGTGCGCCGCCGCCGCGATGCGTCGGACGAAGGTGCCGGGTACACCGGGCGGGAAGCTGCCGCTCGCCACCACGTACTTCGCGCCTTCGGCGACCTTCTCGAGTGTCGCGAGGCAGCGTTCCTGCTCCTCGTCCGTCAGCTCGGGACCGGGTGTGACGAAACGGTATTCCTGACCGCTGCGACGGTCGATCGCCGTGAAGCACTCTCGGGTGGACCCGGTGATCGGGACGATGTGTTCCTCGACGTCGTCGTCGTCGAGCAGACCGCTCATCTGTTCACCTCGCGCACCACCGGCCGGATAGACGGCGGCGGCCGAGGCACCGAGCACGCGCGCGACCTTCGCGACGTTCACTCCTCCCCCGCCGGCGTCGTAGAACGGTTCGTCGCAGCGGAGCTTGCGGGTGGGCACCACCGCGTCGGTGAAGGTCGTGACGTCGAGTGCCGGGTTCATGGTCAGGGTGACGATCTCGGGCATGACCGGAACCCTATTCGGCCCCGGCCGGCCGCGCGCGGAACTGCATCACGCCGCCGCCCGGTGCTTGCGCTTCTTCGCCCGGCCCTTGCTGCGACTCGCCACGGCGGAGCCGAGCATCAGCAGACGCATGGACCGCGCGGCGGCGTCGACGAGCAGGTCGTGACCGTTGGCGACGGCGTCCTCGAGGCGCATCGGGACGGGGATGATCGACGCGATCGCGCCGATTCCGACGTCGTGGACGTCGCGCGCCCCCTCGCCGAGCGACCCGGCGATGGCGAGCACCGGCACCCCGGCGCGCTGGGCGCGGCGGGCGACCTCCGCGGGCACCTTGCCGCGCGGGGTCTGGACGTCGATGCTGCCCTCGGCGGTGATGATCAGATCGGCGCGCGCGATCAGGGAGTCGAGATCGATACCGGACAGGCCGCTGTCGAGCAGCACGTCGAACCGGGAGGCGATCCGGGCGCCGATGCCCGCGGCCAGACCGGCACCGAGGCCGCCTGAGGCGCCGGTGCCCGCCCCGAACCGCACATCCAGCCCGTGTGCCCGCCCGTCCCGTTCGAGCACCTTCGCCCAGCGCTCCAGAGCGGTGGACAGCTCCTCGACCTGCGCGGGTGTCGCGCCCTTCTGCGGGCCGAAGACCCGAGCGACACCGGTCGGCCCACACAGGACGTTGTGGACGTTGCAGGCCAGGACGATCTCGGTGTCGGCGAGCGCCGGGTGCAGATCGTCGAGATCGAGACGCGCGGCGCGCGCGAGGTGCCGTCCCCCGTAGGGCAGTTCGTGGCTGTCGGCGTCGAGGATCCGGGCGCCGAGTGCTCGCAGTGCCCCGGCTCCGCCGTCGCTGGTGCCCGAGTCGCCGCAGCCGATGACGATGCGGCGGATGCCGTCGTCGAGTGCCGCGGCAACGAGTTCACCGACCCCGCGGGTGGTGGTGGCACCGGGATCACGGCGATCGGTGGGCACGAGACGAAGGCCGGCGGCCGAGGCCATCTCGACGACCGCCGTCCCGCGGGTGACACCACCGAGACGCGCCCAGCTCGCCCGCACCGGCTCGCCGACGGGACCGGTCACGGTGACCGGGACGAGCGTGCCGCCGGTCGCCTCGGCAAGGATCTCGGCGGTGCCCTCCCCGCCGTCCGGAACAGGCACGAGGTCGACGGCGGCGCACGGCAGAGCCCGGCGGACTCCCGCACCGATCGCAGCGGCGACGCTGCGCGCATCGAGACTCTCCTTGAAACCGCTGGGTGCGACGAGCACGCGATGAGGAACCTTCAAAGCCATGACGACTCCGATCGTGAAACGGGACAGACCGTGGAACGGGACAACGGGGGAGGGAACAGGGCTCAGACGAACAGCGACAGGCCGAGCAGCGGCCAGACGAACCACGCGAACAACAGGACCAGCGCGGCGAGGAGCGGGCCGAGCCGCGCTGCCAGGCGCAACAGGTCGGAGGTCGAGTAGGTGGATGTGCCGGGCACGTCCGCGAACAGCGTCACGGGCTTGGCCGACGACGGCAGGGTGTGGCAGAAGCCTGCGGCGGCCGTCGAGACGAAGGCCGCGGCGAGCGGATCGACACCTGCGCTCGGGGCGAGTGCCACCACGACGGGAACGAGAACGGCGGAACGGGCCGAGCGCGACTGGATGACCAGGTGCGCCGCAGCGGAGATCACGACCACGACGACCACGAACAACGGACCGGCACCCTCTCCGCGCGAGGTGAGCGGGCCGAAAGCCGTCGATGCGAGCCAGTCCGCCGCGCCGCTCGTCGTCAGCGCGGTACCGATCGACAGCGTTGCCGCCATGAACAGCAGCAGAGGCCACGGCACGGTCTTCAGCGCAGGCGCGAGACGCACGGAGCCGTACCGCGGGGAGGTCGCGACGAGCGCACCGAGCAGCGCCACCACCGCCGGGTGGATGCCGTGTACGGGTTCGGTGCACCACAGCACCATCACCACGACCAGCAGAAGGGCGGCGCGGGATTCGGCGACGGAGAGCGGCCCGCAGACCGGGGTGTCGGCCTGCGCGCCGATGTCGGCGGCGGTGACGGTGAGGCGTCCGCGCCGATCGTCGGTGGAGGTGAACAGCAGCAGCACCAGTTCGGCGGCGGCGTGCGACGAGACGATCGCCAGCGGCAGGCCGAGGATCATCCAGGTCGCGAAGTCGAATCCGGTGCCGGTCGCCGTGACGAGGATCTGCGAGGTGATCAGGTGCGCACCGGCGCCGAGCAGCGACGCCACCGCCGACAGCAGGATCACCGTGGGGAAGAGCAACGCGAGTGCCCGCACCAGTCGTGGCCGGTCTGCGAGGACCGTCGCGAGCGCGACGAACACCGGGAGCACCAGTGCGGCGCGACCGGAGGTCGACGGGACCGCGAACGCGGTGACGATCAGCGCGGCCGTCACCAGGTGCACGAGCGCCCGCGGGCTGTGCGCCCCCGTCACCAGGAAGGCCGCGCCGCGCGTCGCCAAACCCGAGGACGCGACACCGGAGGCGATCACGAAAGCGGACAACAGGAGCCACACGACGTCGTCGCCGAGGGTCGCGAACAGTGCCTCCGCGTCGATGACCCCGACGACCGTGAGGGCCGCGGCAGCGCCGAGCGCCACATAGGTGTCGTCGATCCTCGTGAACACCCACAGCCAGACGGCCACGACGAACACGATCATGGTGACGGCGGCCGGAGGCGTCAGGTCGGGGTCGGTGCGCGTGAGATACACGAGGAGACCGACGGTGCCGGCGAGTATCCCGACCGCGACGATCCGGCCGGGCGTCGGGGCGGTGTGTCTGCGCGGCGGACGCTGCTGTGGCGCAACGGAGCTCGGCGGGACGGTGGCGTGGAAGGTCATCGCAACCGGTACCCCGCTCCGCGGATCGTCTCGACCCGGTCTCCCCCGATCTTGTTGCGCAGTGCGCGCACGTAGACGTCGACGACGTTGGACGCGGGATCGAAGTCGTATCCCCACACGTGCCCGAGGATCTGTTCGCGGGAGAGCACCTGCCCGCGGTGACGCAGGAAGACCTCGAACAGGGCGAACTCGCGGCTGGTGAGATCGGCGCTCTCCCCTGCGATCTCGGCGCGTCGGGCCCGCAGGTCCAGAGCCATGTCGCCGTCGCGGATCACCGCTGCCGGATCGGCAGCCGAGCTGCTGTCGCCGATGCGCAACCGGATGCGGGCGAGCAGTTCGGCGAACTGGAACGGTTTGCTCACATAGTCGTTGGCACCGCCCTCGAGCCCCGCGACGGTATCGGTGACGCTGTCTCGCGCGGTCAGCACGATCACGGGGGTCCGCACACCTTCACCGCGCAACCTCTCGAGGACGGTGAAGCCGTCCATGCGGGGCAACCCGATGTCGAGGATCACCAGATCGAAGGCGCCACTGCGAGCGAGCATCAGGGCGGTCTCGCCGTCGGTGGCGTCGGTGGTGGTGTATCCCGCTGCGCGCAGCCCCTTCTCGAGGAAGGCGGTGATGCGGGTGTCGTCTTCGGCGATGAGGATTCTGCTCACTGCGATGCGGTCCTTCGAGTCTCGGCTGTACCGGGGGAACCGGCCGTGCCGGTCGTGCCGGTCGTGCCGGTGGTTCCTGCGGGGTCTCGTAGGGGGAGGTCGATACCGAAGGTCGCGCCGTGCCCGACCGCGCTCTCGACCCAAGCCGAGCCGTGGTGCGCGTCGGCGATGGCGCGGACGATGGCGAGTCCGAGACCCGCCCCGCCTCGTTCGGCGGCGGGTCCGTGCCGGTCACCGGGGACGGTGCGTCCGCGGCGGAAGCGTTCGAAGATGCGTGCCGCGTCGTCCGGAGCGACCCCGGGTCCGGTGTCCCGGACCCAGATCCGGAGGTGCTCGGTGCCGTCGTGCTCGACGAAGACGGATCCGAGCTGGATGACGTCCCCAGGGTGGGTGTGCGTGACGGCATTGGTCGCGTACTGCAGCACGGCCTGGGTGACGCGTTGGGCGTCGATGTCGGCCATGCCCTCGGCGATCTCCATGAGCTGCCAGTCGCGGGTGCCGAGCATCTGCGCCTTGGCCTCGACGTCGAGCATGAGGTCGGTGACGTCGACCGGTCGTCGCTGCACGAAGTCGGGGCGCTCGGCCTTGGCGAGGACGAGCAGGTCGGTGACGATCCGCGCCATCCGGTCGAGTTCGTCCTCGACGAGCCGGATCGTCTCCTCGCGCGTCGCGTCGTCGGCGTGACCGAGATCCATGAGTTCGAGGTGCCCGCGGATCACGGTGATCGGTGTCCGCAGTTCGTGGCCGGCGTCGTCGACGAACTGCTGCTGCGTGGTGTAGGCCTGTTCGAGGCGGTCGAGCATCGAGTTGAAGGTCTGTGCCAGTGCGGCGATGTCGTCGCGTCCGTGCACGGGCACCCGACTCGTCAGATCCTTCTCGCCGATGGCGGCGGCCACCTCGCGCACCTGGCGGATCGGGGCGAGGATCTGTCCTGCGACCAGCCAGCCGATGATCGCCGTGAGACCGAGGCCGCCGATCGCGACCAATCCGATGGTGCGGGCGGTGTCGGCGACCTTCGCGCGCTGCTCGGCGGTGAACACGGCGACGATCAGCGCGCCCCGGTCGTCGCCGGAGGTGACGTCGGCGCGGGCCCAGCGCATCTGTCCACCGTCCACCTCGTGGACGCCCGAGCCGCTGGGGGCGTTGAGGATGCGCTCGAACATCACACCGTCCTCGGTGAGGTTCGCCGGCAGGTCGGGCCGGTCCACCGCGATACGGCGGTCGAAGAGCAGCGAACCGTCGACGACGCCGACGATCACCTCGCCCTCCGAGGTGTGCTGGCGGTTGAGATAGACCTCGAGCATCCGCTCCACGGAGGTGAACGGGAACGTCGTGGTGGGGTCGACGCCCTCGGCGGCGAATGCCCGGAATTCGTCGATCTCCTGAGTGATGTCGGCATTCGCATCTCGGTCGACGTGGTTGAGGAGCAGCACCCGCGCGGTGACGACGACGGCGACGAGCGCGACGGCCGTGGTCAGCAGGATCCAGCTGAGGATGCGCCACCGGGCAGGGAGAGCGGATCCGCGACCGGGGTGAGGGATGCGGAGGTGACCGGTGCGCTCCGTCCCGGCCGGCTTCCCGGACTCAGTCGTCATCGTCGTCCCAGTCGTCGTCCCCACTGTCGTCGCCGTCGTCGTCCCAGTCGTCGTCCCACTCGACCTGAGGGGTCGGCAGGGGCTGACGCGCGACGTCGGACCAGCCCGGGTCGGGAACCGGGGCCGGCACAACGGCAGGCGGGGATGTCTGCGTGCCGGGGACCGACGGTGCGGACGCCGACTCCTGCTCGGGTTCGGGTCGTACCTCGGGCGCCTCGGCCCCGGGGGACGGCGCCGCGGGCTCGGTCGTGGTCGGCACGACGGAGACGGTGACCGATGCATCACCGATCTCGGGGGAGCCCGCCGGTCGTGTCAGGGCCTGGCTCCCCCACGCGAGGGCCGCCGGGATCAGCAGCAGCGCTGCGATCACGAGCATGCGTTTCATCACCGGCATGGAGAACAGCATCCTGCACCGGAGTGAATCGATCGTGAAGACCGGATGAGAAGACTTTCATCTTCCCCGGCGCCGGACACGACGATCCGTGTCCGGCGGTCGCGATCAGCGCTCGGGTTTACGCAGCGCAGCCATGAACATGGCGTCGGTGCCGTGGCGGTGCGGCCAGAGCTGGACTCCCGGCCCCTCCCCGACCTGCGGCACGCCGGGGACGAGTTCGCGGGTGTCGAGCTGTTCGACACCGTGGCGGCGCACCGCGTCGGACACGACGGCGACGGTCTCCGAGACGTGCGGTGAACACGTCGAGTAGAGCACCACACCACCGGGACGCAGCAGTCCGATCGCCGATGCGAGCAGTTCCTTCTGCAGCCGCACGAGTTCGGCGACGTCGCCGGGTTGCCGTCGCCACCGCGCCTCGGGACGCCGACGCAACGCGCCGAGACCCGTGCAGGGTGCGTCCACGAGGATCCGGTCGTAGCCCGGCTCGAGTCCGGGCTCGCGCCCGTCGGCGATGTGCACGGTCACCGGCAGGTCGCGGGCGGTCTTGCGGACGAGTTCCGCGCGGTGGTCGACCGGTTCGACCGCGTCGACGGCGAACCCGTCGATCGCGGCGATGGCGCCGAGCAGCGCCGCCTTTCCGCCCGGTCCCGCGCACAGGTCGAGCCAGCGGCCCCGGTCCTCGCCGGCGAGGGGTGCGAGGGTGAGGGCACGTGCGACGAGCTGGCTGCCTTCGTCCTGGACTGCGGCCATGCCTTCCCGGACGGGTTCGAGGCGGCCGGGGTCGCCGTGCTCGAGGTGCACCGCATAGGGCGACCACGGTCCGAGCTCACCGCCGGTGACGAGCGCGAGTTCCTCCGCGGTGATAACCCCGGGCCGGGCGACGAGGTGGACGATCGGGCGCGCGTCGTCGGCGGCGAGGACGTCGGCGAGTTCGGAGGCATCCGATCCGAGCGCGTGGGCGAACGCTTGCGCGATCCACAGGGGGTGCGCGTACCGGAAGGCCAGGTGACCCACCGGGTCGCGGTCCGGGTCGGGGGCGATCAGCGTGATCCACTCTTCCTCCGAACGCTCACCCACACGACGAAGCACCGCGTTGACGAAACCTGCTCGGCCCGATCCGAATTCGGCCCGGACGAGGTCGACGCTCGTGGCGACGGCGGCGTGCGGGGCGACGCGCGTGCGCAGCAACTGGTAGGCACCCAGACGCAGTACGTCGAGCAGCGCGCCGTCGATCTCGTCGACGGGACGGTTCGCGGCGTCGGCGATCACGGCGTCCAGCAGGCCTCGCGCGCGGGCCGCGCCGTAGGTGAGCTCGGTGGCCAGGGCGGCGTCGCGCGCGTCGAGATGCCGCTCCCGGAGCAGCGACGGGAGAACGAGATTGGCGTAGGCGTCCCGTTCGCGCACGGCGCGCAGCACGTCCCGCGCGGCGACACGTGCGGGGTCGGCGGGAGGCTTCCACGGTCGGGGGGCGTGTTCGGACGCCGGATTGCGGTTCGGCTTCCCACCGCCGCTGCGTCCCCCGCGACCTGCGGGGTTCCGTCCTCCGGCATTGCGCTTGCCCCGCGGGGGCCTGCCGGATTCGCTCATCGCGCACGCACCTTCGGGTCGAGACGGGCGCCGCGCGCCCAGTCCGTGGCTGTCATCGCCTTCTTCCCGGGCGGTTGCACCGTCCCGAGCCGGACGGCAGTGGTAGCGGTACCGACGAGCACGCCGTCCTTGCGGATGTCGAGCTCACCGGGTTCGAGGGTCTCGTCGGTCACCGTCACGGGACCGATCTTCACGCGCAGGTCGCCGATCATCGTCCACGCACCCGGAGCGGGCGTGACGGCGCGAATTCGCCGGTCGACGACGTGTGCGGGGAGTGTCCACTGCACCTGGGCGGCCTCGACGGTGACCTTGGGCGCGTGCGAGACGCCGTCGGCCGGCTGCGGTGCGGGCGTGAGGATGCCGTCTTCGAGGCCGTCGAGGGTGGATTCGAGCAGCGTCGCACCGACCTCGGCGAGGCGGCCGAGCAGGTCGCCGGCGGTGTCGGTGGGACGGATCGTCTCGGTGACGACGCCGTAGACCGGACCGGTGTCGAGGCCGGCCTCGAGCCGGAAGGTGCTCGCTCCGGTGATCTCGTCACCGGCAGCGATCGCCGCCTGCACGGGCGCCGCGCCGCGCCAGGCGGGCAGCAGCGAGAAATGGAGGTTCACCCATCCGTGCACAGGGATGTCCAGGACGTCCTGCGGGATCAGGGCCCCGTAGGCCACCACGGGGCAGCAGTCGGGTGCGAGTTCGGTCAGTCGCGCGACGAACTCGGGGTCGCGCGGCGAGCGCGGCGTGAGGACCTCGATGCCGTGTTCGTCGGCGATCTGCCCCACGGCGGATCGCACGACCTTCCGGCCGCGACCGGCGGTGGTGTCGGGGCGGGTGACCACCGCGACGACCTCGTGGCGTGACTCGATGAGGCGGAGCAGCGACGGGACGGCGGGTTCCGGTGTTCCCGCGAAGACCACGCGCATGTCAGAGCACCGCCGAGCAGGAGGTGGGGTGCGCTGCGTGTGGACTGTGCGGGGATGTCACGGATGCTGCTCCAGTTTTCGACGGCGATGACCTCTCACAGTCTAGGGAGTCGACGTCGTGCGACCTGCATCACCGCGCCGGGCGGTCACCTCGCGGAGGCCGGCACCGGAGAGCATGGAGCTCAGGCGTCGGAGCCCGAGCGCCCGCGCTCAGGTGTTGGACTGGAGGATCAGTTCGGGGATACCGGTGCCGAGCGCGACGGTGGTGCACTCCCCGATCGCGTACCGGTCGGGGTCGAGCGCGTGCCGCGCGAGCTGCAGCGAGAAGGGGTCGTAGACCATGTTGAAGTGGCCGGTCAGATCTTGCGGGCACAGCTCCTGGATCACGTGATTGACGGCGCCCTCACCATGGAGTGCGACATTGCCGGCGGGCTGGATGACCTCGTCGACCTCGCTACCGATGGTCGTGTAGCGCACGCCGGGCACGGTGTCGGTGGGTGTGTTGAGTTCGGTGAGCAGTTCCGACCCCTGAAGCTGCTGCACGAGGGCGACGGAGAACTCGCCCTCGACGATGTCGGTCGCTCCGGGCAGCGCGGCGACGGCGGCCCCGATGCCGTAGAAGGTGCCTCCGTAGCTCGGCGACGCGATCCCCACCCACCGGTCGACGACCTCGCCACCCCCGAGTTCGTTGATGTAATAGCGGGCCACCGTGGCTCCCTGTGAGTAGCCGACGACGTCGACCTCCTCCGCACCGGTGGCGTCGAGGACCTCGGTGACGAACTCACCGAACTGTGCTGCGGAGACGCGGATGTCGCCCGTGCCGTAGTCCTCGGCACCGTCGGCGAACCCGTAGTTCAGGGCGAATACGCACCAGCCTGACGCGGCGAGCAGCGGCGAGAGCGCAGCGAAGTCGGAGTAGGCGTTGGAATCGGTGCCGTGCGCGAGCACCACCGGATGAGGGCGCTCCTCGGACGGCACGCACGCGAAGTCGTTGCTACCGGCGGGGGCGACATCGGGGTTGTTCTCGGCGTATTCGGCCGCTTCGGCGTGCCCGGTGGCCACCGGTCCCGCCGGGACGGGCACGCTGCTGTACGACCCTTCCCCGAGACCGAGGATCGGTCCGTCGTCGGACGGGAGCGGCTGCGCCGCCGCTGCGCCCACAGTCAGTGCCGCTGCACCCACAGTCAGCATCGCGACGACACACGCTCCGACGACACCACCGACACTCCGCCCGGCACCCATTCGTCCGCCCTCTCCTCCTGCGCCTCTCCGGCACCTACGGAAGTAGATCGGTCACAATCACCGGCTCCGTTACTGTGACAAATAACATCCCCGGCAACGCGTGTCGCTGTCGTCCGTATGTACGGCAGCAGCCGGCGGGTCTTGCTCTCGGTCCATGCCGGATCGACACTGGGAACAGCCTCCGTCGACGGACACTCCACCGATCCCGACGGATCCGCCGATACCCGAATCATGGGAATCGCGCACTCCGCCCTCCGCCGCGACCTCCTCCGCATGAGGTCGCCACCTCGACGAAGACATGGCAGCAGACCCACCGAGTGGCTCTCGCCCACCACGTGTTGTGGATGATGGATTTCCTTCACCATCACCACTGGTTCGAGGACCGTGGGCTCTATCCGCGTGTGATGCAGTGCAATCCCGACGCGGCACCGCTCGTGGAGAGGATGAACGCCGACCACCGCACCATCGAGCCTGCGATCGCCCCAGTCGAGGAGGCGGCACGCGATCTCCGCGCCGACCGCCCCGGCTCCGGCGAAGCACTCGGTGCAGCACTGTCCCGCTTGTCCGAGGTTCTGCTCCCCCATCTCGAACGTGAGGAGCGGGAGATGATGCCACTGGTCTCGACCAGCATCACCGACGCGCAGTGGCGCGCGTGGGACCAGGAGTTCAATATCGAGCCGAAGGGGATGCAGCAGCTCGGCAAGGAAGGGAACTGGCTCATCGACGGTCTCGACGACTCCTCGCGCGATCACGTCGTGCACCTCGTGCCGCCCGTACCGCGTTTCGTCCTGCTGCGCATCCTCGGCATACGACATCGCCACGACTTCGCGGCGCTGTGGAAGGGTACGGACGCCGCATCCATTCCGTCGCAACCGATTCCGAAAGCGGCCTAGGCCGGCAGTGGAGATCCGCGCCCCCTCCGCGGCCGGGTCAGCCGATACGCGGCGGATCCACCTGAACCCGCAGCGGACCGTCCGCGCGACGCGCCGTGCGGGTGGCCTGGGCGTCGCGCAGGGCGCGACCGAGTGCGCGACCGCGCTCGCGTGCGACCCGCACGATCATCCGGTGCACGTCCTCCGGTTCGGGTCCTTCGGATCCGAACGGCAGTCGTTGCCCCGGCGGGAGCGGCACGGGCCCGAGCACCTCGGCTCCCTCGGGCAGGTGTGTGGCCTCGAGCAGTTCGGCGACCGCCGCGGACGACCCGTCGATCGCGGCCATGTGGACCGCGGGCGGGAAACCGACCTCGGCTCGTTCGGAGACCTCGGACTGGGCGTGTCCCACAGGATCCCAACGCACGAGCGCCTGCACGGTGGGGATCCCGGAATCGGCGACGACCACGACCTGTCCCCCGTCGGCGAACGACCGTACGAGCGCCGATGCGGTGAGCCAGCGGCGCATCGTCTCCTCGGTGGCGCGCAGATCGGCACGGCCGAGCAGGGCCCACCCGTCCAGGAGCAGCGCCGCCCCGTAACCGCCCTCGGCGACGGGTTCGGCGCCCACGGTGGAGACGACGAGCGACGCCGAACCGGGCACGGTGTGCTTGACGTCGTTGCCGCCGGAGGTCACGACCGGCACGCCCGGGAAGGCGCGGCCCAGTTCTTCGGCGGTGCGAGCCGCCCCGACCACCACGGCCCGCAACGAGCGCGCGCCGCACGCGTGGCAGCGGTGACGCGCATCGGCGACACCGCACCAGCGGCATGCCGGGATCGCGGCACCGTCGGGACCGGCCGCCGTGGGCAGTGCGAGCGGGCCGTTGCAGTGCCGGCAGCGGGCGGGTGCCCGGCACTTTCCGCACGCGAGCGCGGGCACGTATCCGCGCCGCGGTACCTGCACGAGCACCGGGCGGTCGACCGCGAGAGCGGATCGGGCGGCGGCGAACGCGATGGCAGGCAGTCGCGCGGCACGCGCGGCCAGATCCCGTGCGAGTGCGTGGTCGCTGTCGGCGAGGGCCGTGACCTTCGGCGCGCACGCCCGTACGACGTCGCGGGGTGCCACGAGATCGTGTGCCCAGCCGGCCTCGACGAGCGCCTGGGTCTCCGCGGTGCGGGCGTGCCCGGCGATCACGATGGCGGCACCGACCGCGTGGGCGCGCAGAGCAGCCACTTCGCGGGCGTGCGGATACGGGGACCGTGGTTCGCAGTGCAGGTCGTCGCCGTCGTCCCACACCACGAGGAGCCCGAGATCGGGGGTCGGGGCGAAGACGGCGGCCCGGGTCCCGACGACGATGCGCGCGGATCCGCGCAGCGCCGCAAGCCAGCGTCGATACCGTTCGGCCGGTCCGAGGCCGGCGGCGAGGCCGACGACGTGATCGGCCCCGGCGACGTCTGCACACGCCTTCACGAGACGGTCGAGGTCACGCTGGTCGGGAACGACGAGCACGGCCGCCTTCCCCGAGGCGAGGGTCAGTGCGGCGAGTTCGGCGAGCCGTCGGGGCCAATCCTCACCGGGCAGCGCCTGCCAGGACGCGCGCGGGGCGCGGCCGCCGCCGAGCGCTTCGAGGAAGTTCTCGCCGTGCCGGTACCGGCCCCACGCGGCAGGATCGATCTCCGGAACAGGCGGAGGTTCCGGTGGGCGCGACGCCTCGGCTTCGACACGTGCGTGTCGCGGAGGTACCGCCAGACGCAGCACGTCGGCCCGGGTCCCGGCATAGCGGGTCGCGACTTCCTCTGCCAGAGCAGCGATCTCGGGCGTGAGGACCTGCTCGGACGAGACGACGCGGTCGAGTCGGCCGAGCTTGCCGGTGTGATCGCTCGTCGCGGCGCGTGCGAGCAGGAAACCGTCGACGAGACGTCCGGCGAAGCGGACGCGGACGCGGACGCCCGGGCGGGCGTCCGCGTCCAGGTCGCGCGGGATCAGGTAGTCGAACTCCCGGTCGAGGTGCGGAACCGGTAGCAGCGGGAGAACCCGCGCAACCGGATCGACCTCGGCGGCGTCGAAATCAGCAGCCACCCGGGCCCGATCGGAATCTACAGACCGGCGGCCGCGCGCAGCTTGTCGGCGCGGTCGGTGTTCTCCCACGGCAGGTCGATGTCGGTACGGCCGAAGTGGCCGTACGCAGCGGTCTGCGCGTAGATCGGGCGCAGCAGGTCGAGATCACGGATGATCGCGCCCGGGCGCAGGTCGAAGACCTCGCCGATGGCCTGCTGGATGCGGGCCGGGTCGGTCTTCTCGGTGCCGAAGGTCTCGACGAACAGACCCACCGGAGCAGCCTTGCCGATCGCGTAGGCGACCTGCACCTCGATGCGGTCGGCGAGACCGGCGGCGACGGCGGTCTTGGCGACCCAGCGCATCGCGTAGGCGGCCGAACGGTCGACCTTCGACGGATCCTTGCCGGAGAACGCGCCACCACCGTGGCGGGCCATGCCGCCGTAGGTGTCGACGATGATCTTGCGGCCGGTGAGGCCGGCGTCGCCCATCGGGCCGCCGAGGACGAACGATCCGGACGGGTTGACCAGCAGACGCACATCGGCCGTGTCGAGATCGGCCAGGTTCGGGTCGGCGAGCACCGCGTCGACGACGTGGGTGCGCAGATCCGGCGCGAGCAGGTTGTTCAGATCGATGTCGGCGGCGTGCTGCGTCGAGATGACGATCGTGTCGAGACGGACGGGCTTGTCGCCGTCGTACTCGATGGTGACCTGGGTCTTGCCGTCGGGACGCAGGTACGGCAGAACCCCCGACTTGCGGACCTCGGTGAGCCGGCGCGACAGGCGATGTGCGAGAGAGATCGGCAGCGGCATGAGTTCGGGCGTATCGGAGCAGGCGTAGCCGAACATCAGGCCCTGGTCGCCGGCGCCCTGGCGGGCGACCTCGTCGTCGGTGAGCACACCGCTGCGCGCCTCGTGCGAGACGTCGACGCCGCCGGCGATCTCGGGCGACTGCGCGCCGATCGCGATGTTGACACCGCAGGAGTTGCCGTCGAAGCCCTTCGACGACGAGTCGTAGCCGATCTCGAGCACCCGATCGCGGACGATCTTGGGGATGTCGGCGTATGCCGAGGTGGTGACCTCACCGACCACGTGCACCTGGCCCGTGGTGACGAGGGTTTCCACCGCTACCCGGGCACGAGGATCCTCGGTGAGGAGCGCGTCGAGAACCGAGTCGCTGATCGCGTCACAGATCTTGTCCGGATGCCCTTCGGTCACGGACTCACTGGTGAAAAGACGACCGCCGGTCTTGCTCACGAAACTCCCTCTCGACTGTGCGCCAGGCGCTGGACGGACAAACCGTATGGAGCATGCGCTCCCCGATCGGGTCGGCAGGACCCGATCGCAGTGCCGACGCTACTGCTCCGCAGGCGTCGGCGCGAGTATTGAAATCACCCGATTCTGCTGCGTTCCGCCAGCAGAGGTCCCAGCGCGTCGAGCACGCGGCTGGCCATGAGGGCCTTCGACCCGTGGGCGAGGGCGGTTTCCGAACCGTCCGCGGACAGCAACCAGCCGTTGTTGTCGTCGACCTCGAAGGCCTTACCTTCGCCGACGGCGTTGACGACGAGAAGATCGCATCCCTTGCGGGCGAGCTTCTCGCGGGCGTAGGTGAGCACGTCTCCGTGTTCGTCGCCGGTCTCCGCTGCGAACCCGACGATGACCGTCTCGGCGGACAGGCCGCCTTCGGCACGCGCTCGGACGAGACCGGCGAGGATGTCGTCGTTCTTCGTCAGCGCGATGGAATCGGGTTCGCCCTCACCTTTCTTGATCTTGCTGGTCGCGAAGGTGAAGGGCCGGAAATCGGCAACGGCCGCGGACATGATGACCGCGTCGGCACCCGAGGCGTGCTTGGCGACGGCGTCCTGCATCTGAGCGGCCGTCTGGACGCGCACGACGTCGACCGCGGCCGGGTCGTCGAGACCCGAGACGCTGCCGGCGACGAGCGTGACGTCGGCGCCGCGCTGAGCGGCGAGACGGGCGAGCGCGTAGCCCTGCTTGCCGGACGACCGGTTGCCGAGGAAGCGCACCGGGTCGAGGGGCTCACGGGTACCGCCGGCGGACACGACGATGCGGCGACCGGCGAGGTCGCGGGGCAGCGCGTCGGCCCGCTCGAGCAGCAGCGAGGCCAGATTGAAGATCTCGTCGGGTTCGGGCATGCGCCCGGCACCGGTGTCCTTGCCCGTCAGCCGACCCGAGGCCGGTTCGACGACCACGGCACCGCGGCGACGCAGCGTCGCGACGTTGTCGACGGTCGCGGGATGCTCCCACATCTCGGTGTGCATCGCGGGCACGAACATCACGGGGCACCGCGCGGTGAGCAGGGTGGCCGTGAGGAGGTCGTCGGCGCGACCCGCGACCGCCCGCGCCATGAGGTCGGCGGTGGCCGGAGCGACGACGACGAGGTCGGCCTCCTGGCCGAGCCGGACGTGCTGCACCTGCGGCACCTCGGCGAACACACCGGTCTGCACGGGATTGCCGGAGAGCGCCTCGAAGGTGGCGCGCCCGACGAATTCGAGGGCGGACTCCGTCGGGACGACCCGCACGTGGTGTCCGCTCTCGGTGAAGGCCCGGATCAGTGCGCAGGACTTGTAGGCGGCGATGCCACCGGCGACACCGACGACGATGCGGCGGCGCTGCACGGATCCGGCCTCGCCGCTCGAAGCGGGGTTGCTCACTCGCCTTCGGTGTGCTCGAGCAGATCCGAGTGGATCTCGCGCAGGGCGATCGACAGCGGCTTCTCCTGCAGACCCGGCTCCACGAGGGGGCCGACGTACTCGAGGATGCCGTCGCCGAGTTGGTTGTAGTAGTCGTTGATCTGGCGTGCCCGCTTGGCGGCGTAGATCACCAGCGCGTACTTCGAGGAGGCGCGCTCGAGCAGCTCGTCGATAGGCGGGTTGGTGATACCCGTGGGGGTGTCGTAGACCGGAAGGGTGTTGCCCTCGAGGTCGGTCGCGGCTGCCTGGATGCTGCTCACTCGGTGTTCTCCTGAGAGGTCGCGGGATGGGAGGGCGCCGGAACCGGCAGCCGGATGCGCTCGAGGCGCGGACGGATCAGTCGGCTCCGGGTCCAACCAACAAGGATACCAATTCATCGCAGGCCCGGTCGACATCGTCGTTGACGATCACGACGTCGAACTCGTCCTGCGCGGCCAGTTCGCTGCGGGCGGTATCGAGCCTGCGAGCGACGACCTCGTCGGTTTCGGTGCCTCGGCCGGTGAGGCGCTCGACGAGCACCTCCCAACTGGGCGGGGCGAGAAAGACGAGGACCGCGTCCTGCATCGCCGCACGGACGGCCCGCGCTCCCGCGAGGTCGACCTCCACGAGCACCGGATGCCCCTCGGCGAGTGCGTCGAGCACCGGTTTGGCCGGAGTACCCGATCGCTGCAGGCCGCCATGGATGTCGGCCCATTCGAGCAGTTCACCGGCTTCGATCATCCGGTCGAACTCGGCGCGGCCGACGAAGTGGTAGTCCACCCCGTCCACCTCACCCGGTCGCGGGTCCCGGGTGGTGGCCGAGACACTGAAGTGCAGATCCGGGATCCGGCTCCGCAGAAGGCGTACGACGGTCGACTTACCCACCGCGGAGGGTCCGGCCAGTACCACCAGCCGGCCCCTCCGCGTTGCGGGTGCGCTGTCCGTCACGGGTCGTGCGTCAGCTACCACGTGCTCAGGCGTCGAAATCGAACCTGGCGAGCAGGGCCTTGCGCTGACGGTCGCCGAGGCCGCGCAGACGGCGGGTCGGGGCGATCTCCAGCTCGGTCATGATTTCCTGCGCCTTGACCTTGCCGACCTTCGGCAGGGCCTCGAGCAGCGCCGACACCTTCATCTTGCCGAGGATCTCGTCGTTCTCGGCGTCCTTGAGCACCTGCTTGAGGTCGGTGCCGCCGCGCTTGAGGCGCTCCTTGAGCTCAGCCCGGGCACGACGGGCAGCAGCCGCCTTCTCCAGAGCAGCGGCGCGCTGCTCATCGGTCAGCTGGGGAAGGGCCACGGTTCCTCCGTCTCATCGTTGGCTTTCGAGTCTTCACCGCTGTAACCAGCGGCGATAGCGACCGTACTCACGACCACCGACGAATGCGAACCCACCCCCCGGCGATCCGCTCGAAAATCCGTGCGGTAGTGCACGCCGTTCCCGCAGTGGATCCCGCACCCCCCGATCGGCGTCCAGGCATCGCCACGAACTGCCCCAACAGAGAAAAACCCCAGGTCACCGGTAATCTGCTGCGACGGAGGGGGACGCATCGGGTCGGGCGGCTCCCCTACTCACCGGCCCACTGTTCCGGCGCCTCGGCGGGCCGAGAAATTTTTTTCCCATTCCGCGTGTCGCGCCACTCCGAGCGCAGGTCAGAGTGCATACGAGCGGTATGTACGACTCGTGCCCGGACCGCGCGTGGCGATCCGGGCACGAGAGTCGAACGTCTCAGTCCGTCAGGAAGGCGAAGCCGTCCAGCGTGCGGGTGACGGCGGCCCGCAGGTCGGCGACGGACGGGCCGGCCCGCAGCACGTCGCGTGAGACGTTGGGCACGACCGCGCGCAGGTGGTCGCCTGCGAGTCGTCGCACGTCGTCGGCGGTGCCGCCTTGGGCCCCCACTCCGGGCATCAGGATAGGCCCGTGAAGGTCGGACAGGTCCGGCGCCTCGGTAAGGGTCGCACCGACCACCACACCCACGGAGCCGAGCCCTGCGGCCCCGTCCGTGCGGGCAGCGCTGTTGCGGTCAACGCACTCGTCCACCACGGCCTGCGCGACGGTGCGCCCGTCGTCGAGCCGCGCGCGCTGGAACTGGGCACCCTCGGGATTGGAGGTCGCCGCGAGCACGAACACCCCGCGGCCCGTTCCGGCGGCCAGATCGAGCGCCGGAGCGAGCGAGCCGAATCCCAGGTACGGGGAGACGGTCACCGCGTCCGAGCACAGCGGAGAGCCGTCCGACAGCCAGGTGCGCGCATAGGCGTCCATCGTGGAGCCGATGTCGCCGCGCTTGGCGTCCGCGAGGACGAGCACCCCCGCATCCCCCAGGTCGGCGATGGTGCGTTCGAGCACCGCGAGACCGGCGGAGCCGTAGGCCTCGAAGAACGCCACCTGCGGCTTGACGACCGCGACGGTGTCGCCGAAGGCCTCGACGCACAGTTCGCTGAACCGGGCCAGGCCGTCGACGTCGTCGCCGAGCCCCCACGCGGTGAGGAGCCCCGGGTGCGGGTCGATGCCCACGCACAGCGGCCCGCGGCGCCCGAGAGCGTCCGCGAGTCGCTGCCCGAAGGGTGTCACGCCTGTTCGGCGGGTACGCCGCGCAGCCGCGCGTGCATCCGCTGGATCGAGCTGACTCCGATCTCACCGCGCAGTGCCGCCTCGATACCCTGCACGGCCGCGGAGGCACCCTGCACCGTGGTGACGCACGGGATGTTCGCGGCGACCGCCGCACTGCGGATCTCGTAGCCGTCCACACGCGGACCGGCGTTGCCCCAGGGGGTGTTGATGACCATGTCCACGTCTCCGGCGCGGATGCGGTCGACGACGTCGAGTGCGCCTTCCGGCTTGTCCTCGCCGGAGACCTTGTGGACCTGCTCGCAGGGAACACCGTTGCGGCGCAGCACTTCTGCCGTTCCCACGGTAGCCATGATGTGGAAGCCCAGGTCGGCGAGGTGCTTGACCGGGAAGATCATCGACCGCTTGTCCTTGTTCGCGAGCGAGACGAAGACCGTGCCCGAGGTCGGCAGGGAGCCGTAGGCGGCGGTCTGGCTCTTCGCGAACGCGGTTCCGAAGTCGTCGTCGAGGCCCATGACCTCACCGGTGGACTTCATCTCCGGGCTGAGCAGGGTGTCGATGCCCGTGCCGTCGGCACGCCGGAACCGGTTGAAGGGCAGCACCGCTTCCTTCACCGCGACCGGTGCGTCGAGCGGGATGTCGCTGCCGTCGCCCTCGGCCGGGAGGATGCCCGCGGCACGCAGCTCGGCGATGGACTCGCCGAGCATCACCCGGGCGCAGGCCTTGGCGAGCTGCACCGCGGTGGCCTTGGAGACGAACGGCACCGTGCGGGAGGCCCGGGGGTTCGCCTCGAGGACGTAGAGGATGTCGTCCTTGAGCGCGTACTGGACGTTGAGCAGGCCCTTGACGCCGATGCCCTTCGCGAGCGCGGCCGTCGAGCGGCGGACGTTCTCGATGTCGGCGCGGCCCAGAGTGATCGGCGGCAGCGCACAGGCCGAGTCGCCGGAGTGGATGCCGGCCTCCTCGATGTGCTCCATGATTCCGCCGATGTACACGTCGGTGCCGTCGCACAGCGCGTCGACATCGATCTCGACGGCGTCGTCGAGGAAGCGGTCGACGAGCACGGGGCGGTCGTCGGAGATCTCGGTGGCGTTGGAGATGTAGGTCTCGAGCGCCTTCTCGTCGTAGACGATCTCCATGCCGCGACCACCGAGCACGTAGGACGGGCGCACCAGCACCGGGTATCCGATGCCGGCGGCGATCTCGCGCGCACCCTCGAAGGTGGTGGCCGTGCCGTACTTCGCGGCCGGCAGGTCGGCCTCGTCGAGCACGCGACCGAACTCGCCGCGGTCCTCCGCGAGGTCGATGGCCTCGGGCGAGGTACCGACGATCGGCACCCCGGCGGCCTTCAGTCGACGCGCCAGGCCGAGCGGGGTCTGGCCGCCCAGCTGGACGATGACGCCGGCGACGGTGCCGGACTCGCACTCGGCGCGGTAGACCTCGAGGACGTCCTCGAAGGTCAGCGGCTCGAAGTACAGGCGATCGGCGGTGTCGTAGTCGGTCGAGACCGTCTCGGGGTTGCAGTTGACCATCACGGTCTCGTAACCGGCCTCCGACAGCGTCAGCGCGGCGTGGACGCACGAGTAGTCGAACTCGATGCCCTGGCCGATGCGGTTCGGGCCGGAACCGAGGATGAGCACCTTGGGCTTGTCGCGCTGCTCGACGACCTCGGTCTCGGCCGCGGGGTCGAGCTCGTAGGTCGAGTAGTGGTACGGCGTCTTCGCCTCGAACTCGGCCGCGCAGGTGTCCACGGTCTTGTAGACCGGGTGGACGCCCAGCTCCTGACGGAGGGCACGGACATCGTCCTCGGAGGCGAACTGTGCCGGGCGCAGCGCCGCGATCTGCCGGTCGGAGAAACCGTGGTGCTTCGCATAGCGCAGCTCGGTGGCACCGAACTGCTCGGCCGTGCGGACGTCCTCGCCCAGCTCGACGATGTACGCGAACTGCTCGAGGAACCACGGGTCGATCTTCGTGGCGTCGAAGAGCTGCTCGACGGTCGCGCCGAGCTCGAGCGCCCGGGCGATCCGGTAGAACCGGCCGTCCGTGGGAGTGCGGATCTCTTCGAGGATCTCCTCGAGGGTGCCCTCGACCTCGGGGCCGGTCCAGAAACCGGCGGACTTGGTCTCGAGCGAGCGCAGCACCTTGCCGAAGGCCTCGGTGAAGTTGCGGCCGATCGACATGGCCTCACCGACCGACTTCATGGTGGTGGTGAGAGTGCCGTCGGCACCGGGGAACTTCTCGAACGCGAACCGCGGGGCCTTGACCACGACGTAGTCGAGGCTCGGTTCGAAGCAGGCCGGCGTTTCCTTGGTGATGTCGTTGACGATCTCGTCGAGGGTGTAGCCGATGGCGAGCTTGGCGGCCATCTTCGCGATCGGGTAGCCGGTGGCCTTCGACGCGAGCGCCGACGACCGCGACACGCGCGGGTTCATCTCGATGACGACGAGCCGGCCGTCGCGCGGATCCATCGCGAACTGGATGTTGCAGCCGCCGGTGTCGACACCGACCTCGCGCAGGATGGCGATCGAGAGGTCGCGCATCTTCTGGTACTCGCGGTCGGTGAGGGTCATCGCGGGAGCGACGGTCACCGAGTCGCCGGTGTGCACACCGACCGGGTCGACGTTCTCGATCGAGCAGACGATGACGACGTTGTCGGCGCCGTCGCGCATGAGCTCGAGCTCGTATTCCTTCCAGCCGAGGATGGACTCCTCGATGAGCACGTTCGCGGTGGGCGAGGCCGCGAGGCCGCCACCGGCGATGCGCTCGAGGTCGGCGTCGTCGTAGGCCATGCCGGAGCCGAGGCCACCCATCGTGAAGGAAGGGCGCACGACGACCGGGAAGCCGAGTTCGGCGACGGTCGCGCGGACCTCGTCCATCGTGTAGCAGACGGCCGAGCGGGCGGACTCGCCACCGCACTTGGCGACGATGTCCTTGAACTTCTGCCGATCCTCGCCGCGCTGGATCGCGTCGAAGTCGGCACCGATGAGTTCGACGCCGTACTTGTCGAGGATGCCGCGCTCGGACAGCGCGACGGCGGTGTTGAGGGCGGTCTGGCCGCCGAGGGTCGCGAGGACCGCGTCGATCGGGGTGCCGTTGGCCTGCTCGGTCGCGATGACCTTCTCGACGTAGTCGGCGGTGATCGGCTCGATGTAGGTCGAGTCGGCGAACTCGGGGTCGGTCATGATCGTGGCCGGGTTCGAGTTCACCAGGGAGACGCGCAGGCCCTCCTCGCGGAGCACCCGGCACGCCTGGGTGCCCGAGTAGTCGAACTCGCAGGCCTGTCCGATGACGATCGGGCCGGACCCGATGACCAGGACGTGGGAGAGGTCGGTACGGCGTGGCATCAGTTCTTCTCTCCCTCGAGCATGCGGGTGAAACGATCGAACAGGTAGGCGGCGTCGTGCGGTCCGGCCGCCGCTTCGGGGTGGTACTGCACGGAGAAGGCACGGCCGTCGAGGAGCTTGACGCCCTCGACCGCACCGTCGTTGGCGCAGGTGTGGCTGACGACCGCGCGACCGAACGGTGTGTCGAACTCCTGGCCGGCCTCACCTTCGAGCGCGAACCCGTGGTTCTGCGCGGTGATCGCGATGCGGCCGGTCTCGTGCTCGACCACCGGGATGTTGATACCGCGGTGACCGAACTTCATCTTGTAGGTGCCCAGGCCGAGTGCGCGGCCGAGGATCTGGTTGCCGAAGCAGATGCCGAACAGGGGCAGACCCTGGCCGAGCACCTCCTTGGTCAGGTGCACCGCGCCGTCGGCGGTCGCCGGGTCGCCCGGCCCGTTGGACAGGAAGACGCCGTCGGCCTTCAGGTCGAGGATGTCGTGCAGCGTCGCGGTGGACGGCAGCACGTGCACACGGATGCCGCGCTGGGCGAACATGCGCGGGGTGTTGGTCTTGATGCCGAGGTCGATGGCCGCGACGGTGAAGCGGGCCTCGCCGTCGGTCGGTTCGACGACGTAGCCGGAGGTGGTGCTCACCTCGCCGGCGAGGTCGGCGCCGAGCATCGAGGGCTGGCTCTTCACCCGGTCGAGCAGGACGTCGATGTCGAGGTCGTCACCCTTCCAGGCGAGGGCGTCGCCGGAGAAGATGCCGGCGCGCATCGAACCGCGGGTGCGCAGGTGCCGCACGAGTGCGCGGGTGTCGATGCCCGCGAGACCCACGATGTTCTGCCGCTCGAGTTCGTCTTGCAGCGAGCCGGTGGCACGCCAGCTCGACACGCGACGCGAGGGGTCGCGGACGATGAAGCCGGCCACCCAGATCTTGGACTCGGCGTGATCGCCGGTGGGGCCGACGGACTCGTTGTCCTCGTGGTTCCAGCCGGTGTTGCCGATCTGCGGTGCCGTGGCCACCACGATCTGCCGGTGGTAGCTGGGGTCGGTGAGGGTCTCCTGGTAGCCGGTCATGCCCGTGCTGAAGACGGCCTCGCCGAGGGTCTGTCCGACCGCACCGAAGGGGATGCCGCGGAAGACCCGTCCGTCCTCGAGGACCAGCACAGCCGTGCCGCCGCCGAATGTTCTGCCGCTCATGCGTTGTCTCCGTTCTTATCGACCGCACCAGAGCCGGCCGCACGGGCTGAGATCTCGCGTGTCGTGATCGTCGTGTTGTTCGTCGTGATCGTCATCGTCGTTGTGATCGTCACCGTCTCAAGATTTTTCGTCCGACCCGCTCGTCCAGAGCGGGTAGATCGACTTGTCGTCCCCGCGGAAGCCGGTGTCGACCTCCGTTCCCGAGGGCAGCTGCCAGCGGATGACCAGCACCCCGTCCTGGGACATGACCTTGCCCGCCAGACCGCGTTCGGTGCGGATCGCGCGGATCGAGTCCTGCGGGATCCAGATCGGGGATGCGCCGTCGCGTTCGAGCAGGGCACCGGATCGGTATCGGGTCAGTTCCGCGTTGGCGCGGTGGCCGAGATCACCGACCGCGATGCGGTCCTGCCAGCTCGGCGCGAGCGTGCTGCCGACGTACAGACCGGTGGTCGGCTCGACGAGCCGCTCCCCCAGCTCCGCCGGCACGGTCGGCAGTTCGCCGACCGCGTCCTGCTGGCGTCGGGCGCGTCCCTTCCAGCCCTTCCACATCAGCAGGACGAGCACGACCCAGAGCGCGAGGAAACCGACGGTGATGAGAAAGCGATCCATGTCGGTTCCTACCTTTCGGTCGAGCGCGGGAACACCGCACCGTCGCGGGCGGTGATCCGTCCGCGCAACACGGTGGTGGTGACCCGGCCCGGCAGGGTCATGTCCTCGTAGGGCGTGTTGTGGGAGATGCTCGCGAGGTCGGGACCGTGCACCGTCCACTCGGTATCCGGGTCGACGAGCACGATGTTCGCGGGTTCGCCCACCTCGAGGGGCCGGCCCTGATCGTCGAGGCCCACGATCTCCGCGGGACGCTCGCTCATGACCTTCGCGACGCCGCGCCAGTCCAGCAGGCCCGGCCGGACCATCGTCTCGATCACGACGGACAACGCCGTCTCGAGCCCGAGCATTCCCGGACGTGCCTGTGAGAACTCGCAGCACTTGTCCTGTTCGGCGTGCGGGGCGTGGTCGGTGGCCACGCAGTCGATGGTCCCGTCCGCGAGGCCGCGGCGCAGTGCTTCGACGTCGGATCTCTCGCGCAGCGGCGGATTGACCCGGTTGATGCCGTCGTAGCTCTCGAGACGCGAGTCGTCGAGGAGCAGGTGGTGCGGCGTGACTTCGGCGCTGATCGAGATGCCCTGCGAGCGCGCCCACCGGACGAGCTCGACGGTGCCGGCCGTCGACGCGTGGCAGATGTGCACGCGGGCTCCGGCGTCGCGGGCGAGCAGCGCGTCGCGGGCGACGATGGACTCCTCGGCGGCGCGGGGCCAGCCGGTGAGGCCGAGACGCGCCGCGGTCGGTCCTTCGTGCGCGACGGCACCGACGGTCAGCCGCGGCTCCTCGGCGTGCTGGGCGATGAGCACCCCGAGCGAGGCCGAGTACTCGAGCGCTCGACGCATGAGCAGCGGATCGTAGACGCACTTGCCGTCGTCGGAGAACATCCGCACGCCACCGACACCGGCGGCCATCGTGCCCATCTCGGCGAGCTGCTTGCCCTCGAGTCCGACGGTGACCGCACCCACGGGGTGGACGTCGACAAGCCCGACCTCGCGGCCGCGGCGCCACACGTGGTCGGTGACGACCACCGAGTCGGCGACCGGATCGGTATTGGCCATCGCGAACACCGCGGTGTACCCGCCGCGCGCCGCGGCGGCCGAGCCGGAGTCGACGGTCTCGGTGTCCTCCCGGCCGGGCTCGCGCAGATGCGTATGCAGGTCGACGAAGCCCGGGAGCATGATCTGCCCCGTGCCGTCGACGATCTCCGCGTCGTCGCCGACCTCGAGGTCGGTTCCGACGGCGAGGATCTGCTCGTCGCCGAGCAGCACGTCGACCGGATCGCCCTCGCCGTAGAGGCGGACGTTGCGGATGAGCACCTGCGGCGTCACCTGTGTGTCTCCTGTTCCTGTATCTCCCGGGTGGGAAGTGTGGGTCACGACAGGTTCCCTTCCGTCCCCACGAGCAGGCGGAAGAGCACCGCCATCCGCACGTGGACACCGTTGCTCACCTGTTGCAGCACCGCGCTCTGCGGGGCGTCTGCGACCGGGAAACCGATCTCCATGCCCCGGAGCATCGGACCCGGATGCAGGATCACGGCGTGCTCCGGCAGCAATGCCGCGCGCTTGGCGTTGAGTCCGTATCGAATCGAGTACTCGCGGGCGGACGGGAAGAACCCGCCGTTCATGCGCTCGGCCTGCACCCGCAGCATCATGACCGCGTCGAGGGTGGGAAGTTCGGCTTCGAGCGAATCGGCGACCGTCACCGGCCAGGTCTCCACCCCCACCGGCAGCAGGGTGCGGGGAGCGACGAGCACGACCTCGGCGCCGAGCATGCTCAGCAGCAGCGCGTTCGACCGGGCGACACGGCTGTGCAGCACGTCGCCGACGATGCCGATCCGGCGGCCTTCGATCGAGCCGAGACGCTGGCGCAGGGTGAGCGCGTCGAGCAACGCCTGAGTGGGATGTTCGTGGGTACCGTCGCCGGCGTTGACCACAGCCGGTCCGGAGCCGGATTCGTTGGTCCACTGCGCGATCCGGTGCGCGGCACCGGAGGCGGAGTGACGGACCACCAGCGCGTCGGCGCCGGCGGCGTGCAGGGTCAGCGCGGTGTCGCGCAGCGATTCGCCCTTCTTCACCGACGAACTGGACGCCGAGACGTTGATGACGTCAGCGCTCATCCACTTGCCGGCGACCTCGAAGGACACGCGGGTGCGGGTGGAGTTCTCGTAGAAGACGGTCATGATGGTGCGGCCGCGCAGCGTGGGGAGCTTGCGCACCTCACGCCCGAGCAGTGCCTGCTCGAACCGCTCGGCCTCGTCGAGAAGCCCCGTCGCGGAGTCCTTCGTCAGATCCGCGATGGTGAGCAGGTGTTTCACTGGGACTTGCCTCCGGAGATCTCGACGGCGTCGCGCCCGTCGTGTTCGGTCAGCAGCACGCGGACGTCCTCGCTGCGCGCGGTGGGGACGTTCTTGCCGACGTAGTCGGCCCGCAGCGGCAGTTCGCGGTGGCCGCGGTCGACGAGGACCGCGAGTTGCACCGCGCGGGGTCGTCCGAGATCGCGCAGGGCGTCGAGCGCGGCGCGGACGGAGCGTCCCGAGAACAGGACGTCGTCGACGAGGACGACGAGAGTGTTGTCGACTCCGCCCTCGGGCACCGAGGTGCGCTCCAGCGGGCGGTGCGGCTTCGTGCGGAGGTCGTCGCGGTAGAGCGTGATGTCGAGCGAGCCGACCGGGACACGGACGCCGGCGAATTCCTCGATGCGGTCGGCGAGGCGCTGGGCGAGGGTGATCCCGCGGGTGGGGATGCCCAGGAGTACGACACGCGGTGCGTCCTCGGGGGTGTCGAGAGCGGTCTTCTCGATGATCTGGTGTGCGATACGGGAGATCGTCCGGTGGACGTCGGCAGCGGAGAGCAGCTCACGCGCCGGCACGCCGGTACCGGAGGACGTAGTGGGGGTAGAAGCTGTGGACCCGTCCTCGGACACGGCCATACAGCGACCTCCTTCTCCGCCTCACTGGACGGATCGTTAAAGGATGCCTGACAGTTGTCGAGCCTATCAGCGTCGACGTCCGCCCCGGCACGGATGACGGGTGAAGCGCAACACAGGCCCGGATGCGTGAGCGGGCCCGGCGGGAGTCTTCCCACCGGGCCCGCTCACGGTGCCTCGTGTCGTCGCTCACCCGAGAAGGGTGACGAAGTCAGGACTCGTTCGAGCCCTGATCCTGCGACTCCTGCGCCGGCCGGGCGAGGGTGGCAGCGGCTGCTGCACGCACCTGGTCGGCGACAGTGACGATCTGACCCAGCACCCCGTTGACGAAGGCCGGCGAATCGTCGGTGGACAGCTGCTTCGCCAGCTCGACCGCCTCGTCGACGGCCACCACGGGCGGCACGTCGGTCGCGTGGAAGAGCTCCCACACCGCGATGCGCAGGATCGCGCGGTCGACGGCGGGAAGGCGGTCCAGCGTCCATTCGTGCAGGTGATCGGCGATCACTCGGTCGGTCTCGTCGAGGTTGTCGGCGACACCGCGGATGATGGTCTGCGCGTATGCCGGCACCGGCGCGACCTGGTCGTCGTCGATCGCGAGTTCGACGCGATCGGCCGCGAGGTCGACGGGGTGCACGTCGCGGGCCTCTGCCTCGAAGAGCAGGTCCACGGCGCGCTTGCGGGCCTTGTGGCGGGCCCCGAGCTTCTTCTGGTTACCGGACACTCAGGAATTCACTCGCCCGAGGTAGCTGCCGTCGCGGGAATCGACCTTGAGCTTGTCGCCGGTGTTGATGAACAGCGGGACCTGGATCTCGGCGCCGGTCTCGAGGGTCGCGGGCTTGGTGCCGCCGGTGGAGCGGTCGCCCTGCAGGCCCGGATCGGTGTGCTGGACGACGAGCTCGACCGTGACCGGGAGCTCGACGAACAGCGGGACGTCCTCGTGCGTGGCGACCTGCACGGGCATGTTCTCGAGCAGGAAGTTGGCGCTGTCGCCGAGCAGTTCGGGCGAGATGGTGATCTGGTCGTAGGTCTCGCCGTCCATGAAGACGTAGTCGGTGCCGTCGTTGTAGAGGTAGGTCATGTCGCGGCGATCGACGGTGGCGGTCTCGACCTTGACACCGGCATTCCAGGTCTTGTCGACGGTCTTGCCCGACGTCACATTCTTGAGCTTCGTGCGCACGAAAGCAGGACCCTTGCCCGGCTTGACGTGCTGGAACTCGATGATCTGCCAGAGCTGTCCGTCGATTTTCAGAACGAGGCCGTTCTTGAAGTCACTGGTATCAGCCACTTGGTTCGTGTCTCCTAGGGTCGAGGAACCGCCCTCAAATGACGGTCAATGTCTTGTCGGTGAGCGTGAGCAACTCCGGAGTATGCTCCCGCACCACGAGCGTGTCTTCGATCCGCACGCCTCCGCGCCCCGAGAAGTACACGCCCGGCTCGACGGTCACCGCCGCACCGGCGACAAGTGTACCGGTCGCCGCGGCGCCGATTCCGGGCGCTTCGTGGATCTCGAGGCCGACTCCGTGGCCCAGCCCGTGCAGGAACAGGTCGGCGTAGCCGGCCTCGGCGATCACGGTGCGCGCGGCGGCGTCCACCGCGGCGCAGTCGACACCGGGCGCGAGCGCCTCGCGTCCGGCCTGCTGCGCGCGCAGGACCAGCTCGTACAGGTCGCGCTGCCAGTCCGCGACGCGGCTCAGCACGTAGGTGCGCGTCATGTCGGAGTGGTAACCGCCGATCTGCGCCCCGAAGTCGAGTTTCACGAAGTCGCCCTCCGCGAGGACCGCGCCGGTCGGGCGATGGTGCGGGATCGCCGAATTGGCACCGGCGGCGACGATCGTCTCGAAGGAGATGCCGTCGGCACCGTGCTCGAACATGCGCCATTCGAGATCGCGGGCGACCTCCTTCTCGGTTCGACCCGGACGCAGACCGCCCGCCGCGATGAGGTCCGCCAGTGCGCGATCGGCCGCACCGCATGCCTCGCGCAACAGACCGATCTCGTGTTCGTCCTTCACCGCCCGCAGGTGTTCGACGAGCCCGGGAGCGGGAACGAAGCGGACGGACACGCCGAGCTCGCCCCACCGCGACCGTTCGTCGACCGTGACGACGTGACTCTCGAATCCCCAACGCGCAGAACCTGTTCCGAACTCGGTGACGAGGTGAGCGGCCGACGACCGGGCGATCACGGCCCGCAGGTCGGGGACCTGCTCCCCCACCTGCGTGACGTAGCGGCCGTCGGTGCAGATGACGGTGCGCGTCTCGTTCTCGTCGTCCTCGGTGGAGACGATCAGCGCCGCGTTGGATCCCGTGAAGCCCGTGAGGTAGCGGATACCGGTCAGATCGGTCACCAGCAGCGCATCGAGTTCGCGTTCGGCGAGCAGCGCACGCAGCGCTCGACGGCGGGAGGCGTGGTCGGCAGACATATCGCTCAACCTACCGCGATCACGGCTGTGGGACGGGACACACTGTCGGCTTCGCCACCCGTTACGCTGAGGTACATGAAACCCTGGTTGCTCCGCGGACTCGGGCTCGCCCTGGTCCACGTGGTCGTGCGCGTCCTGCTCGGTGCCGCTCTCATCCAGTGGCCGTTGCAGGGATCGGTACTGCGCTGGCTGGGCTTCGCCGTGGTGGTCGTCGCAGCGTTCGTCTGGGCCGGTCTCGACGGCATCCGCGACCACCGCGCCCATCCCGACGCCGACGAGGGCGACGACCTGACGATGCGCTGGCTCGCCGCCGGTGCGGTCACCGGCCTGGTGGGCGGGGTCCTCACCTGGCTCGTCGACACCGTCACCCCGATGCCGGTGGGTGTGACGTCCCTGTTCTTCGAGATCACCTCCGGTGCCGCGTTCACCGTGCTTCTGGTATTCCTGCCGGCGATGGCGGCGGTGACGCTGGGCCGGTTCTTCGCGCGCCGGAACGAGCGCAAGGCCGCCCGCGACGACGACTGGTCGGTCCACCGCGATCACCACGCGCCCGCAGGCGTCGGAGCGGCCGCGGGTTCCGCTCCCGCGAACTCCGCGCAGCAGACCGATCCCGCCTGGCGCAGCGACGACTCGCCCACCGAGGTGTTCCCGAGGGTCGATCCGAAACAGTGAGACCCGAGTAGTGAGACCCACAGCAGTGAGACCACCCGCCCCCGCACATCCGGGGGCGGGTGCTCAGTTTTCCGAGTTGTGACGGTCAGTAGAGGTAGCCGACCCCGAGGAGCCGACCATGACCGACATCACCGAGACGCTCGACCTGACTCCCGCGACCCGCCGGATGGAGCGCATCCTGGCGGGGATCGACGACGCCCAGTTGCCGGGGCCCACACCGTGTTCCGAGACCTCCGTCGGTGCGCTCGTCGACCACGTGCTGGGCCTGTCCCTTGCGTTCACGGCCGCGGCGCGCAAGGACATCGGCCCGCACACCGACACTCCCCCGCAGCTCACGAGCGAACTGCCGCCGGACTGGCGACGTCTCGTTCCCGACCGACTCGGCGACCTCCGCGGAGCGTGGAGCGATCCCGCAGCCTGGGAGGGCATGACGCGCGCGGGCGGCCTCGACCTGCCCGCGCCGGTCGCCGGACTCGTCACGCTCGACGAACTCGTCGTCCACGGCTGGGACCTCGCCGTGGCCACGGGACAGCAGTACTCCTGCGAGCCCGACGAAATCGCCGCGTGTACCGCATTCGCGGAGAGCATCACCGACGAGGAACGCGTCGCCGACGGGGGCGGCCTGTTCGGTCCGGCCGTCCGGGTGGGCGACGACGCTCCGCCGCTGGAACGCCTGATCGGACTCACCGGGCGCGACACGTCGTGGAGACCGCCCGCATAGAACCAGGCGGTCGACCAGGTGGTCAGAGCAGTACGGTTCGCGCGTCGGCCTTGCCTTGGCGCGCGACCTCGGAATAGGCCGCCGCGAGCAGGGTCGGGTCGGGTCCCTCGAGCCTGCCGGGCTTCGCAAGTCCGTCGAGGACGACGAACCGAAGCATGCCGGCACGGTTCTTCTTGTCGGTCTGCATGCCCGCGAGCAGATCGGCGAAGGCGTCGGGATCGTAGGTGGTGGGCAGGCCGACGGATTCGAGGATCGCGCGGTGCCGGTCGGCGGTGGCGTCGTCGAGACGCCCTGCGAGCCGGCCGAGTTCGGCCGCGAAGACCAGGCCCACCGACACGGCGGCGCCGTGGCGCCAGCGGTACCGCTCGCGACGCTCGATGGCGTGGCCGAGGGTGTGACCGTAGTTGAGGATCTCGCGCAGGCTCGACTCCTTGAGGTCGGCCGCGACCACCTTCGCCTTGACCTCGACCGATCGCCGGATCAGCTCGGGCAGCACCGTCCCGGCAGGATCGAGCGTGGCCTGGGGGTTCTCCTCGATCAGGTCGAGGATCACCGGATCGGCGATGAAGCCGGTCTTGATCACCTCGGCGAGTCCGGCCACGATCTCGTTGCGCGGCACCGTCTCGAGGGTCGCGAGGTCGACGAAGACCGCCGAGGGCTCATGGAACGAACCGACGAGGTTCTTGCCCGCCTCGGTGTTGATGCCGGTCTTGCCGCCCACCGCGGCGTCGACCATCGCCAGCAGCGTGGTGGGGATGTGGTAGACCCGTACGCCGCGCATCCACGTCGCGGCCACGAAACCCGCGAGGTCGGTGGCGGCACCGCCGCCGAGGCTGATGACGGCGTCCGAACGGGTCAAGCCGATGCGGCCGAGCACCTCCCAGCAGAATCCGGCGACGGCCAGCTCCTTGCCGTCCTCGGCGTCGGGGATCTCGATGCGGTGGGCGTCGATGCCGGTCTCGGCGAGCGCCTCCCGCACGGCCTCGGCCGTCGCGGTGAGCGTCGGCTGGTGGAAGATCGCGACGGTCCGCGTGCCGGACAGTTCTTCGACGACGTCACCGAGCAGTCCCCGGCCGATGATCACCGGATAGGGCTGGGCGGTCTCGACGTCGATGCGTATCGGTTCGGTCACGGTGTGGGGCTCCGATCCTCGCTGATGGTCTGGCTGGTCGCGGCGTCCGCCGCTTCGAGTTTGGCGAGCACCTGCTGGACGACCCGCCCGGGGCTGCGGCCGTCGGTGCGCACCCGGATGGTCGCCGCCTGCCGGTACAGCGGGCGGCGGCGACGCATGAGGTCGCGGTATTTCTGGGCCGGATCACCACCGGCCAGCAACGGCCTGGTTCCGGCGGCGCCGACCGCGCCGGTGCGACGCAGTCCTTCCGCCACGCTGATCTCGAGATAGACGACGGTGTGTCCGGCCAGTCGCGCGCGGGTGCGCTCCGAAAGGATCGCTCCCCCGCCCAGGGACACCACACCGTCGTGGGTGTCGAGGGCGCGCGCGACCACCTCTTCCTCGGTCTCCCGGAAGGCCGGTTCGCCGTCCTGGGAGAAGATGTCGGGGATGGTCCGGCCGGTCACACGCTCGATCTCGGCGTCGGTGTCGAGCAACGGCAGCTCGAGCGCGTTCGCGACCCGACGACCGATCGTCGACTTGCCCGCTCCCGGCGGGCCGATGAGTACCAGGCGAGGCGACATGCGATCACCGCGGCGGCCGCGCCGCGATGCCCTTCAGGTAGTGGTCGATGTTGCTCACGGTCTCGGCGAGCGAGTCGCCGCCGAACTTCTCGAGGGCGGCCTGCGCGACGACGAGGGCGACCATCGCCTCGGCGACGACACCCGCCGCGGGCACCGCGCACACGTCGGAACGCTGGTGGATCGCGACGGCCTCGTCGCCGGTGGTCATGTCGACCGTCGACAGGGCGCGCGGCACGGTCGAGATCGGCTTCATCGCCGCCCGCACGCGCAGGGCCTCACCGTTGGTCATGCCACCTTCGATGCCGCCGGCGCGGTTGCTCGAGCGGAGCACACCGTCGAGGCCGGGCTTCATCTCGTCGTGGGCAGCGCTGCCGCGGCGACGCGCGGTCTCGAAGCCGTCGCCGACCTCGACACCCTTGATGGCCTGGATCCCCATGAGGGCCGCGGCCAGTCGCGCGTCGAGGCGATCGGCACCGCTGACGAACGAACCGAGGCCCACGGGCAGCCCGTGCACCACGACCTCGACGATTCCGCCGAGGGTGTCGCCGTCGCGCTTGGCGGCCTCGATCTCGGCGATCATGGATTCCTCGGCGGCCTTGTCGTAGGCACGCACTGGGCTCGCGTCGATCGCGGCGAGATCGTCGGCACCGGGTTCGGAGCCGACATAGGGATCGGATGCGCCGATGGAGATGACATGCGAGACGACCTCGGCGCCGAACGCCTGGCGCAGGAAGTTCCGGGCAACCGTGCCGGCCGCCACGCGTGCTGCGGTCTCCCGGGCGCTGGCGCGCTCGAGGACGGGACGCGCGTCGTCGAAGCCGTACTTGAGCATGCCCGCGAAGTCGGCGTGGCCGGGGCGGGGACGGGTCAGCGGCGCGTTGCGCGCCTGACCTTCGAGCAGTTCGGCATCGACCGGGTCGGCGGCCATGATGGTTTCCCACTTGGGCCATTCGGTATTGCCGATCTCGATCGCGATCGGGCCGCCCAGGGTGCGTCCGTGCCGGACGCCACCGATCACGGTGACCTTGTCGGCCTCGAACTTCATGCGTGCGCCGCGGCCGTAGCCCAGTCGCCGTCGCGCGAGTTGCTCCGAGATGTCGTTCGACGTCACCTCGACTCCGGCGACCATCCCCTCGAGCATCGCGACGAGGGCGGGACCATGGGATTCTCCAGCAGTTATCCAACGCAGCACACGTCCATCCTTCCATGTTCGTCCGCCGACTCGACATGCCGCCCCTGGTCAACCCGTCGAGATCGCCGCCAGTGCTGCGGCGGCGCACATCGACGGTCCGTGGGGAAGCACGCGCGGAGCGGCATGCGCTTCCCCGCGGCGGGTCTCCCGGAGCCGCAGAAACAGGGCCGCACCTGCGGTGAGGACGGGTGGGAGCAGTGCACCGAGGAGCACCGCCGAGGGGCCGGCGAGTCCGGTGACGGCACCGAGCCCGAGGGCGAGTTTGACGTCGCCTGCACCCACCGACCGCGGCACCGCGAGGTGGGTGATCAACAACGGTGCCGCGAGCAGAAGTGCACCGGCGAACGCCGCCCGGCCGTGCCCCGTCGCCGCGGCCACGCCGAGGATCGTGCCCGCTCCCCCGAGCGTCAGCACGTTCGGCAGACGCCGCACGAGCAGGTCCACGGTGCTCAGGCACACGCACCACCATCCGAACATCGCTGCTCCGACGACCGCCGCGCCCGTGGTGATCGAGACCGCGACGAGTGCGGCTGCCGCGCATGCCGCCTCGCACGAACCCGGCAGCGGCCGACGACCGGCCGTTCTTCCCGCCACCACGCGCACGATCGCTCCCACGCCCACGCCGAGAACCACCATCGCGAGCTCACCCACCGTCTCCCCTGCCACGACCCGGAGCATCCCCCATCCACACTCGCCGGCAGGGCGTTCGCGCGGTGTCCGGCCCGGTCCTGTGGACAGGCACGTCTCCTGTGGACAAAGCCGCACAGTGCGGCGATCGTCCTGCGAGGATTGCCGGAGTCTGTCGGTTCCGGTCGGAAGGTTCTGGTCGAATGGAGATTTCGTCGCTGCTCGAACACGTGGGCACGGCCATCGACGTCGTCGGAGTCGGCGTCATGGTGATCGGCGCATTGGCGGCGACGTGGATCGCGGCGTCCGCGCGGCGGCGCGGACCGGGTTCGGAGATCTACGAGCCGTACCGGCGCAATCTCGGCCGGTCGATCCTGCTCGGCCTCGAATTCCTGGTCGCCGCCGACATCATCAAGACCGTCGCCGTCACGCCGACCTTCACGTCGGTGGGTGTGCTGGCGGTCATCGTGCTCATCCGCACCTTCCTGAGCTGGTCGCTGCAGCTGGAGATCGACGGCCGGTGGCCGTGGCAGCGTTCGGTTCCCGACGCCGAGACGACGACCGGCACGACGCCGGCTACCTGAGCGCGTCCCGGACCTCGTCCCGCCGGCGCAGCAGATGCGCGCGCTCGATGGCGTTCTCCGTCCGCGCCGCGGCGGTGGCGTATGTCTCACTCGCCTCGGTGAGCCGGCCGAGGCGGGCGAGCAGGTCGGCCCGGACTGCGTGGAAGACGTGATACCGCTCGAGGTCGAGGTGGTCGACGATCCCGAGAGCCGCTGCGGGGCCCTCCACTTCGGCGAGTGCGACGGCCCGGTGCAACGCGACGACCGGTGTGGGGTCCGCGGCGAACAGCAGGTCGTAGAGCGCGACGATCTGCGCCCAATCGGTGTCCTCGAAGGTGGGCGCGTCCGCGTGCACTGCGGCGATCGCGGCCTGGATCTGATAGGGCCCCGGCCTGTTCCAGCGCAGGGTGCGCCGCACGAGTGCCTGCCCTTCGGCGATCTGCGCGCGGTCCCACCGCGAGCGGTCCTGGTCTGCGAGCAGGACGAGTTCGCCGCCGGGTCCCGTACGCGCCGAGCGCCGGGATTCACCGAGGAGCATCAGGGCGAGAAGTCCCGTGGTCTCGGGATCGTCGGGAACGAGCCCGGCCAGCACACGCGCCAGCCGCACCGCCTCCGAACACAGGTCCGTGTCGGCGAGTTCGGGTCCGGCGCTCGTCGTGTGGCCCTCCGTGTACACGAGATAAAGCACGGAACGCACCGCGTCGAGACGTTCGGGAAACTCGTCCGGGGACGGGATGCGGAACGGGATGCGCGCGTCGCGGACCTTCCCCTTGGCTCGGGAGATCCGTTGCCCCATAGTCGTTTCCGGCACGAGGAAGGCTCGGGCGATCTGCGCGGTGGTCAGCCCGCCGAGCAGCCGCAGTGTCAGCGCGACCCGCGACGCAGGCGCGAGCGCCGGGTGACAACAGGTGAAGATCAGACGGAGGCGATCGTCGGGGATCTCGGGCGGGACGACCGCTCCGGAGTCGAACGCGTCGCCGGATGTCGGGTAGAGCAGGTCCGCCTCGGCGTGCTTGACCGGACGTGCGGCCTCCCGCCGTGCCCTGTCGATCGCCCGGCGACGGGCGGTGGTGATGATCCACCCGGCCGGGCTCGGCGGGATCCCTTCCCCGGGCCACCGTTCGACGGCGATCGAGAAGGCGTCCTGCACCGCGTCCTCGGCGGCGTCGAGGTCGCCGAGGACGCGGGTGAGCACGGCGATCGCCCTGCCGTATTCCTCACGGAAGGCACGTGCGATGTCGGCGGTGGACGGCCCGGTCATCGAGCTTCGCACGTCATCCGGCGCAGGAGCCGAACGCCAGGGGCCGCACCTCGATGGGCAGTGTGGTGGCGTCGGCAAGACCGCGCGCCCACCTCAGCGCCTCGTCGAGGTCGGGCACGTCGATGACGTCGAAGCCACCGAGATGCTCCTTGCCCTCGATGTACGGACCGTCGGTCGTCGCCGTGCGCCCCTCGTCCGTGCGCACGACTGTCGCCGTGTCCGGAGGGTGCAGGCCGCCGGAGAACACCCAGACCCCTGCCTCCCGGATCTCGTTCTGCCACGCCGCGACCTTCTTCATGATCGGTTCGAGGAACTCCGGTGACGGCGGTTCACCGTCGGGCTGGTAGATGCTCAGTAGGTACTGCGCCATGGCGGGGTCCTTCCCCTCGGCGGCCGGCGGTTCCGGCCTCTCACCCTCTATACGAACGGTAGGGCGCCGATTCGACACCTGCGCGGAGAAATCCGCTGCCCACCCGCTCAGGCATCGCGGGTGGACAGCGGACGGTGTCGGGTGCGGCCTACTGCGCGACGAGTTCGACGATGGTGGCGTTGGCCTGGCCGCCGCCCTCGCACATGGTCTGCAGGCCGTACCGGAGGTTAGTGCGGCGCAGGTGGAAGATCATGTCGGTGAGGATGCGGGCACCGGAACCCCCGATCGGGTGACCGAGGGCGATCGCACCACCGTTGGGGTTGAGCTTGTCCTCGGGTGCGCCGATCTCCTTCTGCCACGCCATGGGCACCGGAGCGAACGCCTCGTCGACCTCGAAGACGCCGATGTCCTGGTGGGGCCGCGCCCCGTCGTACCGGGTTCTCAGGCCGGGTGCGGAGAGTTCAGGTCGAGCCCGACGGCGCGCGCCATCTCCGCGCGCGGCGCGGGCAGTCCCGTGAACTGCTCGACCTGCCCGAAGGCCTGGTTCAGGAGCATGTGCAGACCGCTGACGACGCGGACACCGCGTGCCTCGGCCGCTGTCGCCAGCGGCGTGGGCCAGGGGTCGTAGATCGCATCGAGGATGCACGGGGCCTGTGCGAGAGCCTCCGCGTACGGCGCTGCCGCGGGTGCGGGCACGGTGCTCACGAGCGCACCGGCCTCGGCGCAGACCCGGCCGAGATCGGGTGCGTCGAACGACAGCCATCGGGCCTCGATGTCGCCGCCGAGACAATCGAACGTCGCGCGGGCCTTCTCCTCGGACCGCGCGACCACGGTCACCGAGCGCACACCGAGGTCGGTGAGACCGACGAGCGCCGGTCGCGCGGTGCCACCCGAGCCGACGACGACCGCCGACGCGTCGGACAGATCGCCGACGCCGGCCGAGCGCAGTGCTCCGGACACGCCGTCGACGTCGGTGCAGTCGGCACGCCAGCCGTTCCCGATGCGGACGAGGGTGTTCGCCGAGCCGATCCTCACGGCCCGCTCGGTGCGTTCGGTGGCGAATTCCAGTGCCGCGAACTTGCCGGGCATCGTGACGGACAGACCGACCCATTCCTCCCCGAGTGAGGACACGAGCCCCGGCAGTTGTTCACCGGTACATTCGATGCGTTCGTAGGTCCACTCGGTCAGCCCGAGTGCCCGGTACGCCGCGAGATGCAACAGGGGCGACTTCGAGTGCGCGATGGGTTTCCCGAGGACCGCGGCCCTTCGGACACCTCCGTTCGGATCAGCGGCCACTGTCGAGGATCCCGCTCGCGAGTGCCAGTTCGGTGTTCTGCAGGTGCTCCTCGTAGGAATTCGCGAAGAGCGTGGTGCCCTTGTCGTCGATCGTCACGAAGTAGATCCATTCCCCCGGTTCCGGGTTCTCCATCGCCTGCAGCGCACCGATGCTCGGTGACGAGATGGGTGTCGCCGGAAGACCAACCATGGCGTAGGTGTTCCAGGGGGTCACCCGCGCGCGGTCGGCGTCGGTGGTCGCGAGTTCGGTCTCGTCGAGTTCGTAGTTGACGGTCGAATCGAACTGGAGCATCTGGTCGATGTCGAGGCGGTTGAGGATCACGCGCGCGACCTTCGCGAAATCCTGTGGCAGAGCCTCGCGTTCGACGAGCGATGCGGAGATGAGCATCTCGTACGGGGTCAGCCCCACCCGTGCGGCCGCGTCGGTGATCCCCGTCGCGTCGTAGCTGGCAGCACTTTCCGACACGAGGCGAGCCAGGATCTCGACGGGTTCGGCCGTCGGATCGAAATCCCAGCTGCCCGCGGCGATGAGGCCTTCGAGCTGCCGCCTGCGGTCGGGCACGTTCGCGACCGCGTCGCGTGCCCATTCCGGAACTCCGAGTGCCTGCAGGTCCGGGGTGGCCCCGGCCGCGTCGAGTTCCTCGTAGGTGACGCAGTTCTCGGCGGCCGGATCGCCGTGGCAGCTCGCCTCGGCGATGAGCGTGTAGATGCCCTTGCGGACGGCACCGGTGTTGACGTCGCGGATGTCGTGGAGCTGACGTCCCTCGGAGATCACGAGCGCACCGACCCGGCTGGCCGGGTCGACGAGGGCCGCGACGGCGTCGACAGCCGGGATGTTGGTGGCCACCTGGTAGAAGCCGGGTTGCAGCGAATTCATCCCCGAGTTCTGCACGGCCGCTTCGTAGAAGGCGGCGGAACTCGCGACGACACCCTTGTCGACGAACTCGCTGCCGATCTCCCCGGCGGTCTCGCCCGGGTTGACCTGGACGACGACGGCCGGTCCGGGAGGTCCGGTGAAGTCCGGCGGAAGATCGGTGCCGAGGAACCGGTCGTAGGCGAGATAGCCGCCACCCACGACGACGAGCAGGAGCACCGCGGCGGCGAGCGCGCCTACGACACGTCCGCGCTTCTTACGCCCGCTCGCCTTCGGATCACGGCGTGCGGCGCGTTCCGAACCACCGACCGCGAGGGGGACCGCACGCTGCTCGGCGGTAATCTCCTCCGCTGCGACCGCGTCGTCGGCGGGGTCGTCGTCACGGCTCGCGTCGCGTGCGGCGTAGGAGTATCCGCCCGGGTACTCTTCGTCGAGATGTCCCTCGTCGGGGTGATCGGCCGGAGCGTGTCCGCGATCGGCGCCGATGGACCCCTCGTACTCGGATCCTGCGTAGCCCCCGTCGCCGTAGCCCTGCTCGGCATAGCCCTGTTCGGCGTGACCGGGCGGCGGGCCATCGAATACACCCGGCTCGAAGTTCAGGACCGTGGTCTCGTGATCGTCGGGATCGGGTCGACGGGCCTCCGGGTGCCCACTCGGGACGCCCTCGTATCCACCACCGCCGTACGGATCACAGCCGTGGGAGTCGTTGCCGTACGGGTCGTGCCCGTATGCATCGTGACCTCGAGGGTCGGATGCGTACGGATCGTCGTACCGGTAACGCGGGTCTGATCGATACGGATCCTCGGATCCGTATCGATACGGATCCCCGGATCCGGTGCGATCCACTGGAGGTTCCGTGTACCCATCGGCGTAGGGATCCGCGAACAGATCCTGCCGTGCGTTCTCCGAATGGTCGTCGTGTCGTCCGTGCCGGCTCACCGGCTGTCCCCCACGTCACGCCCCGACTCGTTCACTACCGAACTCCGCTCGTCCAACCAACCCTGCAAGATGGCCACGGCGGCGGCCTGGTCGATGACCGGCCGCGCACCTCGCGCACTCACCCCGCTCTCGCGGAGGGCGCGCGCCGCAGTGACCGTCGTGAAACGTTCGTCGGCCAGGCGCACGGGAACGTCGGGTAAGGCACGGCGAAGTCGACGCGCGAAGTCGCTCGCCAGTTTCGCAGCCTTGCCGGGCTCACCGCGCAGTGTCTGCGGCAGCCCGACGATAACCTCAACAGCCTCGTATTCCCTAACGATCTCGACGATGCGCCGGATATCGGGTGCGTCGGGTCCGCGTTCCTTGGACCGCGGCACCGTCTCGACCGGGGTGGCGAGGATCCCGTCGGGGTCGCTGGAGGCGACCCCGATCCGGACGCTCCCGACGTCGACTGCGATGCGGCGACCACGGCCGGGATCGTCCACTCCGGGACGATCGGGGCGCGGCGGTTCGGCCACGCTCAGCCGGCCAGCTCGCTCAGACGGGCACGGAAAGCATCGAGTGCGGCCGGGATACCGGCCGGATCCGACCCTGCGCCCTGAGCCATGTCGGGCTTGCCGCCCCCGCGACCACCGATCGCGGGACCGAAGCTCGCGACGAGGTCGCCTGCCTTGATGCCCTTCTCCTGCGCAGCCTTGGTGGTGGCCACGACGAAGGGCACCTTGCCACCGGCGTTGCCGAGCAGCAGCACCACGGCGGGCTCGGTGCCGAGCCGGCCACGGACGTCGGATGCGAGTGTGCGCAAGTCGTTGCCGGCGACATCCTCCGGGGCGGCCTCGGCCACGACGAGCACGTCACCGACGCGCTGCGCCTTGCCCGCGTACGTTCCGGCTGCGGCGGCGACGTTCGCGGCGCGGGTCTTCTCGAGTTCCTTCTCGGCGGCCTTGAGCCGATCGAGCAGGGCCTCGACACGTCCGGGCACCTCCTCGGAGGGAACCCTCAGGGTCGAGGACAGGCCCGCGAGCAGCGCGCGTTCCTTCGCCAGGTGGCGGTACGAGTCGAGACCGACGTACGCCTCGACCCGGCGGATGCCGGAACCGACGGACTGCTCACCGAGGAGCGTGACGGTGCCGACGTGCGAGGAGTGCTGCACATGCGTGCCGCCGCACAGCTCCATCGAGAACGGGCCGCCGATCTCGACGACGCGGACCTCGTCGCCGTAGTTCTCGCCGAACAGGGCCATCGCGCCCATCTTCTTTGCCTTGTCGAGGTCGGTGACGAAGGTGTTGACGGGATAGTTCGCCGCGACGGCCTCGTTGGTGACGGCCTCGATGTCCTGCTTCTGCTGCTCGGACAGGGCGCCGGGCCACGAGAAGTCGAAGCGCAGGTAGCCGGGCTTGTTGAGCGAACCGGCCTGCACGGCGTTGGGGCCGAGCACCTCGCGCAGCGCGGCGTGGACCAGGTGGGTGCCGGAGTGGCCCTGGGTGGCGCCCTTGCGCCACTCGGGATCGACCTGCACGAGGACGGCGTCGCCTTCGACGACCTGGCCCTCGAGCACCGTGACCTTGTGGGTCCACAGTTGCTTGGCGATCTTCTGGACGTCGTCGACCTTGATCTTCAGGCCCGGGCCGGTGATGCTGCCGATGTCGGCGATCTGGCCGCCGGACTCCGCGTAGAGGGGGCTGCGATCGAGGATCAGCTCGACCTGCTGGCCCGCGCTCGCCGCGTGCAGGCGCTCGCCACCGGTGATGACGGCGAGCACGTGCGCCTCGGTCACCAGCTCGCTGAAACCGGTGAACTCGGTGGGACCGCGGTCGAGGAGTTCCTTGTAGACGGTCAGGTCGGCGTGGGCGTGCTTGCGGGCGCGGGCGTCGTCCTTGGCGCGCTGGCGCTGCTCGGCCATGAGCGATCGGAAACCCTCCTCGTCGACGGTCAGGCCCGCCTCGGCCGCCATCTCGAGGGTGAGGTCGATCGGGAACCCGTAGGTGTCGTGGAGGGTGAACGCCTCCGTGCCACCGAGCACATTCCTACCCTGCGACTTCACGGTCTCTACAGCGCCTTCGAACAGCTTGCTGCCGGTACCGAGGGTCTTGAGGAAGGCCGTCTCCTCGCCCACCGCGACGGTCTCGATGCGCGAGAAGTCGGTGTCGAGTTCGGGATAGGACGGGGCCATGGTGTCGCGCACGACCGCCATGAACTCGCGCATGGTGGGCTTGTCGGCGCCGAGCAGACGCGCCGAGCGCACGATGCGGCGGAGCAGGCGGCGCAGCACGTAGCCGCGGCCGTCGTTGCCGGGGTTGACGCCGTCGACGATGAGCATCGCCGCGGTGCGGGCGTGGTCGGCGATCACGCGGAAGCGCACGTCGTCGTCGTGCTTCGCGCCGTAGACGGCGCCGGTGAGTTCGGCGGCCTTGTCGATCACGGGGCGCAGCAGGTCGGTCTCGTAGACGTTCTCGACGCCCTGGAGCAGGAAGGCGACGCGTTCGACACCCATGCCGGTGTCGATGTTCTTCTTCGGCAGCGGGCCGAGGATCGGGTAGTCGTCCTTGGCACCACCCTCACCGCGCTCGTTCTGCATGAACACGAGATTCCAGATCTCGATGTAGCGGTCCTCGTCGGCCTCGGGGCCGCCTTCGACGCCGTAGGCGGGGCCGCGGTCGTAGAAGATCTCGGAGCACGGACCGCACGGCCCGGGGATGCCCATCGACCAGTAGTTGTCCTTCATGCCGCGACGCTGGATGCGTTCCTCGGGAACGCCGACCTTGTCGTGCCAGATCGAGAACGCTTCGTCGTCGTCGAGATAGACCGTCGCCCACAGCTTCTCGGGGTCGATTCCGTAGCCGCCGTCCTCGACGGATCCGGTGAGCAGCGACCACGCGAAGGTGATGGCCTCTTCCTTGAAGTAGTCGCCGAACGAGAAGTTGCCGGCCATCTGGAAGAAGGTGTTGTGGCGGGTGGTCTTGCCGACCTCCTCGATGTCGAGAGTGCGCACACACTTCTGCACCGACGTGGCGCGGGTGTAGGGCGGGGTCTGCTGCCCGAGGAAGTAGGGCACGAACGGGACCATGCCGGCGTTGACGAACAGCAGGTTGGGATCGGCGAGGATCAGCGACGCGCTGGGCACCTCGGTGTGTCCCGCCTTCACGAAGTGATCGAGAAAGCGCCTGCGGATCTCGTGGGTCTGCACGTCGATGGTCCTTTGTGGTCTGGCGATGGTGTGAACTTCCCGGGACGGGCGGTCGACCCTGTCGATCGGCCGTTCTTCAGCTTATCGCGCCGCCGAAAGCGGCCGCGGTACGGCGCCGTGAGTACTCGGCGGACGGCGTCACCGCTCACCGCGCACGATGCGGCGCAGCTTGGGCAGGCGGGCCGACAGCTCCCGTTCCACACCGCGACCGGTCGGCTCGTAATAGTCGACGCCGACCAGCTCGTCCGGGGCGTACTGCTGCGCGAGCACGCCGTCCGGGTGCGCGTGCGGGAACTTGTAGCCGATCGCGTTGCCGAGCTTCTGCGCGCCCTGATAATGACCGTCGCGCAGATGGGCGGGCACCGGACCGGCCCTGCCCGCCTTCACGTCGGCGATCGCGGCGCCGAGCGCGGCGGTCACCGAGCCCGACTTGGGTGCGGTGGCGATATGGATGGTGGCCTGGGCGAGCGCGAGCTGGGCTTCGGGCATCCCGACCTGCTGCACGACCTGCGCTGCGGCGACCGCCGTCTGCAGGGCGGTGGGATCGGCCATGCCCACCTCCTCGCTGGCCTGGATCATCAGGCGGCGGGCGATGAAGCGCGGGTCCTCCCCCGCGACGATCATCCGGGCCAGATAGTGCAGGGCCGCGTCGACGTCGGAGCCGCGCAGCGACTTGATGAAGGCGCTTGCGACGTCGAAGTGCTGATCGCCGTCGCGGTCGTAGCGCACGGCGGCCTCGTCGATGCTCGACTCCACGGTCGCGAGGTCGATGACGGCCGCGTCGCCACCGGAGACGGCGAGCGCCGTGTCGGCGGAGGCCTCGAGCGCCGTCAGGGCACGGCGGGCGTCGCCCCCGGCGAGCCGGACGAGGTGGTCGAGGGCGTCGTCGTCGATCTCGACCGCACCGGCGAGTCCACGGGCGTCGGTGCGCGCACGTTCGAGCAGTGCCCGGATGTCGTCGGGCCCGAGCGGCTGCAGTTGCAGCACCAGCGAGCGCGACAGCAGCGGGGCGACCACGGAGAACGACGGGTTCTCGGTCGTCGCGGCGACGAGCAGCACGATGCGGTTCTCGACGGCAGCGAGCAGCGCGTCCTGCTGGGTCTTGGAGAAGCGGTGGACCTCGTCGATGAACAGCACGGTCTGTTCGCCGTGGGTGAGGCGCCGACGTGCCAGGTCGATGACGGCACGCACGTCCTTGACGCCCGCGGACAGGGCGGACAGCGCTTCGAACCGGCGTCCGGTGGCTCCGGAGATCAGTGAGGCCAGGGTCGTCTTCCCGGTGCCGGGCGGACCGTAGAGCACGACGGAGGCGGCTCCCGATCCCTCGACGAGCCGCCGCAGCGGTGCTCCCGGTTCGAGCAGGTGCTGTTGCCCGACCACCTCGTCGAGACTCGCCGGTCGCATGCGCGCAGCGAGCGGCGCGTTCGCGCCGCCGGCCGCGACGGGTTGCCGGCGGACCTGCGGTTCGTCCTCGGGTTCCGGTTCGCGTGGCGCCTCGAACAGGGCGTCCGGTTCGGCAGACGGGTCGTTCGCCCCGAAAAGATCACTCACGCATCCGACGCTACAAGCTCGCACCGACGCCCGGTCGGCGGCGGCGTTCGTCGTTCGCATGGACGGATGACCGACCGTGTGGTCGGATCTTGATCGTGCCCACGACACCGACCGCCGAACATGTGTCCCGCCGCGCCGTGCTCCGGTCGTCGATTCTCGCCGCCGGTGCTGCGGCCTTCGCCTCGACCTCGCAGCACGCGCAGGCATCTCCCGCCGTCTTCGCCCACGGCGTGGCATCGGGAGATCCGTTGCCCGACGCGGTGATCCTATGGACGCGGGTCACACCCTCGCCGCAGGCGGCACCCGGCTCGGGTGCGGGACCGGACGTCCCGGTCACCTGGCAACTCGCCCGCAGCAACAGCTTCGACACGCTGGTCGCGAGTGGGACGGTGACAGCGAGTTCCGTCTCCGACCACACGGTCAAGGTCGACGCCCGCGGGCTCGCACCGGGCACGACCTACTTCTATCGATTCCGCGCCGGCGGTGCCGTCTCCCCGACCGGCAGGACGTTCACCGCGCCCTCGCCCGACGCTGCGGTCGCACGCCTGCGCTTCGGGGTCGTGTCGTGCGCCGACTGGGAGGGCGGTTTCTTCTCCTCCTACCGCCACCTCGCCGCACGCGACGATCTCGACGCCGTGGTGCACCTCGGCGACTATCTGTACGAGTACGCGGCCGGGAAGTTCCCCGTCGCCGGTGGCCGCGGAGTTCGGACGCACGAGCCCGCCCACGAGATCGTGAGTCTCGCCGACTACCGCATCCGGCACGCGCAGTACAAGACCGATCCGAACCTGCAGTCGCTGCACGCGAAGGTGCCGTGGATCGTGATCTGGGACGACCACGAGTCGGCGAACGACGCCTGGGCGGGCGGGGCGGAGAATCACGATCCCCTCGTCGAGGGCGACTGGGCCCCCCGCAAGGCCGCGTCGGTGCAGGCCTACGACGAGTGGATGCCGGTTCGCCCGAACGGCGGACGGCTCTACAGGCGCCTGCGGTACGGACGGCTCGCCGAACTGTCGATGCTGGATCTGCGGAGTTATCGCTCCGAGCAGGTCCTCGGAGCCGGACGGCAGGTCGACGATCCGAGTCGCACGATGACCGGACGGGACCAGATGGAGTGGCTCACCGCAGGCCTGGCGAGCTCCCCCACCCGGTGGCAGTTGATCGGCAATTCGGTGATGTTCTCGCCGATCGTGTTGCCGCCCCTCGATCCGCGGACTACCGGAGCACTGACCGAACTCGTCGGAGTGCCAGCTGGAGGTCTGCCCTTCAACACCGACCAGTGGGACGGTTACACCGCGGACCGTCGACGGTTGATCGACACCATCACGGCGGCGGGACTGCGCAACGTCGTCTTCCTCACGGGCGACATCCACACCTCGTGGGCGATGGACGTCCCGGTGGACGCCGCCGACTATCCGGGTGCCGGCACCGTCGCCACGGAGTTCGTGGTTCCGTCGGTGACGTCGGCGAACATCGACGAGTTGCTGGGTGTGCCCCCGCGGAGCCTGTCTCCCGCGCTGGAGGCGACGGCGACCGCGACGAATCGGCACGTGCAGTTCGTCGAACTCGATTCGCACGGTTACGGGGTACTCGACGTGACTCCCGATGCGACGCAGATGGAGTGGTTCTTCATCGGCGAGCGCACGGATCCGAACGCGGCCGCGCGCCGCGTCGCGGGATACCGGGTGGCCGACGGCGCGACGAGGATCGAGCCCGCCGCTCCGCTGGTGTAGACGCCGGTCGGCGCCCGCCCGATCGACCGCTCTACCCGGCGGTGCGGTCCTGGAGGTGGGCGAGCACGTCGCGGGCGTGTGCGGCGACGTCGTCGTGGCCTGTCGCGGTGGCGAACTCGGCGAGCAGCGACCAGCGGGCGCGGAGCGCCGGGATGCGCGGCACAGACAGTCCGTGTTCGCGTACCGAGGCGATCCGCGCATGGTCCTCGGGCAGGAACAGGTGCGTGCTCAGCCAGATGCACGCGAGCAGGGCGTCGAGCAGCCGCTCCTCGAGCACCTCGTCGTAGGCCAGCTGCGGCCACATGGCGACGACCTCGGCGCGCCACGCGTCGGCCATCGCACGGATGCGATCGACGGACAGCGGCACCGAGCACAGGCACAGCGGGAAGGAACTGAGGGCGTACGCGATGTCCAGGGTCGCGTCGCGGAAGCCGCCCCATTCGTAGTCGAGGAACTGCACACCCTCGTCGCCGACCACGATGTTGTCGGGGCACAGGTCGGACGGGCTGAAGGCCCGGAAACGCCCACCGGTGAACAGCTTGGACGCCCGCTCGGCACGCTCGCGTACCGACTCGGGCACCGACAGGCCGAAGTCGGCCTCGAGGAGCTCGGGCACACCCCGCACGGCATCGAGGGCCTGCTGGGACACGGCGTCGGCGACCCGCGCGACGTCGGCGCGACGCAGCAGCGCCGCGAAGTCCTCCTCGCGGCCGACGGTCGCCGCATGCATGCGTCCGAGTGCCTGAGCCAGGGCCATCAGGGTGTTCCCGGCGGCCTCGGAACTGTTGCGGAGCACCTCCGACAGGGTGGTCGCGTCGCCGAGGTCGCTGAGGACCAGCAGGCGAGCGTCGAAGTCGTAGGCGAGCAGTTCGGCGCCCGGACGGTGATCCTTCGCGAGGGCCGTCGTGAACTGGTAGGAGACCGCCTCGCGGAGGAAGGCGATCTGCTCGTCCGTCTCGGAACCGCGGAAGTCGACGTGGCCGGTGCCACGCGAGGGCGGTACCTGCTTGAGGACGAGAGTGCGCGGGAGCGAGAACGGATTGGCGGCCACTCGTACCCGTACGACCACCGAGCGGCCACTGCCCCCGAGATCCACGGGATCGGTCAGGGTCACCGTGGCGCCGGTACGGCGGGTGAGCAGCGCTTCGGCGGCGTGAACCACCTCGGACACGGGGTCTGCCAATGTTGCGGTCATCACTGCCCAATCTACAGGTTCTCGGTCACGACGAGGTCCTCCACAATGCTCGGATCGAGCAGGACCTTCTTCACCCGTGCCCGGCCCACCAGGTCGCTTTTGTCTGCTTTGCGAGGGGAAATCGCTGTTCATCCGGGTGTGTCCCCGTCCGCGCCCCGGCCGCTCCGCTCCTCGGGCGCCGGTCACGATCGGGACACGTCACGATCATTCCGGTGAAACGTGTGTCACCTTCTGAAAACCACGGGCGGTGCCACGATCCACCGCAGCCTTCACGACACCGAAGATCAGACCCTGGAGGGCGGCCGCGATCAGCACGTCCCGGGTGCGCTGCGACAGATCCTGAGGTTCGGGCCGTTCGTCACTGCCGCCGACCTTCTTCCACACTTGGTTGAAGACGGCTCCGGCGAGGATGCCGCCTCCCACACTGGCTGCGAGAGCGAGCGGCTTGTAGAAGATCACGCGTGCGTCGGCCATGGATACCTCCTCGATCCGTCGCCCCCGTTGGCGCCGGACCGACGGAGTACCCGGGCAGGATCCTCACAAACCTCATCGGGCCCACGAACCTCACTCGGGAGCACCACCGGACGGCACACACGACGGCGCGGTGCCCCGTCCGGAGACGGGCGACACCGCGCCATCGACAGCTACGGGTGATCAGGCCTTGTCGGCGCCCTCGGTCTCGGGTTCGGGCACGAAGTCGATGCCTGTCTCCTTGCGCTGCTCCGGCGTGATCGGGCCGGGTGCATCGGTCAGCGGATCGACCCCGCCACCGGACTTGGGGAACGCGATGACCTCGCGGATCGAGTCCATCCCGGCGAGCAGCGCGGTGATGCGGTCCCAGCCGAAGGCGATGCCGCCGTGCGGGGGCGCGCCGTACTTGAACGCCTCGAGCAGGAAGCCGAACTTCTCGTTCGCCTCCTCCTCCGAGATGCCCATCACCTTGAACACCCGCTCCTGGATGTCGGGGCGGTGGATACGGATCGAGCCGCCACCGATCTCGTTGCCGTTGCAGACGATGTCGTAGGCGTACGCAAGCGCCGAACCCGGATCGGTATCGAAGGTGTCGATGTACTCGGGCTTGGGCGAGGTGAACGCGTGGTGCACCGCGGTCCACGCCGAATGACCGAGGGCCACATCACCGCTCGCGGTCGCGTCGGCCGCCGGCTCGAACAGCGGGGCGTCGACCACCCACACGAACGCCCATGCGTTCGGATCGATCAGGTCGAGCTTGCGGGCGATCTCGTCGCGGGCGGCGCCGAGCAGTGCACGCATCTGCTTGGTGGGACCGGCGGCGAAGAAGATGCAGTCGCCGGGGTTCGCGCCCACGTGCGCGGCGAGACCCTCGCGTTCGGCGTCGGTGAGGTTCTTGGCGACCGGACCGCTCAACGTGCCGTCCTCACCGACGAGCACGTAGGCGAGACCCTTGGCACCGCGCTGCTTGGCCCACTCCTGCCATGCGTCGAGCTGACGACGCGGCTGGCTCGCGCCACCGGGCATGACGACGGCACCGACGTACTCGGCCTGGAAGACGCGGAAGGTGGTGTCCTTGAAGAACTCCTTGCACTCCACGAGTTCGATGCCGAAACGCAGATCCGGCTTGTCGGTGCCGAAACGGCGCATGGCCTCGGCGTAGGTCATCCGCGGGATCGGGGTCTCGAGTTCGTAGCCCACCAGGCGCCACAACGCGTGCAGCACCTCCTCGGCGAGGAGGATCACGTCGTCCTGATTGACGAACGCCATCTCGATGTCGAGCTGGGTGAACTCGGGCTGACGGTCGGCGCGGAAGTCCTCGTCGCGGTAGCAGCGGGCGATCTGGTAGTAGCGCTCGATGCCACCGACCATGAGCAGCTGCTTGAACAGCTGCGGGGACTGCGGCAGAGCGTAGAAGTTACCGGGCTGCAGGCGGGCCGGGACCAGGAAGTCGCGCGCACCCTCCGGCGTGGAGCGGGTGAGGGTCGGGGTCTCGACCTCCACGAACTCGTGGTGGGCGAGCACCGCGCGGGCAGCAGCGTTGACCTTGCTGCGCAGACGGATGGTCTTGCCCGGCTTCTCGCGACGCAGATCCAGGTAGCGGTACTTCAGGCGCGCTTCCTCGCCGACCTGATCGTCGAGCTGGAACGGCAGCGGGGCGGCCTCGTTGAGAACCACGAGCTCGGAGGCGTCGACCTCGATCGCACCGGTCGGGATCTCGAAGTTCTGGTTGCCCTCGGGGCGGACCTCCACCTTGCCGGTGATCCGGACGCAGTACTCCGCGCGGAGCCGGTGCGCCTGCTCGAGGACGCCGGCGCTGCGGAAGACCACCTGCGAGACACCCGAGGCGTCGCGCAGGTCGATGAAGATGACCCCGCCGTGATCGCGTCGCCGGGCAACCCAACCGGTGAGGGTGACTGTCTGCTCGGCGTGCTCGGCTCGCAACGAGCCGGCGAGATGGGTGCGCAGCACGGAATTCCTTTCGAAACGATCAGCGACGGGTTCGTCGGCTGTAATCCTACGAAAGACACGATCGGCCCGAGCGCACCCGTACCGAATAGTTCGTGCCAAGCTTGTCCGAATCCGACGAACACGGGAGAAAGCGGCGGCGATGACGTTCAGAGAAGGTGCACGCATGGATGCGGGCCGTGTCCGTACCGGCGGCGGTGGGCGTGGCGGAAAGCTCGCTCTCGGTGGCGGGGCCGGCGGCCTGATCGTCATCATCCTGGCGCTGCTGTTCGGCGGCGATCCGTCCTCGCTGCTCGGCTCGGGAATGCCCGACACCTCCGGCGATCCGCAAGCCGAGAGCGCACTCGAACAGTGCGAGGTCGGTGGCAGCGCCGCGAACGAGAACGTCGACTGCCGGGTGCTCTACACCGTCGGGTCGCTCGACTCGGTGTGGGAGCAGCAGTTCGCGACACAGACCGGCGTGGCCTATGTGCAGCCGGAGGTCGAGATCTTCACCTCGGCCACGTCCACCGGTTGCGGCAACGCCACCAGCGACATCGGGCCCTTCTACTGCCCGGCGGACCGGACCGCCTACTTCGACACCAGCTTCTTCGACGAACTCGAGACACGGTTCGGCGCCAGTGGAGGTCCGCTCGCGCAGGAATACGTCGTCGCCCACGAGTTCGGGCACCACCTGCAGAACCAGCTCGGCGATCTCGGTCGCGCACAGGCCGACCCGCGCGGCCCCGAATCCGGCGCTGTCCGTACGGAACTGCAGGCCGACTGCTACGCCGGGGTGTGGGCCTACCACGCCGACAAGCTGCCCGAGCCGACCACCGGAGAGCCCTTCCTCGTGCCGCTCACCGACACCGACATCCGCGACGCACTGTCGGCCGCGTCGGCCGTCGGCGACGACCGGATCCAGCGGGCCGCCACCGGCCGGGTGAACCCGGAGGGATGGACTCACGGGTCGTCCGAGCAGCGTCAGGCCTGGTTCCTGGCCGGATACCGCACCGGCCGGGTCGACGCGTGTGACACCTACTCGGCACGCGATCTCGACAACCCGCCGGCACTGCGCTGAGTTCCGCGGTGTCGTGAACCGCAGAGCGAGCGCCGGGACGCCGTCACGCGACGGTGACGGTCATGTTCGCGCGGTCGGCAACCAGGTCGGCATGCTTCCGCATGCGCAGCGAGATGGGCCAGGTACCGGCGCGGCGCGCCTTGAAACAGAAGACCCGCTCGCCGGTCCCTCCCGGCAACGGGTTCTTCGACGGCAGGAATCGGATGTCGCGAAGGACGAGTCCCTCTCCGACCCTCGACGTCGACCAGCAGTAGTCCCGGGAGGTGTTCTCACGGAGATGCAGTTCGATCGTGTCCCCGACACCGACCGTGACATCCTTCGGACCAGTGGCGATGTGCTTCATGACCTCAGGATAGCCCGCGAATGTGATTTTCCTCACTCTCCTGACCATGGCGCTAGCACACCCGTCGCGACCGCCATGTGTGATGGGACACAAAACGGGGCATTCGTTCTGCATGCACGAAGAACGAGCCGGAATCACACGCAGCGACGCGGTGATGGGAGGACGCCTTCTCGCCCTCGCACACGAGAACGGCTACAGCGAACTGACCGAAGAGATCGCGGCGCTGGTGTCGAGCCCCGGTTCGGACCCGCCGTCACAGATCACTCCCCCGCTCTACGGGAACGTGCTGAGATGGACGGTCTCGACGATCGCCGACGTCGTCGTCGACAAGATCGGCCCGCAGGTGCGTGGCGACGAGAGCTTCGAACTGACCATCCGGACCGAGAGCGGCCGTCACGTCCGGCCGGAGGAACTCCCGCAGCCGGAGAGCACCGTGATGAAAGCGGTCGTCGACGCGCTCGCCGGCGACTCGGTCGCGGCCCGCAGCGAACTCGACGAAGTGGTCTTCGCCATGGACTGGGCGTCGCAGATGGAAGCGCTGGTCGAGGCGGTGCTCTGGCTCGACCGGCTTCTCGACACCCCGGTACCGGACGGGAACGACACGCCGCCCTGGTGACCCCCATACGCGGATGGGCGTGAACGGCGAGCGATGCCCGCCTTCACTCCCCTGACCCCCGAGATACTCACGGCCTCCGTCGCCGATCGCGCCGAGGCGCTCACCGGAAGCGTGTGCATCGCCGTGAGCGCACCGGACGCGGCAGACCCGGTGGAATTCGCACAGCGTGTCGCGACGGAACTGAGAACGCGGGGCCGCGCAGCGGACGTCGTCGATCTCCACGATTTCGTCCGGCCCGCATCGCTCCGGCTCGAGCACGGACGGACCGATCCGTACAGCTACCGCCACGACTGGTTCGACTACGCCGCGGTCGACCGAGAGGTGCTGCGCGCGGTACACGAACATCGACGATGGCTTCCGCGGCTGTGGGACGAACGCACCGACCGTTCGGCGCGCGAGCGCCCGCGTCGAGCGGCGGAGGACCAGATCCTCGTCGTCGCCGGCCCTATGCTTCTCGGCCGTGGTCTCGACTTCGATGTCACCGTCGTCCTGACGATGTCCCGGGGCGCGCTCGAAAGGCGCACGCGCCCCGAGGATCACTGGACGATCGACGCGGTGCTCGAACATGACGCGGTGCTCGAACATGCAGTGCTCGAACATGCAGTGCTCGAACATGCAGGAGCGGACGCGGACGTCCTGGTGCGCTACGACCACCCCACCCGCCCGGCAGTGCGGACGCGATCCGACTGAGCGGTCCTGCCGTCGCGGATCATCGCCCCGATCGAGGCTTGGCCAGGACCCGGTGAACCGCCGAGGTCACCGCGTCGGGCGCCACCGTGCCGAAGACCGCCATGGATTTCGCGAGCACGGAGCCGGGCACCACAGTCGCCTCGCCGCGCATCAGAGCGGCATAACCGTCGCGCGCGACGTGCGCAGGATCGTCCTTGGGCGCCTTCCCGAGGATCGTGTCGAGCATCCCGGCACGTGCGAAAAAGTGGGTGTCGGTGGCACCGGGGAGCATCGCGGTGAGCGTGACCCCGCTACCGTCGAGTTCCTTGCGGACGCCGTCGGTGAAGGACTGCACGAAGGCCTTGGACGCGTTGTACACGGCCTGGTAGGGGCCGGGCATCTTCGACACCACCGACGAGGTGACGAGCATCCGGCCCGAGCCCGCCCGCAGCATGTCGTTCAGCAGCAGGTGCGCCAGATGCACCGTCGAGCGCACGTTGACGTCGACGATCGAGAGGACGTCCCCGAGCTCTGCGTCGACGAACGCCCCGCCGATCCCGACACCGGCGTTGAGCGCAGCCGCCGCCGGGACGCGACCTCCGGCCGTCGCAGCCTCGTGGACCGCCCGGACCCCTTCCGGAGTCCTCAGATCCGCGTGGACCGACACCACCTCCGCGCCGGACGTCCGCAGGTCTGCGGCGACCTCGTCCAGAGCATCCGATCTCGCCGCGAGCACGAGGTCGTATCCGTCGGCCGCGAACAGGGCCGCCAACTCCCGGCCTATGCCTCGCGATGCTCCGGTCACCAGAGCGAGAGGTCGAGCGTCGTTCATATCTCCTCCTCGGCACGTCTGGCTCGCGGGTACCCACACCCCGCCGGGTCGACACGGCGCCGGGATCTCGCAACCGTTTGGGGCGGGCACGTCCTCGGGTATGCGGAGGGCACCCTGCGCGCGCAGTCCCTTCCGAGTTCTGGAGTCCACTTGCAGCACAAGATGTATCGGTCGTCGTCCGACATTGCATCGGAGGATGCACGCGAGGAACTCTGCGCCGCCGCGCAGAAGGTGTTCGGCTGGGACACGCTGCGTCCCGAACAACTGGACGCGATGGTTCCGCTGCTGGGCGGACGCGACGTCCTCGCCGTGATGGCCACTGGCTCCGGGAAGTCCGCGATCTATCAGGTGCCCTCGCTGCTGCTACCGGGGGTGACGGTCGTCGTCTCGCCCTTGATCGCGCTCCAGAACGATCAGATCGCCGGTCTGGACCACTCGGAGGCACCCGAGGCGGTCGCGATCAATTCGCGCCAGCGCGAGTCGGAGAACGAGGCGAACTGGCGGGCCGTGCTCGAACACGATGCCGACTACGTCTTCCTCGCCCCCGAGCAGCTCGCCAAGGACGAGGTCCTGGAGCGTCTGAGAAGCGTGGAGGTCTCGCTCCTCGTCGTCGACGAAGCGCACTGTGTCGCCATGTGGGGCCATGACTTCAGGCCGGAATATCTACGCCTGGGAGACGTGGCCGAGGCCCTGGGCCGGCCACCCGTCGTCGCGCTCACCGCCACCGCCTCACCCCCGGTCCGCGAGGACATCGTCGAGGCGTTGCGCATGCGGGATCCGCTCGTCGTCGCCGGTGGTTTCGACCGCCCGAATCTCGACATCGAGGTGCGCAGGCACACTGACGACGGCGAGAAGCGACGCGCCGTCGTCGAGGCCGTGGCGTCCCTGCCCGGTCCCGGCATTCTGTACGCCGCGACCCGCAAGGACACCGAGCGATACGCCGAGGCCCTGCGTGAACGCGGGATCGACGCGTGCCCGTATCACGCCGGGATGCGCGCGGCCGAGCGCGGGGACGTTCACCTCGGATTCCTCGACGGTCGCTGCGATGTCGTGGTGGCGACCTCCGCCTTCGGTATGGGCATCGACAAGCCGGACGTGCGTTTCGTCGTGCACGCCTCGATACCGGACTCGGTCGATTCCTACTACCAGCAGATCGGGCGCGCCGGACGCGACGGGGAGCCGGCCACCGTCCTGATGTTCTACCGTCCCGAGGATTTGTCGCTCGCGACCTTCTTCACCACCCACAACCCCGACGAGGAGCTGATCGGCCGGGTGTTCTCGGCGGTCCGCTCCGCGTCGCCGATGAGGCTCGGACGGCTGCGTACCGAGCTCGACGTGCGGGGGCGGAGACTGGCCAACGCGGTGAACCTGCTCGAACGGTGCGGAGCGCTCGTCTCCGGCCGGCGTGGACTCTCCGCCGCCGACATCCCCCGACGGAAGGCGGTCGAGCACGCACGCGAGACGGCCGCGTCGGGCGAACGACTGGACCGATCGCGGGTCGAGATGATGCGGGGCTACGCCGAGACTCGCGGTTGCCGCCGCCGGTTCCTGCTCGGGTACTTCGGCGAGACGCTGTCCGACCCCTGCGGCCGGTGCGACACCTGCCGGGACGGCGCGTCCGACGAGGTTGCGACGGTATCCGTGCTTCGGGGCGCCGATACTGCCCCGGCGTACTGCGAGACGTCCGTGTTCGCCCCGAACACGCATGTCGTGCATGCCGAGTGGGGACCGGGAGTGGTGATGACCTGCGAGCACGATCGCGTCACCGTCCTGTTCGACAGCGAGGGTTATCGGACACTGTCGCTCGATGCAGTCGCCGAGTCGGGGGTGCTGAAGGTCGACGACCCCGCACCGGCAGAGCCCGTACCTGCCCATGCCGAAGAACCCGTGGCGTGAGGGGCCACGGGTTCTCCGGATCCCGTCATCACGACGGGTGGGTACGGATCAGGGGCGAACCGTGCCGGGGGTGGTCCGCGTGCGTGTCAGGAGCACACCGAGCGCGATCATGCCCAAGCCCAGGACGAAGTGCAGCCAGTCGTCCGCGGAGTTCACCGGCACGAAGTTGGCGCCGCTGTCCTTGTCGATGATCAGGCCGTAGATCCAGAGCACCAGGTAGATCCCACCGCCGATGATCAGGAAACTGCGGGCGGTTGCCACGGCCCGGGCCGCAGCGAGCCCCAGGACACCGAACAACAGGTGCACGATGTTGTGCAGGATGGAGACCTGGAAGATCCCCAGGAGCATGGCTTCGGAATGATGGCCTGCGCCCGAGAGTTGATCGTAGTCCGACGTGACCCCCGGGATGAAGCCGAGGATGCCCACCAGGAGGAAGACAGCGCCCACCACGAGCGCCGCAGTCTGCACCGGTGTTGCCGTCATCGAGCCACGGCCGGGGCTTGGGGTTCGAGATGTCATGTTCCGCGTCCTCTCACCGAACGTCCGTTAGGGTCGAGTGGTCCGAATTACATTCCCCGGTTAGCCGTGACCGAACGAACCCAAACGTCGGTTTCCGTGTTCGAGGACGGAGGTCGAGAACGGCGGCCGAGGGCGGGTGCGGCACTCCACCCTCTGGCCGGACGGACACGACCGTGTCCGGACACGACGAAGGCCCGCGGGATCAACCCGCGGGCCTTCGAGTCTGCGAGGCTCAGGCCTGGCTGCTGCCGAACGCATCGCCGGCCGCATCAGCAGAACCGGTGAAGAAGTTCAGCACGTCGAACAGGTCGGACAGGTTACCGAAGAGGTCGACAAGGAACTCGAGTGCAGGCACGGGCTTCTCCCATCAATGGAACGACATCGAAGTTGTGACGACTCGCGTCGACACGCGATCCAATTGTTACCTGCATTCGACAGCTGCGCAGCGCGAAGAATTGTAATCCGGAACACAAATCGGCCCTAGCAGGGGAAATATGGAGAGTTCGGTGAAAATCGGCCCGATATGTCGTATTATTCGGGGAGTTTCCAGGCCGGACAATACAGCCTATTCGGGGAAGATTCCCATATTACAAGATCGCCTTGTGACCATATCTCCACCCCGCGGGGGGAACTTCCGCCGGTGCCCGTTCGTCCTATCCTGTAAGTACACCTGCCCGCCCGACCCCGAGGGAGTCATGAAACGCCCCAAGCGAAAACCTCGAAGACCCGTCCCGCCCAGATATGACGCTCTGCTCGCCACCCGAGCCCGGTCCCCGAAGTGCTGACCGCCCTCGGAATCGCGGCCGGCATTCTTGTCGTTCTCGCCATCACTGCACTGACCGGCTACTTCGTCGCGCAGGAATTCGCGTACATGGCCGTCGACCGCTCCCGCCTGAAGGCCCGCGCCGAAGGCGGTGACTCGGCTGCAGCCCGCGCACTGGCGGTCACCCGCCGCACCTCCTTCATGCTCTCGGGCGCTCAGCTCGGCATCACCGTCACCGGCCTGCTCGTCGGCTACGTCGCGGAACCGCTGATCGGTAGCGGTCTCGGCGAACTGCTCGGCGGGGTGGGTATCCCCACCGCGGTGGGTGTCGCCGTCGGCACCGTGCTGGCCGTGCTCTTCTCGACGGTGGTCCAGATGGTCTTCGGTGAACTGGTACCGAAGAACCTCGCCATTGCCCGTCCCGAACCGGTCGCACGCCGCCTCGCCCTGTCGACGAGCGCCTATCTCGCCGTCTTCGGATGGCTGATCAAACTCTTCGACGCGTCGTCGAATCTCTTGCTGCGCGCATTGCGCATCGAGCCGGTGCACGACGTCGAGCACTCCGCGACACCGCGCGACCTCGAACACATCGTGGCCGCGTCGCGCGAGACCGGCGAACTTCCGCCGGAATTGTCCACCCTCCTCGACCGGATCCTCGAGTTCCCGACCCGGACCGCCGAACACGCGATGATCCCGCGGTCGCGGGTCGACGTCGTCGAACTGGACGAGCCGGTCGCCACCATCCTCGACAAGATGAGCGAGGGGCACACCCGATACCCCGTGGTGGGCACCTCGTCCGACGATCTGCGCGGTGTCGTGCACCTGCACGACCTCCTCGGCCTCGACACCCCGACGGGCACGGCCGCGGGGGTCTGCCGCCCCCCCGTGATCGTGCCGGCCACGCTGGCACTGCCGGAGGTTCTCACCGAACTGGCCCGGGCCGAGGACGAGATGGCACTGGTGATCGACGAGTACGGCGGGTTCGCCGGCGTCGTCACCCTCGAGGACATCGCGGAGGAACTGGTCGGCGAGATCGCCGACGAGCACGATTCTGCGATGGCCGCCGAGGTCATCCGCCCCGAGGGCGACGGCTGGATCGTCCGCGGCGACGCACACATCGACGAGGTGGCCCGCACCCTCGACCACGAACTGCCCGAGGGCGACTACGAGACGCTCGCCGGCTTGGTCATCACCGAGTTCGGTGGCCTCCCCGAGGTGGGTGACACCGTCCGGATCACACTGGATCCGGATCCCGCCGAACTGCTGAACGGGGACGGCCCGATCCACAGGACCCTGGTGGCCGAGGTACGCGACATCGACAAGCACGTGCCGTCGTCCGTGCGCGTGACCGTTCTGACGGACGAGGTGACCGGCAATGAGTAATCCTGTGGTCGTCGCGGTGGTGACGATCGGCCTGATCGCCGCCAGCGCGTTCTTCGTCGCGGTCGAGTTCGCGCTCATCGCGGCGCGACGACACCGACTCGAGGACGCAGCGAAGTCGAGCCGCTCGGCGCGGGCCGCTCTGCGCAGCGCGTCCGAACTGTCGGTGCTCCTCGCGGGATCCCAGCTCGGTATCACGGTGTGCACGCTCGCACTCGGTGCGACGACGAAACCCGCAGTGCACCACTGGCTCACGCCGTTGTTCGAGAACTGGGGCGCGCCGCTGTGGCTCGCGGACGTGGCCGGCTTCGTCCTTGCGCTGATCATCGTGACGTTCCTGCACCTCGTCGTCGGCGAGATGGCACCGAAGTCGTGGGCGATCGCCCACCCGGAGAAGTCCGCCACGATGCTGGCGCTGCCGATGCGCGCGTTCATGTGGGTGACCCGGCCGTTGATCGTCCGGTTGAATCATATGGCGAACTGGTGTCTGCGAAAGGTCGGTGTGGACCCGGTGGATCAGGTCGCCGAAGGTCAGGATCCCGATGCGCTGCGGCACCTGGTCGAGCACTCGGCCACCGTCGGCACGCTCGACGAGCGCTATCACGGGCACCTGAGCAGCGCGCTGGAGCTCGAGACGCTCACGCTCGGCGAGATCGTCACGCCGCAGGCCGAGCCGAGCAGCGTGAAGCCGACCTCGACGGCTGTCGAGATCCGTGAGACGGCCCATCGCACCGGGCACCTCCGGTTGCTCGTGCGCGACAACGGCCACGTGGACGGTGTCGTGCACGTGCGCGACAGTCTCCAGGCCGCACCCGGAACCACGGCGACCGAACTGATGCGCCCCGCGCTGACGATCGACGCCGCGACGCCGGTCTACGAGGCGCTGACGACGATGCGGGAGACCCGGAACCATCTGGTCACCGTCACCGAGAACGGACGGATCGTCGGATTGATCACCCTCTCGGACGTCCTGGCCCGGCTGCTGCCGATGAGCGGCGCCACGAGCTGACGTACCGACGTCAGGCCCGTCCCGGATCTCCGGGACGGGCCTGACGTCGTTTCCTGCCCCGGCCGGGACCGTTCAGGAGTGTCCGAGTGCGGCGTGCATCTCCCAGACGATGATCTCGGCGCCGGTGGCTGTGGTGAGCTGTCGGCCGCCACCTCCGGCGATCCGCGCCGCGTCTCCTTGGGCGAGAGGTCCGGCTCCCTCGAGTGCGGCTTCGCCCCGGGCGACGAAGAGGTGCACGAAGGGTGCGTCCGGCAGCGTCACGGGGCGATCCGGACGCATCCGCGCGACGTGCATGGCGGCATATCTGTTGCGGATGCGGATGGCGGAATGGTCGGCGTAGGCGTCCATTCCGGATGCGACCGGCACGAGTCCGCCGGAGAGCAGTTCGTCGTCGATCTCGAGTTGTTCGTAGCCCGGCTCGATCCCGGCTTCGTCCGGCAGCACCCACATCTGCACGAACCGCACCGGTTCGTCGTGCTCGGCGGCATACGACGCAGTGGCACCGGGATGACGCCACGAGTCGTTCTTCTCGGAGTGGAGGATCCCGGAGCCCGCGCTCATGCGCTGCGCGAGACCCGGGTAGATCACCCCGGAATGCCCCGTCGAGTCCTGATGCACGAGCGATCCGCGGAGCACCCAGGTGACGATCTCCATGTCGCGGTGCGGGTGAGTGTCGAAACCGCTTCCCGGGCGGACGATGTCGTCGTTGTTGACCATCAGCATCCCGAAATGCGTGTTGTCGGGATCGTAGTGGTGGCCGAACGAGAAGGAGTGCCTCGAATCGAGCCAGTCGATCTTCGTGTGGAGGCGGTCGTCCGCGCGGCGGACGTCGAGAATCGGTGCGGTGCTCATGCGGGGTCCTGTGTCGGGCAGTTCGGATCTGCGGTGGGCGGATTGCGGCGGGGGCGGATACGCGCCTGGGGCAGGGGCGGCGCCGGGAGACGCTCGACCCTCCCGGTGTAGCCGGAGACGCGGCCGAACCGATCGCACCCGCGTTCCCAGGCGTCCCGGTAGGCGACGATCTCGTCGTGGTCGCGGCCGACGAAGTTCCACCACATCACGATCTCCTCGCCGAGGGGTGTTCCGCCGAGGAGGACGATACGTGCGGGTTCGTCGGTGGTGTTGGTCAGTTCGAGGGCCGGCACGCCGGTTCCGGTGTAGCCGAGGGCGGCTCGCGTGAGCACGGTGCCGAACAGCGCGACCGTACCGGTGTCGACGAGCACCCCGTACTCGAACGACGGGTCGACGTCGAGGGTGATGCTCGCCGCGGGGTCCAGGACGATCTCTGCGCCGAGCAGCGGGGTGTACGTCGTCACGGGCGACTCCTCGCCGGCGAGCGAACCGAGGAAGACCTTGACGTCTGCACCGGGCACCCGAACGACCGGCGGCACGTGGTGCTGGAAGTCGCGGGGCGCATCGCGATGTGCGTCGGGCAGGGCCACCCACAACTGCACGCCGTGCAGTGTCGTGGTCGCGGAGGTGGAGACCTCGGAGTGACAGATTCCGTGGCCTCCGGTCATGAGGTTCAACTCCCCCGGCCGGACCATCGCGTGCACGCCGTGACTGTCGCGGTGTTCGATCTCGCCGGTGAACAGCCACGACACCGTCTGCAGACCGGTGTGGGGGTGCGGTGCGACGTCCATGCCGCCGGTGCGGGAGACGTCGTCGGGGCCGTAATGGTCGACGAAGCACCACGCGCCGATCAGCGAACGCTGCCGTTGCGGAAGCGTACGGCGCACGGGCATGGCCCGGAGGCCACCGAGCGGGACCTCACGCGAGGTGATGATCTCCACGCGGGGGCGGAGCGGGTCGCGGATGGGGAGGTCCTCCGTCCGGCAGCGGATCTCCTCGGGACGGGTGTCGGTGTTGCTCATGCCGCTCGACTCCTCTCGGTGGTCCGTCGGTCGACCCCATCCATTGTGTCACATTTGATTGCGCAGTCAACTAACGCGGGTACACTGGAGATCATGGGAGAAGCGAAGTGGCTCAGCGACGACGAACAGCGCCTGTGGCGCGCCTATCTGGATGCGACGCGCCTGCTGTTCCAGAATCTCGACAAGCAGCTGCTGCGGGACTCCGACATCTCCTTCACCGACTTCGAGATCCTGGTCCTGCTGTCCGAGGCACCCGACCGCCGGATGCGCATGCGCGACCTCGCGGACGCGAGCACCACGACCCGCAGCGGCATCACCCGCGCCGTCTCCCGCATGGAGAACGCGGGGTGGGTGCGGCGCGTGGAGTGCGAATCCGACCGACGCGGCGCGTGGGCCGAACTCACGGACGTCGGCTACGCGAGACTCGCCGAGGCGGGTCCCGGCCACGTCGGGGCGGTCCGCGAGAACATGTTCGACCTGCTCTCCCCCGCCGACATCGCCCCCATGACCGAGGTCTTCGCCCGCATGCGCGATCGCATGATCGACGGCAGACGGTAGGCCTCCGCCCCGAAGCGAACTCCGCCCGCACCTCCGGAGCGGGACGTCGATCGGATCACGGATATGTTGACCGGGTCACAGTCCCGACCTCCGAAGGCGGTACCTCCCATGCGGCACGACCCGCGACGCACCTCGCTCGACCTGTATCCGTTGCAGCGCACGATCACGCCCCTGTTCGGCGACACCGACGCGCTCGGACACATCAACAACGTCTCGATCGCCCGCTACTTCGAGCAGGCCCGCGTCCTCGTCATGGAGGCCGTGTCGTCGGCCTTGGGCGATACCTACCCCTTCGAGCGTGCGGTACTCGCGAAGATCGAGATCAACTTCCTGGCCGAGGTGTTCTATCCGCACGACATCGTCATCGCCACCGGTGTCCACCGCATCGGGACATCGTCGGTGGTGATCGGCTCGGCCCTGTTCCAGCACGGCCGGTGCGTCGCGCTCGCCGACTCGGTGGACGTCGGCACCGCCGCCGAAGGCGGCTCGCAACCGATCTCCGAAGCATCGCGCGTGGCGTTCGAGAAGGTCCGGCTCGCATACGACGACTGACGCGCCGCCCACGAACCGCCTCAGAACAGGGTGAGCGCCGCCTCGGGTTCGGGGACGCGTTCGTCGGCGCGCAGCGCACCCCTCTCCTCACGCCGAGCGGACGCCCGGACCCCGAGGCGGTGACGTTCGAGCAGGGGCGCGACCCGCTCGTCCAACCACTGCGAGTACTCCGGAGCAACGTACGCGCCCCGTCCGTAGAGGCGGCGATAGCGTCTCATGAGGGCAGGATGCTCCTGCGCGAGCCACGACAGGAACCACCCGCGGGTCGAGCCGCGCAGGTGCAGCGGTATTACGGTGACCCCCGACGCGCCGGCGGCGGCGAGGGAGCCGAACAGCGTGTCGAGGTGCTGTCGCGAGTCGGTGAGGAAGGGCAGCACCGGAGCGACCATGACGTGGCACGACAATCCGGCGTCGACGACCGCCTTCACGAGATCGAGACGGGCCTTCGGTGACGGCGTGCCCGGTTCGATGTGCGCGGCCAGTTCGGGATCGCCGATCGGGAGCGACACCGCGACCGACACATCGACCTGACCGGCCGCCAGCGACAGCAGCGGAAGATCGCGGCGCAGCAGCGTGCCCTTCGTGAGAATGGAGAAGGGGGTGCCGGATTCGGCGAACGCCCGGATGACTCCGGGCATCAGCCGGTAGCGCCCCTCTGCCCGTTGGTAGGGATCGGTGTTGGTACCGAGCGCCACGTGTTCCCGGGTCCAGGATCGTCGCGCGAGTTCGCGGCGCAGGACGGCGGCGACGTTGGTCTTGACGACCAGTTGCGAGTCGAAGTCGTGCCCGCCGTCGAGATCGAGGTACTCGTGCGTGGGCCGGGCGAAGCAGTACCGGCAGGCATGGGTGCAGCCCCGGAACGTGTTGACGGTGTACCGGAACGGCAACCGGGAGGCCTCCGGCGTCCTGTTCAGCGCGCTCTTGCACAGCACCTCATGGAAGGTGACTCCCTCGAACTCCGGCGTGCGGACACTACGGACGAGACCGGCCCGTTCGAGGCCCGGCAGAGCTCCGTCGTCCGCATCCACAGTCTGACCCGCCCACCTCATACCTCCAGTCGAACATGTGTGCTATTCGCTGTCAACAGATCGTTCGGCATCGTGGTCGATCGGACGGAGCGCACTCGCGGTGCAACGAATACATCGGCATTCCCATCCGTTCATCCACAGGCGGCCGAGGGTCCGGTGGCTCGCCCGGCGCGCTCGAGTTACAGTGCTCGCCACACTGATCTTCGATGGGGGGTTCGATGAGCGGTCTGTTTCCCGGTGCCGGAATCCGGGTGGTGCCCGATGGTATTCGAGCGTTCGGGGCCACGAATCTTCGTGCGGCCGAGCAGGTGGCGCAGGCGGGGACGTTCGATCTGCAGGCCAACATCTCCGCGTTGAGTCCGGCTCTGGGACTCATCGGCGGAGAGTTCCTCGCGGTGTTCGCCGCGGCCCAATCCGAGCACACCAGTGCCGTCGCGCAACTGTCGTGGGCCTACGCGTCCAACGGCATCGCAGCACACGAGGCGGCCACCGGTTACGAAACGACCGACACCGGAACGGCTTCGGCGCTGGCCGACGCCGCGGGAGGACTGTGATGCAGGGATCGGTCATCGACACCGCAACACCCGCAGCGTCACCGACCGTTCTCGACGCTCTCCGCGCGTCGCCGATCGGACCGGTCCTCGACGCACCGCTGCCGGTACTTCCGGAACCCGTTCTTCCCGAGCCGGGTCTGCCCGTCCTCGAGGCGAATTCGATCGTCGAGCTGCTCGAATCGATTCCGGTACCGGTGCTGCCCGATCTCGAGACGATCGTGCGGCCGCTCACCGAACTCTGCTCGATGTTCGGCACCGGTATCCTCGACTCGCTCGATCCGTCGGCGATCCTGCAGCAGGGGTCGCGTCTGCTCGAGACCGCCACGATGCTCGGACGCAGTGCGCTGCACGCACTTCCGGAGTCGTGGGAGGGAGCAACGGCCGACGAGGCCGCAGGTCACGGTGTGCGCGCGCAGCAGTCGGCCCTCGAACTGGCCGACCGCGGCGACCGGATCGGCGACGTCACCCGCGCCGCCACGGCGACCGTCGAACGCGGCAACATCGAATTGACCGGCATCGCACAGTCGTTCGTGGCCACGGCGATGGCGGCCGCACCGGCTCTCGCGACGCCGCCGGGCCAGGCCGCCCTGTTGGCGTCCGCCGCGCAGCATCTCCAGGCTGCCCTGGCCGTCGTTGCGCGTACCCGGGGCGAGCTGACGGTCCACACCGCCGCGATGACGGCGCTGACCACGCCGATTCCCGTGCCCGCGCCGGTGGTCGTGGCCGGGGTGCAGGAGATGCGCACGGTCGCCACGGCCGCAACCGATGTCGCGTCGAGTGTCGCAGCGCCGTTCACGGCCGCCGCGCACGCCGCGACCACTCCCACCGCCTACGCGGCGACCGCGCCCACCGCACACGCGGCGGTTCCGACCGTCGGTGCGGCGGTCGCGGGATCGGCCGGAACGGTGTCGGCCGGAGTGGTCACCGGTCACGGCACCGCGGGGGCCGCGTTCGGAACTGCGGGTGTGCCTGCCGCCGCTCCGATTCCGACCGCCCCGGGCTCGGGCTCGGGCTCGGGCGGGAGTGCGCAGGCCACGACCGGCGCGAGCGCGATAGGAAGGGCACCCTCGACCGGTGGGATGGTCCCCGCGACGTCCGCTCGCGGGTCCGACGACGAGGAGCACCGCTCCCCCACCCGTCTGCTGAGTGCCGCCGCGGAGGGCACCGAGGTCGTCGGCGAACTGCCGTTGGTCGTTCCCGCCGTGATCGGTTCGCACGACGACCGCTGAGCATTACTCGTCGATCGGACGAGCCTGTCAGTCGACGAGGGAGGCGACCTCGTGGTCGGTCAGCGTCGTCTGCGGCACCCGGCCGGCGCCGCGCGCGAGTTCGATCGCCCGGTAGAGCGGGCGTTCGCCGAGCGCGGCGTCGCGGGCCTCGGCCCGCAACTGTTCGACGAGCACCGACGAGATCGCCGCCGCCGGAGCGATCTCGCTGGTGGCGAGCGCATCCGCGAGCTTTCGCAGGGCCAGCACGTCGAGTTCGCGACCGCCGCCGTTGGCGTACAGGGCGAGCGGGACCGACACGAGATTGTGCTCACCGTCGTTGACGCGCACGACGGCCTGCGATACCCCGCCCACCCGGACGATCAGTTCGACACCGGCGAGTCGCGCGAGATCGACACTGCGCGACCGGAACGCCCCCGACAGCGTGACGACGGTGCCGCGCAGCAGCAGGTGCCGACGCGTGGCCAGGAACGCACCGACGGCCGGCGGCACCGCGAAGACGGCCCCGACGAGCAGCGCGACCCATCCGGGCGCGACGATCCAGACCAGAACGCCGAGGACGACGCCGACGGCGAGCGCGAGCAGCGCGATCCTGCGGGCGCGTGGCCGGAGCAGCCGGGACGGGATCAGATCGAGCGGGACGGCGGCACCGTCCCGGTCGTCATGCGCCGGCAACGACCTCACCCACACGGGCGACGACGTCCGTGAGTGCAACGCTGTGCTGCTCGCCGTTGCGCAGATCCTTGACGACGATCTCACCTGCCTCGAGTTCGCGGTCACCGAGCACGAGCGCGACGACGGCACCGGACTTGTCGGCCGCCTTCATGGCGCCCTTGAGGCCGCGCCCACCGTATGCGAGGTCGACGCGGACACCCGCGGCGCGCAGTTTGTGCGCGATGGGCACGAGGGCGACCTTGGCGGCGTCGCCCATCGGCACCCCGTACACCTCGCACCGCGCGGGGCTGCCGGCGGTCTTGCCCTCGGCGGCGAGCGCGAGAACCGTGCGGTCGACACCGATCCCGAAACCGATGCCCGAGAGCGGCTGGCCGCCGAGCTGTTCCATGAGCCCGTCGTAGCGGCCACCACCACCGATGCCGGACTGGGCGCCGAGCCCGTCGTGGACGAACTCGAAGGTGGTCTTCGTGTAGTAGTCGAGGCCGCGCACCATGCGCGGATTGACGACGTACGGGACGCCGATCGCGTCGAGGTGGGCGAGTACCTCGTCGAAGTGTGCGCGAGCGGTGTCCGAGAGATGGTCGAGCATCAGCGGCGCGTCGGCGGTCATCTCGCGGACCTCGGGGCGCTTGTCGTCGAGCACGCGCAGCGGGTTGATCTCGGCGCGGCGGCGCGTCTCCTCGTCGAGCGGGAGCGCGAACAGGAACTGCTGCAGCTTCTCCCGGTACTGCGGACGGCAGGTCTCGTCCCCGAGGGACGTGATCTCGAGGCGGAATCCGTCGAGTCCGAGCGACCGGAATCCTGCGTCGGCAACCGCGATGACCTCGGCGTCGAGCGCGGGATCGTCGATGCCGATCGCCTCGACGCCGACCTGCTGGAGCTGACGGTAGCGGCCCGCCTGGGGACGCTCGTAGCGGAAGAACGGCCCGGAATAGGACAACTTCACGGGGAGCTGACCGCGGTCGAGACCGTGCTCGATCACCGCGCGCATCACGCCCGCGGTGCCCTCGGGACGCAGCGTGACCGAGCGCTCACCGCGATCGGCGAAGGTGTACATCTCCTTCGTGACGACGTCGGTGGACTCGCCGACGCCGCGAGCGAACAGGCCGGTGTCCTCGAAGATGGGCAGCTCGACGTGCCCGTACCCCGCCAGGCGTGCTGCACGGGTCAGACCGTCCCGCACCGCCACGAACTCCGCCGACTGCGGGGGAACGTAATCGGGCACACCCTTCGGCGCCGAAAACGTGGAGGCCTTGCTCACTGGTACTGCCTTCTCTCGGGATTCTCTCGGTTGGTCACCGGACGGATCGCGGTGTTCGTGCCGTCAGCGGGATTCTGCCAGGCCGGTGAGGAAGGGATTCGACACCCGCTCCTGCCCGATCGTGCTCGCTCCGCCGTGTCCGGGGAGGATGTTGGTGCCGTCGTCGAGCACGAGCAGCTTGCGCGCGATCGAGTCGAGCAGTTGCGCGTGGTCGCCGCCGGGCAGGTCGGTGCGGCCGATCGACCCCTGGAACAGGGTGTCGCCGGTGAGCGCGACGTTCAGGGCGGCCCCGTCCGGGGTGGTGGTGCGCGTGCGCAGGACGACCGAGCCGCGGGTGTGTCCGGGCGTGTGGTCGACGACGAACTCGATTCCGGCGTGTTCGATCTCGTCTCCGTCGCCGAACTCCACGACCTGCTGCGGTTCGACGAACTCGACGCCGTCGAGGAAGGGGGCGAGGCTCGACCCCATGCCCTGCAGCGGATCGGTGAGCATCATCCGGTCGTCGGGGTGGATGTAGACGGGGATCCCGTACCGGTCGGCCACCGGCTGCGCCGACCACATGTGGTCGAGGTGACCGTGCGTGAGCAGCACCGCCCGGGGCGTGAGATCGGATCCGGTGAGGAACTCCACGAGCGGCTCGGCGGCGTCCTGGCCGGGATCGACGATGACGCACTCCATCGCGTTGTCCTGCGCGAGGATGTAGCAGTTGGTCTGGAACATCCCGGCAGGGAATCCGGTCACGAGCACGAGCATCGCTCCTACGGGTGGAAGCCTTCGAGGTCTCCTACAGACTATGCGTTGCGCCCTGCCCGCGGGTTGCCGGTCCCGGGTGGCAGACTCGGGTCTGCTTCGAAGTCGGTTGGACCACATCGATCGTTCACGGGAGGACTACTGCAGTGCCGAGCAACGCACAACGGCGCCAGGCCGCGAAACGCAAACTCGAACGGCAGCTCGAGCGTCGAGCCGAACGCGAGCGCAAGCGGCGCCGCATGACGATCGCGCTGTCCGCGCTCGGAGTGATCGTGGTCGTCGGCGCCGGTGTTGCTCTGTGGGCGGTCGACCGGGGCGACGACACGGCCACCGAGGCGGCGTCGAACGACACCTCGGGTTCGGAAATGGAGTACGCCGCGCTCCCCGACGGCCGGTCCGAGCCGTTGCCCGAGACGGTGAGCTGCTCCTACACCGCGGACGGCCGCGAACCGTCGAAGCCGGCAGAGCCGCCGCGCACCGAGGGCATCCGCACCACCGGTGAGGGCAACACGGACATCAGCGTCAGCATGGAGACGAGCCAGGGGAACATCGGCCTGATCCTGCACAACGACGATTCGCCGTGCACCGTCAACAGCTTCCTGTCGCTGGCCTCGCAGAACTTTTTCGACGAGACGGCCTGCCATCGTCTGACTACCTCGCCGTCCCTGCAGGTCCTGCAGTGCGGCGACCCGTCGGGTAGCGGGTCGGGCGGTCCGGGATACCAGTTCGCCAACGAGTTCCCCACCGATCAGTTCGCCGCCGACGATCCCGCCGCGCAGGAACCGATGACCTATCCGCGTGGCACCCTCGCGATGGCCAACGCCGGCCCGAACACCAATGGCAGCCAGTTCTTCCTGGTGTACGGCGATTCGGTACTGCCGCCGCAGTACACCGTCTTCGGCACGATCGACGAGACCGGTCTCGCGACCCTCGACAAGATCGCCGCGGCCGGCGTCGCAGGCGGAGCCGCCGACGGTGCCCCCGCGCTGGAGACCACTCTCACGTCGGTCAGGATGGACTGATGATCCGATTGCGCACCGCCCTCGCCGCCGGCGCCGGGCTGGCACTCCTGCTCACGGGGTGCTCCGACGATTCGTCCACCGATACCGCCGCGAGCTCGCCGGCACCGGCGTCCGCCGCCGACCGGCAGTCCCCCGCCTACACGGGCGAACTACCGGAGCGACCCAGCGGCACCGACTCCGTCTCGTGCACCTACGACGCCTCGGGTGACGCCGCACGCGACGTGACCGCCCCCGCCTCGGACGACGTCTCCGCCACCGGCGCTGCTGCCGCGCAGATCACCACCAGCGTCGGCGTGATCGGCGTCGAACTCGACCGTGCCGCGGCACCGTGCACGGTCAACAGCTTCGTGTCCCTCGCGGAGCAGGGCTACTTCGACGACACGCCCTGCCACCGGCTGGTGACCTCACCGGGTCTGCAGGTGCTGCAGTGCGGCGACCCGACGGGCACGGGCACGGGCGGGCCGGGTTACGGCTTCGACACCGAGTACCCGGAGAACGTGTACGCACCCGGCGACGCCCAGCTGCGCCAGCCGGTGATCTACCCGCGCGGCACGGTCGCGATGGCCAACACGGGCCGGCCCGGCAGCAACGGCAGCCAGTTCTTCCTGGTCTACGAGGATTCGCAGCTTCCCCCCACCTACACGGTCTTCGGGACGGTCGACGAGGCCGGACTCGCCGTGATCGAGGAGGTCGCGGCGGAGGGCGACGACGGATCGATGGCGGCCGGCGGCGGTGCCCCCAACCGCGCGGTGCAGATCGAGTCGGTGACCGTCGGGTCCTGACACCCCCGTTCGCACGGAACGTACGGACGTCCCGTCCCGGAGATTCCGGGGCGGGACGTCGTCGTCCGGCGCGAGACCGAGACGGATTCGGTCAGGCTGCCGAGGTCACCCGGTACACGTCGTAGACGCCCTCGACGTTGCGGACGACGTTGAGCACGTGCCCGAGATGTTTCGGGTCGCCCATCTCGAAGGTGAACCGGCTCACCGCGACCCGATCGCCCGTGGTCGTCACGGAGGCCGACAGGATGTTGACCTTCTCGTCGGCGAGTGCCTTCGTCACGTCGGACAGCAGACGGTGCCGGTCGAGAGCTTCGATCTGGATCGCGACGAGGAACACCGACGACGGCGAGGGCGCCCACTGCACCTCGATGATGCGCTCCGACTGCTCCCGCAGCGACCCGGCGTTGGTGCAGTCGGTGCGGTGCACGCTCACCGCTCCGGTGCGGGTCACGAAGCCCATGATCTCGTCGCCGGGGACGGGCGTGCAGCACTTGGCGAGCTTCGAGACCGTGCCTGGTGCGCCCGGCACGAGGACACCGGAGTCGCCGCTGTTCCGCGAGCGGGTGGGGATGGTCGACGGTGTGGACCGCTCGGCCAGTTCCTCTTCGACGCCACCGACGCCACCGAGCAGCGCGACCAGCCGTTGCACGACGTGGTGCGCCGAGACGTGGTGCTCACCGACCGCGGTGTACAGCGCCGAGACGTCGGCGTACCGCAGTTCCTTGGCGACCGCGACCATCAGGTCGGCGTTCATCAGGCGCTGCAGCGGCAGACCGACGCGACGGACCTCCTTCGCGATGGCGTCCTTGCCGGATTCGAGGGCCTCCTCGCGACGTTCCTTGGCGAACCACTGCCGGATCTTCGCCTTGGCGCGGGGTGAGACGACGAACGACTGCCAGTCGCGGCTCGGGCCGGCGTTGGGGTCCTTGGAGGTGAAGACCTCCACGACCTCGCCGTTCTCGAGCTTGCGTTCGAGGGCGACGAGGCGGCCGTTGACGCGGGCTCCGATGCAGCGGTGCCCGACCTCGGTGTGCACGGCGTACGCGAAGTCTACGGGCGTCGAGCCGGAGGGCAGCGTGATCACGTCGCCCTTGGGCGTGAAGACGAAGATCTCCTTGACCGCCAGGTCGTAGCGGAGCGATTCGAGGAACTCCCCCGGGTCGGCCGCTTCCCGCTGCCAGTCGAGGAGCTGCCGCATCCAGGCCATGTCGTCGAGCTCGGCGACATCACCCGAGTGGCGTCCCTTGGTCTCCTTGTACCGCCAGTGCGCGGCGATGCCGAATTCTGCGGTGCGGTGCATCTCGTGCGTGCGGATCTGCACCTCGAGCGGCTTGCCCTCGGGACCGATGACGGTGGTGTGCAGCGACTGGTAGACGCCGTAGCGGGGCTGGGCGATGTAGTCCTTGAACCGTCCCGCCATGGGCTGCCACAGCGAGTGCACGACACCGACGGCCGCGTAGCAGTCGCGGATCTCGTTGCACAGGATGCGCACGCCGACCAGGTCGTGGATGTCGTCGAAGTCGCGGCCCTTGACGATCATCTTCTGGTAGATCGACCAGTAGTGCTTGGGCCGGCCCTCGACGACCGCGTCGATCCGCGACGCGGAGAGTGTCCGTCCGATCTCGTCACGGACGGTGGCCAGGTAGGTGTCGCGCGACGGTGCGCGGGTCGCGACGAGCCGGACGATCTCCTCGTACTTCTTCGGATGAAGGATCGCGAAGGCGAGGTCCTCGAGCTCCCACTTGACCGTCGCCATCCCGAGGCGGTGGGCCAGCGGGGCGATGACCTCGAGGGTCTCGCGTGCCTTGCGGGCCTGCTTCTCGGGAGGCAGGAAGCGCATGGTCCGCATGTTGTGCAGACGGTCGGCGACCTTGATGACGAGCACCCGGGGGTCGCGCGCCATCGCGATGATCATCTTGCGGATGGTCTCGCCCTCGGCGGCCGAACCGAGCACGACCTTGTCGAGTTTGGTGACGCCGTCGACGAGATGCGCGACCTCTTCACCGAACTCGGCGGTGAGCTGCTCGAGCGTATACCCGGTGTCCTCGACGGTGTCGTGGAGCAGTGCCGCGACGAGGGTCGTGGTGTCCATGCCGAGTTCGGCGAGGATCGTGGCGACCGCCAGCGGGTGGGTGATGTACGGATCGCCGGACTTGCGCTTCTGGCTGGCGTGCCGTTCCTCGGCGACGTCGTAGGCCCGCTGCAGCTGCGAGAGGTCGGCCTTCGGATACAGCTCGCGGTGGATGGTGACCAGCGGCTCGAGGACCGGCTTGAGGCTCGTGCCCCGCTGACCGGTGATGCGTCGCGCCAGGCGGGCGCGTACCCGCCTCGACGCGGAGGTCGATGCCGGTGTGGGGGTCGGGTTCTGACCGGAATTGTGGGACCGATCGAGATTCTGGGTCATGCCTCCACCTCCCGTCGCGGCTGCGAACCCGGTTCGTCACCGATGCGCATGTCCGGACCGTACGGGCCCGGCGGGTTCACCGGCACCTGTGGCAACTCTATCTCTCAGATCCGCACGAGAGACGTGAGCGGGTACTTCTGCAGCCGCGCCCGACCACCGAGGGCTTCGATCTCGGTGACGACGGTGATCCCGACGACCTCGGCGCCGACGCGTTCGAGCAGTTCGACGGTCGCGGCGAGGGTTCCGCCGGTCGCGAGGACGTCGTCGACGACGAGCACCTTGCGGCCCTGGAGGGCCATCCAGTCGCCCGGGATCTCGATCGCGGCGGTGCCGTATTCGAGGCTGTATTCACAGGTCTGGACGGGCGGCGGGAGTTTGCCCGCCTTGCGGACGGCGAGCACACCCACCCCGAGGGTGCGGGCGATGCCGCCGCCGAGGAGGAAGCCGCGCGCATCGATACCGGCGACGAGTTCGGCGTCGGGCGCCGCGGAGGCCAGCGCCGCGATCACGGCCGAGAAGGACGGTCCGTCGGCGAAGACGGGCGTCAGGTCGGCGAAACGGACACCCGCGGTCGGGAAATCGTCGACCCATCGGGTGTGTTCGGCGACGGCCACGGCAGCTTCCTCGACGAGCCGCGGGTCGCCGATCCGTTGAGCGTTCATCCTCCGAGTATCCACCGGTCCATGTTCCAGCCCGCACCCGCGGTCGTCGGGTTGGGCACCCCGGCATGCATTCCCGCCGCGAACCCGATCGTGCGGGGCTGCGCGAACAGGGGCAGGGTGGGGACGTCGCCCCACAGGATGCGTTCGGCCTCGGTCGCGAGTCCCGCGATGGCCGCGTTGTCCTTCGCCACGAGCAGGCCGTCGAGCAGTTCGTCGACGCGGCCGATCGAATAACCGCCGACGTTGCTGCCGGCCCCGGAGTGCAGTGCGTCGCGGGCGTGCTCCATGTCGGCTGCGCCACCGGCACCGGCGGCCGTGGCCGTCCCGACGAGGATCGCGTCGACCTCCCCCGCCGTCAGCTGCGACGGCGTGAAGGTGTCGGAGCCGGCGTCGACGATCTCGATGCCCGCCTCGCGGCAGGACTCGCCGATCAGCTCGACGGTGCGCGCGCGGCGCTCGTCCGGTCCGAGATAGCCGATACGGACCTGCATCCGGTCCTGACCGGAGGCCTCGCGTTCCGAACGCGCGGCGTCGATGTCCACCTCGGCGTAACGTTCGGCCGACGGCGCGGTCTGCGGGTACAACGGCGAATCGGGCGCCAGGAGCCTCGACGTGATCGGGCCCGTGACGCCGTCCGACTCGTCGGAGGCGCCCAGCTCGTCGAACAACTGCGTCCGCGGCACGCACAGGGCGACGGCGCGACGCGCCGCCGGGTTCTGGAACACCCCGCTCGTGGCGAACACCAGCTGTTCGAGATTGCGCGAGACGACCGTGGAGACCTCGGCGTCGTCGCCGAGATTGCTGTGGCCGATAGATCCCTCGGCGGCATCGACGACGTGGATGCGGCCGTCCTCCGCCGCCGCGGACGCGTCGGTCCCGCGCGGCCATACGACGATGCGATCGGTGCCCGGGGCGTTCCCCCACCACCGTTCGTTCGCGACGAGCGTCAGACCGTCCTCGGCGGTGTACGACTCGATACGGTACGGACCCGCCGACGGGAAGAGGGCCGGGTCGATCTCACCCGGGGTGAGAGACCAGCCGGTGTTCCAGAACTCCGCGATGCGCCGGACGGCCTCGGTGTCGTTCGTCGTGATCGCCCCGACCAGGTCGGACACACCCGACCTTCCTGCCGCCACGTGGGCCGGCATCAGCTCGGTGGCCCCGAACAGCGCCTTCCAGTTCGTGTCCTCGCGGCCGGGTCGGAAGACGACGGTGGCCTCCTTCGACCCGGGCTGACAGTCGACCCGGTCGATGTCGGCGTAACCACCACGATGGGCAGCGTCGAACAGCGGGACCTGCTCGCCGGACTCGTCGGGAGCGGTGAAGCGTCCGCTCGACGCAGCCCAGGCCAGGACGAGGTCGTCGCAGGACATGGGCACACCGTCGGAGTAGACCGCGTCCGGCGACAGGCGGTACTGCACGGTGAGCCCCTCACCGGGCACGACCGAGGCAGTGCCGATGTCGGTGTCCGCGATCACCCGGCCCTGCGGACCGACGTAGCCGAAGCCCGGCAGCACCCGGGCGAACGCCTGGCGCGCGCCCGAGGCCGCACCGTCGACGGTGTTCGCGTTGTAGGTCGTCACCGTGTTGTCGATCGCGTACCCGATCGAGTGCACCGGTTCCTCGTCCGTGCCGCACGCGACGGTGGAGAACGCGAGTGTCGAGGCCACCGCCGCGCACGCGAGGAGCGTGCCGCGGCGCCTCGGCGACCGCCTCGTCGTCGGGTCGTTCCGCTCGCTCACCGCCATGTCAGGACCTTCTCTTGCCGCGCTTTCCGGTGGGTCGTGCCCCGGGGGCAGGGCCGCGACGGACCGTCGCCCGGTCGGGCAGGGATCCGGCGCCCTGCACCGTCGGCACCACCTTTGCGTCGACCGCGTCGGCCGACTGCGATCCGGCCGTCGTCCCGGCCTTCGCCGCGCGGGCGGCGGCCTCCTCCCGCTTGGCGAGCACCTTGCGGGTGTGCTTCGCGACCGGACCACGCCATTCCTCGAGCGTAACCAGCAACGGGGTCGCGAAGAAGATCGACGAGAAGGTACCGACGACGATGCCGACCAACTGGACGAGGGCGAGGTCCTTGAGGGTGCCCACACCGAGGAGCCACACCGCGATGACCATCAGCGCCAGCACCGGCAACACCGAGATGATCGTGGTGTTGATCGAGCGCATGAGCGTCTGGTTGACGGCGAGGTTGGCCTGCTCGGCGTAGGTGCGGCGGTGCAGGTGCAGGATGCCGCGGGTGTTCTCCTCGACCTTGTCGAAGACGACGACCGTGTCGTAGAGCGAGAAACCGAGGATCGTGAGCAGACCGATGACGGTCGCAGGACTGACCTCGAAGCCGACGAGGGCGTAGACACCCGCTGTCACGATGATGTCGAAGAACAGGGCGGTGATCGCTGCGATCGCCATGTTCCGCTGGTATCGGATCGTGATGTAGATGCTGACGATGACGAGGAAGACCACCAGCGCGATGAGCGCCTTGTTGGTGATCTGGCTTCCCCACGTCTCGCTGACGTCGGCGACGCTGATCGAGTTGCGGGACGGCTCACCGTCCGGCCCGGCGGGCTGGAACTCCTCGAACAGCGCGGTCTGCAACTCGGCGACCTGCTCGCCGTCGAGGGTCTCCGACCGGATCTGGACGGTCGCTCCGTCGCCGGCGCCGACAGTCTGCACCGCCTCGGGTTCGAAGCCGATGGTGTCGCTGAAGACGGTCTCGACTTCCTCGACGGAGACGCCCGGCACGGCCGGCATCTGGATGCGGGTGCCGCCCTCGAAGTCGATACCCCAGCTGAATCCGCGCAGCAGCATGCTGAGCAGGGCGATCAACACGATCACCGCGGTGACGATGTACCACCGCTTGCGGCGTCCGACGATCTCGAAGGCGCCCGTGCCGGTGTACAGACGGGACAGTCGGCTGTGCTGCGGCGCGGCCGTCGTCGTGGTCGTGTCGGTCATCGTCACGCCTCCTTCGCAGCGGTCGCGGCGACGAGACGACGCTCGTCGGCCACCTGCTGGATCGCGCCCAGACCGTTCACGCTCGGCTTGGACCAGAACTTCGACTTCGAGGCCAGGAACACCAGCGGCCAGGTCACCAGGAACACGACGACGACGTCGAGGATCGTGGTGAGGCCGAGGGTGAACGCGAAGCCGCGGACCTGACCGACGGCCAGGACGTAGAGCACGGCGGCGGCGATGAAGCTGACCGCGTTACCGGAGAGAATCGTGCGGCGGGCCCGTGCCCAGCCGCGCGGCACCGCGGAACGGAAACTCCGCCCCTCGCGGATCTCGTCCTTGATCCGTTCGAAGAACACGACGAACGAGTCGGCGGTCATGCCGATACCGATGATCAGACCGGCGACGCCGGCGAGGTCGAGCGTGAACCCGATGTATCTGCCGAGCAGCACCATGACCGCGTAGACCGCCATTCCCGAGAGAACGAGCGACAGCGCGGTGAGCAGTCCGAGCATCCGGTAGTACGCGAGGCAGAACAGGAGCACCAGCGCCAGACCCACCGCACCGGCGATCAGCCCGGCCTCGAGCGAAGCCAGACCCAGAGTGGCGGAGACGGTCTCGGCTTCGGATGCCACGAACGACAGCGGCAACGACCCGTACTTGAGGGTGTTCGCCAGCTCTGCGGCCTGCGTATTCGTGAACTGGCCGGTGATCGAGGTGGCGCTGCCGGCGGGGGTGGCGCCCTGGATCACGGGCGCGCTGACGACCTTCGAGTCGAGCACGAAGGCGGCCTGCTGACCGATGTTCGCGGCGGTGAACTGCGCCCACGTATTGCTGCCCTCGCTGTCGAAGGTCAGGCTGACCTCGTAGCGCGACTGCTGCTGATTGAAACCGGAGGTCGCGTCCTCGATCTGCTGGCCGTCGATGATGCTCGGGCCCAGCAGGTAGATCGCGGTGCCGTCGGTCGAGCACGCGACGAGCGGAAGCGCCGGGTCGTCGTTGCCGGCGAGCGGGTCGGCCGCGGAGCAGTCGAGGGCGAGAGCCGCCGCCTGCTGCACGGCGGGGTCCTCGCTCTGACGGGTGGCCTTGGCCGTGGCGATGTCTGCAGCCGCCTGTTCCTGCGGCGTGAGCGAGCCGTCGTTCTCGGGAGCCTCGGGTGCTCCGGAGGGCTCGGCCGGAGCCTGGGGCGCCTCGACGGGGGCCTCGGGCGTCTCGGCCGGTGCCGGGGCATCGGTGGGCGCGGTGGGATCCTGCGCCGGGAACGGACGTCCCTGCGGTTCGGGTGCGTCGGCGGGCGGAGCCTGGTCGGCCGGCGCGGGTTCACCGGGTGCCGGTTCGGCAGGGGCCGGTTCTGCGGGCAGCCCGCCCTCGGGGGTACCGGCACCGGGCTGCTCGGCGAGATCCTCGGCGGTCATGTTCGCGTCGATCGGTCCCCCGATCACCGGCCTGATGTACAGCCGGGCGGTCTGGCCCAGCGTCCTGGCCTGGGCGCTGTCCTCACCCGGGACGGTGATCACGAGGTTGTCGCCCTCGACGATCACCTCCGAACCCGACACACCGAGCCCGTTGACGCGGGTCTCGATGATCTGCTGGGCCTGGCGGAGGCTGTCCGGACTCGGGCTGCTCCCGTCGGGGGTTCGCGCGGTGAGGGTGACGCGGGTGCCACCCTGCAGGTCGATGCCCAGCTTCGGGGTGGGCGACTTGTCCCCGGTGAAGAAGACCAGTGCATACAACGCGGCGAGAATCACCCCGAACAGGGCGAGAGCGCGCACGGGATGCACCGATCCGTTGGAAGGTGCCACGGTCTGTCAGTCTCCTCGATGCGAGTGAGTGGTGGTCGGGTGCAGTCGCGCGGCGCTCGGCACCGGCACCGGAGAATCCGGTGCCGAAACCGTGCGTCGCGAATCGGCTGTCAGTACTCGGTCGGACGTCCCTCCGGAGGGTTCGCATCGTCGTCCTTGCGGAGCAGATCCGGATCCTGCGGGGTCTCGGTCTCGACGCGCTCCCGGATGACCAGACGCGACCAGGTCGTGACGACACCCGGCGCGATCTCGAGATCGACGGTGTCGTCGGCGAGGGCGGCCACCGTGGCGTGCAGACCCGCGGTGGTCATCACGCGGTCGCCGATGCGCAGGGAGTCCTGCAGCGCCGTCACCTTCTGCATCTCCTTCTTCTGACGCCGCACGCCCAGGAAGGTCGGGACGAGCAGTGCCAGGATCAGGAGAGGGAAGAGCAGTTCCATCGTTGAAGTCAGTCCTCGGTCGTTGTCGGTGGGTGGTGACGCGAGCGACACCAGCGGGTCGTGGTGGCGCATGCGGCACCACGACGTCGGGATCGGCCTCCACGGACCGACGCAGTAGACCAGTGTGCCATTCCCCGGGCGAGGGCCCTACCTCCGTACGTCCGGATCGTCCGGGTCGGACGGATCGACACCGCCCTCGAGGGTCGTGTCCGGGTCGTCCTCGAACAGCTCGAGCTGTGGTTCGCGCGCACGCACCTCGATGCCCCCGGTGGCGGCCTCCGGCGGCGGGGTGAGGCCGAGCTGCAACCAAGCGGCCTGCGTGGCCACACGTCCGCGCGGAGTGCGCGCGACCATGCCGGCACGGACCAGGAACGGCTCGCACACCTCCTCGACGGTGGCGGGCTCCTCCCCCACGGCCACCGCGAGTGTCGACACGCCGACCGGGCCACCACCGAAACTGCGGACGAGTGCGCCGAGAACGGCGCGGTCGAGACGATCGAGACCGATCGGGTCGACGTCGTACACCTCGAGCGCGGCCTGGGCCACGGCCCGGGTCACGACACCGTCGGCGCGCACGTCGGCGTAGTCGCGGACGCGGCGCAGCAACCGGTTGGCGATACGCGGCGTGCCGCGGGAGCGACCGGCGATCTCCGCGGCGGCGTCGTCGCGGAGATCGATCCCGAGGATCGATGCGGAGCGGTCCAGGATGCGCTGCAGCTCGGGGGGCTCGTAGAAGTCCATGTGCGCAGTGAAACCGAACCGGTCGCGCAGCGGGCCGGTGAGGGCACCGGAACGGGTGGTCGCGCCGACGAGGGTGAAGGGTGCGACCTCGAGCGGGATGGACGTCGCGCCGGGCCCCTTGCCCACCACGACGTCGACGCGGAAGTCCTCCATCGCCAGATACAGCATCTCCTCCGCCGGTCGGGCGATGCGGTGGATCTCGTCGATGAACAGCACGTCGCCCTCCGCGAGGTTCGACAGCATCGCAGCGAGATCACCGGCGCGTTCGAGCGCGGGACCGGAGGTCAGTCTCAGTGACGTGCCGAGTTCGGCGGCGATGATCATCGCCATCGACGTCTTGCCGAGACCGGGCGGACCGGACAGGAGGATGTGATCGGGAGTGCCGCCGCGCAGCTTCGCTCCTCGCAGAACGAGCTGCAGCTGTTCGCGGACCCGCGGTTGCCCGATGAAGTCGTCGAGACTGGTCGGGCGCAGACTGGTCTCGATGTCGCTGTCGGAGGGCAGATGCTCCGCCGTGACCGGCGACCGCTCGCGGTCGGCCGATGCAGCATCGAATTCGCGGGCCGCTCCTGCGGCCTCGAACTCACGGTACTCGTCGGTCACCGCGACCTACCCAGCAGCTTGAGCGCCGAGCGCAGTGCCGTCGAGACGTCGGCGCCCGGCTCCTCGGCAAGGACCTTGTCGGCGGCCGGTTCAGCCTGACGCGGCGTGAATCCGAGGCCGACCAGCGCCTCGACGATCTGGTCGCGCAGCGGCGAGGCACCGGCCGCGACAGGCGACGATCCCGTGGCACCGAAGGCCGCGACCTTGTCGCGCAGTTCGACGATCATGCGTTCGGCACCGCGCTTGCCGATCCCGGGTACCCGCGTCAGCGCTGCGGTGTTGCCGTCGGCGAGAGCCGCACGCAGCGCATCGGGTTCGAGGACGGCGAGCGTGGCCATGGCGAGCCGGGGGCCGACGCCGCTGACCGTCTGCAGCAGGCCGAACAGTTCGCGCGCCTCGGCGTCCACGAAGCCGTACAGCGTCATGGAGTCCTCGCGCACGATCATCGCGGTGGCAAGTCTGGCCTGCTCGCCGCGCCGGAGACCGGCGAGGGTCGCAGGTGTGGTGTTGATCCGATAGCCGATCCCACCCGCCTCGATCACCACGTGGTCGAGGGCTATGTCGAGTACCTCGCCGTGTACCGAGGCGATCACCGGCTACCTGCCTTCCGTGCGGCCGACTGTTCGCGCAGCCGCTCCTCGTAGCGTTTCTTCTGCTGGGCGGCCGCAGCTTCGGCGGCCGCGAGTCTGGCGATCAGCGGGGCCCGCCAACAGTGTGCGACGGCCAGCGCGAGCGCGTCGGCGGCGTCGGCGGGCTTCGGCGCGGCATCGAGCTTGAGGATGCGGGTGATCATCGTGGTCACCTGCTTCTTGTCGGCCGTGCCACTGCCGGTGACCGCGGCCTTCACCTCGCTCGGCGTGTGGAACATGACCGGGATCGAGCGACGCGCCGCAGCCAGGGCGACGACGCCGCCGGCCTGCGCGGTGCCCATCGCGGTGCGCACGTTGTGCTGGGAGAACACGCGCTCGATCGCGACGACGTCGGGCTTGTAGCGGTCCATCCACTCCTCGACCGAGTCGGAGACCTTGAGGAGCCGGTTCTCGAGGTCGAGTTCGGGCGAGGTGCGGATGACACCGACGGCGACGGGGATCACGTCGCGTCCGCGTCCCGTGTCGACCATCCCCAGACCACATCGGGTCAGACCGGGGTCGACACCCATCACGCGCACCCGACTCACCTCTCGACACCCGAATACGGCCGGGTTTCCGACGCCTTCGACGGACCCGACCTTGCTTCGCACGATTGCGAACGCCTGTTCGAGAGCATAGCGGCCGGGATCGGGTGCCGGGAGACCGACACGCGACCCCGGCCGCTGTGACAAGTACGACGAGCGTCGCTCGTGGACGACTACGACGAGAGCGTCGCTCAGGCGTCGAGTTCGGCGAGGACGTCGTCGGAGATGTCGACGTTCGTGTAGACGTTCTGCACGTCGTCGCAGTCTTCGAGCGCGTCCACCAGCTTCATGACCTTGCGTGCACCCTCGGCGTCGACCGGCACCTCGACGGACGCCCGGAAATCGGGGTCGGCCGAGTCGTAGTCGATGCCGGCGTCGACGAGAGCCGTACGCACGGCGATCAGGTCGGACGCCTCGGAGACGATCTCGAAGGAGTCGCCGAGATCGTTGATCTCCTCGGCACCCGCTTCGAGGACGACCTCGAGGATCTCGTCCTCGGAGCGGCCGTTCTTCTCGAGCACGACGACGCCCTTGCGGGTGAACAGGTAGGCGACCGAACCCGGATCGGCCATGTTGCCGCCGTTGCGGGTCATCGCCGTGCGGACCTCGCCCGCGGCGCGGTTGCGGTTGTCGGTCAGACACTCGATGAGCAGCGCGACACCGTTGGGGCCGTAGCCCTCGTAGGTGATGGTCTGCCAGTCGGCACCGCCGGCTTCCTCACCGCCGCCACGCTTGCGGGCACGCTCGATGTTGTCGTTCGGGACCGAGCTCTTCTTCGCCTTCTGGATGGCGTCGAACAGGGTCGGGTTACCCGCCGGGTCGCCACCACCGGTCCGAGCCGCCACCTCGATGTTCTTGATGAGCTTCGCGAACATCTTGCCGCGCTTGGCATCGATGACCGCCTTCTTGTGCTTGGTGGTGGCCCATTTGGAGTGGCCGCTCATTCGCTTCGAGCCCCTTCCGGAGAAGTGTGGTCGGCGTCAACCGACAGGTCGGAGAGTCGATTCTACTCGCTCCCGGTGTGGGCCACCGGCACGGTGGCCGTGTCGTCATGTCGCCGAGGCCGTCGGGCGCACCCGAGGTCGGGTCGCCGAGCGCACGGTCTCCACGAACAGCCGATGCACGCGATGGTCACCGGTGATCTCGGGGTGGAAGGACGTCGCGATCACAGCGCCCTGCCGCACTGCGACCACCCGACCCGCCGCCGGCCCGTCCGGAACCGTGGCCAGGACCTCCACGTCGGGCCCGATCTCCTCCACCCACGGGGCTCGGATGAACACCGCGCGCACCGGCCCGTCGCCGAGACCCGTCATCGGCAGGTCGGTCTCGAACGAGTCGACCTGCCGGCCGAAGGCGTTGCGGCGCACCACGATGTCGAGGGCGTCGAGGTGTTCGGCGTCCTCGGTGGTGTCGAGCACCCGGGAGGCGAGCAGGATCATGCCGGCACACGAACCGTAGGCGGGCAGCCCGGCCTCCAACCGGGCCCGCAGCGGTTCGAGCAGATCGAACACACGCAGCAGACGGCTGACCGTAGTGGATTCGCCTCCCGGAAGGACGATGCCGTCGACCTCGTCGAGTTCGCGTTCGCGACGCACCGCGATCGTCCGCGCGCCTGCCTCCTCGAGAGCGCTGCGATGTTCGCGGACGTCGCCCTGCAATGCCAGGACGCCGATCGTGGGAGAGGAAATGGTCACCGTTGCCTGCCTGTCCGTTCGGGGTCGCCGATGCGCAGGCACTTTGTCGGGACGTCTTCGTCGGGGACGCCCTCGTTCAGGACTCGCGCAGGTACCGCGTGAGTCCTTCCTGCACCACCGCCGCGACCATGTTGCCGTTGCGATCGAAGATCCGCCCCTGGGTCAGTGCGCGCCCCAGCCCGGCGGAGGGTGACGTCTGGTCGTAAAGCAGCCAGTCGTCGGCGCGGAACGGCCGCAGGAACCACATCGCGTGGTCCAGCGATGCACCCTGCGTCCGTTCGTCGTCGTGGCCGACACTCGCCGAGCCGAGCAACGTCATGTCGCTCATGTACGCGAGCGTGCACACGTGGAAGACCGGGTCGTCGGGGAGGATCTCGCGGGACTTGAACCACAGCTGCTGCTGTGCAGCCATCCTGCTCGACGAGTCCATCCGGTCGCGGGGAACGAACCGGAAATCCCATTCGGCCCATTCCTTCTTCGCCCACAGCAGGGTCGCGTCGTCGACCACAGTCTCCGGATCGGGCAGTTCCTCCGGAGCCGGCACCCGCGGAATCGTGTCCTGGTGCTCGATCCCCTCGTCGCGTACGTGGAACGACGCCGACATCGTGAAGATCGCCTTGCCGTCCTGGACGGCCGTCACGCGCCGGGTGCAGAAGGAGCGGCCGTCGCGGATCCGGTCGACGAGGTAGACGATCTGCATCGTCGGGTTCCCCGGCCGGAGGAAGTAGCCGTGCAGCGAGTGGACCCCGAATGCGGGATCGACAGTGCGGACCGCCGACACGAGCGCCTGACCGGCCACCTGACCACCGAACGTCCGCGGCAGCAACGTCTCCGTCGCTATGCCCCGGAAGATGTCGTTCTCGATCTGTTCGAGCGCCAGGATCTGCTCGATCTTCGCCATGGGAACTCCTTCTGTGCACCGTACGCAAGAAGGCTAGCTGCACGGAGGTGTGCCGAACGCCGTGTCCCCGGAAGGTGGCGAGAGAACCGGGATCGCTATCGAGTAGCGAATATGACACCCTCGGTAGAACGGAGGGGGTGCAATGCGACAAGTCACCGATATGGTGCGCAGGAACAGCGTGACGATCACGGGCAACCGACAGGGCCCGGTAGTCGTCCTCGCGCACGGTTTCGGCTGCGACCAGCACCTGTGGCGCCTGATGATCCCGCTGCTCGAACCCGACTTCACCGTGGTGCGGTTCGACCACGTCGGCTCCGGGCGTTCCGATGCGACCGCCTGGGACTCCCAGCGCTACTCGCGGATGGAGACCTACGCCGAGGACGTCGTGGACCTGTGCCGGAGCATGGATCTCGGGCAGGTGCTCTTCGTCGGCCACTCGGTGAGCGCATCGATCGGTGTCCTTGCGGCGGCCGCTGCCCCGGAGGTCTTCTCCGGTCTCGTGCTGCTCGCGCCGTCCCCGCGCTTCATCGACGATCCGGCCAGCGGATACCGAGGTGGGTTCAGCACCGACGACATCGACGAGCTGCTCGAATCCCTCGAGGCGAACTATCTGGGCTGGACCGAGTCGATGGCGCCGGTCATCATGGGCAATCCCGAGCGACCGGAGCTCGGCGACGAACTCGCCGAGATCTTCTGCCGCACGGATCCCGAGGTGGCGCGCGTCTTCGCCCGGGTGACCTTCCTGTCCGACAACCGCTCCGACCTGGCCGCGGTGTCGGTGCCCACGCTCGTCGCCCAGTGCGCCCACGATGCGATCGCTCCGCGCGAGGTCGGTGCCTTCGTTCACGAGCAGATCCCCGGGAGCGAACTCGTGACCCTGAACGCGACCGGCCACTGCCCGCAGCTCAGCGCACCCGAAGAGACAGCAGCCGCGATCGCGGCGTTCGCGCGCCGATCGGGGTGACGGCGACGACCGATCGAACCCTCGATCCCCGTATCCGACACGGCGATGCGCTGTACGACAACGCGCCGTGCGGATTCCTGACGACGCTCCCGGACGGCCGGATCACGGAGATCAACCGGACCTTGACGGACTGGCTCGGGTTCACGAGCGACGAACTGGTCGGCAAGCGGTACTTCTCGAACCTTCTCAGCGTGGGCGGCCGCATCTACCACGAGACCCACTACGCGCCGCTCCTCCTCATGCACGGACAGATCAACGGGATCGCCCTCGAACTCGTCCGTGCCGACCGGACCCGGCTGCCGGTCCTGGCCGCCTCGGTGGTCGAGCCGGACGCCGAGGGCAGGCCCACGCTGATCCGCACGATGCTGTTCGATGCCCGCGAGCGCCGCGCCTACGAGACGGAACTGCTCCGTGCCCGTCGCGAGGCCGAACTCGAGCGTGAGCGGCTCCGCACGATCAACGCCACACTCCAGGCGACCCTTCTTCCGCCGAGCCTGCCCGCGGTACCGGGACTCGAGGTCGACGCGTACTACCACATCGCGTCCCCCGACGAGGTCGGCGGCGACTTCTACGACCTGTTCCCCGCGCGCGCCGGCACGTGGGGGCTGTTCCTCGGCGATGTGTGCGGAAAGGGCGCTCGCGCAGCGGCGGTGACGTCGATCGTCCGCTACACGCTGCGCGCCGCGGCGGTCTACGAGACGGTCCCGTCCGCGGCGCTCAGGACGCTCAACACCACCCTGCTCGACGAACGCGACAGCGAAACGCGAGCCCCCTTCTGCACGCTCACCTTCGGCACGGTCGCGCCTGATCCGGACACCGGACGGGTCGACATCCGTCTCGCCTCGGGTGGGCATCCGCCGCCGCTCCTCGTGCGCGCGAACGGCAACGTCGACTATCTCCCCACGATCGGCGGACAGCTGATCGGAATGCTGCCCACGCCGCGGCTCGTCGAGCACACCTTCGCGCTGCGCCCCGGCGACACGCTGCTGCTGTACACCGACGGGGTGACCGAGGCCCTCGTCTCCGGTGAGACCCGTGAACGCTTCGGGGAGGACCGGCTCCTCGAGCACGTCCGCGCATCGAAACCGACGAGCGCGGCGGAAGCGGTCGGGGCCGTCCGCGAGGCGCTCGCGACGCTCGGGGCGGGCGTGCAGGACGACGTCGCCCTGCTCGCCCTGCACGCGCCCCGGTAGAACGATCACCAGCCGCGTTCGGCGAGCCGGTGGGGCTGCGGGATCTCGTCGACGTTGATACCGACCATCGCCTCGCCGAGGCCCCGCGAGACCTTCGCGAGCACGTCGGGATCGTCGTGGAAGGTGGTGGCCTTGACGATCGCGGCCGCACGCTGGGCGGGGTTGCCCGACTTGAAGATTCCGGATCCGACGAACACGCCCTCGGCCCCGAGCTGCATCATCATCGCGGCGTCGGCGGGGGTGGCGATGCCACCGGCGGTGAAGAGGGTGACGGGCAGCTTGCCGGCGCGGGCGACCTCGACGACGAGGTCGTAGGGGGCCTGCAATTCCTTGGCGGCGACGTAGAGCTCGTCCTCGGGAAGCGAGCTCAGACGCCGGATCTCCTGGCGGATCCGGCGCATGTGGGTCGTGGCGTTCGAGACGTCGCCGGTGCCGGCCTCGCCCTTGGAGCGGATCATCGCCGCGCCCTCGTTGATACGGCGCAGTGCCTCTCCGAGATTCGTTGCGCCGCACACGAACGGCACGGTGAACGCGAACTTGTCGATGTGGTTCTCGTAGTCGGCGGGGGTGAGCACCTCCGACTCGTCGATGTAGTCGACCCCGAGGGCCTGCAGGACCTGCGCTTCGACGAAGTGGCCGATGCGCGCCTTGGCCATGACGGGGATCGAGACGGCCTCGATGATGCCGTCGATCATGTCGGGATCGCTCATGCGCGACACGCCGCCCTGCGCGCGGATGTCGGCGGGCACGCGTTCGAGGGCCATGACCGCCACCGCGCCGGCGTCCTCGGCGATCTTCGCCTGTTCGGGGGTCACCACGTCCATGATCACCCCGCCCTTGAGCATCTCGGCCATGCCACGCTTGACGCGGGCGGTACCGGTGACGGGGGCGGTGTCGGGGCTGGTCACGATGGGAGTCCTCCTCGGTGGACGGATCGGCGAAAGCTGCCGGCGCACGGGCGACGGGCAGCGGAACCGAGCCTAGGGGCGCAGCCGAACCGGTCCTATAGCCAGTTCGGAACAACTGGACTGCCTCTTACCGGTCCACTCCTCGGACGGGCACTGAAGATCCTGCGCATTCCCGAAAGGTACCGTCCAGTTTCGCGAACTGGATCTCTACATAAGGGGCCCTGCGGCCGGACCGAAAGGATTCAAAATTTCACTGGATCGCGCGGATCTCCGGCTCCAGCCGCCTCGTCGCGACCTGCCTCGCCTCATCGAGGAGCTCGGGCAGATCGTGCGGGTAGACCGGGTTCCCGGACCGCACCAGCGCCTGCAGTTCGTCGTCGTCGAACCAGCGATGGTCGAGGCGCATGCTCCGTTCGAGATCGGTGAAGCCGTCTGCAGCGGGTTCGAAGGACGGCACCCGCACCGAGAAGAACAGCTCCTCCGAGTGCAGGACCTCACCGTTGAACGGGAAGACGGCCACGCGCCGCCACATCGGCCCGCACAGGAGGTCGCGCTCGACCCGCAGACCGGTCTCCTCGGCGAGCTCCCGGAGCGCGGCCGTCGCCAGGTCCTCGCCGGGCTCGACGGCGCCACCGATCGTGAACCAGAAGTGCCGCTCGGGCACCGCGGGGTCGTGTCCGCGCAGCAGCAGGACCCGGCCGTCCTCGTCGAGCACGACGACGCGAGCCGACGTGCGTGCCCGATCCGGCACCGGGGTGGTCCGCGAAGCGGGAGCAGGGGCCGCTCTTGAGGAAGGGGACGTGCCGGGAACGGCCGGAGGCGCGGTGGCGACCGCACCCGCCCGCTCGGCAATCTCGAAATAGGTGGGCAGCGGCGCGGTTCCCCCGAGGTGCAACCAGCGGACCGGCCGTCGGGTGCGCAACGCCAGGGTGTCGCGCACCGCGTCGTTGTGGAAACGACGGGCGATGAGCACCCGCGCCTCCGCGTCGGCGAGCTCGGCCACGAGTTGGGGGCGCAGCCGGCCGGTCTCGAGCCGTGCCAAGGAGGCCGACAACGCGTTCTCGGCCTCCTCGCGCCGGGCGCGGTCCGCACGTTCGGCAGTATCGGCGAGCAGGGCGAGTGTGCGTCCCTCCGGGACCGGGATCGATGCCACGATGCTCCGCACGACCGCCGCGCGACGCGCCAGGGCCGCATCGAGTGCCTGCCAGGACAGATCCGAGCGCACATGGAGGCGGTCGAGTCGGTTGGCGGTGGAGTAGGCCCACACACCGATCGCCACGACCACGGCGGCGATCAGCGACAGGACGAGGATCGTCACCGCGCTGACGGTCACGACCGGACCTCCCGCACCGGGCCGGCACCGACGGTGACGGTCTCGTAGACCCGCAGGATCTGATCTGCGACCACCGGCCAGTCGTACGCTTCGACCACCGTGGATCCGAAGTCGACCAATGCCTGCCGGCGGTCGTCGTCGTCGAGGACCTCGAGGAGTCCACGCGCGAGCGCATCGGCATCGGCGACCGGGACGAGGACCCCGGCCTGCCCGTCGCGCAGTACCCGGCGGAAGGCGTCGAGCTGGGAGGCGACGACCGCCGTCCCCGCGGCCATGGCCTCGACGAGCACGATGCCGAAGCTCTCACCACCGAGGTTCGGCGCGCAGTACACGTCGGCGCTGCGCATCGCGGACGCCTTCTCGTCGTCGTCGACCTGCCCGAGCAGCCGCAAGTGCCGGAAGTAGCGTCCCGCTTCCTTCCGCAAGCGGTCCTCGTCACCGCGCCCGACCACGAGGATCTCGATGTCGGGATGTCGGGCGACGAGCGCCGGCAACGCGCCGAGCAGGATCTCCATGCCCTTGCGGGGTTCGTCGTACCGGCCGAGGAAGAGCACCGTGCGGCCCGCTCGCGGGTAGCCCGGCAGCAGCGGGGCGTGCCGGAAGAACGGCACGTCCACACCGTTGGGGATCTCGACCGCATCGGCACCGAGAGAGGTGACCTGCCACCGCCGGGCCAGCTCGGACACCGCGATCCGGCCGCTGATCTTCTCGAGATAGGGCTGCAGGACACCCTGGAAGGTGCTGAGCACCAGCGATTTCGTCGTCGACGTGTGGAAGGTCGCGACGATCGGTCCTTCCGCCACCTTGAGCGCGAGCATCGACAGGCTCGGCGCGTTCGGTTCGTGGATGTGGAGGACGTCGAAATCGTTGTCGTTGATCCAGCGGCGGACCCGGGCATAGGAGACCGGACCGAAACTCAGGCGCGCGACGGACCCGTTGTACGGGATCGCGACGGCGCGACCGGCGGAGACGACGAAGTCGGGCAGGGGCGTCGTCTCCGACGCGGGTGCCAGCACACTCACCTCGTGCCCGCGGCCGATGAGGACCTCCGCGAGATCCACGACGTGTGCCTGTACTCCACCGGGAACGTCGAAGGAGTACGGGCAGACCATCCCGATCCTCACCTACGCCTCCATCCGGGCGCGGCGAGCCTCCGACAGGTCGTCGAGCCACAACGGCTGCAGCATGTGCCAGTCCTCGGGGTGGGCGGCGATGTTGGCGGCGAACCGGTCGGCGAGGGCCTGTGTGGCAGCGTCGATCCCGACACTCACGTCGAGCTCCGGATCCACGCGGAACCCCCAGCCGTCCTCGGTGAACCAGCAGTGCACCGGCAACAGTGCCGCACCGGTGTCGATGGCCAGTTTCGCCGGTCCGGCGGGCATGCGGGTGGGTTCGCCGAAGAAGGTGACCGGCACTCCCTTGCGGGCGAGGTCGCGTTCGCCGAGCAGGCACACGATCCGGTTGTCGCGCAACCGCGCGGCAAGCTCCCCGAACGGCGGCGTCTCCCCGCCGCTCGAGGGGAAGATCTCGAAACCGAGACCCTCGCGGTAGTCCACGAAACGGCGGTAGAGGGACTCCGGACGCAGGCGCTCGGCGACCGTGGTCAATCCGCCGAAGTAGCGGACGCACCACACGCCGGCGAGATCCCAGTTCCCACTGTGGGGCAGCGCCAGGATCGCGCCGCGACCGGCGGCGAGCGCCGCCTCGATGTGCTCACGGCCCTCGATGGACGAATCGATCGACTTCGCGGTCGCGTCGAGATCCATCGACGGCAGGCGGAACGCCTCGCGCCAGTAGCGCGCGTAGGACCGGACCGACCGGCGGATCAGATCGTCGGGCACCTCGTGCGGCTGCACCCCGAGCACCCGCGCGAGGTTGCGGCGCAGTTGCTGCGGTCCGCCGCCACGGCGCGCCGCATGGTCGGCGCCGGCGTCGAACAACCGTCGCGCGACGCCGTCGGGCAGTGCCCGGACCAGGCGCCAGCCACCCGCGTACGCGAGATCGGACGCCTTCTCGCCGACACTCACTGTGCTCCCCCGTCGTCCCGGGTCTCCGTCGTCCGCCCGGCCGGGGGCGTGATGGGAAGCAGTTCGCGCGCACCCGCGGAGTTGCGGACGGCGAGCACCCGCTGGAAGACGGTGATCACCGATCCGACGACGAGCAGCCACATGGCGATGTGGATCGCCCAGTCGAGTCCGAGGCCGGTGAGACCGGCGCCGACGAGCACGATCACGAGCCGGTCGGGTCGTTCGATCAGACCGCCGTCGGCGGACAGTCCACTCGCTTCGGCCCGCGCCTTCGCGTACGAGATGACCTGCGAGGTCACCAGACAGAGCAGGGTGGCGACGAACAGCGGACGGCTCTGCTCGTGGTAGACGGCCCACCACGCGAGACCGGCGAAGATCGCGCCGTCGGCGACCCGGTCGCAGGTCGCGTCGAGAACCGCGCCGAAGCGCGTTCCGCCACCGCGGGCCCGGGCCATGGCTCCGTCGAGCATGTCGAACATGACGAACAGCCAGATGACCATCGCACCCCAGAACAGGTGTCCCATGGGGAACAGGGTCACGGCGGCGGCGATCGTGGCGACGGTGCCGACGAGTGTGACGGCGTCCGGAGTCAGGCCGGTACGGATCAACGCCTTGCCGAGCGGCGCGGTGACCTTCGACACCGACGCACGCCCGAAGAAGCTCAGCATCCCGCGACCCCTGTCTTCCTGTCCGACCGTTGTGTCCGGAATCCGATCCTGCCACGAGTAGGGCCGGAAATGCGCAGTCGGCCCGCAGCGGATCGACACGCGAACGGCACCACGGCCGTACGATGCGATCGCGACGACTCGGGGAGGGCTGTCACTCGTCCCATGCCGAGGCGAGCAGTGCACGGGTGTCGCGCAGCAACTGCACCATGACCTTCGACCCACCGAGGACGGTGATGAAGTTGGCGTCGCCGCCCCAGCGCGGCACGACGTGCAGGTGGAGATGCTCGGCCAGCGAGCCTCCCGCCGCGGCACCGAGGTTGAGGCCGACGTTGAAGCCGTGCGGACGCGAGACGCGCTTGATGACGCGGAGCGCCCGCTGCGCGAACTGCATGAGTTCGGCGCTCTCCTCGGGCGTCAGGTCCTCGAGGTTGGCCACCCGGCGATACGGTACGACCATCAGGTGCCCCGGGTTGTACGGGTACAGGTTGAGCACCGCGTACACCGTTTCGCCGCGAGCGACGACGAGACCTTCCTCGTCGGACATCTTCGGGATATCGGTAAAGGGTTCGTACGGCTCGTCGCGACCTCGCGGGGACTCGGTGATGTACGACATCCGGTGCGGCGACCACAGGCGCTGCAGGTGGTCGGACTCCCCCACACCGCGATCGACCATCGACGCGGGACTGTCGTCGGTCGCGGGGATGTCGGCCGGCCCCGGAGTGCGATCGCCCGTCACGACGGGCTGCCTTCCCCACCGGAACCGACGAGCTCGGCGGTGGGCGAGGCGTTCTCGCGGCGACGGACCCATTCGGTCACGATCCGCACGGCCTCGTCGACCGGCACGCCGTTGACCTGCGTGCCGTCGCGGAAACGGAAACTGACCGCGCCCGCCGCGACGTCGCGCTCACCGGCGAGCAGCATGAACGGCACCTTCTGCGTGGTGTGGGTGCGGATCTTCTTCTGCATACGGTCGTCGGAGACGTCGACCTCGGCCCGGATCCCCTGAGCCTTCAGCTTGCCCACGACGTCGAACAAGTGGTCCTCGAAGTCCGCGGCCACAGGAATGCCCACGACCTGGACGGGCGAGAGCCACGCCGGGAAGGCACCGGCGTAGTGCTCGGTGAGCACGCCGAAGAACCTCTCGATCGACCCGAAGAGCGCCCGGTGGATCATGACGGGCCGGTGTTTCGCCCCGTCGGTGCCGGTGTACTCCAGCTCGAATCGCTCCGGCAGATTGAAGTCGAGCTGGATCGTCGACATCTGCCAGCTGCGGCCCAGGGCGTCCTTGACCTGCACCGAGATTTTCGGACCGTAGAAGGCCGCACCGCCCGGATCCGGGACGAGGTCCAGACCCGAGGCCTCGGCGACCTCACGCAGGGTGTCGGTCGCGACGTCCCACAGCTCGTCGCTGCCGACGAACTTCTTGGGATTCTTCGTCGACAGTTCGAGGTAGTAGTCGTCGAGCCCGTAATCCTTCAGCAGGTCGAGGATGAACTTCAGGACGCTGGTGAGCTCGTCGCGCATCTGCTCCGGGGTGCAGAAGATGTGCGCGTCGTCCTGCGTCATGCCGCGCACACGGGTGAGCCCGTGGATCACACCGGACTTCTCGTAGCGGTAGACGGATCCGAACTCGAACATGCGAAGCGGCAGCTCGCGGTACGAGCGGCCTCGCGACCGGAAGATCAGGTCGTGCATCGGGCAGTTCATCGGCTTGAGGTAGTAGTCCTGACCCGGCTTGCGAACCGTGCCGTCCTCGTTGAGCTCCTCGTCGATGTGCATCGCCGGGAACATGCCGTCGCGGTACCAGTCGAGGTGACCGGAGACCTCGTAGAGGTGGCCCTTGGTGATGTGCGGCGAGTACACGAACTCGTAGCCGGCCTCGACGTGCCGCTGACGCGAGTAGTTCTCCATCTCCTGGCGGATGATGCCGCCCTTCGGATGGAAGACCGGCAGTCCCGAGCCGAGCTCGTCGGGAAACGAGAACAGGTCGAGTTCGGTGCCGAGCTTGCGGTGGTCGCGGCGCTCGGCCTCGGCGAGGAGTTCGAGGTGCGCGTCGAGCGCCTCGGTGGACTCCCAGGCCGTGCCGTAGATGCGCTGCAGGCCGGCGTTGTCCTGGTCGCCGCGCCAGTAGGCCGCGGAACTGCGCGTGAGCTTGAACGCCGGGATGAACTTGGTGGTGGGCACGTGCGGGCCGCGGCACAGGTCCTTCCAGACGAGCTCACCCGTGCGGGGGTTGAGGTTGTCGTAGATGGTCAGTTCCTTGCCGCCGACCTCCATCACCTCGGGGTCCGGCTCGAAGTCACTGCTTCCTGCCTTGTCGTCGATGAGTTCGAGTTTGAACGGTTCGTCCTTCAATTCCTCGCGGGCGTCCTCGAGGCTGTCGACGACGCGACGCGAGAAGCGCTGGGCATCCTTGACGATCTTCTTCATCCGCTTCTCGAGCTTCGCGAGATCTTCGGGCGTGAAGGGACGCTCGACCTGGAAGTCGTAGTAGAAGCCGTCGCGGATGGGCGGGCCGATGCCGAGCTTCGCCTCCGGGAACTCCTGCTGCACGGCCTGTGCGAGCACGTGGGCGGCCGAGTGGCGGATGACGCTGCGACCGTCCTCGGTGTCGGCGCCGACGGCCTCGACCTCGACGTCCGATTCCGGCGTCCACGAAAGATCGTGCAGCGTGCCTTCCGAGTCGCGGACGACCACGATCGTCTCGGGCCCCTTGGTGGGCAGACCCGCGTCACGGACCGCCGCGCCCGCAGTGGTCCCCGCGGGCACCCGGACGATCGTGGCTGGTTTCGCGGATGCGGGCGTGGTCACTGTGACGGACTCCTCGGCTCGATGCCTGATACGTGGTCGTCGCCGGACGCGTGCTGCGGTCGACGATCGCGAGCACACGGCAACTTCATCATGCTATCGACATCCGCCCGGGCAGCGAACACAGGGAGCCGAGCGGAGAAACTCAGAGGTGGTTGAGACCCGTCAGCACCCGTTCGAGCAGTTCGACGTTCGGTCCCACCTTGTCGGCCGTGCGGTGCACGGTGATCTCGCCGGTCGCCGCGAGATCCCCGACGAGCACGCGCGCGACACCGAGCGGGATCTGCGCGAGGGCCGCGATCTCCATGATCGATCTCGGCTGGGCGCACAACGCCAGCACGAGGCGATGCTCGTCCATCGCCGGACCGGACTCACTGCCCATCGCGGAGGGGACGGCCGACACGAGCACTTCGAGAGGCAGCTCCACCTCGGCTCGGGTGCGTCCCCCGCTCCGCACGAACGGGCGCACGAACGACGACGTCTCTGGCTGGTTCATGTCCTCGATTCCCACACTGGTCCCGGTGCCCGCATTCCGGCCGGCCGGCTGCTCTGCACCGCCCGACAACGCTCTGTCGACCGGCTGCGCTGTGTCGACCGGCTGCGCTGTGTCGACCGGCTGCGCTGTGTCGACCGGCTGCGCTGCGGGACGGTACATCTCGGCTGCCGTGACCTCGTCCACGACGGGGCCCGGCTCGCGGTGATTCCGTACCGGCACGGCGTGATCCGCCGGCCGCCGACGTCGACGGGACCGACCGGATCCGAATCTCGCTCCGGTCGCCCCCACGACCGGCCATTCGCTGTCCGCAACGCTCATCCGGACGTGCCCTCCTCGACGACCACGATCCTGCCATCACTACGCGCACTTCGGCCACAAGCACCACAGCTGTGCCCACACGACACGCGTGGTCGGGCCCGAGGGGGCCGTTGCGGTTCGAAGGAAACAAGCGCTCGCGGGCGACCACCCGACCGGGCGCCACGCACGCTCAACGATTTCATCAAGGTACGAAAAAAGGCACCCCTGCGGGGGTGCCTTTCGTCACTGCCGATCTCGGTGGTCCCGGCTGGGATCGAACCAGCGACCTCCCCGGTGTGAACGGGACGCTCTTCCACTGAGCCACGGGACCGGGCCGCTCCGCAGCGGCTCGAACGAGATGGAACACTAACACGCTCCCGCCATGAAGACGAATCGCCTGGTCCCAGCGTTTCGACGCGGATGTTCCGTGCAGCGCGTTCGGGTGGCGCCTCTCGCGCGCGTACGCGAGCGGGCAGGAAACCGTGCTCGTAGAGACGAGAAGGCGCACCCGGAGCCCCGGGACGTGGACGGCCCTCAACTCGGGAGGCCCGGGGAACGCAAGTGTCGGCCGGAGCGACACGAGCGGGGGACGCGGGCTCGGCCTCCGAAGCCCTATTCGTCGCCTCCCGCAGGGGTCATCAGCCCGTCACCTTCGCGAAATCTGCCGGTTTTCTGCCGTTGACCTGCAGATTTGTGCGTTTCGTAGATGCTCGGCTACTGTTTTGAACCGCACCACGGAGAGCACGACGCCGAACGGTGCGAATGCGGATGTAGCGCAGCTGGTAGCGCATCACCTTGCCAAGGTGAGGGTCGCGGGTTCGAATCCCGTCATCCGCTCGAGAGGTTGGACTCGACCTTTTACGGTGGAGTGGCCGAGTGGTGAGGCAACGGCCTGCAAAGCCGTGCACACGGGTTCGATTCCCGTCTCCACCTCGCGCGATTAGCTCAGCGGGAGAGCGCTTCCCTGACACGGAAGAGGTCACTGGTTCAATCCCAGTATCGCGCACCAGGTTCGACCAGCACGTGGGCCGAGCCGGTTCACCGAAAGAACGTGCACATGCGGATGTAGCGCAGCTGGTAGCGCATCACCTTGCCAAGGTGAGGGTCGCGGGTTCGAATCCCGTCATCCGCTCCATTCCGGCGATCACCATGCCGGCGCGATTAGCTCAGCGGGAGAGCGCTTCCCTGACACGGAAGAGGTCACTGGTTCAATCCCAGTATCGCGCACAGAAGATGAAGGCTCCCTTCGAATTTCGAAGGGAGCCTTCATTCGTTCGTGGAGACGCATTCGTTCGTGGAGACCGCCGATCGTCCGGGCCACCCGGTGAGAATCCGGCAACGGGTGATCCGGTGCGGAGATATTCCCCCGCACCGGACCGGCGCGTCACGCGCCGAGCGTGTTGATCCCCGCGATCATCGCCCGCAGCGACGACTCGTTGCCGGTCTCGCCCGTGCCCATCACCCAGGTCGTGCGCTCGCCGGAGCGGCACAGCAGGAAGGTCGCGGACATCTCACCGAGGTCGTGGCGGTGGAACGACAGGATCTCGATGTTCAGCCCGAGGTCGTACAGCATCGCGGTCATCGCGGCGATCGGTCCGCAGGTCGTGGCGGATGCCGTATGGATCGTGTCGCCGATCGCGATCGTCGCCTCGAAGGCGCTGCGTCCCGCACCCAGGGCCGTCGCGGTCCAGCCACCGAGGCGGACCGGGCCGTGCTGCGCACCGTAGGTGGATTCGAACTCCGTCCAGCTCATGCCGGAGGCTTCCTCGCGCAATCCCCGAGGAAGGCCGCGTCCGTAGCGGGCGAAGAACGGATCGGCATCAGGGGTGCCAGAGGGGAACATCGGAGCGAAACCCGAGAAGGAGGTGAAGGCGTTCATCGTTCGTAGTGGTCTTCCACGAGAAGGAAGGACCGACGCGTAGCTCAACGACCCGCAGCGAGGGGTCGGTCCGAATCAGACCCCGCTACGGCGGTGAACTACGAGTACGCGCTTCATAGCCGCGACGGTACAACGCACCGACATTTCGTGCAAGTCGCATGCACGGGACCGTGTGACGCAACCGTGACCACGGTCGCTGGAACCTGAGGGATCCCTCATGTAGCGTGGATGTTGCCATCCCCCCGATGGTGTCGAACCCCAGCCATGACCCCCCATCCAAGGCTGGGGTTCAGCCATATCCGGACCCTTCTCCGTCTCGCGTCCGGGCTCGTGTCTCCGTCTCGCATCGACACGCGGGGCACCTGCCGTATCGTCCCGTCCGAGTGCTTCACTGGTGTGCATGTCCATGCCACCACTCGAAGAAGCAGTCTCCGTCGACGAGGCGGGCATCTGGGACGCCGAGGCGATCGCTCAGGTCGCCGCCGCGACCTTCCCGCTCGCCTGCCCTCAGGACGCCGCCGAGGACGACATCGCCGACTTCATCGAGCGCACCCTCAGCGCGGAGAAGTTCGCCGAGTACCTGTCCTCCCCCGAACGCATCGTTCTCGAGGCGCGCGCGGGTGAGGAGATCGTCGGTTATCTGATGGCAGTGGACGCCGCTCCCGAGGATCCGGCGATCGACGCGATGATCACGGCGCGGCCGGCGATCGAGATCAGCAAGCTGTACGTGATGCCGGGCCATCACGGTTCCGGAATCTCTGCGGCGCTCATGGATGCGATCGTCGCGCGGGCCCACACACTCGGGCGTGTGGGCCTGTGGCTCGGCGTCAACCAGGAGAACACCCGCGCCCGGCGCTTCTACGAGAAGCAGGGCTTCGAGGTGGTGGGCACGCGCACGTTCGTCGTGGGGGCGCAGACGCACGACGATTTCGTCATGCAGCGCACCCTCCGAAGGGATGCCGGCCGGTGAGCCGGTGATGGGGTGAAGGTCGACCCGGCGCGCATGAGCGCCGGGTATCCGATCAGCCCGCGGCAACCTCGAATCGGGACAGCGCCAGCAGACGGGACGTCGCGCGCAGGTACTTCTTGCGGTAGCCGCCCGCGAGCATCTCGGGCGTGAAGATCTCGTCGAGCTTGGCGCCGGAGACCGTCACGGGGATGCTCGCGTCGTACATGCGGTCGGCGAGGACCACCAGACGCAGGGCCACCGACTGGTCCTTCGCCGGGTGCACACCCTCGAGGAAGACGGCGGGGACACCCTCGACGAGCTTGCCGTAACGGGACGGGTGCAGCGTGCTCAGGTGCGCGCACAGCTCGTCGAAGTCGTCGAGCGTCGCACCCGGGATCGCGTCGGCGCGCTCGGTGAGCTCTGCCGAGTCGACCGGATCGGGTGCAGGCGGCAGGTCGCGGTGACGGTAGTCGGGGCCGTCGACGCGGATGGTCTCGAAGATCGACGCGAGCTTCTTGATCTCGCGCAGGAAGTCCTGTGCCGCGAACCGTCCCTCACCCAGCTGGCCGGGGAGCGTGTTGGAGGTCGCGACGATCGAGACGCCGCGGGCCGACAGTTCGGTCAGCAGGCGCGAGACGAGCATGGTGTCGCCCGGATCGTCGAGTTCGAACTCGTCGATGCACAGCACGCTGTGGTTCGACAGCTCCTCGACGGCCTTGTTGAACCCGAGGGCGCCGACGACGTGGGTGAGCTCGACGAACGTGCCGAAGGCCTTGGGCGCGGGTGCGCTGTGGAAGATCGAGGCGAGCAGGTGGGTCTTGCCCACGCCGAAGCCGCCGTCGAGGTAGAGGCCGGCCCCCTGCGGCTGGGAGCGGCGGCCGAACAGGCCGCGCTTGCCGCCGCGGATCTTCCCGATCTTGCCGACGAACTCCGCAGCGGTCGTCACCGCGGCCGCCTGGCTCGGCTCGTTCGGATCCGGAATGTACGACTCGAAGCTCACCTCGTCGAACATCGCGGGGGGCACCATCTGCGCCACCAACTGGTCTGCAGGCACCACCGGATTGCGGTCGACGAGACGTTCGTGCATCAGCCCAGGGTACGACCGCATCATGCTCGGATCCTCACTCGAATCCGGAATGCGACCTACTTCACACGGCGTTCACCTCGGCGTCATGCACCGGGAGGACACTTCGGATCGGCCGCTCGACCACCGGTTGCGCGCGGCCGCCGGTGAACCTGGCAGGCTGTGCGCATGCGCAGATCGGGAGTGATCGCCGCGATGTTGATCACGGTTGCCGCGGCGTCGACCGCGTGCGGAGCAGGACCGTCGATACGTCCCGACGTCGCCGTGGTGCGCGACGATCCCGGTGTCGCCGTCGACGGGACCCCGCAGGACGAGACCGAGGTACCCGAACTTCCGGTGCCGTCGGCCGAACCGGCGTGGCGGAACTGCACGGACGAGACGCTCTCCTCGTTCGACGCACCGCCGGGTGCCCAGGGCCTCGTTCTCGAATGCGCGGAGGTCGTCGCCCCGATCGATGCGGCCGGCACCGTGACGGGCACCTTCCCGCTGGCAGTCATGCGCGCACGACTGCCCGACACCCCCACCGACGTGGCGCCGCTGGTTCTCACGACCGGCGCCGACGTCGCGTCGACGCGCGCACTGACCGCCATGGCGACCGGCGCGATGTCGGGTGCACTGGCGATGCGTCCGATCGTCGCGGTGGATCGGCGCGGGATCGGCAACTCGCTCGCGATCGACTGCATCTTTCCTGCTGATCGTCGCGGTCTCGGCGATCTCGGACAATTCGGCCGCACCGGCGATGCACCCGAACGCGTCGCCGATCTGGGTCGTCAGGCGACCGTCTCGTGCACCGACTACCTGCAGCCGCAGCAGCTGATGTTCGGCGCATCACACGCCGCCGACGACATCGAACGCCTCCGGCAGGCATGGGGCGTGGACCGGATCGGTCTTCTCGGGGTGGGGAACGGTGCGACGGTCGCGCTCGCCTACGCCGCCGCCTATCCGGGCGCGGTCGGCCGTCTCGTCCTCGACTCCCCCGCCGCGGCCACCGCCGACGCCGAACTCATGGCCGAGTCGCAGGCCCGCGGCGCGGAGGCCGCCGTCGATGCCTTCGCCCGGCAGTGCACCGCCCTCGACTGCGCCCTGGGCGACGATCCGCGCGCGGCGATCGAGGATCTGCACGAGCAGGCCACCGAGGGTGAACTCGCGCCGGTCTCGGCCAATTCCTTCCTCACGGCGCTGACGGGTGTCCTCGGCACGCCGCGCGCCGATCTGCAGGCCCGCGTCCGTGAGGTGGCGGACGTCCTCGCAGCCGCGCAGGACGGCGATGTCATGCCGCTCATCGAACTGGTCGGTGTGGCCGAGGAGAGGCTCTCGACGGACGGTCAGTTCGTCGCCCGGTGCAGCGACGGACAGCGCTGGCCGACCCCGACCCACGCGGGCGATCTCGCCCGGAGTTGGTCCACCCTCTATCCGCTGTACGGCGCGGATCTGGCGACGGGCCTGACGGCATGTGCGGCGTGGCCGAGCCTGCCTCCCCCGCCGCTGCCGGCGGCGCTCGACGTGCCCGTGCTCGTCTCCTCGGGGGCCGCGGACCCGGTCGTGGGCAATGCCGGCGTGGAGTCGGTGACCGGTGTGCTCACCGCAGGCGGTATCGCCTGGGCGTCACTGTCGTGGCAGGGTGCCGGTTACTCGGCGGTCCTGCACTCGGGATGCGTGCAGGCGCGGGTGGAGACCTATCTGTCCGACGGAGAACTTCCACCCAACGGGAGCCTGTGCCCCGCGTGACGTTCCCCGGTCGGGGGCAGGGCGTGTGCACGGGTCCGCAGGCCCGCGGTGTACCGTGCCGTAGTGTTCCTCAGAAGTCTCGAACCCCGGACCGCACGCACGACCGCCGAGGTGGTCAAGGCTGTGGTGTGGCCCCTTGCCGTACTGACGGTTCTGCACCGGGTCGTGATCAAAGCGGTCAACGGGTTCCGGACGGACGACTTCACCCCGGTCTACAACGCCGCGCTGGCCTTCCTCAACCGTCGGCCGGTGTACACCGCCGAGTTCCAGTGGGTCGATCCCCACTACCTCTATCCGCCTTCCGGCACGTTGTTGATCGCCCCGATCGCGGTGATCGACCCCGAGCGGTCGCGGTGGTTGTTCATCCTCGCCAATGCGATCGCGATCCTCGTCGCGCTCTACCTGTTGCTGCGCATGTTCGGTCTGCGACTCGATTCGCCGATCGCGCCGGTGCTGGTCTTCGCCGCGTTCGCGTCCGAGACGGTGACGAACACGCTCGTCTTCACGAACATCAACGGTCTCGTCCTGCTCGGCGAGATCGCGTTCCTGACGCTGCTGCTCAAACGACGTGATCTGTGGGCGGGGGCTGCGCTCGGCCTGACCTTCGCCGTCAAACCGATCCTCGCTCCCCTGCTGTTGCTCCCGCTCGTGCGCGGACAGTGGAAGGTCTTCATCACCGCCGCGGGTGTCCCGATCGCGCTGACGATCATCGCGTGGCCCCTGTCGGTCGACGCGTGGCAGTTCGTCGAGCACACCGTGCCGTACCTGCTCGAGTCCCGCGACTACTTCAACAGCGCGATCGTCGGCAACGGCATGTACTACGGGCTCCCGGCCTGGCTGATCTTCGGTCTGCGGGCGGTGCTCGCGGTGATGGTCGCGGTGTCGGTGTGGTTGCTCTACCGCTACTGCCGCCACGACGAGGTGTTCTTCGTGTGCACCGCCGGCGGTGTGTTGCTCGCGGCTTCGTTCCTGCTCGGATCGCTCGGCCAGATGTACTACTCGATGATGCTGTTCCCTCTGCTGATGACGGTGCTGCTGCCGAACTCCGTGATGCGGAACTGGCCCGCCTGGCTCGCCGTCTACGGCTTCCTGAGCTACGACTCGTGGCTGTCGAACCGGTGGGTGGAGGCCGGGCGCGCGGCGGAGTACATGAAGACAACCTTCGGCTGGTCGCTGCTGCTCATCGTCGTCTTCGCCGTCCTGCTCGACCGTTACCTCGTCGCGAAGCGCGAAGGGCGCCTGGCGGACGGCATCGAGCCGTCGCACCTGCTCGAGGAGAAGCAGCCCGCACGGACGTGATCGTCCGTGCCGGTGCAGACGTGACGCGCGCGCCGAGCGCGGTTAGCGTGGAGATCATGACGTCTGCTCCTCGATCCGAACCCGCACCCAAGGTCGTCCACACCGACGAGGAATGGCGCGCGAAGCTCACTCCCGCCGAATTCGCCGTGTTGCGTCAGGCCGGCACCGAGCGTCCCTTCGTCGGCGAGTACACCGACACCGAGACCGAGGGCATCTACGAATGCCGCGCGTGCGGTGCCGAACTGTTCCGCAGCACCGAGAAGTTCCACTCCCACTGCGGGTGGCCGTCGTTCTTCGACCCCGCCGACTCCGACGCCGTGATCCTGCGCGAGGACAACTCGCTGGGCATGCGGCGCATCGAGGTGGTGTGCGCGACGTGCCACAGCCATCTCGGGCACGTCTTCGAGGGCGAGGGTTACCCGACGCCCACCGACAAGCGGTACTGCATCAACTCGATCTCCCTGCGCCTGGTTCGGTCGGAGTGATCCCGGCCGCGGCCAGCGCGGTCCACAGTGCGTCGTGCCGCTCGGTGGTCGGTGTCGGTTCGACGAGTTCGAACGCGCATCCGATCGACCGGGCGGCACCGTCCGCCTTCTCGCTGTCGCCGATCATCAGTGTCCGTCGCGGGTCGACACCGAGTCTGTCGACGGCGTGGCGGAAGATCTCCGGTTCGGGCTTGACGGCGCCCACCTCGAAGGACAGCGCGAACACCGACACGAGGTCGTCGATACCGAGCCGCGCGAAGGCCGGCCGCAGGTCGAAGGCGATGTTGCTCACCACGCCGACGGCGATCCCGTCTCCAGCGAGCGCCTCGATGACGGGGACGGTGTCGGGATAGACGGTCCAGCAGTCGGGGTCGGTCACCTTCTCGTAGAGCGCCTGTGCCTGTTCGGGATCGGCCACGCCCGATCTGCGCAGCACCGTCAGGTAGGCCTCGCGGTGCCAGCGCGGTTCGCGGTCGCGGTTGGTCCACGCGTGGTGCTCGTCGGCGTCCATCTCGACGGGCTGCCCGACGGGTTGCGTCAGCCGCCGCATGAGTTCGGCCTGCCGGTGCACGTCGAAGGGTCTGCCCTCGTGGTCGGTGACGTCCGCGAGCCAGCTCTCGTCCTCCTCGAGCCGGAACAGGGTGCCGGAGAAGTCGAACAGGACGGCATCGAAGGGGGTCTCGGCCATGTCCCGAGGCTAACGGCTGAGCGACAGTGGCAGGTCGGCTCGGCTAGATCTCCTCGAGCAGTCGCATCGCCGCCATCGCGGCGGGCCGGCCGCTCGCAGGGAATGTCCCGATGCGGACCGAGTCATGTGGCGCGAGGCTACCGACCGACGGGCCGGTTTGCCACAATGTCTCGCATGGCTGAGACGGGTACGAGAATCCGGCGACACACGAAGCTGTCCGTCGTCGGCGCCGGGAGCGTCGGTACCGCGGTGGCGTATGCATGTCTACTCAGGGGTTCGGCAGACGCGATCGCGCTGTTCGACACGAACTCCGCGAAGGTGCGCGCGGAGGTCCTGGACCTGAACCACGGCACGCAGTTCGCGCCGTCGTGCCGGATCGAGGGCAGTGACGACATCGCGGTCACCGCCGGTTCCGATCTGATCGTCGTGACCGCGGGGGCCAAGCAGCATCCCGGCCAGTCGCGTCTGGATCTCGCGGCGGCGAACGTCGCCCTGACACGGGACCTGACTCCCGGCCTGCTGTCCGTCTCCCCCGATGCAGTGATCGTCTTCGTCAGTAATCCGGTCGACATCGTCACCCGCGCCGCGATCGCGGCGACCGGCGTCTCGGACGGCCGGATCTTCGGGTCGGGCACGGTGCTCGATTCCGGCCGGCTGCGGTATCTGCTCGCCCACCGCGCCGACGTCGCGGTCGAGAACGTTCACGCGTTCGTCGTGGGGGAACACGGCGACTCGGAGGTCGCCCTGTGGTCGAGTGCGACGATCGGCGGCGTGCCGGTGGAGTCCTTCGCCGTCGACGGACGACCCGTCTTCGGACCGGACACCCGCGCCGAACTCTTCGAGGAGGTCGTGCGCAGCGCCTACGAGATCATCCGCGGCAAGGGCGCCACGAATCTCGCGATCGGACTGTCGAGTGCCCGCATCGTGGAGGCCGTGCTGCGGAACCAGCGCCGGGTGCTCGCGGTGTCGACGCTGCAAACCGGGCGGCACGGCCTGCAGGACGTCTGCCTCTCGCTTCCCACCGTCGTCGACGCGCGCGGCGCGCACACCGTGCTCGAGGTGCCGTTGTCGCCGGAGGAGGAAGCGGGTCTGGCCACCTCGGCGGCCACCCTGCGCGACGTCCAGTCGTCCCTCGGACTGTGACCGCTCAGCGCTGCCGGACGACCGGCGGATCGTAGGCCCGGATGGGCGGCAACTCGCCGTCGAACCGCTCGACGTCGACGAGCACGTGCTGACCCGTGCATCCGTGGGACAGCGACGACGTGCCGACGTCGGGGGTGAGCACGTTCGCGTTCCCGTGCACGCACATCGATCCGGGATCGGACGGATCCAGCGGGTCGTACCAGGCTCCCGTCGCGAGCTGGACGACGTTCGGCAGCAGACCGTCGTCGAGGACCACCCCGGCGAGGCACGAACCACGATCGTTGAAGACGCGGACGATGTCGCCGGCTTCCAGACCTCGCGCGGCAGCGTCGTCGGGACGCATCCGGATCGGTTCACGGCCACGGATCTTCGACGCCTGGCTCACCGAGCCGTGATCGAGCTGCCCGTGCAGGCGCGTGGCCGGCTGATTGGCGATCAGGTGCAGTGGGAACCGTTCGACCCGCGGGGAGCCGAGCCATTCGTCGGGTTCGTACCAGGTGGGGTGCCCGGCGCAGTCGTCGTAGCCGAACGAGTCGATATCGGCGGAGAAGATCTCGAGCAGTCCGCTGGGAGTCCGCAACGGGTTCGCCGCGGGATCGGACCGGAAGTCCTCGAAGAGGGTCAGATCGTCCTCGGTCCGCATCCGGACCGGTCCGCCGTACCAGAAGTCGTCGAAGGGCGGCGGGTCCTCGATGCGCCGGTCGTCGGCGAGGACGAAACCGCGCCACTGCTCGTAGAGGTGTTCGAGCCACTCCCGGGAGGTCCGGCCCTCGGTGAACTGCTCGCCGAAGCCGAGGCGGTGGGCGAGAGCGGTGCAGGTGTCGTAGTCGTCGCGGGCGTCGGCGAAGCGTGGGACGGCAGCCTGCATCGCGACGAGCAGCGGATCGTTGCGCGTGCACGTCAGGTCGTCGCGCTCGAGCGCCGTGGTCGACGGCACGACGATGTCGGCGTGCTTGGCCATCGGCGTCCAGTACGGGTCGTGGACGACGATCGTGTCGGGCCGTTGCAGGGCGCGGCGGAGCCGGCCGATGTCCTGGTGGTGGTGGAAGGGATTGCCACCCGCCCAGTACACGAGCCGGATGTCCGGGAAGGTCAGGCGACGGCCGTCGTAGTCGAATTGCTCCCCCGGTCGCAACAGCAGGTCGGAGATCGCGGCGACGGGGATGAAGTCCTCGACGTCGTTGTTGCCCTGGAACAGGGTGGGCAGCGGATACGGGACGGGCGCGAGACCGGGTTCGTTCATCGAACCGTAGCCGTGGCCGAAACCGCCCCCGGGAACGCCGAGTTGGCCGAGCATCGCGGCGAGGGTCACGCCCGCCCAGGGCGCCTGCTCGCCGTGCCGCACGCGTTGCAGCGACCATGTGACCGACACCAGGGTGCGGCCACGGGCCATGCGTCGCGCGAGGTCGACGAGGGTTCCGGCCGGGATGCCCGACAGTCCGGCGGCCCACTCGGGGGTCTTCGGGACGCCGTCGGTGCGGCCGAGCAGGTACTCCTCGAAGCGGTCGTAACCGGTGCAGTAGCGGTCGAGGAACTCACGGTCGGCCAGACCCTCGGTGGCCAGGACATAACCGAGGGCGAGCATGATCGCGACGTCGGTGCCCGGCCGGGGCGCGAGCCACTCGTGCTCACCGTGCACGTCGCTGCGGATCGGGCTGAACGAGACGATCCGTCCGCCGCGGGCCCGCATCCGGTCGAGGGCGTCGCGGGTGGGGTGATCGCTCGTGCCGCCGTCGTTGACGGCGGTGTTCTTCAGCGGGATCCCGCCGAAGCACACCATCAGATCGGTCTCGCGGGCGATGACCTCCCAGGAGGTCGAGCGCGCGAACAGTTTCCAGTGGGTGCCTACGACGTGCGGCATGATCACGCCGGTCGCGCCGAGCGAGTAGGAGTGCACCGAGCGGGTGTAGCCGCCGAACATCTTCAGGAAGCGGTGCACCTGGCTCTGTGCGTGGTGGAACCGGCCCGGGGCGGACCAGCCGTAGGAGCCGCCGAAGATCGCCCGGTTGCCGTGCCGGTCCTTTACGCGCTGCAGTTCGCCCGCGAGGATCTCGGTGAGTTCGTCCCACGAGACCGCGACGTACTCGTCGTCGCCGCGTCGTGTGCTCGGTCCCGGTCCGTTCTCGAGCCAGCCGCGACGGACGGCCGGACCGGCGATGCGAGCACGGTGCCGCACCGATCCGGGGATGTTCCCCAGGATCGGTGAGGGGTCGCGGTCCCCGGCGTAGGGCCGCACGGCGACGACCTCGCCGTCGCGTGCCTGCGCCGAGAACATCCCCCAGTGCGCCATCTGGGAGAACAGACGACCTTCTCCCTCGGGTGGCACCGCGCTCGTCGAGGTCACGTCAGGGCAGCGACGCGACGAGGGCTTCGACGTCGACCCGCGGTCCGGTGAAGAAGGGGGTCTCCTCCCGGACGTGCAGGCGCGCGTCGGTGGCACGCAGGTCGCGCATGAGATCGACGATGCGGTGCAGTTCCGGCGCCTCGAAGGCGAGGATCCACTCGTAGTCGCCGAGCGCGAAGGCCGGAACGGTGTTGGCGCGGACATCGGGGTAGCCGCGGGCCGCCATGCCGTGGTCGGCGAGCATCTTGCGACGCTGCTCGTCGGGCAGGAGGTACCACTCGTAGGACCGCACGAAGGGGTACACGCACACGTAGTTGCCCGGCTCCTCCCCCGCGATGAAGGCGGGCAGGTGGCTCTTGTTGAACTCCGCGGGTCGGTGCAGTGCGGTGTTCGACCAGACCGGGGTGCTCGCGCGGCCGAGGATCGTGGTGCGCCGGAAGTCGGCGTACAGCTTCTGCAGATCCTCGATGTGCTCGGCGTGCGTCCAGATCATGAAATCGGCGTCCGCGCGGGTGCCGGCCACATCGTAGATACCGCGCACGATCACGTCGGTGTCGTCGAAGCGGGCGAAGAACGCTTTCGCGTCCTCGATCGCCGCGGCGCGGTCGTCGCCGAGGACGCCGGGCCGGACCTGGAAGACCGACCACATCGTGTAACGGAGGGTGGAATTGAGCTTGTCGTAGTCGAGACGTGCCATGACGTTCATCCTTCCATTCGTGCAGTCAGGCGTGCGGCTGCAGCCGTGCCTGTTGCGACACATGCGGGTACACCCACACCGTGCAGCATCGCGCCGGCGACCTCGAGTCCGTCGATCCCTGCGATCTCGGCCTCGAAGGCGGCGACGATCTCGCCGTGGTGTTCGCGGTACTGCGGCAGCCCGCCGTGCCACCGCTGCACGAAGGCGGCCACCGGTTCGGCGTCGACTCCGGTGACGGTCGCGAGATCCGCGCGGGCCAGCGCAATCAGGTCGGCCTCGGACGCGTCGACGAGCGCGTCGTCGCCGAACCGTCCGAACGACGCGCGCGCGAGTGCGACGGGACGTTCGGCGAGGTGCGGCCACTTGCGGCTCGACAGCGTGAAGGCCTTCGCCGACAGTTCCTCCCCCGTCGCGACGAGGATCCCGGAGTTCTGCGGCAGGCCGGCGTCGTGCGGCAACGCGAGCGCGACCACCACCGACGAGGCGAGCGGGATCTGCGCGGCGCACTGCGCGGCGGATCGGACACTGTCGGAGAGCAGCCGGGCGGCGTCCGGGGCGGGCACGGCGAGCACCACACCGTCGACCTCGCCGAGCGGATCGACCGACCACCGGCCACCGCTGCGCTTCAGTCCGGATGCGGCTGTGCCGTAGAGGAACTCGGCGTCGGCCTCGCGGACGAGAGCTTGGATCAGCACGCCGTAGCCCTCGCGCAGCGTCCCGAAGACCGGGGCGTCCGACTTCGGGGGCAGAGCGCGGGCGACGGCGTCGCTCAGGCTCGTCGCGCCGGCGTCGAGGGCCGCGGCGAGCATCGGGACGGTGGCACGGACACCCGCGGTGTCGGACAGCCCCGAGTACACCCCACCGAGCAGGGGGTCGACGCTGCGCTGCACCACCTGCTCACCGAAGCGTGATCGGACGAGATCCGCGACGGAGACGTCGGAGTCCCGGTCCCAGTGGAACGGCACTGTGGGTTCGGCGGCAATGCGCGCCAGGGTCTCGTCGTCGACGAGACCCTCCACGGCCTGCGCCGAGGCGGGGATGCCCATGAGCGTGCCCGCCGGCAGCGGATGCAGTCGCGCGTCGGCGTACAGGAGCGGACGGGCAGCCGAAGGGTGGACGATGTGGGCGCTCAGGCCGAGTTCCTCGACGAGCGCGACCACCTCGGGTCGGCGTGCGATGAACGCCTCGGCGCCGACGTCGACAGGATCACCCGCGAGCGGGACCGTGCGGAGCTTGCCGCCGAGCCGCGACGATCGCTCGAGCACGACGATGCGGGCGGCGGCGCCGAGCGAACGACGCAGCCGATACGCGGCGACGAGCCCGCTGATCCCACCGCCGACGACCGCGACCGTCGGCGGGGTCACAGCGAATGCACCAGCTCGACCACTCGGGTGATGGCATCGGGATCGGTGTCGGGCAGCACGCCGTGACCGAGATTGAAGATGTGTCCGATGGCGCCGGCCTCGAGAGCACGGTCGGCCTCGGCGACGATGCGGCGCACCTCGCGTTCGACGACCTCCCGGCCCGCGAACAGAATCGCGGGGTCGAGGTTGCCCTGCAGGGCCTTGCCGGGGCCGACGCGGGTCGCGGCGACGTCGAGCGGGATGCGCCAGTCGACGCCGACCACGTCGGCGCCCGCCTCACCCATGGCGCCGAGGAGCTCACCGGTGCCGACACCGAAGTGGATGCGCGGCACCCCCGCACCGGCGATCTCGGCGAAGACACGCTCGGAGTGCGGCAGGACGTACTCGCGGTAGTCGGCGAGCGAGAGGGCGCCCGCCCACGAGTCGAAGAGCTGGACGGCGTCGACACCGGCGCCGATCTGCGCGCGCAGGAAGCCGATAGCGACATCGGTGAGCTTGCCGAGGAGCGCGTGCCAGGTCTTCGGGTCGGCGTGCATGAGCGCCTTGGTGTGCTCGTGGTTGCGGCTGGGTCCGCCCTCGACGAGATAGGACGCCAAGGTGAAGGGCGCCCCCGCGAAGCCGATGAGCGGGGTGTCGCCGAGTTCGCGGGTCAGCAGACCGACCGCGCGGGCGACCGCCCCGACCTCCTCGGCCTCGAGGGACGGCAGCGCGGCGACATCGGCGGCGGTACGGACGGGGTTCGCGACGACCGGGCCCGTCCCGGCGACGATGTCGAGGTCGATACCTGCCGCCTTGAGCGGGACGACGATGTCGGAGAACAGGATGGCAGCGTCGACCTTGTGCCGCCGCACCGGCTGCATCGTGATCTCGCAGACGAGCTCGGGGTCGAAGCACGATTCGAGCATGCCGACGCCGGCCCGGATCTCCCGGTACTCGGGCAGGGAGCGGCCGGCCTGGCGCATGAACCACACGGGCCGGTGGACGGGCCGCTCACCGCGCGCGGCCGCCAGCAGGGGCGCATGCGGCAGGATCCTTCGCGCGGGGTACTCCGCGGGCACCGCAGAGCCGACGTTCGTGTTCTCCAAGCCGGTCATCGATCCTCGTTCTTCGGGCACTGCGCGCCGTCGCGCAGGGCAGCGTCTGTCGGGTCCCGGACCGAGACGTGTGGCGCGGACCCGCTGCCCATGCTGCCACGACCGCGCCGCCCACCGGAATCGGCGCGCCTCCCGCGTGCGGTGCGTCACCGGCACTAACCTCCGCTCGGTGACCACCTCGCCCGCCGAGCCGGCCCGCTTCCGTTCCGCAGTCGATGCGATGAACGCGGCTACCGTGCGCCCGGAGATCGAGGTCGGGCCGATCCGACCCCCGCAACGGCTCGCTCCCTACAGCTATGCACTGGGCGCCGAGGTCCTGCACGACGAGACGGAGGGGGTGCCCGAGCAGTCGGAGGGCGACGCGTTCGGCCGTCTCATCCTGCTCTACGACCCCGACGGCGACGAGGCGTGGCACGGGACCACCCGGCTCGTCTCGTACATCCAGGCCGACGTCGACGAGAGCCTGGCAGCGGACTCGCTGCTGCCGGAGGTCGCGTGGAGTTGGCTCGTCGACGCCCTCGCCGCGCACGGTGAACCGCTCACGGCGCTGGGCGGCACGGTGACGGCGACGACCTCCGTGCGGTTCGGGGACATCGCGGGCCCGGGACGCGCCCACCAACTGGAACTGCGCGCGTCGTGGACTCCGCAGTCCGACATGCTGACCCTGCACGTGGAAGCGTTCTGTGACGTCCTCGCATATGCCGCGGGTCTGCCTCCGGCGGGGGTTGCGCGACTCCAGCGGTGAAAACCGCTGCAATCCGACCGGATTTCTAGAACCTGTTCTACTCTTGATTCCATGCAGCGTCTCAGCGGGCTCGATGCCGGTTTCCTCTACCTCGAGACCCCCAGTCAGCTCCTCCACATCTGCGGGCTGATCGTGCTGGATCCGTCCACCGTCCCGGGCGGCTACGACTACGTGAGACTGCGCAACGAACTCGAAGCGCGCCTCACCGCCGTACCCCAGTTCCGGATGAAGCTCGCCGACAGCAGGTTCAACCTCGACCATCCGGTCTGGGTCGACGACCACGACTTCGACCTCGACCGGCACGTCCACCACGTCGGCGTGCCCGCCCCGGGCGGCCGGACCGAGCTCGCGGAGCTGTGCGGACACATCGCCGCGCAACCCCTGGATCGCTCCCGGCCACTATGGGAGATGTGGTTCGTCGACGGTCTCGACGACGGCAGGATCGCCGTCATCGCGAAAATGCATCACGCCGGAGTGGACGGGGTCTCCGGTGCCGCACTCATCGCGCAGCTGTGCAGCCTCGACCCGGCCGATCCCCGGCCCGAACCGGTGCAGTGGGGTGCCGGCGACGCGAACGATCTCGCCATCGCGATCGCCGGGGCCCTCAACGTCGCCCGCCGGCCTCTCCACCTGCTGCGGATCCTTCCCGGCGCGGTCACATCGCTGACCTCCTGGATCGCCCGCGCCCGACGCGGCGACGCCATGCCCGCGCCGTTCACGGCGCCGCGCACCCCGTTCAACTCCACCATCACCGGACACCGCACCGTCGGCTTCGCCGAGCTGAACCTCGACGACGTGAAGCTGGTGAAGAACGTCTTCGGCGTCACCGTCAACGACGTGGTGATGGCGGTGTGCGCCGGCGCGCTACGCCGATATCTGGAGCGGCGCAGCGAGCTGCCCGACTCCCCGCTCATCGGGATGATCCCGGTCTCGGTCCACGGCAGGTCGGATCGGCCGGGACGCAACCAGGTCTCGGCGATGTTCGCCGACCTCCACACACACATCGCCGACCCCGCAGAGCGGCTGCGGGCACTCTCGGAAGCGAACGCGGTGGCCAAGGAACACAACGCCGACCTCGGCGCGAACCTGCTGCAGGACTGGTCCCAGTTCCTCGGCGCGGCCGTGTTCGCCCCCGCGATGCGCGCCTACGCCGGACTGCGGCTCGCCGACCGGCACCCGGTGATCCACAACCTCGTGATCTCCAACGTGCCCGGACCTCCCGTGCCGCTGTACTTCCTGGGCGCCCGCATGACGGCGATGTACCCCTTCGGCCCGATCTTCCACGGCGCAGCGCTCAACATCACGGTGCTCTCCCTCGACGGCAGGCTCGACATCGGTCTGATCTCGTGTCCCGATCTCGTCCCCGACCTGTGGAAACTCGTCGACGACTTCTCCCCCGCCCTCGAGGACCTCATCCTCGCGGCCGGCGCGGAGAACGACGACATCCTCACATCGGATGTGGAGCGCGACGATGTCGTCTCGCAGGAGAGGTGACGGTGTTCTGAGGGGAGTTCGCGAGGCGTCGAGCGGGTCCGTGCGTGTCCACCGATCGGACGTTCCGGACAGGAACGGAATTGCACACGGGGACGACACCGCTAGAGTCACGCCCATGCCGGCACAGAACGACGAGGACGAGCAGAAGAGCACGAGCGTGACCACGGTGCCGCTCCTCGAACCCCGCGACGGCGTCCCGAAGGTCGTCACCACGGCGCGCGGGGTCGCCGACGCGGCAGCGATGCTCGCGCAGGGACACGGCCCGCTCGCCGTCGACGCCGAACGCGCATCGGGCTACCGCTACTCCGGGCGCGCCTATCTCGTACAGCTCCGTCGTGACGGCGCCGGCACGGTGCTGCTCGATCCCATTCCCACGCGGGACGACCTCGCTCCCCTGACCGAGGTGATCAACGACCTCGAATGGGTCCTGCATTCCGCCGACCAGGATCTCCCCGGCCTGGCCGAACTCGGACTCCGTCCGGCGAAGTTGTACGACACCGAACTCGCCGGTCGTCTCGCCGGATTCCCCCGCGTCGGTCTCGCCGCGATCGTGGCCGAGACCCTCGGCCTCGAACTGCGCAAGGGCCACGGTGCGGCGGACTGGTCGACGCGACCGCTTCCCGACTCGTGGCTCAACTACGCCGCGCTCGACGTCGAACCGCTCGTGGAACTCCGCGACGCGATGGCGAGCGAACTCGAGCGGCAGAACAAGACCGAGTGGGCCGCTCAGGAATTCGAGCACATCCGGCTCGCGGGGCCGCCCGCTCCGAAGCCCGATCGGTGGCGGCGCACGTCCAAGATCCACGCGATCAAGGACCGACGCCGCCTGGCGATCGTCCGGGAACTGTGGACCACCCGCGACGAGATCGCCGCCCGGCGTGACATCGCCCCGGGGCGCATCCTTCCCGACTCCGCGATCATCGCCGCCGCGGAGGCGAATCCCACGAGCGTCGAACAGTTGCAGGAGCTTCCGGTTTTCGGCGGTCCGCGGCAGCGGCGTTCCTCCCGTGCGTGGTTCAACGCGATCGAGCGGGCCCGTGCACTGCCGGAGGACCGGCTCCCACCTCTCACGCCGCCCCTGACCGGGCCTCCCCCGGCCGGCCGGTGGTCGCGTCACCACCCTGAGGAGGCCGCACGTCTCGCCCTCGCGCGCGGCGAACTCACCGCTCTGAGCGAGGAAGTCGCCGTTCCCGTCGAGAACCTGATCAGCCCCGAACTCGTTCGGCGCCTGTGCTGGGACTGGGACGTCTCCGACGAGGCCGACGTCGAGGAGTACATCGACGGCCGCTTCGCCGAGGGCGGGGCACGGCCGTGGCAGCGCGCGCTGACCGTGCCGCGACTCGCGAAGGCCCTGACGGCGGAGAACTGATCTCCGCCGTCTGCTCTGCGTGCCATCTACTTCCGGCGGCTGCCGCGTCCTGGACATCACATCAAGGCCGAAGAACCGCTCGTACACGTCGCGGCCGCCGTGGAACATCACCGCGGCGATCCACAACTGGAGCCTCGGATCGAAGGCGTTGTATCCGTCGGAGCGGACCGGTGCGTGGGCGCGGTCGACGAAACGCACCACCCTGCGCCGTTCCTCGTCGTCGCCGAACGCCACGAGGAAGATGTACGCGCTCGTGTTCCGGAAACGTGTGACGGGGTCGATGAGCGCCCTGCTGTGTTCCACCACACCGTGCTCTACCGGAGGCAGAGCGATCTCCATGAGGAACCTCCGGGTGAGGTCGGCGGGAACGCCGCTTCACCCACTACACCCCGTACGGTCGCGTCCGGTCGTCGCCGAGTCATGGAACAGGACTGTATTTCCAGATCGCACGATGTCAAGCGGAGGTCCTCACCGCTTGGGAAGGTCGCAGACAGAGCGACGGCGCGGAGAGAATATTTCTTAACTTCTTACCCACTCGGAGGCGTCGCCACACTCCATGCCGCGTTCGAAGTCCGCCTTGTGGGCGAGTTCTCGCCGGAAACGTCGAGTCGGCCGTTCACCCCGGCGTAATGTTCCCCTGAAGAAAACACACTGTGTCCAACCCTTTTCCCGCTCTCGCGGCCAGTCCGATCCAGGAGTTCCTCGGTGACCCAACCATCGACCGCACACGCCGCGAAAGTCATCGCCGTGACCGTCGCGGCGGCCGTGGGCGGTTTCCTGTTCGGCTTCGACAGCTCGGTCATCAACGGCGCCGTCGACTCCATCCAGGACAACTTCGCGCTCAGTTCGTTCGTGACCGGTTTCGCCGTCGCCATCGCCCTGCTCGGTTGTGCCGTCGGCGCGTGGTTCGCCGGACGCCTCGCCGACAGTTGGGGCCGCAAGCGGGTGATGCTCCTCGGCTCCGCCCTGTTCGTCATCTCGTCGATCGGGTCCGGTCTGGCCTTCAGCGTTCCCGATCTCATGCTGTGGCGTGTGCTCGGCGGCCTCGGCATCGGTATCGCGTCGGTCATCGCACCGACCTACATCTCCGAGATCGCACCCGCTCGCTACCGTGGCGCCCTCGCATCACTGCAGCAGCTCGCCATCACTCTCGGCATCTTCGCGGCCCTGCTGTCCGACGCGGTGCTGCAGAACGCCGCCGGTGGAGCGTCGAACGAGCTGTGGTGGAATCTCGAGGCCTGGCGGTGGATGTTCCTCGTCGGCGTCGCGCCTGCCGTCCTCTACGGTGTACTGGCGCTGACGATCCCGGAGTCCCCCCGCTATCTCGTCGGCAAGGACATGGACGAAGAGGCTGCGGCCGTCCTGGCCAACGTCACGGGCGAGCTCCGGCCCGACGAGCGTGTCCGCGAGATCCGGCTGACGCTGCGACGCGAGTCGAAGGCGTCCTTCGGCGACATCCGCGGCCCGGTCTTCGGTCTGCAGCCGCTGGTGTGGGTCGGCATCACGATGGCCGTCTTCCAGCAGTTCGTCGGTATCAACGCGATCTTCTACTACTCGACGACACTGTGGAAGTCGGTGGGCTTCACCGAGAACCAGTCGTTCACGACCTCGGTGATCACCGCCGTGATCAACGTGGTCATGACGTTCGTCGCGATCCTGTTCGTCGACAAGATCGGTCGCCGTCCGCTGTTGATGACCGGTTCGATCGGCATGTTCGTCAGCCTGCTGCTCGCCGCGATCGCCTTCTCGCAGGCGGTCGGCAGCGGTGAGGACGTCGAACTTCCGGCACCGTGGGGTGCGCTCGCCCTCGTCGGCGCGAACGCCTTCGTGATCTTCTTCGCCGCCACCTGGGGTCCGATCATGTGGGTGATGCTCGGCGAGATGTTCCCGAACCGCATGCGCGCGGTGGCCCTCGGTATCAGCACCGCCGCCAACTGGATCGCGAATTTCACGGTGACACTGGCGTTCCCACCACTCACCTCCGCGGTCGGTCTGTGGTTCCTGTACGGACTGTTCGCGTTCTTCGCCCTGCTGTCGTTCTTCTTCGTCAAGGCCAAGATCCCCGAGACCAAGGGCATGGAACTCGAGGAGATGCAGAGCTAGCCGATACAGACGCCAGGGGCGGTATCCGGATCACCGGATACCGCCCCTGGCGTTTGCTCACCTGCGCCGGTCGGACTCAGCCCGCTTCGCGGTCGGACTGCTCGACCGCCGACGGTCGCGATCGCTCCTCGGGTTCTCTGTCGAGGCCGGCGACCCAGCCGGTGACCTGACGCGCCACGTCCTGGGCAGTCAGACCGAGTTCGGCGTGGATCTCGTTGCGGGAGGCGTGATCGAGGAACTTCTGCGGCACCCCGAGATCGCGGGCGGGCACGTCGACGCCGTTGCGGCGCAACGCGGCGGAGACCGCCGAGCCGACACCACCGTGGAGGCCGCTGTCCTCGATTGTGACGACGATCCGGAAGCCGCGTGCGAGGTCGACCACCGCGTCGGGCACGGGGAACACCCATCGCGGGTCGACGACCGCGGCGTCGATGCCCTGCCTGGAAAGACGATCGGCGACGTCGAGCGCGAGACCGGCGAAGGCGCCGACCGCGACGATCAGTGCGTCGCCGCACCGCGACGGCGGCATCCGCAGCACGTCGACCGTGCCGTCGAGACGCTCGATCGCCGGGATGTCTTCTCCCACCGAGCCTTTGGGGAACCGGAGGACGGTCGGGCCGTCGGAGACGTCGAGCGCCTCACCGAGTTCCTCTCGCAGCGTCGCCCCGTCGCGCGGAGCGGCGACCCGGATGCCGGGAACGATTCCCAGGAGGGACAGATCCCACATGCCGTTGTGACTGGCCCCGTCCGAACCCGTGACGCCCGCCCGGTCGAGCACCACGGTGACCGGCTGCCGAAGCAGTGCGACGTCCATGAGCAGCTGGTCGAAGGCGCGGTTGAGGAAGGTCGAGTAGACGGCGACGACGGGATGCATTCCGCCGAGCGCGAGACCCGCCGCCGACGTCACCGCGTGCTGTTCGGCAATGCCGACGTCGAAGGTGCGCTCGGGGAACCGTTCGCCGAACTTGGCGAGGCCGGTCGGTCCGGGCATCGCGGCGGTGATCGCCACGACGTCCTCCCGCTTCTCCCCCAGCGCGATGAGTTCGTCGGAGAAGACCGACGTCCAGTCGGGAGCGGAGGCGGACTTCGCCCGACCCGTGCGCGGATCCATCACGCCGGTGGCGTGCATCTGATCGGCGAGGTGGTTCTCGGCGGGCGCGTAGCCCGCTCCCTTGCGGGTGACGGCGTGGACGAGGACCGGACCGCCGTACGCCTTCGCGCGACGCAGCGCCGATTCCATCGCCTGCTCGTCGTGCCCGTCGACCGGGCCGAGATACTTGATGCCCAGATCGGTGAAGAGCACCTGCGGGCTGACCGCGTCCTTCACACCGGCCTTCATGCCGTGCAGCACCGAGTAGGCCGCCGAGCCGATCCAGGGGATCCGCTTGACGATGCGCCGACTGTTGTCGAGCACCTTCTCGTAGCCGGGCTTGAGGCGCAGCGCCGCGAGGTGCTCGGCGAGACCGCCGATCGTGGGCGCGTAGGAGCGGCCGTTGTCGTTGACGACGATCACCATCGAACGGTTCTGCCCGGCGGCGATGTTGTTGAGCGCCTCCCAGCACATACCGCCGGTCAGCGCGCCGTCGCCCACCACGGCCACCACGGTCCGATCGGACTGTCCGGACAGCGAATAGGCCTTGGCGAGTCCGTCGGCGTACGACAGGGCCGCCGAGGCGTGCGACGACTCGATCCAGTCGTGTTCGCTCTCCGCGCGGCACGGGTAGCCGGACAACCCGCCTTTCTGCCGGAGACCGTCGAACTCGTCGCGACGACCGGTGAGGATCTTGTGGACGTAGGCCTGGTGACCGGTGTCGAAGAGGATCGGATCGCGTGGCGAATCGAACACCCGGTGCAGAGCGATGGTCAGCTCGACGACGCCGAGATTGGGACCGAGGTGACCGCCGGTCGCCGCGACCTTCTCGACCAGGAATTCCCGGATCTCCCCCGCGAGCTCGGTGAGCTCCACAGGAGAGAGTCGACGTAGATCGTCGGGCGACTGGATGCGGGACAGAACACCCAACTGGAACAGCTCCCTCCGGCTCGTGCCTCACGCTCGTCGCGCGAGTGATTTCCTCAGTCTACGGAGCGCGGGAACGGAGCGTCTCCCGCCACCGCCTCGCTTCCGCGTGATCTCCTGGTCACCGGCGGACGGATCGTCCGCCGGTGAGCGAGGTCACCCTCACGAGGAGATGTCGGCGCGATCGGCCGGCGACTTCTCCTCGACGAGGTCGATGGTGGTGCGCAACGCCTGGTTCGGGATCAGCACCACTGCCACCAGGGTAACGACCGCGAACGCCGCCGCCACGAGGAAGAGGGTCGCCGTCGCGTCGCCGTAGGCGGCACGGATGACTTCGGCCACCGGCTCGGGGAGCTGGGAGAAGTCGAGGCTTCCACCCGATCCGCCGCCGGAGGTGTCCACACCGAGCTTCGCGAGACCGTCGGCGGAGATCGTCGCGACACGGGACGCGAGGATCGAACCGAGCACCGACACACCGATCGCGCCACCGAAGGTGCGGAAGAAGGCGACCGAGCTGCTTGCGGCGCCGATGTTGCGCACGCTCACGGTGTTCTGCACGGCGAGGACGAGGTTCTGCATCAGCATGCCGGTGCCCAGACCCACGATCGCGATGTACACGCTGATCAGCGTGAGCGAGGTGAGGTGGTCGACCGTGCCGAGCAGGCCGAAACCGACCATCTGCAGGATCGCGCCGCCGATCAGGAAGCCCTTCCACTTGCCGAAGCGCGTGATGAGCCCACCGGAGAGCATCGACGAGACGAGCGTGCCGGCGACCATCGGGATGGTGAGCAGACCGGCGACCGTCGGGCTGTAGGCCCGCGAGGTCTGGAAGTACTGGCCGAGGAAGGTGGTGGCGCCGAACAGACCGATACCGACGGCCACGGACGCGATGATCGCGAGACCGGTGGTGCGTTCGGTGACGATCTTCAGCGGGATGATCGGATCGGCGACCTTCGTCTCGACGATCAACGTCGCGACGAGCAGGACGATGCCGGCACCGACGTACAGGGCGGACTCGACCGAGATCCACTCGTAGTAGCCGGCCTTGCCGGCGAAGGACACCCAGACGAGCAGGACGCTCACCGCGGCGGTGATGAGCGTGGCGCCGAACCAGTCGATGCTCACGTTCTCCTTGCGGACGGTCGTGACATGCAGCGTGCGCTGCAGCAGGATCAGCGCGACAACGGCGATCGGAACGCAGACGTAGAAGCACCAGCGCCAGCCGAGGAGGTCGACGATGACACCACCGAGCACGGGTCCACCCGACATGGCGACGGCCATGACGGCGCCCATGTAGCCGGAGTACCGGCCACGCTGGCGGGGCGGGATGATGCTGCCGATGATCGCGACGACGAGAGCGGTCAGACCACCCATGCCGATGCCCTGGATCACGCGGGCGGCGAGCAGGACCGGCACGTTGTGCGCGATACCGGCCAGGACCGAGCCGATCACGAAGACCAGGATCCCGAGCTGGACGAGCAGCTTCTTGTTGAACAGGTCGGCGAACTTGCCCCAGATGGGCGTCGACGCGGCGTTCGCCAGCAGCGCCGTCGTGATGACCCAGGCGTACTGGGTCTGCGTGCCGTTCAGATCCGCGATGATCGTCGGCAGGGCGGTCGAGACGATGGTGCTGCTCAGCAGCGCCGTGAAGAGGGCGGCGAGGAGGCCCGACAGCACGACGAGGATCTCGCGGTGCGTCATCTGCTCCTCGGCTGCCGGAGCATCCGGCTGCGCTCCCTGTCCGGAGACTGTGGTCATGAATTGGTCCTTCGAGTATCGATGACGAGCGGAGCCAGGGAGGAGGTGAGACGTTCGAGCGTCGTGATGGCGCCTGCGATCTCGTCCTCGTGCCAGTCCGAGAGTTCTGCGGAGAGCCGTTCGGTCCGGCGCTTCTTCACGATGTCGAGGATCTCGATACCCGCGACCGAACAACTCACCCGATGAGCACGACGATCGTCGGGATCGGGATGTCGATCCACGAGGCCTCGCTCGACGAGTTCGGCGATCTGTCTGCTCAACGACGACTGGCTGACGCACATTTCGACGGCGAGCTCGCTGGGCCGGCACTCCCCCATCCGTGCGAGCACGAACAGCACCGCGACGAGCGCGGAAGGAAGCACATCGGTGTCGTGGTGCACGAGTGCACCGCGCAGCGTGCGACCGAACATGAAGATGGCGTCGGCGAGTTCGTGGGCCTGAGCCTTTTCCGGCACAGCGAACCTCCGTCGGAGCGAACTAATTGATTACGTCATGCAACTATACAGATTAGTTGCGTACTACAAGCAATCTCTTTATCACGTCACACCAACTGTTGGATGCGGCCCTCGTCACACCTCGCCCCGAGCGGGTGCGACGGGAACCCGGTTCAACGGGTGAACAGTCCGATGCACTCCACGTGATGGGTGGAGGGGAACGCCGCGAAGGCCCGGACGTCCGCCAACTCGAATCCGTGGTCCCGGTACAGCCCCACGTCACGACCGAAGGACGCGGGATCGCAGCCCACGTGGACGATCCGGCGCGGCCCCGCTGCTGCCACGGCAGCCACCACGTCCTTGCCCGCCCCCGCCCGCGGCGGGTCGAGGACGACCACCTCGGGAGCCGGCAGATCGGGAATCACCCGCTCCACGCGCCCGTGACGGAAGGACACCCGGCCGAGGTCGGCGAGCGCCTCGATCCCGTCGTCCACGGCGGTCTTCGACGACTCGACCGACACCACCCGACCGGACGGACCGACCTGCTCTGCGAGCACGGCCGCGAAGACCCCCACTCCGCCGTACAGATCCCATGCCGTCGCACCCTCCGAGGTCTGCGCCCAGTCGGCCACCGCAGCCGAATAGGTCGACGCGGCACCGCGGTGGGCCTGCCAGAAACCGGTCGGCGCCAACCGCCACTCGCGTTCGCCGACCCGCTCGACCACACGTCCCGAGCCTTCGATCACCTTCTCCGGACGGCGCGCGTTCACCGCCGCCCGCCGCGACGCCGCGCCGCGCCGGCCCTGCCGTCGCGCACCACCCGAGAGGACCGGAGGTGCGATCTCCACCACGTGCCGCCGGCCGTCCGCGTCGAGTACGACCTGCAGCTCCGCTCCCGGCTGCCACACACGATCGGTGAGGCCGACGTAGGCGTGCGGATCGATCTGCGGGCACGCCAGTTCCGGGACGACCTCGTTGCTGCGGTACCGGCGGTATCCCGGGTTCCCCACCACGTCCACCGCGAGCCGGACCCGGGTGCGCCACAGGGTGCCGTTGGACGCACCGCCCGGCACCTCCTCGACGGTCACCTCGCGGTCCACCCCACCGAGCCGGCGCAGCTGCTCGGCCACCACCGCGCCCGTGAAACGGCGTTGCGCCTCGACGGTCATGTGCGCGAGGTCGCAGCAACCCGCCCCTCCCGGACCGGAGATCGGGCAGACCCGATCGACGCGGTCCTCGGACGCCTCGAGCACGTCCTCCACGTCGGCGAAGCAGAACGACCCGCCCCGATCCTCGGTGACCCGAGCGAAGACACGCTCCCCCGGCAGTCCGTGCCGCACGAACACGACGCGCCCCTCGAACCGCGCGACACACGCACCACCGTGGGCGGGATTGCCGAGGATCACCTCGATCCTCCGGCCGGACCAATCCGTACGCGGGTGTGCCTGACGATTCACCGCGGTTCCTCCTCGTTGTCCAACTGTCGATCCTGCCTGTTGGGGGCGGCCCGCCCCACCGCACCGGCGTCCGCGGACGAGCGCAGCTGCCAGGGCACACTCGTCACCATCACCCCCGGCTGGAAGAGGAGCCGGCTCTTGAGCCGCAGGGCGCTCTGGTTGTGGAGCAGTTGCTCCCACCAGTGCCCCACCACGTACTCGGGGATGAAGACGGTCACGACGTCGCGGGGAGAATCGCGCCGCACCCGGCGGACGTAGTCGAGGACGGGCCGCGTGATCTCCCGGTAGGGCGACTCGACGACCTTCAACGGCACGGTGAGATCGCTCTTCTCCCATTCGAGTACGAGACGCCGGGTGCTCTCGTCGTCGACGTTCACGGTGATCGCCTCGAGGGTGTCGGGGCGGGTCGCCCGCGCGTAGGCGAGGGCGCGCATCGTGGGCAGGTGCAAGGTCGAGACGAGCACGATCGAATGGGTGCGGCTGGGCAGCACCCCGTCCCAGTCCGCCCTCTCGAGTTCGGCGGCGACCGTGTCGTAGTGGTGCCGGATCGCCTTCATGAGCCCGAACGCGACGACCATGGTCACCACTGCGATCCACGCCCCGGCGGCGAACTTGCCCGTCAGCACGACCAGCAGCACCACCGACGTGGAGACGCACCCGACGCCGTTGATCAGCCGCGACCGCGCCATGCGGCCCAGCGCCGACGGATCCGTCTCGGTGCTCAGTTCCCGCGTCCAGTGCCGCACCATGCCGGCCTGCCCCAGGCTGAACGCGACGAACACACCCACGATGTACAGCTGGATGAGCCGGGTGACCTCGGCCTCGAAGACCCACACGAAGACGACGGCGATCCCGGCGAGGAAGAGGATGCCGTTGCTGAAGGCGAGCCGGTCGCCGCGGGTGTGGAACTGGCGCGGCAGGTAACGGTTCTGCGCGAGAACCGAACCGAGCACCGGGAATCCGTTGAAGGCCGTGTTGGCGGCGAGCACGAGGATCACGGCGGTGACGATCGTGATCAGGACGAACGCGGCCGGCACCCCCTCGAAGACGGTGTGCGCCAGCTGGGAGAGCAGCGTCTTCTGCTCGTAACCCTCGGGTGCACCGCGCAGCTGGGTGTCGGGATGCTCGGCCACCACCACACCGAGCCGCTCGGCGAGGAAGACCACCCCGAGGAACAGCGTGACGGCGATGCCACCGAGCACCAGCAGGGTCGTCGCGGCGTTGCGTGCCTTCGGCTTCTTGAAGGCCGGCACCCCCGTGCTGATCGCCTCGACACCCGTCAGCGCCGCGCAACCGGACGAGAAGGCGCGCGCGAGTAGGAGGACGAAGGCGAGCGCGGTCAGATCCGTCTGCTCGGCGACGAGTTCGAAGTCCGCCGACTCCGCACGCAGGTCGTCGCCGAGGACGAAGATCCGGAACATCCCGGCCCCGAGCATCACCAGCATGCAGCCCACGAAGGTGTAGGTGAGCACGGCGAACGCCCGGCCGGCGCGCCGGAGTCCGCGCAGATTCACCGCGGTGAGCAGCACGATCGCGACGACGACGAAAAGCACCTTGTGCCGGGCGACGAACGGGACGGCCGATCCGACCGTCGCCGCCGCGGACGACAGCGACACCGCGACCGTCAGGACGTAGTCGACGAGCAGTGCACTGCCGACGGTCAGCCCTGCCGTGGGCCCGAGATTCTTCGTGGCGACCTCGTAGTCGCCGCCGCCGGACGGGTAGGCGCGCACGGTCTGGCGGTAGCCGGCGACCACGATCACGAGCACGAAAGCGACAGCGAGTCCGATCCACGGCGAGAAGGCGTAGGCGGACAACCCCGCGACGGAGAGGACGAGGAAGATCTCCTCGGGTGCGTAGGCGACCGACGACAGCGCGTCGGAGGCGAAGACCGGCAGTGCGGTGCGCTTGGGCAGCAACTCGTGCCCGAGAGTGTCGCTGCGGAAGGGGCGACCCAGCACGAGCCGCTTCGCCGCGGTGGAAAGCTTGGACACGCGCAAAGCCTATGCGGTTCCGGCCCCGAAGTACCCCTCGGCCGGGTCACGACCTCTCGAAGATCGTCACGCGGTACCGTTCGGATCGGCGGTCCACAGCGGTCCGTCTCGGAAAGATCGACCGGAACGGAGTCCACTGGGGTGTACGTGGTGGTGATGGGGTGCGGTCGGGTCGGTTCGGCGGTGGCCACCGCACTCGTCCGGCTCGGCCACGAGGTCGCGGTCATCGACCGCGATGAGAGCGCGTTCGGACGACTCGGCCCGGACTTCCCCGGGCGCACCGTGCTCGGCATGGGCTTCGACCGCGACGTCCTGATCTCTGCCGGCATCGAACACGCCGACGCCTTCGCGGCGGTCTCGTCCGGCGACAACTCGAACATCATCTCGACGCGCGTGGCCCGCGAGACCTTCGGCGTCGAACGCGTCGTCGCGAGAATCTACGACGCCAAGCGGGCCGCCGCGTACGAGCGGCTCGGCATCCCCACCGTGGCGACTGTGCCGTGGACCACCGACCGTTTCCTGCATGCGCTCACACACGACAGCGAGACCGCCCGCTGGCGCGATCCCACCGGATCCGTCGCCATCGCCGAGGTGAACGTGCACGAGGGGTGGGTCGGACGACGCGTCACCGACCTCGAGGATGCCACGGGTTCGCGCGTCGCGTTCCTGATCCGGTTCGGCACCGGGTTGCTGCCCGACCGCAGGACGGTGCTGCAGGCCGACGACTCCGTCTATATCGCGGCCGTGTCCGGTTCGGTCTCGGAGGCGATCACACACGCCGAGAACCCGCCGGTCGACGAGAACTGACCCGTCCACCCGAGAGGAAGCCCACATGAAGGTGGCGATCGCCGGCGCCGGAGCGGTGGGGCGCTCGATAGCGCGGGAACTGCTGCGCAACGCCCACGAGGTGATGCTCATCGAGCGCAAACTCGACCACGTAGAACCCGAGTCCGTGCCGGACGCGACGTGGGTACACGCCGATGCCTGCGAACTCAGCTCGCTCGAATCCACCGGACTCGAGCAGTACGACGTCGTGATCGCGGCGACGGGCGACGACAAGGCCAACCTGGTCCTCAGCCTGCTCGCGACCACCGAGTTCGGTGTTCCACGGGTCGTAGCCCGCGTCAACGATCCGCGCAACGAGTGGCTGTTCGACGAATCGTGGGGTGTGGACGTCGCGGTGTCCACACCGCGCATGCTCGCGGCGCTGGTCGAGGAAGCCGTCACCGTGGGCGATCTGGTGCGGCTGATGACGCTGCGCAAGGGCGCGAACCTGGTGGAGGTCACCCTGCGCGACACCACCGCCCTCGCCGGGAAACCGGTCCGGAAACTGGAACTGCCGCGCGATACGGCACTCGTGGCGATCCTGCGCGGCGGGCGGGTGATCGTCCCTCAGCCGGACGATCCGCTCGAGGGCGGGGACGAACTGCTGTTCGTCACGGCGGAGGACGTCGAGGACGATCTCCGGCAGGCGGTGAACCGCTAGTCGCGGAGCCGGTGCCGACCGGGGAGCCGAGGCTGCCCGTCGTGCGTGCCGTGCTCGTCGCGGGGCTTGTTCGACAGCCCGTCGTCCGTCGCCGGATCGTCGGCCGGCGCGTCACCGACCGTCTCCGAGGGCGCGGGTTCGACGATGCGGTCGGCACGCCGGACCGCCCAGAGGGTCACGAGCAGGGCAAGAGCAGTGAGCGGCCAGCCCATGCCGATCCGGGCCACCGCGAGCCAGCCGGTGCGGTCCTCGTCGTAGAGGTGGTTCTGCACGAGATAGCGACCGAGGAAGACCAGGGTCCACGCGAGGGTCGCGACGTCGTAGGCGCGCACCGCGGTGGTATGCGAACGCCACCGCGATCCCTGGCCGTTGAGCATCCCCCAGATCACGCCCACGAGCGGTCTGCGGACGAGCACGGACAACAGGAATGCGCCCCCGTAGACCAGGCTCGCGTAGATCCCGAAGAGGAAGTATCCCTTCGCGTCGCCGGTGCGATGAGCGATGAAGGCACACAGGGCGACTCCGAAGAAGCCCGAGATCGCGGGCTGGATCGGGGTGCGCTGGATCAGGCGCCACACGAGCACCGCGAGGGCGACGCCCAGCGCGGACCAGATGGCGACGGTGAGGCCCCACAGGCTGTTGACGGGGACGAACACCAGCACCGGCAGCGTCGAATAGACCAACCCGCTGATCCCACCGAGTTGTTCGAGCATCGTCTGCTGGTTGGTGTCGCTCACTCCTACGAGCCTGCCACATCCGGCACAGGGGTACGACCCTGCGTGCACCAGGGGCACCACTCCGCGCGCACAGAGGTCAGGCGGGCTCGCGCAGCTCGTAGTAGGGGTTGTAGATCACCTTGCGTCCGTCGCGTTCGCCGACACGACCGCGGACCATCAACGTACGCCCGGGCTCGATCCCCGGAATGCGCCGACGACCGATCCACACGAGCTGGATCGAGTCGGTCCCGTCGAAGAACTCCGCCTCGACGACGGCGGCAGCGGCACGCGAACACGACTCGACACTGCGAAGACGTCCGTACATGGTCACTTCCTGACCGCGGGCGCATTCGACGACGGGTAGGGCGCCCGTGGAGTGCGAGGATTCGGCCATCTGCTCGGCATCGAGTTCTTCGATGTCCTCGGTGAGCCGCCGTGTGAGCCGACGCAGGTAGCCGGCCGGGGAAGCCATAACACGCTCCTGTACGGAAGGGGCACGGATCTCGCGCCACCGGACTCTTCTTCGCCCGCCACTGTAGACCCATTCTCGCCGGATACAAGTTGCACGGTGCACACGCGCGTGCAGCCGTCGGTCGTCCTGCTGTGCGGGCAGGTGAGCGCGGTCTCCGGGGTTCGATGGTGCAGGATCGTCCGCATGTCCCACAGCGAATCCCCGGTCCCCCCGACCGCCGGCACCGCGGTCGTGCTTCCCGGCACGGGTTCGGACGCATGCTTCGCCGAGAAGGCGTTCGGCGCCGAACTCCGACGGCGGAGCATCATCCCGATCGCCGTCGATCCGGATCCGCGCGGTGTGGTGGCGAGCTATCTCACCGCGCTCGACGAGGCGGCCGAGAACGGGCCGATCCTCGTCGGAGGGGTGTCGATCGGTGCAGCCGTCGCGTTGAGGTGGGCATACGACAATCCGGACCGGGTCGTCGGCGTCCTCGCTGCCCTACCTGCATGGACCGGCGATCCGCGGGAGGCGCCGGCCGCCGCGAGCGCGCGGTGGACGGCCTCCGAACTGCGCGCCCACGGGCTCGATACGGTCACCGCTGCGATGACGGCGTCGAGTCCGCCCTGGCTCGCCCGGGAATTGACGCGTTCGTGGAGCGCCCAGTGGCCCGATCTCCCGTCCGCGCTGGACGAGGCCGCACACTACCGGGCACTCGACGTCGACGAACTGCGTGCCGTGACCGTGCCGGTCGGTATCGCCGCCGCGGTGGACGACGCGGTTCATCCGCTCGCAGTGGGGCGGCAATGGTCGCGGGAGATCCCTCACGCGGAACTCGCGACGGTGACACTCGAACAGGTCGGGGACGACCCCTCCGTGCTCGGGAGGTTGTGCCTCGCCGCACTCGACAGGATCGTCCCCGTCCCGAACCGATGATCGGTACCGGCCTCAGAAGCCGAGTTGCTGCATCGCCGAACCGGATTCGCCGCGGCGCGGCGGCGTCTGCCGGGCGGGCGGGACCTGCTGCGTCTGCTGGGCGGGCTGTTCCGGCGGGGCCGTCCGCGGAGCGGGCTGCGCCGGAGCTGCGCCCTGTTGCTGCTGCGCGGCGGCCTGCTGTTGCTGCTGCGCGGCGGCCTGCTGTTGCTGCTGCGCGGCGGCCTGCTGTTGCTGCTCCTGCGCCGCGACGAGCTGGCGGGTGAGTGCCTCGGGCAACACGATCGGCAGCGGTGTACGGACCGGATGGGGTTCGGATCCGCGACGGACGACGGTGCCGGAGATCACCGACCGTGCGATCCCGACGAGTTCGGAGTCGGCTCCGGCGTTCCCCGAGGGCGCCGCGACGACGCAGCGGATCATCCAGCGGAAGCCGTCGACACCGATGAACCGGAGATCCGCGTTCGCGGTCCTGCCGTGCAGTTCGCGACCCCACGGCCCCGATTCGATGCTGACCTCGGCCTTGTCGTTGCGCAGCGTCTCCGCGAGCTCGGCGGCGACCTCACGCCACTGTCCCGGCGACTTCGGTGCGGCGTACGCGGAGACCGTGATGCGCCCGAACTGGGTCACGAGATGGACGTTCTGCGGCGTCCCGTTCGGAGCCATCTCGACCTGGATCTGACCACCGGCCGGCAGCGGTACGAGCACGGATCCGAGGTCGAGACGGGAGGCGGTCACCGTCTCCTCGTCGACCTCGTCGATGTCGTACGGGCCGGAATCGGCCGCACTTCCGGTGGCGTACTCGTCGTACTCCTCGTCGGCGGGCTCGTCGTACGCGCCGAGGTCGCCGACGGAAGCGGCGTCGGTCGCCTCGATGTTCGACCCGCGGTCCTTGCGGCGTCGTCCGAACATGTCAGGAACCCTCCTTCACGAGGCCGGCGTGCCCGCCGCTCGATCCGTATCCGCCGCTGCCCCGCGCCGTGTCGTCGAGCTCGTCCACTTCGACGAATCCGACGAGTTCGACACGCTGGACGAGCAGCTGCGCGATGCGGTCGCCTCGGCGGAGTTCGACGGCGCGCTCGGTGTCGTGGTTGATCAGACACACCTTGATCTCTCCACGGTAGCCCGCGTCGACCGTCCCGGGAGCGTTCACGACGGACAGACCGAACTTGGCGGCGAGGCCCGAACGCGGGTGGATCAGGCCGACCGTGCCCACGGGCAGCGCGACGGCGATGCCGGTGCCGACGAGCGCCCGCTCCCCCGGGCCGAGGGTCACGTCGACCGACGTGCACAGGTCCACACCGGCGTCACCGGGGTGGGCACGAGTGGGCACGGGGAGCTCCGGATCGAGCCGGCGCAGCGGTATCGGGGGAAGATCGGTCACGTCGTCCGAGACTACTCGCGTGCCGGGTCGCTCCGCCGAGGCGACTATCCTTACGGTGTGTCCCGTTCCTCGCGCACCTCACCGACTACACCTCCGACGGCCGACGCTCCGACCTTCTCGGAGCGGATGTGGGTGCCGTGGTGGTGGTGGCCGATCGGGCTCGGTGTGGCCGCCCTGCTCGCGGCCGAGCTGCACATGGGTGCCCCGGGGATGTACGCGTGGCTTCCCTACGTCCTTCTGCTCCCGGTCCCGATCTGGGTCCTGACCTGGCTCTCACGCAGCCGGGTCGAGGTGGTCGACGGCGAACTCGTCGTCGGTCGCGCACATCTGCCCGTCGACGTGATCTCGCGGGGTGTGGTGGTTCCGGCGTCGGCCAAGAGCGCCGCGATGGGCCGCCAGCTCGATCCGGCGGCGTTCGTCCAGCACCGTCCCTGGGTGCGGACCATGGCGCTCGTCGTGCTCGACGACCCGGAGGATCCGACACCCTACTGGCTGGTGAGCACGCGGCGGCCTGCCGAACTGCTCGCGGCGCTGGGTTGCGACGAGTCGGGCCGCAAGGACGATCCGACCCGCAAGTAGGCTGTTCGAACGGGCACCGGGTCCCCGGATACGACAGGGCCCGGATACGACACGGCCCCGGATGCCGGGAACAGCAGAGGCTGCCGCGGCGCCGGGGCACGCAGGAGGGAGACGCGGGTGACCACGGCGCATCGTCGTCACCCGGCCTCGTTTCGCACCTATGTCCTCACGCTGCCCTATGTCCTCACGCTGCGCAGTCCCGGCAGATCATGACACCGTTCTCCTCGCTCGCGAGTCTGCTCCGGTGATGCACCAGGAAACAGCTCGAGCAGGTGAATTCGTCGGCCTGCTTCGGGACGACACGCACCGACAGCTCTTCGCCGGACAGATCCGCCCCGGGCAGCTCGAAGGACTCGGCGGTGTCCGATTCGTCGACGTCCACCACAGCGGACTGGGCCTCGTTGCGCCGGGCCTTCAGTTCCTCGAGTGAATCCTCCGACACATCGTCGCTGTCGGTCCGCCGGGGTGCGTCGTAGTCAGTCGCCATTTCCTCTTACCTTCTAGTACTCGTACCGGTAGCCGGCCGGGACACGGACGGTGCTCCCGGCCAGGGCAACGCACGGCCGTCCGTTGGAGTTCCCGACGGGTGTGCCATTGCTGTGGCATACCCGAATTGACTCTGTTTTCGCGCCGCACCGCCCATTCTTGGACGGTTCGGCCGCCGAACAATAGCCGACCTCACGCACGAATATGCAATCGATGCGTGGAAACGCCGGGAATTGTCTGGCAATCGTCATCAACAACACAACGACTCGTGACATTTCCTCGGCTCGGCGGTTCCACCGACCACGTCCGCGACCTCTACAGTGAGTGCGACGAACACGGCATGACACGAGAGGCAGGGCCGCGTGGTTTCCCTGATCACCGAAGGAAGCGCAACCGATGACCGCGGCCGCCCGTTCCGTCGGCGCCGGGTGGTCCCGGCCGCCGTGGCGGGTGCCGTCCTCGCCGCAGGCACGATCGTCGTGTGGTCCTCCGTGTTCACCTCGTCCGAGCCCGTCACGACCACCGTGGCGTGCAACGCTCCCCCGACCGAGGCCACCGACCCCGAAGGCCCGCAACCGGCTCCGCTCGGCGAGGTCGTGGACCGGTCGACGCTGCTCGAGGTCGAACCCGCTCCCCTGACGGCCACCCGGGTGCGCGTCTACAACGCCAACGGCGAACGCGGCCAGGCCACGCACGTGGCCGCTCAGTTGAGCGATTACGGTTTCTCGAGCCCGCCCGACGTGCAGGCCGGCAACGATCCGGTCTACGTCGACCAGAACATGCAGTGCCAGGGGCAGATCCGCTTCGGCGAGGCCGGGCGCGCTGCTGCGTCCTCGGTGTGGTTGCTCGCCCCGTGCGCCGAGTTGGTGCAGGACACACGCGAGGACGACACCGTCGACCTCGCGCTGGGAACCTACTTCCGGGACATCTCCCCCGGGCCGGATGCCGAAGAGGTCCTGCGGGCACTACGCGAGGTCCCGGCGGGCGAGGAGACGGCTCCGCTCGACCTCGATCTACTCACGGCCGCACGCAATGCCCGGTGCTGAATCTCTTTTCACAGACCGTGCATCCTGTTTTTCGTCACTGTTGCGGTAAAAGGTGACGAACCACAATTCATGATGTGACGAAACGGTCAATTCGGAATTGCGTCGAGCGCTCCGATTTCGGCGAGCAGAGTTTCGAAATCGGCCGCGATCCCCGGCGCGGCCGCGACCGTGAGTTCCCCGTCGTCCCCGGTGCCGCTCGGGACACGCACCACCGCACCGGCTTCCGCAGCGACGAGCGCCCCCGCCGCCCAGTCCCAGGGACCGAGTCCGTGTTCGTAGTGGGCGTCGACCCTGCCGGCCGCGACCATGCACAGGTCCAGGGCGGCCGCTCCGACACGCCGGATGTCGCGCACCCTCGGTAGCAGCGCCGCCACCAGCTCACCCTGACGTGCGCGTCGTGCCGGCGAGTACGAGAAGCCGGTCGCCACGAGCGCCAGTCGCGGATCCGTCACGGGATTGCATCGCAACGGCACCCGCGTGCCGTCGACGTCCAGATGGGCACCGAGACCCTCTGCCGCCGAGAACGTCTCCCCCGAGGCGATGTCGACGACGGCACCGGCCACCGAGCGTCCGTCGACCCGCGCGGCCACCGAGACCGCCGAGGCGGGGAGTCCGTAGACGAAGTTGACGGTGCCGTCGATGGGATCGACCACCCAGACGACTCCGCTCGCGGCAGTCGCCGTCCCGCCGTCGGCCCCGGTCTCCTCGCCGAGGAAGGCGTCGCCCGGCCGCAGTTCCGTGAGCCGACGCCGGATGAGTTCCTCACTCTCGGTGTCGGCGGCGGTGACGGGATCGGTCACCGTCGATTTCGTCCCCACACTGGCGGCCTCCCCCGAGCCCGGAGGACCGAACAGCTCGACCCGGCGTACACGGACGTAGGACGCGGCCTCACGGGCGACGGTCACCGCCACATCCCTCAGCGCGGACAACTCGGATTCGGGGATTGTTCTCTGTGCGTGCACGAACCGATCCGAACACAGTGCCGACGGTTTCGCCACCGACCCCGCACCCGGTGACACCGGGCACTATCGTTTCCACGAGCGGAGCAGCCGGCCCCACCCAGCGAGAGGAAGTACGCAATGGCACAGGACGTCCCCACGGACCGAGCGACTCCCGTCAACCACGGATTCGGAGTCGACATCGGGGGAAGTGGCGTCAAGGGTGCCGTGGTGGATCTCGACACGGGCCGCTTGGTCGGCGACCGCATCAAGATCCTCACTCCGCAACCGTCCACTCCCGAGGCCGTGGCGAAGACGGTGGCGCAGATCGTCGAACAAGCCGGCTGGACGGGTCCCGTCGGCGTGACCCTGCCGAGCGTGGTCACCGGAGGTGTCGCCCGCACCGCCGCCAACATCGACAAGTCGTGGATCGGGACCGACGCCGGATCCCTCTTCTCGCGGGTGCTCGGCGGCCGGGACGTCTCGGTGCTCAACGACGCCGACGCCGCGGGAATCGCCGAGGACCGCTTCGGTGCCGCCAAGGACACCGACGGCGTGGTGATCCTCCTGACCTTCGGCACCGGGATCGGTTCGGCCGTGTTGCACAACGGTGTACTGCTGCCCAACACCGAGTTCGGGCACATGGAGGTCGACGGCAAGGAGGCCGAGCACCGCGCCGCCTCGTCGGTCAAGGAGCGCAACGACCTGTCGTACAAGCAGTGGGCCAAGGAGGTCTCGCGCGTCCTCGCCCGCTTCGAGGATCTGCTCTGGCCCGACCTGTTCATCGCGGGCGGCGGCATCAGCCGCAAGCACGAGAAGTGGATCCCGCTCCTGACCAACCGCACCCCGGTGGTCCCCGCCGAACTGCGCAACGCGGCGGGAATCGTAGGGGCTGCTTATGCTGCGAAAACAGGTGTCACTCCCTGAGTCCGGCGCATCGGCCGCCCGAGGGATCGTTACAATGGTCCCCAGCAGGCCGGAACCGGCCCTCATCCCGACAGACCTCTCCGCCGGAATCACTCTGGCGCGACGCCGCACTACCTCGTCACGAAAGGGCGTACGTGGCAGCCACCGACATCCACACCGCTGATTCCGCCAACGAATCGGCACCCGTTGCGGACGCTTCGAGCGTCGCAGGCGCTGCGGACTCCGCGGAGGGCACCGCTCCCGGTGCCAAGCCGCCGGCGAAGAAGACCGCTGCGAAGAAGGCCCCCGCGAAGAAGGCGGCCGCCAGGAAGGCTCCTGCGAAGAAGGCAGCCGCCAAGAAGACCACCGCGAAGAAGGCAGCAAAGAAGGCCACGAAGGCTGCGGGTTCGGGCGACGAGGACTTCGACGCCACCGAGGAAGCGGACCTCGCAGACCTCGAGGTCTCGGAGGGTGATCTCGCCGGCGCCGAGGATGTGGTGGTCGAGGACGACGAGCCCAGCGAGAAGGACAAGGCCTCGGGCGACTTCGTCTGGGACGAGGAGGAGTCCGAGGCGCTGCGTCAGGCACGCAAGGACGCCGAGCTCACCGCCTCGGCCGACTCCGTGCGCGCCTACCTCAAGCAGATCGGCAAGGTTGCCCTCCTCAACGCGGAGGAGGAAGTCGAGCTCGCCAAGCGCATCGAGGCCGGTCTGTACGCGACCCACATGCTGCAGCAGCTGGCGGCGAAGGGCGAGAAGCTCCCCGTCGCGCAGCGCCGCGATCTGAACTGGATCTGCCGCGACGGCAACCGGGCCAAGAACCACCTGCTCGAGGCGAACCTCCGTCTCGTCGTCTCGCTCGCCAAGCGCTACACCGGCCGCGGCATGGCGTTCCTGGACCTGATCCAGGAAGGCAACCTCGGTCTGATCCGCGCGGTCGAGAAGTTCGACTACACCAAGGGTTACAAGTTCTCCACCTACGCGACCTGGTGGATCCGTCAGGCCATCACCCGTGCCATGGCCGACCAGGCCCGCACCATCCGTATCCCGGTGCACATGGTCGAGGTCATCAACAAGCTCGGTCGTATCCAGCGCGAGTTGCTCCAGGATCTGGGCCGCGAGCCCACGCCCGAGGAGCTCGCCAAGGAAATGGACATCACGCCGGAGAAGGTGCTGGAGATCCAGCAGTACGCGCGTGAGCCCATCTCCCTCGACCAGACGATCGGCGACGAGGGCGACAGCCAGCTCGGCGACTTCATCGAGGACTCCGAGGCCGTCGTGGCCGTCGACGCCGTCTCCTTCACCCTGCTGCAGGATCAGCTGCAGTCGGTGCTCGAGACCCTGTCCGAGCGTGAAGCGGGCGTCGTGCGTCTGCGCTTCGGCCTCACCGACGGCCAGCCGCGTACCCTCGACGAGATCGGTCAGGTCTACGGCGTGACGCGCGAGCGCATCCGTCAGATCGAGTCGAAGACCATGTCGAAGCTGCGCCACCCGTCGCGGTCGCAGGTGCTGCGCGACTACCTCGACTGACATCCGTCACGAAGAACGAGGGCCATCCGATCGGGCGGCCCTCGTTCTTCGTTCCGGACCCCGAGGTCAGCAGAAGAAGGCCGCTGGAGAAGGGGCCGCTAGAGAAGCTCCGGTTCGTCTCCGGGAAGGCGCTGTCGCTCGTCACCTCCGGGGAGTCGTGTGGATGCGAACCGCATCACCGGTTCGACGACCCGCGCGGCCACCGGACCGAGCACGGCGGTGATCATCACGTATGCCGAAGCGATCGCCGCGAGGCGACTGTCGACGTGTCCGGAGGCGACGGCCAGCCCGGCGATCACGATGGAGAACTCTCCCCGGGCGATGAGTGCCGCGCCGGCGCGCGCCCGGCCCATCACGGCGATACCGTGACGGGCCGCCGCGATCCATCCGGTGACGAGCTTCGTCAGCGCGGTCAGCACGGCCAGCAGGATCGCCCAGCCGAGCACCGGCGGTATCGCCGTCGGATCGGTGTTCAGCCCGAAGAAGACGAAGAAGATGGCGGCGAACAGGTCGCGGAGCGGTTCGAGGACCCGGACCGCGTTGTGTGCCGTCGAACCGGAGATGGCGATGCCCAGCAGGAAGGCGCCCACGGCCGCGGACACCTGCAGGGCCGACGCGATCCCCGCCACCAGTAGCGCTGCGCCGAGCAGCTTGAGCAACAGCGTTTCCCGATCGGGGCTGTCGAGCACGACCGAGACGTAGCGCCCGTATCGCACCACCAGCACCAACACCACGGTGACGAGACCGAGTGAGATCGCGACGGCTTCGAGGCCGCCGAGCAGACTCACGCCCGCCAGGATCGCAGTGAGGATCGGGAGGTAGACGGCCATCGCGAGATCCTCGAAGACGAGGATCGACAGGACGACCGGTGTCTCGCGGTTGCCGAGGCGCCCCAGATCGGCGAGGACCTTCGCCACGATCCCGGACGACGAGATGTAGGTGACACCCGCAAGCACGAAGGCGCCGATGGGTCCGAGACCCAGGATCAGCGCGATGGCGGCTCCCGGCACCGCGTTCAGGGCGAGGTCGAGCAGGCCTGCCATCCGGGAGCGTCGCAGGCCGCTGATCAACTCGTTCGCGGTGTACTCGAGACCGAGCAGCAACAGCAGCAGGACCACGCCGATCTCGCTGGCGATGTGACTGAACGCCCCGATATCGCCGAGCTGGATGAAGCCACCATTGCCGAAGCACAGGCCGCCGATCAGATAGAACGGGATCGGCGACATGCCGATCCGCGCCGCGAGCCGTCCGAGGACGCCGAGTCCGAAGAACACCGCACCCAGTTCGATGAGTGCGAGTGTCGTCGTGTCCATTCTGCGGGATCAGCCGTTGCGCAGGATCCTGGCTGCCGCGTCGAGACCGTCGGCCGTTCCGACCGTCACCAAAATGTCCCCACCCGTGAGAACGAAGTCGGGTGTCGGGGACGGCATGACCTGACCGGCACGCATCACGGCCACGACGGACACACCGGTGCGGGTGCGCAACGCGGTGTTGCCCAGTACCGCTCCGTCGAACCGCGAATCCTCGTGGATGTGGAGCTGGCGGGTGAGGATTCCGGGCAGGTCGCGGTGGTCCTCACGCAACTGGGCGACGAGCTGTGGGGCACCGAGCAGATTGCTGAGCGTCGCCGCCTCCTCGACGGTGAGAGGCAGGGAGGCCGCACACGCGTCGGGGTCGCCCGCCTTCGAGATGATGAGGTCGCTGTGACCGTCCCGATGGGTGATCACCCCGATGCGGCGCCCGGAGGCCAGTTCGAAGTCCTTGCGTACACCGATCCCGGGAAGCGGCGTCACGTCGACGATCATGGTCGAAAGACTAGTCCTCCGGACCGACGGCATCCGCTCGCTCCCGGTCCAGGGGCGGGAACCGACCGTCCGGTCCCGGCAGGTAGGGCGTCACCTCCACAACGACGTCGACGGGCAGGGGCCCGTAGAGGTGCGGAAAGCGCATCGACTCCGGGTCCTCCGGTACGCCGGGTTCGAAACGGAGCGGGTCGACGAGGCGCGTCGGGTCGACGCGCAGCAGGAGGAGGTCCGTGCGGCCTGCGTACAACCGGTCGGCGGGCAGGTGCACCTGGTGCGGGGTCGACAGGTGGACGAAACCCTGGGTCCCGAGGGAGTCCGGCACGACCGCCCCGAGGGGTCGGAAGTGGTCCCAGTCGTCGCGGGAGATGATGTGCAGCAGGGTCTCGGTCATGGCGTCATTGTGCGTCGGACAGCCCGTCCGGGGCGTTTCCGGCCCCCTCGGGCTCTGCGCTGTGAGCGAACACACCGTGCGGAAAACGGCCATGTCGAAGCATTTTCGCTGTTCGATGCGTGAAACACGCCACCATTGGGCATCCAGGGGAACAACACGTGAATACGAATCGTCTGTCAGAGTAGATCCACCGCGCCGGCCGGTGCGGCGGACCAGACCCCGGCACCCGATATGAGCGGTGGCCAGTTTGGAGGAGTCATGCCCGGTACGTTGACCAGCCCGAAATTGACCGCTGCAGATCGCTGCGATCGGTGCAATGCCGCCGCTCGTGTCCGCGCCGTCCTTCCGACCGGCGGAGAACTGTTGTTCTGCGGGCACCACGCGAACGAGCACACCGACCGCCTCCGTGAACTCGGAGCGACGATCGTGAGCGAGTCCGACGCCACCGTGTGATCCGCCGTCCGGAACCACGGTTCCGAGACCCGACCGAACGGGCGACCACCTCGAGGTGGTCGCCCGTTCTCGTCGTCACCAACTGCGCAGGATCGCGATCCGGTCGCGCAGTTGCTCGGCGGTCGCCATCGCCGTCGGCGGACCACCGCACTGGCGACGCAGTTCGCCGTGGATCACCCCGTGCGGCTTCCTGGTCCGGTGGTGCACGACCGCGACGAGCGAGTTGAGTTCGCGACGGAGCTGGGCGAGGGTGTCGGCGGTCTCGACACGCTCGGTCACCTGGGGCGGCGGCGTGGGTGCCGGTTCGGCCTTCGGCTTGTTCAGCTGCTGTTCCTGACGCTGACGCAGCAGCGCCCGCATCTGTTCCGCGTCGAGCAGACCCGGGAGCCCCAGATAATCGGCCTCCTCGTCGGAACCCGCGAATGTCGCGGTGCCGAACGAGGATCCGTCGTAGATGACCTGATCGAGCTCGGCGTCCGCCCCGAGCGAGTGGTAGGCCTTCTCGTCCTCGCCGGGCTCGTCCTTGCGCCGGTTCGCGTCGGCGAGCAGCTCGTCGTCGAAGCCCTCCTTGACCCGGTGCGGCTTGCCGAGGACGTGGTCGCGCTGGGCCTCGAGCTGGCTGGCGAGCTCGAGCAGCACCGGCACGGACGGCAGGAAGACACTGGCCGTCTCCCCCTTGCGGCGCGACCGCACGAAGCGGCCGATGGCCTGCGCGAAGAACAACGGGGTCGAGGCGCTGGTCGCGTACACACCCACCGCCAGTCGCGGGACGTCGACGCCCTCGGACACCATGCGCACGGCGACCATCCACCTCTGGTTGCCCTCGCTGAACTGCGAGATGCGGTCGGAGGCGGTGGGATCGTCCGAGAGCACGACGGTCGGCATCTCGCCGGTGATCGACTCGAGGATCTTCGCGTACGCACGCGCGGTGGTCTGGTCGGTGGCGATGACGAGCCCACCGGCGTCCGGCATGCCGCCGGCACGCAGCTGCTGCAGACGGGTGTTCGCCGCCCCCAGCACCGCAGGAATCCAGTCGCCTTGGGGATCGAGGGCCGTCCGCCACGCCCGGGCCGTCTGCTCGGCGCTGAGAGGCTCTCCCAGTCGCGCGGTGAACTCCTCCCCCGCACTCGTGCGCCAGCGCGCCTCGCCCGAGTACGCGAGGAATACGACGGGGCGCACGACGCCGTCGGCGAGTGCGTCGGCGTAGCCGTAGGCGTGGTCGGCCTTGGACTGCAGCAGACCGTCCTCGTTCGGTTCGTAGCTCACGAACGGGATCGCACTGTCGTCGCTGCGGAAGGGCGTACCGGTCAGTGCCAGACGGCGGGTCGCGTCCCCGAACGCCTCGAGAATGCCCTCACCCCAGCTCTTCGCGTCGCCACCGTGGTGGATCTCGTCGAGGATCACCAGGGTGCGACGCGCCTCCGTGCGCACACGGTGCTTGAACGGGTGCGAGGCGATCTGCGCGTAGGTGACCACGACGCCCTGGTAGTCGCTCGATGTCTGCCCGGTGGAGTTCGTGAAGTTCGAGTCGAGCGCGATGCCGATGCGGGCCGCAGCACCCGCCCACTGGTGCTTGAGGTGCTCCGTGGGGGCGACCACCGTGATCTGGTCGACCGTCCGGTCGCGCAGCAGCTCCGACGCCACCCGGAGGGCGAAGGTCGTCTTACCGGCGCCGGGGGTCGCGACGGCGAGGAAGTCGCGCGGCTTCGTCGCGAGGTACTTGGTGAGGGCGCGGCGCTGCCAGGCACGTAGCTGGGCCACAGGGGCGGAGGTCGTAGCTTGTCCGACGGTTTCGGTGCTCACCGGTTTCTCGTGCTCCTTGTCCGCTTCGCTCGGGTCGGTGCCACCGCACTCGTCCGGGCGCCGACCGTCATGCAGCCTATCGTCTCGGAGCCCGCGAACCCGCCGAAGCCGCGGCGTCGGCGGGTTCTCCGAGGACTGCGTGGCAGAATTCGAGAGGCCCTCACCTGCCTGTGCGCGCACGCGAGCGTGTCTTCAGGAATTCTGGAAGTAGATGAACGACACACCACGATCCCCCGCACAGGCACCCTCCCGCCGCGTTCGCCGCGCGGTCGGAAAGGGCTGGAAGGTCGTGACGCACACCCTGTCGTCGGCCTGGGACCACTCGATCTTCAGCAAGGCGGCGACCGCGGCCTTTTGGCAGACCCTCTCACTGCCGCCCCTGTTGCTCGGTCTGCTCGGCAGTCTCGGTTACGTCGGTGGCTGGTTCGGTCCCGACACGGTGGAGATCATCACGTCGAAGACCGTCACCTTCCTCCGCTCGGTCTTCAGCGACAGCGTGGTCGACCAGATCATCGAGCCCACGGTCGAGGACGTCCTCCGTCGGGGTCGCGCCGACGTGATGTCGTTGGGCTTCGTGTTGTCGCTGTGGGCAGGATCGTCGGCGATCTCGACGTTCGTGGATTCGATCGTCGAAGCGCACCACCAGCAGGACCATCGCCACCCGGTGTGGCAGCGGATCTTCGGGCTGCTCCTCTACGTGATCTTCCTGATCCTGGCGGTGTTCACGATGCCGCTCGTAGCGCTCGGACCCACTCTGATCGGCCGGTTGCTGCCCGACGCCTGGTTTGATGTCGGCTCACGGATCATCGACACCTTCTACTTCCCCGCGGTGGGTCTGCTCCTACTGATCGGTCTGACGACCCTGTACAAGGTGGCGCTGCCGAAGTCACTGCCGTGGCACCGACTGCTCGGTGGCGCGGTGCTGGCCGGGGTGTTCTTCCTCGCGTCGAGCGTGATCCTGCGGTGGTACCTGACGTGGGTCGCGGCCACGGGCTACACCTACGGTGCGCTCGCCGCCCCGATCGCGTTCCTGTTGTTCACGTTCTTCCTGGGGTTCGCCGTGGTCCTCGGAGCGGAGTTCAACGCCACGGTGCAACAGTTCTGGCCGGCGCGCGCCACGCGTCTGGAGCAGTGGCGGATCTGGCTCGCGGAGCAGTCGGCCCGTGATCCGTCGCCCGACAGCGGACCGGTGACGAACCTCACCCGCCGGTTGACGAGCTCCACGACCATCCGGCTGTCGGACCTGATCCGGCCCGGGGATCGCCAACCCGAGTCGTGGCCGATCGACGGGAAACCCGTCGAGTCGGATGCGGCGCCGGACGATCGGCCTGCCCTCCACGACCACACTGCTCCCCACGACGACACTGCTCCCCACGACGACACTGCCTCGCACGACGACACTGCCTCGCACGACGACGAGGCCGGGGGATCCGAAGTTCCCCCGGCCCAGACCGAACTGTTGACGGTGGAGGCAGTATCACCGTCTTCGCCGGCAGCAAGACCGTCGCCGGAATCACCCGACGCCGCGGCGGACGACGAGGTATTCCACCAGGTGTCTCAGTCGCCCTTGCGCAAACCGTCGTAGACTTTCTTGCATTCGGGGCACACCGGCGAGCCGGGCTTCGGCGACCGGGTCACCGGAAAGACCTCACCGCACAGCGCGACCACATGGGTACCCATGACCGCACTCTCGGCGATCTTGTTCTTCTTCACGTAGTGGAAGAACTTCGGGGTGTCGTCGTCGGTCGTTTCGTCGGTGGTGGTATCCGGCCGTTCCTTGATATCCGTGCTCACGTGTCCATGATGCCGCACGGAAGGGCCGGATGTGTATGTGCGTGCGACGGCCCGGCGTGGGAAGGTGGAAGACATGGCGAGAACTCACGGTTTCGGCGGATCCCCCGAGAACGGATCGCCCGACAACCCGGTTCTGATCACCGCGGCGGAGGCGTCGCTCGAGGATCAGCACCGAGCACGGGTTCGCAAGTACCTCACCATCATGTCGGTCCGCATCCCCGCCCTGCTGCTGGCGGCGATCGCGTACGGCGTATGGGCCAATCCCTGGATCTCGATGGCGATCATCGGGGTGTCGATCCCGCTGCCGTGGATCGCCGTCCTCATCGCCAACGACCGGCCGCCGCGCCGCAAGGACGAACCGAGCCGCTGGGACGGCCGCTTCGACGATGCCCCGGCGATCGAGTCGTCCCGCCACCATGTGATCGACGGCTGACAGGGACCCCGGACGGGACGCTTGCGAGAATGTCGTGGTGGACCGCGACCTTCTCCTGTCTCTCTGCCCGGCTCTGCGCACCGCACTGATCCGGTGCCGCTACGACCTCGACACCGTCCGGGAAATGCTCGGCCCCGAGGCGCACGCCGCCCTCGGGCGTAGCGAACCCGTCCCTGCTCGGCGCATCGCGCGCGGTGCGGGCGATCTCGGCGTGCTCGTGCGGCTGTTCCTCCTCCAGGACACCTGCCCCGAGGACGAGGTCGCGCAGGCTCTCGCTCCGGTGACGACGGAGCAGGCCGTGCAGGCGGGACTCGTCGAACGCGACGGCGACGGCGTGCGGGCCGCTCTCGACCTGCGGCCCCTCGACGCCGGGACCGGCAGCCGCTGGGTGCTGTCCGATCTCGACGGCTCGATCCGGCCCGTCCCGACCCGCCCCGATCACGTCCTCGGCGTCGGTCAGGCCTCCCTGTCGCTGCTGCAGGCCACCCCGACCGATCGGGTCGGTTCGGTGCTCGATCTCGGCACCGGTTGCGGGGTGCAGGCGATCCGCGCCGCGGACCACGCGGACGAGGTCACCGCGACCGACATCAACCCCCGCTGCCTGACCCTGGCCGCCGCGAGCGCCGCGTTGAACGAGATCGACATCGATCTTCTCGAGGGGTCGTGGTTCGAGCCGGTCGCCGGCCGGACCTTCGACCGCATCGTCGCGAATCCACCGTTCGTGGTGAGCGCCGGACGTGTCGAGCACAGCTACCGCGATTCCGGTCTCGATCTCGACGGCGCCAGCCGGCTCATGATCTCGCAGGCCGCCGAACACCTGAATCCCGGCGGCACCGCCGCGATGCTCGCGTCCTGGGTGCACGTCGAGGGCGAGGACTGGCGGACCCGCGTCGCATCGTGGCTGCCGTCACACGGCGTCGACGCCTGGATCGTGCAGCGCGATGTCGCCGATCCGGCCCTCTACGTCGGGACGTGGCTGCGAGACGGTGACGCCGATCAACGCGAGCCGGAGGTCGCGGTGCGCGCCGAGCAGTGGCTCGACCACTTCGAGGAGCAGGGCGTCGAGGGCGTCGGGTTCGGGTTCGTCTACCTGCGCCGCACCGACCTGCCGTCCGATGTGATGGCCGAGGACCTGCGGCACGCGTTCACCGACGCGCTGGGCGACGAGGCGGTCGACTACTTCCGGCGCCTCGACTGGCTGCGTACGCACGAGGTGCTCGAGGCCCGTTTCGCGGTGCGGCCCGACACGGCCCTCGAGCGGGTGCACCTGCCCGGTGAGGACGGGTGGGACCAGGTGGTCGTGCGGGTGCATCGCGGTGGCGGTCCGGCCTGGCAGCACGAGGTGGACGACCTCGCGGCCGCCCTGCTCGGCGGCATGCGCGCCGACGGTCTTCCGCTCGGGGATCTCGTGTCGCTGCTCGCGGCCGCGCACGGCGAGGACGAGGACGACCTCCTCACGCAATCGGTGGGCCTCGTGCACGGCTTGGTGCGGCACGGGCTGATCGAGCCCGTCTGACCCCCTCCGGGGCGTTCCTGAGGTTCCACGATTCGGTTCTCTCAGCAACTTCTCAGGAGCTCATCGGGTTAGTGCAGGTCAGCGCGGTGGTACTCCGAGACCGACGGGAACTCCACCGCTTCGCCGGTCGTTGAACCCTGTGAGACACCACCGATGAGGAGGCACGTCATGGCACGCCCCGAAACCACCGCTCGCTTCGATTCCGACCTGGACGGTCAGAGCCCCGCAGCCGATCTCGTTCGCGTCTACCTGAACGGCATCGGACGGACCGCTCTGCTCACCGCAGCCGACGAGGTGGAATTGGCCAAGCGGATCGAGGCCGGCCTGTATGCCAAGCACCTGCTCGAGACGAAGAAGCGTCTGTCGGCGGCGAAGAAGCGCGACCTCGCGATCATCGTCCGCGAAGGACAGGCCGCTCGCAGCCACCTGCTCGAGGCGAACCTGCGCCTCGTCGTCTCGCTGGCGAAGCGTTACACCGGACGCGGTATGCCCCTGCTGGACCTCATCCAGGAGGGCAACCTCGGCCTGATCCGCGCGATGGAGAAGTTCGACTACGCGAAGGGCTTCAAGTTCTCGACCTACGCGACGTGGTGGATCCGTCAGGCCATCACCCGCGGAATGGCCGACCAGAGCCGCACGATCCGGCTCCCCGTCCACCTCGTCGAACAGGTCAACAAGCTCGCCCGCATCAAGCGTGAGCTGCACCAGCAGCTCGGCCGCGAGGCGACCGACGAGGAACTCGCCAACGAGTCGGGTATCCCCGTCGAGAAGATCGCCGACCTGCTCGACCACAGCCGCGACCCGGTGAGCCTCGACATGCCCGTCGGCAACGACGAGGAGGCCCCGCTGGGCGACTTCATCGAGGACGCCGAGGCGACGTCCGCCGAGACCGCCGTCATCGCCGGACTCCTGCACAGCGACGTCCGCAGCGTCCTCGCGACGCTCGACGAGCGCGAACAGCAGGTCATCCGGCTGCGCTACGGCCTCGACGACGGCCAGCCCCGCACCCTAGATCAGATCGGCAAGCTCTTCGGGCTGTCCCGTGAGCGTGTCCGGCAGATCGAACGCGAAGTGATGGTCAAGCTCCGCGAAGGAGACCGCGCCGAGCGCCTTCGCGCCTACGCCAGCTGACCGGGCGCGTCAGCGGTATCCGATCCCCGAGAACCGGGCTGGGTTCTCGGGGATCGTTGCCGTTCGGGTGCCTTCTCCGGCAGGTGTTCGGCCGCCGGACTGCCGTCAGCGCAGACGGCGCGGTCCGAGGTCGAGCGGGTGCGGTTCGGGCCCGATCCGCACGTGCGCGTCGGTGAGTTCGGCTCCCACCACCGAGGCCAGGACCGGTTCGCACACCAGTTCGCGCACCTCGGGCAGGTCGTCGGCGAGCGCCGAGATCCTCTGGACGAAGTCGACGAGTGCCGGCTTGTTCACCGGTGCGGCATTGCGATAGCCCGAGAGCAACGGCGCCGCCTTCGGCGCGTCGATCAACTCGACCGCCTCGTCCTCCGTGAGCGGAAGAACCCGGTAGGCGCGGTCGCCGAGCAGGTCGGAGATCACACCGGCGAGACCGAACGAGATGAGCGAACCGAACGACGGGTCGTCCTGCACACGGATCGCGCAACCGATGCCCTTGTGGGCCATCCGCTGCACGTGCATCAACGGCTCCCCCGACACCGCGGCCAGGTCGCAATAGGCGATCCGTACCGAATCGGCGTCTACGAGATCGAGCCGGACCCCGGTCAGATCGGGCCGGTGCCGCCACTGCGCACCGGTGGCCTTGACCGCCACGGGGAAGCCGATCTCGTCCGCCGCCGCGACCGCCTCCTCCTCGGTGGTGACGGCGCGGAAGTCCGCGACCTCGACTCCGTAGCAGGACAGCAGCAGGGCCGCCTCGGTATCCGACAGGTAGCGACCCTCGGGAGTCGTCTCGAGCCAGCCGTCCACGAGCGCACGGGCGCGCTCGGGATCGATGCCCGCCGGTCGCACGACCTGCGAGGGCGGACGACTGCGCCATTTCGCGTACCGCCACGCCCGCCCCAGGGCGAGCGCCGCTCGTTCCGGACCGGGATAGGACGGCACGGATCCGCGGGTCGGGTTGCCGTCCGGTCCGCGCACGGCCAGGACGTCGGGGATACCCTCGGTCGCCAGGAAGGTCGTGACCACCGGCTTCTCCGACCCGGCGACGGCGTCGCGCAGGGCCTGCGCGTAGGGCTGGACGTCGACGGCGACCGGCGGGACGAAGACCGCGATCACCGAGTCGACATCGGGTGAGTCGAGCGCCCGGGCGACGGCTTCGGCGAATTCCTCGGGCGACGCCTGCGCGCCGAGATCTACCGCGTCCGGTGCCTGCAGACCCTGGCCGCGGGCGGCGTCGACGGCGAGCAGACCCAGGGCGGTGGAGTTGCCGACCACGGCGACGCGGGGACCCGCGGGCAGCGGCTGGTAACCGAACAGCAGGGCCGAGTCGAAGAGCTGGCCGATGGACTCGACCTGGACGACACCGGCCTGCTCGAACAGGTACCGCACGATGGTGTCGTCCATCTCCCCCGTCCGGGCGGCGAGCGCCGGCGGCACCGCGTGGCGGCCGCTCTTGACGGCGACGATCGGTTTGCTGCGCGCCACCCGCCGCGCGATGCGCGAGAACTTGCGCGGGTTGCCGAAACTCTCCAGATACAGCAGCACCACTTCGGTGGCAGGATCGGTGTCCCAGTACTGCAGCAGGTCGTTGCCGGACAGGTCGGCGCGGTTGCCGGCCGAGACGAAGGACGACAGTCCGACACCCGTCTTGGCGGCCTCGTCGAGGATCGCGATGCCGAGGGCGCCGGACTGGCAGAAGAAACCGACGTTGCCGGACGCCGGGAGCACGGGCGCGAGGGTCGCGTTGAGTCGGATGGCGGGATCGTTGTTGGCGACACCGAGAGCATTCGGCCCGATGAGTCGCATACCGTGCGACCGCGCGGCCAGCGTGAGCCGCCGCTCGGCGTCGCGACCCTCCGGTCCGGTCTCGCCGAAACCGGACGAGACGACGAGCAGGGCCTTGACACCCTTCGCGAGACAGTCGTCGAGCACCGAGTCGATCGATTCGGCGGGGACGGCGGCGACCGCGAGATCGATCTCATCGGGGATGTCGCGGACGGTCGGGTAGGCGCGGACACCTCGGACGGACCGGTGTTCGGCGTTGACCGGGTAGACCGGCCCGGTGAACCCGCTGCGCAGCATGTTCACCAGCACGGCGTTGCCCACCTTGCGGCTGTCGGTGGAGGCACCGATGACGGCGACACTGCCGGGACCGAGGATGTTGCGCACGCTGCGCGCCTCGGCGGCGCGTTCGCGGGCGTTGCGGACCGAGACGAGGGCTTCGGTGGGGTCGATCGCGAACTCGAGCCGGACGACTCCCCCTTCGAAGCTGCGGCTGACCTGGTAGCCGGCTTCCCGGAAGACCGTGATCATGTGCCGGTTCTCGGCGAGGACCTCGGCGACGAAGGTGTGCAGTCCGTTCTCGGCGGCCGCGCCGGCGAGATGTTCGAGCAGGATCGGACCGAGACCGCGTCCCTGGTGAGCGTCGGCGACGGTGAAGGCCACCTCGGCGGAGAGACCGTCGCCCTCGTGCGAGAGTCCCTCGTACCGCCCGACGGCGATGATCTCGTCGCCGAGCACCGCGACGAACGCCACCCGGGACTTGTGGTCGACGACCGTGAAGTTGAACAGGTCCTTCTTCGAGATCGTCGGGTACGGACCGAAGTACCGCAGATAGCGGGTGCGTTCGGACAGTTTGCTGTGAAAGGCGACGATCGCGTCAGCGTCCTCGGGGACGATCGGCCGCAGGTGTACGACACCGCCGTCCGAGGCCAGCACGTCGGCGACCCAGTGCCGCGGATAGTCGCGGGCGCGCGCCAGCGCCGCCTCGCGCGCGGGGTCGGTCTCCCCTGTCGTCCCGGCACCCTGCGCGGGGGCCGCGCCCGTCGCAGACGCGGAGTCCGGTGCCGCCGAGGGATTCTGCCGGTCAGTCACGGGGGTCCTCCGGGTCCAGGCCGAGCAGCGGGAAGGCCGCCCGCCTCGTGGCGATGATCGCCGAATCGATGCGGGTCAGTGCGCGGTCCAGGGACGCGATCCCCGTTTCCGGTGTGCCACCGGGACCGTCCCACGGCAGGTACGAGACGTCGGAGCCCTCCCCCATGACCGTGGGCAGTTCGACGCTCGGAGCGAGAGCGCCGACGCGCTCGCTCCAGTCCGCCGGAACCGGGGTGCTCAGATCGATCTCGCGGTCCAGCGCCGCGGCGATCAAGTGGGTCCACGCGCGCGGCACCACCCGCACGAGGCCGTAACCGCCGCCGCCCACGGCGAGCCAGCGACCCTCGCAGTAGCGGTCGGCGAGATCGCGCATCGCGAGATACGACGCGCGCTGGCCGTCGACGGTCAGGGAGAGATCGGCCAGAGGGTCCTCGCGGTGGCTGTCGGCACCGCACTGACTGATGAGGATCTGGGGGCGGAACGCCGCGACCGCGCCCGGCACGACGGCATGGAAGGCGCGCAACCACAACGCGTCCACGGTGCCCGGCAGTACCGGCAGATTGATCGCGGTGCCCTCGGCCGGACCCGAACCGACCTCGCTGGACCACCCGGTGTTGGGCCACAGCGTCGCGGGATGCTGGTGCAGGGAGATGGTCAGGACGCGGGGATCGCCGAGGAATGCGTGCTGCACACCGTCGCCGTGGTGGGCGTCGACGTCGATGTAGGCGATGCGGTCGTAGCCGTGGTCGAGCAGCCACGAGATCGCGATGGCGGCGTCGTTGTAGACGCAGAACCCGGCGGCCCAGTCGGCCATCGCGTGGTGCATGCCGCCCCCGATGCTCACCGCACGGCGGGCCCGGCCGCTCGCGATCTCGCGTGCGGCCGCGAGGGTTCCCCCGGCGAGCGTCGCGCTGGCCTCGTGCATACGGGGGAAGATCGGGTTGTCCTCGGTGCCGAGACCGTGGGGTGCGTCGGCCGGGGGTGCCGCTCCCTCCGGAGCGGAGCCCGCGCGCTTGACCGCGTCGACGTAGGACGAGGTGTGGATGCGCAGCAGATCGGTGTCGTCCGCAGGGGACGGGCGGACCGTCTCGACGCCTTCGAGGAGACCGAGACTGCGGGACAGCGCCATCGTGAGATCGAGACGCGTGGGGTTCATCGGATGTGTCGGACCCCACCGGTAGTCGAGGTAGTCGGGGCTCCACACCACTATCCGATCGCCGCTCAGCTGTGTCGTACCGCCCGCCGCGGTGGAGCTCGTGGTCATGGACACAGACGCTACTGGTCCACCCACGGACATGCGAGCCTCGGAGGGCGCCCCCACCGTCCTGTTCGCACGGTTAGAATCGGCCCAGACGAAGGGGTGTGAGAGTGAAGGACCTGGTCGATACAACGGAGATGTATCTCCGGACCATCTACGACTTGGAAGAGGAAGGCGTGGTGCCGCTGCGCGCGCGTATTGCCGAGCGCCTCGAACAGAGCGGACCGACGGTCAGCCAGACCGTGGCCCGCATGGAACGCGACGGCCTGCTCCGGGTCGCCGGCGACCGCCACCTGCAGCTCACCGAGAAGGGCCGCGATCTCGCGGTCTCGGTCATGCGCAAGCACCGGCTCGCGGAACGGCTTCTCGTGGACGTGATCGGTCTCGACTGGGAGAACGTGCACGCCGAGGCCTGCCGCTGGGAACACGTGATGAGCGAGGAGGTCGAGCGCCGTCTCGTGGAGGTGCTCAACAACCCGACCACCTCCCCCTACGGCAACCCCATTCCAGGACTGGCCCAGCTCGGCCTCGACCGCACGGCGGTCCTCGACGAGAAGCTGGTGCGGTTGACGGACATCCCGCACGGCAAGCCGACCGCGGTCGTGGTACGCCGGCTCGCGGAGTACGTCCAGTCCGACCCCGAGGTCATCGCGCGACTGCGTGAGGCCGGTGTGGTCCCGGACGCGCGGGTTACAGTCGAGACGCGACCGGGCTCGGTGTCCATCACCGTGGCCGGTCACGACAGCTTCGAGCTTTCCGACGAGATGGCCCACGCCGTGCAGGTGAAGCAGGTCTGACCCAGGCCCCTTTTCGCATGTCCGGTACGGGCGTGCGAAAAGGGGATGTCCAGCGTGAGACTTCTGGTGACCGGCGGCGCCGGCTATGTGGGCAGCGTGTGCACGACCGTGTTGCTCGAGCAGGGCCACGACGTCGTGGTCGTCGACGACCTGTCCACCGGGAACGCCGAAGCGGTGCCCACCGGTGCCGAGTTCGTCGAGGGCGACATCGCGGCCGTCGCCGACGAACTGCTCTCCGGATCCCGTTTCGACGGCGTCCTCCACTTCGGTGCACAGTCCCTCGTCGGCGAGTCGGTGGAGTTCCCCGAGAAGTACTGGCAAGGAAACGTGGTGACCACCCTGGCCCTGCTCGAGGCCGTCCGCCGCTCGGGTACCCCACGGTTGGTGTTCTCCTCCACCGCCGCGACCTACGGCGAACCCGACAGCGTGCCGATCACCGAGGACGCGCCCACCCGGCCGACCAACCCATACGGTGCGTCGAAGCTCGCCATCGATCATGCGATCTCCTCGTACGCGCACGCTCACGGTCTCGCGGCGACGAGTCTGCGGTACTTCAACGTCGCCGGCGCCTACGGCGGTGCCGGGGAGAACCGGGTCGTCGAGACGCATCTGATCCCACTCGTGCTGCAGGTCGCTCTCGGTGTGCGCGATCACATCTCGGTCTTCGGCACCGACTGGCCGACCAAGGACGGCACCGCGGTGCGCGACTACATCCACGTCAAGGATCTCGCCGACGCCCACGTACTGGCACTGACGAAGTCCGAACCCGGCCGCCACGGCATCTACAACCTCGGCAGCGGAGAGGGCTTCACCGTCCGCGAGGTCATCTCGGCGTGCGAGCGAGTCACGGGCCTGCCGATCGCAGCGGTCGACGCGCCGCGCCGTGCCGGTGATCCGGCCGTGCTCATCGCCTCGAGCAGCCGCGCGATCTCCGAGCTCGGGTGGAACCCCCAGCACACCGATCTCGACGAGATCGTCTCCGATGCGTGGGAGTTCACCCGGTCTCTCGGCGACCGGCTGCACGCTGCTCGACGCTGATCGAGGACACGGCTCCGGTTCAGGACGGTTCGTCGCCGCGCGGCAGTTCGAGTCCCAGCCGCGCCGCGATCTCGTGTCCGGTCTCCGCGAGGCCACGGATCGACTCGGGACGCAGTCCCGCCTGCAGGGCCTGGTCGAGCAGATCCGAAAGCCGGTGGCGGGGATCGGATTCGAGGGCCGCTGCGAGCGCGACGCCGGCGAGCGGACCGTCGCCGCGCACGTAAGCGCCGAAGCCGACAAGCGCGGCGGCATCGGCCCGCTCGGGATCGGGCAGGGCCCGGGCGAGCTCGGTCCACAGACGCTCCGCCGGCCGTGCGAGCGGTCCGGTCGCAAGTCCCATGGCGGCGTCGCGCACCGTGCGGTTGGCGAGCAGGACGGCCAGCTCGGCGATGTCGGACGCGCTGGGATCCGTTCCGCCGGCGTACGTCTCGATGTGTGCGAGCACGGTTTCGAGTTCGAGACGGTCGGCGCGTTCGCCGCCGCCCTCGCGGGCACAGCGTTCGTACTCGCGGTCGCGGGTCTCGACGACCTCGTCGATACACCGCGCGACCTCCTGCCTCACCGCCGGCGGATACGGCGCGAGCAGTGCGGCGAGCTCGGTGCGGGAGCCGCGGATCGGGCTGCCCTCGAACACCCGGGCCACCGCGACCACCGAGGACCCGGGATCGGCCACGCTGCCGGTGATGTTCTGGCCGGGCACGAACCAGGTCGCTCCACCGGTGATCTCCGGTAGCGCGTACACCCCCGCCAGGTCGATGCCGACGGCGTCGAGATGGTCGGCGAAGTCGTCGACGAGCCTGCACACGTCGGCGATCACCGGATCGTGCCGGTCGATGAGATCGTCGTCCACGAGAACGGCCACCACAGATTCCGCGCCCTCGCGGGCACAGACGGCGCAGAAGCGCCGGAACGCCGCGCGCATGGGTTCCGGGACCGACTCTCCGGGCCGGGGCAGGACGAGGTCGTGCCGCATCACGGCGCCGATACTCGCCACCTTCCCGTTCGGGCGGGTCGGAGCGTCACCCGTCGGGGTCAGGCACATCACGACGATCGAACGCATCGGCGGGAAGCCCATGAGGGCGGGCAGGGCGGCGATCACGTCACCGACATCGGTGAGACGGAGGGGATGCGACGACGAAGGCGTGGAAGTTGTCATGCTCGAACCGTGGCCCATCGGCCCGAGCGGAAAGCGACTCCCGGGGTCGTTCCGCGGCCTTCTGGGGATGAACCGGCCGGCTGTGGACAACTCCGCGACCGGCATCGTCGACCCGTGCCGAACGGACGATCCCGTCGGTGAACGCTGTTAGGGTGCGCGCCCGGCCCCGTCAGGGGCGGGCGGCGAAGTCGACGGCCTCCCGGAACACGAGGTCGAGATTGTCGGCGTCGGGCGGCGCCGCGTCGAAGGACAGGTACGTGACCGTCACACGCACGTCCCCGATCTGCGCGATCCGCGCGGCCATCGACTGCGTCATGCCACCCGATCCCCTGCCGGAGTCGACCGTGCGGGTCAGGGCCAGCGTCTCGGCCCCGTCGACGGCTATCGCGGGATCGTCGCCGAGGACGGTCGAGACGGTCGAGGTGATCCCCCGCACGGTGGCGTCCACCTGCGAGCACTCGGTGAGATAGGTGCGGTACTCGCCGACGTCCGGAGCGGAACGGGTGACCTCGACACTGATCGTCGCGCGACTGGCGTTGTCGGTACCGACCACCATGGCGGTGCTCTCGGGGCCGTAATTCTGCGCGGGCGGCAGACATCCGCCCGGATCGACCTTCGAGCCGGGCTGGATCCCGGTCAGGTCGGGCGCTGCCTGTGCCACGGCCTCCGGTGGGAGGACCACCGCGACGTACGGTTCGGGAAAACGTTCGGGAGGAAGCACCAGCTCGCCCAGTGCCCGGACAATCGCGGGTGCAGGTGCAGGCGCGGTTCCCGTCAGGGCTGCCGGTTCGGGCCGGGGGTCGCCGGAGACGGTCTGGGAGCAGGCGGATGCGAGCATCAGGCACGCTGTCGCCACCGCGCTTCGGGCGGCCGATGCGCGGCGCCTCGGACGAGTGTCGCGTCGGGTCACCCGAACCTCCCTCGGTCGTCGACGTCGGGCAGGATGTGCGCCCCGGAACGGTCGTCGTAGCGTCGATTAGACTCGAACACCACCATGCCACGTCGGGTGACCCCGGCGGAGATGCCGAGACGAAGTGTGATCGGAGTGGTTCGCAGATGGACGAACAGTCCCGCATGTACGAGCTGGAATTCCCGGCTCCGCAGCTCACCTCCCCGGAAGGTGAGGGGCCGGTCCTCGTACACGGTCTCGAAGGTTTCGCCGACGCGGGACACGCGGTGCGCCTGGCGACCACGCACCTGCGCGAGAGTCTGGAGACCGAGCTCGTCGCGTCGTTCGCCGTCGACGAACTGATCGACTACCGGTCGCGTCGGCCGCTCATGACGTTCAAGGCCGACCACTTCTCGGACTACGCCGAGCCCGAACTGAACCTGTACGCGCTCATCGATGAGGCCGGCACCCCGTTCCTACTGCTCGCGGGTGCCGAGCCGGATCTGAAGTGGGAGCGTTTCATCACCGCGGTGCGGTTGCTCGCCGAGCAGTTCGGGGTGCGGCGGACCATCGGACTCAACGCGATCCCCATGGCGATCCCGCACACCCGGCCGTTGGCGGTCACCGCGCACTCGACGAACAAGGACCTCATCGCGGGGCACCACCGTTGGTCGGGCGAGCTTCAGGTGCCCGCGGGAGTGTCGTCGCTGCTCGAATACCGCATGGGCCAGCACGGGCACGAGTCCGTAGGCTTCTCCGTGCACGTGCCGCACTATCTCGCCCAGACCGACTATCCGGCGGCCGCCGAGACGCTGCTGACGAACGTCGCAGAGGTCGGCGGCCTCGAGCTGTCTCTGCAGGCGCTCGGTGAGGCCGCGGCGCGGGTGCGGGAGCAGATCGACGAGCACATCGAGGACAATGCCGAGGTCCTCGGCGTGGTGCACGCGCTCGAGCGGCAATACGACAGCTACGTCGCCGCCCAGGAACAGCAGACCTCTCCCCTGCCGACCGACGAGAGTCTGCCGACGGGTGAGGAGATCGGGGCGGAGTTCGAGCGGTTCCTCGCCGAATACGACCGGCGCGGCGCCGGTCCCGGCGGCGATCTCCCCGGTCCGGACGACGGAAGAACCGGCGACGGCGGATTCGGCGAGTTCGACCCGGACGACGGGGACGATTCCGCTCCGCGTTGACACCACGGCGGGTTCGCCGGATGTTTCATGATCATCACAATCGTCGTTGTCGACGTCACATACAGACATGTACGCTTCGGCGACATGCCACAGTGGTAGTTGTGTCCGGTTCTCGGCCACGGGTCGGGCAGCCTGACTACCACCACGCGATCACCGACGTCGCAGGAGACGCTCATGGTTCCACCGCGCGCCCGGACGCTCCGCCCGGTTCCGGACAACGAACCCCGCATCGTGTTCCGCACGATCCACGGTTACCGACGCGCGTTCCGCCTGGCCGGAAGCGGTCCCGCACTGCTGCTCGTACACGGAATCGGTGACGACTCGTCGACCTGGCAGGACGTGATCCCGCACCTGGCGGAGAAGTACACCGTGATCGCCCCCGACCTGCTCGGGCACGGTCGATCCGACAAGCCGCGGGCCGACTACTCGGTGGCCGCCTACGCGAACGGTATGCGCGACCTGCTGTCGGTCCTCGGGATCGAATCGGTCACGGTGATCGGCCATTCGCTCGGCGGCGGGGTGGCGATGCAGTTCGCCTACCAGTTCCCGCACATGGTCGAGCGTCTGGTGCTCGTCGCGTCCGGCGGGGTCACCAAGGACGTCCATCTTGCCCTGCGGCTGATCTCGGTGCCGATCGTCAGCGAAGCGCTGCGGGTCCTGAGACTGCCCGGGGCGATGCCCGTCCTGCGCGCTGCCGGCGCGATGCTGAACCGGGTCAACGGATCGCCACTGAGGCCCGGTGCCCTGCTGCACGACACCTCGGATCTGGTGCGCGTACTGGGGAACCTCCCCGACCCCACGGCCTACGAAGCGTATTTGCGCACGCTGCGCGCGGTGGTCGACTGGCGCGGTCAGGTGGTGACCATGCTCGACCGCTGTTATCTGACGGAGAACCTTCCCGTCCAGCTCATCTGGGGCGATCACGACAGCGTCATCCCCATCGCCCACGCCTATCTCGCGCATTCGGCCATGCCCGGTTCACGTCTCGAGATCTTCCGGGGCTCCGGCCACTTCCCGTTCCGCGACGACCCGCTGCGCTTCCTGCGGGTGGTCGAGAACTTCCTGGAGACCACCGCTCCCCTGGAGTTCGACCTCGACCGCTGGCGCCGGCTCCTCGTGTCGGGTGTGAGCGAGTCGCAGATCAGCGGTGGCCCGGAGACCCGCATGGCGGTGCTCGGCGCGATGGGTTCGGACGAGCGCAGCGCCACCTGACCTGCACTACACGCCGGGCCACGCGACCCGCGGCGGTGGGTCGGGTCCTTCCGACTAGCCTGGAGAAGTGCTGCTTCCCGATCTGATACCCGACCCCGTCGACGACGACGCGCTGTTCGACGCGTTCACCACCTGGACGACGGATCGTGGCATCTCGCTGTATCCGGCGCAGGAGGAAGCGCTCATGGAGCTCGTCGCCGGCTCCAACGTCATCCTCGCCACGCCCACCGGCTCGGGAAAGTCGATGGTAGCGCTCGGCGCGCACTTCTTCGCGCTCGCTGCCGGGAAGCGCACCTTCTACACCGCCCCGATCAAGGCGCTCGTGAGCGAGAAGTTCTTCGCCCTGTGTGACGTCTTCGGTGCCGACAAGGTCGGCATGATGACCGGCGACGCATCGGTCAACGCCGGAGCGCCGATCATCTGCGCGACCGCCGAGATCGTCGCGAATCTCGCGTTGCGCGAGGGACCGGACTCCGACATCGGCCAGGTCGTGATGGACGAGTTCCACTTCTACTCCGAACCCGACCGCGGGTGGGCGTGGCAGGTTCCGCTCATCGAGTTGCCGCACGCGCAGTTCCTGCTCATGTCCGCGACGCTCGGCGACGTGACCTTCCTACAGAAGGATCTGACCCGCCGCACCGGACGGCCGACGGTGGAGGTCTCGGGCTCCGAACGACCCGTCCCGTTGACCTTCTCGTACTCGCAGGCACCCATCGGTGAAGCGATCGAAGAACTCGTCACTACCCATCAGGCACCCGTCTACGTCGTGCACTTCACCCAGGCCGCGGCCCTCGAGCGCGCCCAGGCCCTGACCAGCGTGAACATGTGCACGAAGGCCGAGAAGGAGGCGATCGCCACCGCGCTGGGCGACTTCCGGTTCTCCACCGGCTTCGGCAAGACCCTCTCGCGTCTCGTCCGGCACGGTATCGGTGTGCACCATGCGGGCATGCTGCCGAAGTACCGGCGCCTGATCGAGAAGCTCGCGCAGGACGGGCTCCTGAAGGTCATCTGCGGAACCGACACTCTCGGCGTCGGCATCAACGTGCCGATCCGCACCGTGTTGCTCACGGGCCTGACGAAGTTCGACGGCACCCGCACCCGGCAGCTCAAGGCGCGCGAGTTCCACCAGATCGCCGGTCGCGCAGGCCGCGCGGGATACGACACGATGGGCACCGTCGTCGTACAGGCCCCCGAGCACGAGATCGAGAACGTCCGGGCCCTCGCCAAGGCCGGGGACGACCCGAAGAAGCGCCGGAAGGTGCAGCGTAAGAAGGCACCCGAAGGGTTCGTCTCGTGGGGTGAGGGCACCTTCGACAAGCTGATCGCGGCGTCGCCCGAACCGCTGCAGTCACGGTTCTCGGTGAGCAACTCGATGCTGCTCAACGTCATTGCGCGACCGGGCAACTGCTTCGACGCGATGCGGCATCTGCTCGAGGACAACCACGAACCCCGTCCGGCGCAGCGCAAGCACATCCTCAAGGCGATCTCGCTGTACCGGGGCCTGCTCCAAGCGGATGTGGTGCAGCAACTCGACGAGCCCGACGAGTTCGGGCGCCGGGCCCGCCTCACCGTCGACCTGCAACGCGACTTCGCGCTCAACCAGCCGCTGTCGCCGTTCGCCCTCGCAGCGATCGAACTGCTCGACGTCGACTCCCCCACCTACGCGCTCGATGTGGTGTCGGTCATCGAATCGACCCTCGACGATCCCCGTCAGGTGCTCATGGCGCAGCAGCATGCCGCACGCGGTGAGGCCGTCGCACAGATGAAGGCCGACGGCATCGAGTACGACGAGCGGATGGAACTGCTCGAGGAGATCACCTGGCCCAAGCCGCTCATGGAGCTGCTCGAGCCGGCCTTCGAGACGTACCGGGGTGGGCATCCCTGGGTGTCGGAGTTCCCCCTCTCCCCGAAGTCGGTGGTGCGCGACATGATCGAGCGCAGCATGACCTTCTCCGAGATGGTCTCGCACTACGGCCTGGCCCGCTCCGAGGGGCTGGTCCTGCGCTATCTCGCCGACGCCTACCGCGCGCTGCGGCAGACGGTGCCGGACGCCGCGCGCACGGAGGAACTCGAGGACATCATCGAGTGGCTCGGCGAGCTGATCCGGCAGGTCGACTCATCGTTGCTCGACGAGTGGGAGTCCCTCACCCATCCCGGGGTGGAATCCGACGACCAGCAGATCGCGTTCGGCGTCGACTCCCCTCGCCCGTTGTCCGCGAACGTCCGCGCGTTCAAGGTCATGGTCCGCAACGCGATGTTCAAGCGGGTCGAACTGGCCTCGCGTCGACGCTGGGACGAACTCGCGGCCCTCGGCGACGGTCTCGACGCCGAGGACTGGGAAGACCTGCTCGAGCTGTACTTCGACGAGTACGACGAGATCGGTACCGGCCCCGACGCGCGTGGACCGCTGCTGTTCACCGTCGAGATGGGTCCCGAGTTGTGGCGGGTGCGTCAGACCCTGCACGATCCGCAGGGCGATCACGGCTGGGCGTTGATCGGCGAGGTGAACCTCCGCGAGTCCGATGCGGCCGGTGAAGTGGTGTTCGACGAGTTCGAGATCGTCGAGGGCTGATCGTCGCAGGCGGCGGACCTCGGGAGCGGTAGCCTGACTCGGTGAGCGAACCGACCGTGCAACCCTTCCGCTTGGCCTACGTCCCGGGTGTCACCCCCGCGAAGTGGGTGCGGGTGTGGAACGAGCGGATGCCGGACGTCCCGATCGAACTGGTCCCCGTCGAACCCACGGCCGGTGCGGATCCGCTACGCGAGGACGTCGCCGACATCGCGCTGCTGCGCCTGCCGCTGCAGCGGGACGGCCTGTCGGTCATCCCGCTCTACACCGAGGTCTCCGTCGTAGTGGTGCCCAAGGAGCACGTGTTCGCGGCGGTCGACGAGGTGTCGGTGTCCGACCTCGCCGACGAGACGGTGCTGCATCCGCTCGACGACGTGCTCGACTGGGTCGCCCTACCCGGTGAGGAGGCGTTCGAGCGGCCCGCGACCACCGAGGACGCGATCTCGCACGTCGCCTCGGAGGTGGGTGTGCTCGTCACGCCGCAGTCGCTCGCCCGCCTGCACCACCGCCGCGACCTGACCTACCGTCCCGTCGTCGACGCGCCCGCGTCCCAGGTGGGTCTCGTGTGGGTCACCGACCGGACGACCGATCACGTCGACGAGTTCGTGGGCATCGTCCGGGGACGGACGGCCAACAGTTCCCGTGGCCGCAGCGATTCCGACCCGGACGCCGAGTCGGGCGGCACCTCGCGTCGTGGCGAACGCAAGGGCTCGACCCCGAAGCGCCGCGCGCCCGAGCCCAAGACGTCCCGCCGGGCGGGGACGTCCGCGCGGAAGCGCCCCGGGAAGCCTCGGCGTGGTCGGCGCTGAGGGGGTCTTCGTCAGGAGACGGGGCGGCAGGTCGGCGGGACGCAGCCGCGGATGGTCTCGGCGAGGATGCGGTAGTCGACTCCGCGCGGGGACGACGAGCGGAACACCAGTCCGATGCGGCGGCCGGGTGCCGGGTCCGCGAAGTGCGCGACCTCGAGGTCTCCCCGGGCGGTTTCGACAGCGACCGCGGAGGCCGGGACGAGGGTGATACCCAATCGTCCTGCGACGCAGCGCACCACGGTGGACAGGGAGGTCGCGCGGGTGTCACCGAGTGCCGGTCGCGCGTCGACGGACCGGCACAGGTCGAGTGTCTGGTCGCGCAGGCAGTGGCCTTCGTCGAGTAGCAGCAGTTGCGCGTCGTCGAGTGCGGAGACCGAGAGATCGGTGCGCCCGGCGAGTTCGTGTCCGGTCGGCAGGACGAGGACGAAATCCTCGTCGTACAGCGGAACTTCGATGACACCCGAGACGTCTGCGGGCAGGGCGAGGACGGCGACGTCGAGGGTTCCGGCGCGCAGGGCGTCGAGGAGACGCGCGGTCTGGTCCTCGACGACCTGCAGCGACAGCGCCGGCATCGCCCGGTCGAGTGCGGGCAGGATCTCGGGCAGGACGTAGGGCGCGACGGTGGGGATCAGGCCCACCCGCAGCGGGCCCGAGAGTCCGTCGGACACTCCTGCAGCCGCGTCGACGAAGCCGTCGGCGGCGTCGAGTACCACCTCCGCGTAGGGAAGCAGGCGCGCTCCCACCGGTGTCACGAGCACGCGGCGGGTGCTCCGCTCGATGAGCTGGACGCCGAGGCCGTTCTCGAGAGCCGCCAGCCCCTGGGACAGGGTGGGCTGGCTGACCTCGAGTCGCGCTGCTGCCGTGCCGAAGTGGCGGTAGGTGGCCACCGCGACGAAGGCACGCAGCTGCGAGAGGGTGGGCTGGTAGCTCTGATCGGTCACGCCTATCAGTGTAGTGCGACCTATCGCCTCTACCTTTCGCAGCTATCGGACGGTCGTGCGTCGACCACGAGACGGGCGCTCGCTGCGCCGACTGCCAGGTCCTACGACGCCGAGCCCGCCGCTCTTCCGGCAGCGAGGTCGTCCTCGTCCAGCACGACCTCGATCTCGCCACCGAACTCCACACCGGGAGCGAGCGGCAGCCGGTCGCCGCTCCAGAACCGGCCGGGGTCGTACCAGTTGCTCCCCCGGTGCCGTTGCCGCAGCAACCCCATCTCCTCCAGCGTCAGCCCCACCACTTCGGCGCAGTACGCGCTCTCGAGCCCACCCGACGGGACGGCCGCCCGGCGACGGCGCGGGAGTCGGCCCGCGAACCATCGCCCCGTGAGTTTCGTCGTCGACGGGAACGGTGTGCCGTCGAGCCGCGCGATCGTGCGCAGCAGCTGGTCCTCCTGGTCCGGGGTGACCGCCACCGAGATCTGCCGCAGCCAGCCGCGCTGGCCGTAACGCGCGGCCCACACCTGCACCGCACTGCGCAGGTCGTGCAACTGCACGCCGCGCTGGTGCCGCCCGGTCCACATGTCCGGGAGACTGCGTCCGAGCTCGGCGTGCCACATCAGCGGCGGCAGGTCCTCGAGCGCGACCGTCATCCCCACGTGGTTCACCGGTGCGTTGGTCAGCGTCTGGATTGCTCGGTCGGCCGGGGTGGCGCCGCGGAAGATCCACAGGTCCCCCGTGCGGGTCGTCGCCACGGCCTCGTCGAGGGTGAGACGCGAACGCGCACCGGCGGACCGATCTGCCGACGAAGTGTCCATGCCGTCAGCCTGCCATGCCCGACGGCCGCTGGGGTCGTCCCCATGACCCCGACGGACCGCTAGGGTCGCCCCATGGCACTGCGCGGTGGCAAGTGGTGGAAGCTCGTCGGACTCGCCGGGATCGTGGGAGTCGCGGCGACCGGTGCCGTCGCCGCCCGCAACGAGCGGCAACGACGGAACTACAGCCCAGACGAGGTGCGGTCGGTGCTGCACGAACGCTATGCCCGTTCGCTCGCCGCACGCGACGGCAGCGCCGAACTCCCCCTCGCCGAGGTACCGGTCGGGCCGAAGGAAAAGATCAGCCGAGTGCTGCGGCGATTCCGTCGGCGAGATCGGTGATCTGCTCGTCGGTCATCACGAACGACGGGGAGATCTGCATCGCGCCCTGACCGGCCGCGCGTCCCGAGATCCCGTGCTGCCGCAGGGTCTTGACGAAACCGAGCGCCTCGGACGGATCGGTGAGCTGCACGGCCGCCACCGCACCGAGGCCGCTGCGCACCTCCGCCACCCGCGGGTGGTCCGCCAGCGGAGCGAGCTTCTCGTGCAGCGTCCGCTCGATCCGCGCCGCCTCGGCGAGCAGATTCTCACGCTCGATGATGTCGAGGTTGGCGAGGGCGGCCGCTGCGGCTGCAGCATGCCCGCCGTAGGTGTATCCGTGGCGCCACCACACGCCTCCGGCGAAGAACGGTTCGGCGACCCGCGGAGCGACGAACAGGGCGCCCATCGGCAGGTAGCCGGAGGTGAGTCCCTTGGCGGTGGTGACCATGTCGGGCTCCAGGTCGAATCGCGACGACGCGAACCACGAACCACCGATACGACCGAAGCCGGTGACCACCTCGTCGACGACGAACAGGATGTCGTGGTCGCGGCAGATGTCGCGGATCTCGGCGAGATAGCCGTCCGGCGGCAGGTACACCCCGCCCGCACCGATGACGGGTTCGCAGAAGAAGGCCGCGATGGAGTCGGCACCGACCGAATCGATGAGTTCGAGCAGCGCCTTGGCGTCGTCCCACGCAACCCGCGCGGTGTCCTCCCACAGGCGGCCGTAGCCCTCACCGTTGACGGGGATACCGGCGAGCGAGGTGCCGCCGACGTGCATGCCGTGGTACGCCTTCTCGCGCGAGACCAGCAGCCGCTTGCCGGGCTTCCCGACCTCCTGCCAGTACCGCCGCGCGAGCTTGGCCGCCGAGTCGACGGAGTCGGATCCACCGGAGGTGAAGAAGATCTTGCTGCCCGGAACCGGGGCGATCCCCGCGAGACGCTCGGCGAGTTCGACGGCGGGCTCGGAGGTCAGGTCGCCGAAGTTCGAGTAGTGGGCGAGTTTGGCGACCTGCGCTGCGATCGCGTCGCCGATCTCGGTGCGGCCGTGACCGACATTGGTGAACCACAGTCCGGCGGTGGCATCGAGGTAACGGTTGCCGGCGTCGTCCCAGATGTACGCGCCTTCCCCGCGCGACACGACGAATGCGCCGTCCCGTTCGATCGCGCCCATATCGGCGAATCCGTGCCACAACGCACCCACGACCAACTCCCGTCCACGACGATCACGACACCCGTCATCGTATGCGGAGGAAACGACTCTGGCGCCGGAGGCCCGTACCCGCCACCCTGGTGCCATGACCGAGTTCCGCTTCTCCGTCAACATCTTCGAGGTCGGGTCTCCCGATGCGTTCGTTCGCTGGTGCCGCGCCGTCGAGGACGCGGGTTTCGACGCGGTGTACGCGGCCGACCATCTCGGTGTCCCCGCGCCGTTCCCCGTCCTGGTCGCCGCCGCCGGTGCCACCGAGCGTCTGCGGGTCGGCACGATGGTGCTCAATGCCGGTTTCTGGAATCCGGCACTGCTCGCCCGCGAGATCGCGACCACCGATCTGCTCACCGGCGGCCGGCTCGAGGTCGGCCTCGGCGCAGGCCACATGAGATGGGAGTTCGAGGCGGCCGGGATCGAGTGGGAGCGCTTCGACGAGCGCGCCGAGAGACTCGAATCCACCGTGCAGGAACTGCAGCGATCGTTCACCGGGTCCGGCTTCGACGAGCAGGCAGCGCTGCGCGAAGCGTTCGACCTGCCCGTACTCCGGCCGATGCAACGGCGCGGATTCGGCGGCTACGGTCCGCCCCTGATCGTCGGAGGCACCGGCGACCGGATCCTCGCCGTCGCCGCCGCCCATGCCGACATCGTGAGCGTCGCCGGCGCCGTCCAACTCCCGGGGAGGCCACCGGGGACGTTCCGCATCGCCACGGCGGCCGAGGCCGACGACCGGGTCGCGTTCGTGCGGGCACGGGCCGGCGACCGGGTGGAGGACATCGAGTGGCACACCCTGCTCCAGGCGGTCGTCGAGACCGACGACCGGGTGGGCACCGCCGCCGCGCTCGCCGAGCGATTCGAGCACACCGTGAGCGCCGACGACCTGCTCGACTCGCCGTTCGTGCTGATCGGCACGGTCGACGAGATGGCCGGGCAGATCCTGCACAGCCGGGAGCGCTACGGGTTCACCCACTTCACGGTCCACGCCCCGTACCGGGAGATCTTCGGTGAAGTGATCGGCCGGGTGCGTGCTCTGGCGGGCTGACCACCTGGCCTGCCTGCCCTCCCCGACCGGCCCCGACCGGGTCGTTTCGCTAGGCTGTGTGATCAGCATGTCCATCTCCCCCGCCCCGAATCGTCGCGAACTGCGCGCTGCCCTGTCCGAGGTCTCCCTCCGCGACGTGAACCGCCTCCGTCGCAGGCTCGACCGGGCGCGGGGCGGCGAGGCGCTGACCGAGGTCGCCGCCGAGATCGAGACCGCCCGCGCCCGGCTCGCGTCCCGTGCGTCGTCGGTCCCGGAGATCCGTTATCCCGAGGACCTACCGGTCTCGCAGCGCAAGGACGACATCGCCGCCGCGATCCGCGACCACCGGGTCGTAGTGGTCGCCGGTGAGACCGGTTCGGGCAAGACGACGCAGATCCCGAAGATCTGTCTCGAACTCGGGCGCGGGGTTCGCGGCCTGATCGGCCACACCCAGCCGCGCCGTATCGCCGCGCGCGCCGTCGCCGAGCGACTCGCGGAGGAACTGGACACCGAGCTCGGCGACGCCGTCGGATACACGGTGCGCTTCAACGATCAGGTCACCGAGTCGACACTCGTCAAGCTGATGACCGACGGCATCCTCCTCGCCGAGATCCAGCGCGACCGCCTGCTGCGCCAGTACGACACGCTCATCATCGACGAGGCGCACGAGCGCAGCCTCAACATCGACTTCCTGCTCGGCTACCTCGCGCAGCTGCTTCCGCGTCGCCCCGACCTGAAGGTGATCATCACCTCGGCGACGATCGACCCCGAACGTTTCGCGCGCCACTTCGCCGACGCGAACGGCACGCCTGCCCCCATCGTGGAGGTCTCCGGCCGCACCTATCCCGTCGAGGTGCGTTACCGGCCGCTGACCGTCGAGGTGGGCGACACGCTGGTCGACCGCGACCCCGTCGACGCGGTGTGCGAGGCCGTCGAGGAACTCCAGTGTGAGGGCGACGGCGACATCCTGGTCTTCCTCTCCGGCGAGCGCGAGATCCGCGACACCGCCGACGCACTGCGCGACCGCAAGCTCCGCAACACCGAGATCCTCCCGCTCTACGGACGCCTGTCGGCGGCCGAACAGCACCGGGTCTTCGCACCGCACACGGGCCGGCGGGTCGTGTTGTCCACCAACGTCGCCGAGACGTCCCTGACGGTTCCCGGCATCCGCTACGTCGTCGACCCCGGCACCGCACGTATCTCGCGGTACTCGGTGCGGACGAAGGTGCAGCGACTGCCGATCGAGCCGATCTCGCAGGCCTCGGCGCGGCAGCGCGCCGGACGGTGCGGTCGTGTCGCCGACGGCATCTGCATCCGTCTGTACTCGGAGGACGACTTCGACGGCCGGCCGGAGTTCACCGAGCCCGAGATCCTGCGCACCAACCTCGCGTCGGTAGTGTTGCAGATGACGGCGCTCGGTCTCGGCGACATCGAGGCGTTCCCGTTCGTGGAGGCCCCGGATCCCCGCGCGATCCGCGACGGCATCGCTCTGCTCGAGGAGCTCGGCGCGCTCGAACCCGCCAAGAAGGGCGAGACGCCGCGCCTGACCGCGACGGGCCGCGAGATCGCCCGCCTGCCCGTCGATCCGCGCATGGCCCGCATGATCGTCGAGGGCCACCGGAACGGATGTCTGCGCGAGGTGCTCATCATCGTCGCGGCCCTGTCGATCCAGGACGTGCGCGAACGCCCGACCGAGTTCCAGCAGGCCGCCGACGAGAAGCACGCCCGGTTCGCGGTCGAGGGCTCGGACTTCCTGGCCTTCCTGCGATTGTGGGACTACCTGAAGGAGCAACGGCGGGAACTGTCGTCGAGCAGGTTCCGCAGGTTGTGCCGCGACGAGTTCCTACACTGGTTGCGGATCCGTGAGTGGCAGGACCTGCAGGGGCAGCTCCGTCAGATCACCGTCGACATGGGCTGGCAGACGCACCACCGCGACGTGAATCCCGACGACGTCCACAAGTCCCTGCTTGCAGGTCTGCTGTCGCACATCGGTCTTCGCGAGGGCGACAAGCGCGACTTCCTCGGTGCCCGCGGCGCACGGTTCGCCGTCTTCCCGGGATCGTCGTTGTTCAAGAAGCCTCCGCGCTGGGTCATGGCCGCCGAACTCGTGGAGACCTCACGGCTGTGGGCGCGGACGGCCGCGCGCATCGAACCCGAATGGGTCGAGAAGCTCGCTCCGCACCTGGTCAAGCGCACCTACTCGGAGCCGCACTGGTCGACGCGCCGCGAGTCGGCGATGGCCTACGAACGCGTCACGCTCTACGGCATCCCCCTGGTCGCCCAGCGTCCCGTGCCGTACGGACGGATCGATCCGGAGGTCTCGCGCGAACTGTTCATCCGCCACGCCCTCGTGCAAGGCGAATGGCGCACGCAGCACAAGTTCTTCCACGACAACCGGGCGCTGCTCGAGGACGTCGAGGAACTCGAACACCGTGCGCGCCGGCGCGACATCGTCGTCGACGACGAGACCCTGTTCGACTTCTACGACCAGCGGGTCGGCCCGGAGGCGATCTCGGCCCGGCACTTCGACGCGTGGTGGAAGAAGACCCGCAGGCAGCAACCCGACCTGCTGACGTTCACGCCGGACACCCTGGTGAACCAGGACGCCGCCTCGGTGCTCGAGGGCGACTATCCGGACGCGTGGCGCCAGGGCGAGATCCAGTTCCCCCTCACCTACCAGTTCGAGCCGGGCACGGAGGAGGACGGTGTCACCGCCCGCGTCCCCGTCGCGCTGCTCGCGAACCTCAAGTCCGTCGGTTTCGACTGGCTGGTACCCGGGATGCGGACCGAGCTGGTCACGGCCCTCATCAAGACCCTTCCGAAACACCTTCGGAGGCAGGTCGTACCGGCTCCCGATTTCGCAGCGGCCGCCCTCGCCTCGGTGACGCCGCGCTCCGAACCGCTCGTCAATGCGATGGCCCGCGAGCTGTCCCGGCTCGGCCGGTGCACGATCGAGTCCTCGGACTTCGATACCGGTGCGTTGCCCGACCATCTGCGGATGACCTTCGCCGCGGTCGACGAGCGCGGCACCGTGCTCGGCCGCAGCAAGAGCCTGGCGGCCCTTCGGAAGAAGTTGGCTCCGCGGGTCGAAGCGGAGGTCTCGCGCGCCGCTGCGGGCACCGAACGTCCCGCGGCGGTGGTGTGGACGGCCGAGACCCTCGGGAACCTGCCGGAGACCGTCACCCGCGAGGTCGGTGGCCGGAAGGTCACCGGTTACCCTGCCCTGGTCGCGGAGAAGGACGGCGTCGCGGTGCGCGTGCTCAGCACACCGCAGGCCCAGCAGAACGCGACGCGTCAGGGGTTGCGTGCCCTGCTTCTGTCGTCGGCACCGACGAAGGCGAAGGCCGTGACCTCGGGGCTGACCAACATGGAGCGGCTCGCGCTCGGGCGGAACCCCGACGGATCGTTCGAAGCGCTGATCGAGGACTGCCGTGCCTGCGCGGTGGACGAACTTATCGCCGCACACGGCGCACCCGTGCGCACGCCCGACGAGTTCGAGGCGCTCGCGTCCACGGTGCGGTCACACCTGCCGGGGCGCGTGGCCCGTCTGTTGAAAGCGGTTGTGCCCGTGCTGTCCCGCGCCCACGAGGTGGGTGTGCTCCTCGATCGGTCGGACGGCGAGGCTGCCGACGACGTACGCGAACAGCTGCAGTCGTTGCTGTTCCCCGGCTTCGTCACCGATCTGGGGTCGCGGCGGATCGCTGACCTGCCGCGCTATCTCACCGCGGCCGCGCAACGCCTGGAGGCGTTGCCGGCGAGTGCGCATCGCGATGCCGCGGGAATGGATGTGCTCGATCGCGTCTACGGCGCCTACGACAAGCTACTCGCACGACTGCCGGAGGAACGGCGCGCCGCGCCCGAGGTGGTCGAGATCTACTGGATGATCGAGGAACTGCGCGTGAGCCTGTTCGCGCAGGGTCTCGGAACGCGGATCCCAGTGTCGGAGAAGCGCGTCCTGAAGGCGATCGACGGGATCCGGTAGCGACCGGACCGGCCGGCGTGCGGTCGGCTTCGACCGGGTCGCTCAGTCGGTCTCGACCGAGCAGGACTTCTTGTGCTCGCGCAGTTCCTGAATCTCGCGTTCGAAATCCTCTGCAGAACTGAAGGAACGGTAGACCGAGGCGAATCGAAGATAGGCAACCTCGTCGAGATCGCGTAGGGGTCCGAGGATCGCCAGTCCGACCTCGTGGCTCGGGACCTCGGGTGAGCCCTTCGCCCGCACCGCGTCCTCGACCTGCTGCGCGAGCTTGTTGAGTGCGTCGTTGTCGACATCGCGCCCCTGGCAGGCGCGGGCCACGCCGCGCACGACCTTCTCGCGGCTGAACGGCTCGGTCACGCCGCTGCGCTTGACGACGGACAGCACGGCGGTCTCGACTGTGGTGAAGCGGCGTCCGCATTCGGGACACGCCCGCCGACGACGGATCGCGGCACCCTCGTCTGCCTCGCGCGAATCGACCACCCGGGAATCGGGATGGCGGCAATACGGGCAGTACATGTCGGTTCCTTCGTCGTGCCCGTGCGGGTCGCGACGTCGGCGCCGAAGCGATGTCTCCCGACCGGAACCGTCTCCACCCGCGAGTGGGCCGACACCGCCGCAACCACACGGAGTGGTGTGACTGACAGTGTTAGACAATACCCGCCTGTCCGGCTCGGGAGCGGATCGCGGGTCGGGCGGGGCCACGACGCCCTCATTCCCGGCTGGAATCCGGCAAGAGGAGGCGGCTTCCGGCCTGCACGGCCGTACCGTCGAGCGAGTTGAGGTCGGCGATCCTCGCGACCGTGACGTCGACCGGGACGTCGGGCCACACGCGAGCGGCCAAGGCCTCCAGGCTCTCCCCCTCTCGCACGACCGTGGTGCCGGCGCTCTGCGAGATCACCTCATCGGTGCGCACGTGGGCGAGCACGAGGAGCATCGTGGTCGCGAGCGCGGTGAGGAGCACCGTCGTGGCCATTTGCCGCCAACTCGTCCCCTTCGCAGGCCGGCGGCTGCGCGGTGCGATCTCCGAACGGCGGTGCAGGGGTTCCCGCGAGGGCGCGGCGACGCGCGGTCTCGTCCGCGCCGGGACACGGGTGCGATGGTGCAGCGTCGACGTCGCGATCGGCCGGATGCGATATGCCGCCGCCCCGGGCGCACCTGCTCCCGGCGGGCCCGCGACGGTCCGCCCTGCCGTGCTCGTCCGGACTGAGGCACCGGTTCGGACCACCGCGCCCTGTCGCGCCGTACCCGCCGGAACCGCCGTGTCGATCCGAACCGCTCTGCTCATCGGAAATCCTCCGTGTCGCTGTGCGTGGTCTTCCGACCCCGTCCGTGTCGCTGTGCGTAGTCTTCCGACCCCGTCCGACCACTCGATCATGTGTTCGAACGAAAGTCTGTTCGAATGTTCTATCACGAGTCACAGCCTGACGGCAGCTCCTCGGAGGGTGAATCTCGAACATCTGTTTGATATACGCGCGGGATCTCGATAGATTCGAAAGGCAACTTGCAACCCATCCGACACTCGCCGCACGGAGGTCACGATGAAGGCGGACGGAACATCCACAGCCCGCCGGGGCGGACCCGCGACCGACGATCCCACCGCGAGCCTCACCGAGCGTCAGCGTCGTGTGCTCGAGGTCATCCGCGATTCCGTCAGCGAACGGGGATACCCGCCGAGCATCCGTGAGATCGGCGACGCCGTCGGCCTCAACTCCACATCCTCCGTCGCACACCAGCTGCGCACGCTCGAACGGAAGGGCTTCCTGCGCCGGGATCCGAACCGTCCGCGTGCCGTGGACGTCCGCGGTCTCGAGCCCACCCCCGCACCCGAGTCCTCGCCCGAGGTGGTCGCCGGCACGTCGACCGACGACATCCCTTCGGCGGCAATGGTTCCCGTCGTCGGCCGGATCGCTGCCGGTGGTCCGATCCTGGCCGAGGAATCGGTCGAGGATGTCTTCCCGCTGCCGCGCGAACTCGTCGGTCAGGGCTCGCTGTTCCTGCTCAAGGTCGTCGGCCAGTCGATGATCGACGCGGCCATCTGCGACGGCGACTGGGTGGTCGTCCGGCAGCAGAACGTCGCCGACAACGGCGATATCGTCGCCGCGATGCTCGACGGCGAGGCCACCGTCAAGACGTTCAAGCGGGTCGACGGCGACGTCTGGCTCATGCCGCACAACCCGATGTTCGAACCCATCCCGGGCAACGACGCAGTCGTCCTCGGCAAGGTCGTCACGGTCGTCCGCAAGATCTGATCCCCGGGCCACCGGAGACGAACGAGGCCTGGGTGGCTCCGCACAGCGAAGCCACCCAGGCCTTCTCGTACGTGCCTCAGACGTTGAGGCCGCGCCCGATGACTTCCTTCATGATCTCGTTCGTGCCGCCGTAGATCTTCTGCACGCGGGCATCGAGGTACGCCTTGGCGACCGGATACTCGCGCATGTAGCCGTAGCCACCGTGCAGCTGCAGGCAGCGGTCGATCAGCTCGACCTGCTTGTCGGTGGTCCAGTACTTGGCCATCGCGGCCTCCTGGACGGTGAGCTTCTTCTCGTTCAGCAGCTCGATGCACCGGTCCACGAACACCCGGGCCAGCTGGGTCTCGGTGGCGAGCTCGGCGAGCTCGAAGCGGGTGTTCTGGAACTTGCCGATCGGCTTGCCGAACGCCTTGCGGTCGCGGCAGTACTGGATCGTGTCGTCGAGCACGCGCTCCATCGCAGCAGCGGCGACGACGGCGATCGCGAGACGTTCCTGCGGCAGGTTCTGCATCAGGTAGATGAAACCCATGCCCTCCTGGCCGAGGAGGTTGGCCGCCGGGACGCGAACGTCGTTGAAGCTGAGCTCCGCCGTGTCCTGCGCGTCGAGGCCGATCTTGTCGAGGTTGCGTCCCCGCTCGAAGCCCGGCATGCCGCGCTCGACGACGAGCAGCGAGAAGCCCTGGGCGCCCTTCTCCGGGTCGGTGCATGCGACGACGATCACCAGATCGGAGTGGATGCCGTTGGTGATGAACGTCTTGGCGCCGTTGAGGACCCAGTCGTCACCGTCGCGCACCGCGCGGGTCTTGATGCCCTGCAGGTCGCTGCCGGTGCCCGGCTCGGTCATCGCGATGGCCGTGATCAGCTCACCCGAACAGAAGCCCGGGAGCCAACGCTTCTTCTGCTCCTCGTTGGCGAGCTCGAGCAGGTAGGGAGCGACGACATCGTTGTGCAGCATGAAGCCCAGACCGCTGAAGCCCAGCTTGGTGGTCTCCTCGGCCATGATGGCGTTGTAGCGGAAGTCGTCCATGCCACCGCCGCCGTACTCCTCCGGCACCGCCATGCCGAGGAAGCCCTGCGCGCCGGCCTTCTTCCACACCTCACGGTCGACGATCTTGTCCTTCTCCCACTGCTCGTGGAAGGGGGCCACCTCCTGTTCGAGGAACTTCCGGTACGACTCCCGGAAGAGGTCGTGCTCGGGCTCGAAAAGGGTGCGTTGCATCTGCGCTCCTGTGTGAGACGTCGTTCGACATACTCACGGTATGCAGACGAGGGCGCGGTGACGCTGACACAACCGAGCGCATTTTGTGACCCGGACGACCCCGGCGGGTACGCGTCGGTATCGAACGACCCGCGGGCACGGGTCGGTGTCGGCCGATGCGCCGGGTTCCGGTCAGCGGCGCAGATCCGCGAGTCTGCGCAGCAGCGGGTACGCGACGAGGATGCCGATCGAACCCCAGGCGATACCGCCGAGTTCGACCGAGCCGATCGACAGGGTCAGGTCGCCGATGCCGGCGACGAGCGCCGCGGCCGCGACCGTGAGGTTGACCGGATCCGTGAAGTCGACCTTCGCCTCCGTCCAGATGCGGACACCGAGGATGCCGATCAGGCCGTAGAGCACGAGGGTCGCGCCGCCGAGGACGCCCTCGGGCACGGTGAACACCAGCGCACCGAACTTCGGCGAGAAGGCCAGCACGACGGCGGTGACCGCCGCAACGGCGTATGCAGCGGTCGAGTACACGCGCGTGGCCGCCATGACGCCGATGTTCTCGGCATAGGTGGTCGTGCCCGAGCCGCCGCCCGCACCCGCGAGGGTGGTCGCAAGGCCGTCGGCGATGAGCGCATTGCCGGCCATGTCGTCGAGGTTTCGACCGGTCATCGCGGCGACCGCCTTGACGTGGCCTACGTTCTCCGCGACCAGCACGACGACGACGGGCAGCGCCAACAGCACGACCGACAGCTCGAAAGTGGAGCCGTGCAGATCGGGCAGACCGAACCACGCCGCGTCGCGCATGGCGTCGATGCGCTCGGACGCGATCGCCCCGGTGAACGCCGCGAAGATCCATCCGACGATCACACCGACGAGGATGCCGAGGCGGCCGAGCATGCCCGGGCCGACCACCGTCACGAGCAGTGTGACCACGAGCGTGATCGTGGCGACGAGCGGTTGGGCTTCGAACGATCCGGTGGCCGTCGGCGCGAGGTTGAGGCCGATGAGGGCGACGATCGCCCCGGTGACCACCGGCGGCATGACCGCGTCGATGATGCGCGAACCCGCCGCCTTGACCACGAGGCCGACAAGCACCAGCACGATGCCGACGGCGACGATCCCGCCGAGCTGCGCTGCCGGACCGGAACCGGCCGAGGCGCTGAGCGGCGCGATGAACGCGAAAGACGAACCGAGATAGCTGGGCACCCGGCCGCGCGTGATGATCAGGAACAGCGCGGTGCCGATACCGGAGAACAGCAGCGTGGTCGTGACGGGGAAGCCCGTGATCGTCGGCACGAGCAGGGTGGCGCCGAACATCGCGATGACGTGCTGCATCCCGATGCCGATGGTGCGCGGCCACGACAGTCGCTCGTGCGGTGCGACCACCGCACCGGGGTTGATGCGACGTCCGTCGCCGTGCAGGGTCCAGCCGCGGCGTGTGGTCGTGCGTCCGGTCGTGTTCGCTCGTTCGGTCACGACAGGTCATCGTAGAACCGGGAGCCTCATCGGCGTAGAACAGACCGCCCCGGCCGCGTAGAACAGGCCGTCCCGGCCGCGTGGAACAGGCCGTCCCGGCCGCGTGGAACAGGCCGTCCCGGCCGCGTGGAACAGGCCGTCCCGGCCGCGTAGAACAGGCCGTCCCGGCCGCGCCGCTCAGTCCAGCAGTTTCGCTGCCGCGGCACGTGCCGCGACGGGGTCGTCGCTCGCGAGGACCGCCTCGGCCGCCTCACGGCAACGGTCCATCGGGACCGAGGAGAGCCTGGCCCCGACACCCGTCACCGCCGACGCGGCGCACGACAGGGACGTCACGCCCATTCCGGTCAGGACGCAGGCGAGGAGCGGGTCGGCCGCCGCCTCGCCGCACACCCCCACCGGCTTGCTCGCGGCCGCCCCGGCCTGCGCCGCGCGGGCCACGAGTGCGAGCACCGCGGGCTGCCACGGGTCGGTGAGTGCGGCCAGCTGCGGCGACATCCGATCGGCCGCCATCGTGTACTGGGCGAGGTCGTTGGTGCCGATCGACAGGAAGTCCAGGTGTTCGAGCAACCGATCGGCGAGCAGCGCCGCGGACGGAACCTCGATCATGACGCCGGGTGACAGCCCGCGCTCGCGCACCCGCGCGGCGAAATCGGCCGCCTCCGAGACGGTCGCCACCATCGGTGCCATGACCCACGGCGTGGCGCCGGTGCGCGAGGCCGCGGCGGCCACCGCGTCGAGCTGACGGTCGAGGACTCCCGGCGCCGTGGTCGTGATGCGGATACCGCGGACGCCGAGGGCGGGATTGTGTTCGTCGGGGTGGTTGGCGAACCGGAGGGGCTTGTCGGAGCCGGCGTCGAGGGTCCGCAGGACGACCTTCCGTCCCTCGAACGCCTCGAAGACCTCCGCATAGATGTCGGCCTGCTCGTCCACCGTCGGTTCGGTGTCGCGGTCGAGGAAACACAACTCGGTGCGGAACAGTCCGACGCCCTGCGCCGGCGTCCGGCGCGCCGCGCGGGCACCCGATCCGTCCTGCACGTTGGCGAGGATCTCGACCGGGTGACCGTCGGCGGTGGCGCCGGGACCGGACCAGCCCGCCACCCGCTCGCGCTCGACGCGGTCGCGTTCGACCTCGGCTGCGGCCTCGGCGCTGTCCGGGGAGATCACGATCCGGCCCGTCGCGCCGTCGACCAGCACCTCGGTGCCGGCAGGGACGTCGTCGAGACCTGCCACTGCGACGACACACGGGATGCCGAGCTGGCGCGCGATGATCGCGGTGTGGCTCGTGGGTCCTCCGAGGGAGGTGGCCAGCGCGACGACGACGGACGGGTCGAGTCCGGCGGTGTCGGCGGGTGCGAGATCGGCCGCGAGGAGCACGGACGGCGAATCGGGCATCTCGAGACCGGGTTCGGGGGCGCCCTGCAGTTCGGCGATCACGCGGTCGCGGATGTCGAGCAGGTCGGTGACCCGCTCGGACTGCAGCCCGCCCATCTTCTCGAACAGGGCCGCGAACTGGTCGGTGGCGGCGACGGTGGCGCCGACCGCGTCGGATCCGGACCGGATCTTCGTCGCGGTCGCCCCGCGCCAGGCGCGGTCCTCGACCAGCACAGCGGTGGCTTGGAGCACTTCTGCCGCGGCACCCGATGCACGCGAGGCGCGGGCGCGCAGCCGCTCGGCCACGACCTTCGCGGCGTCCTCGAACCGGCCCACCTCGGCCTCGCGCGCCGTGTCGGGGATCGAGGCGCCCTGCGCCGGGACCACAGGACGCGCGACGGGACGGATGACCGGCCCGTATCCGATACCGGGGACGACGGGGGTGCCGTACAGGACGGACGCCGACTGCTCCATGGAGATCTCCTCACCGCAGTAGTTCGTTGTGACTCAGATTACTCGGAAGCCTTGACATGTCAACACAGACGGGCGTAAAACAACATAAACCAACATTGTTTTCCCCACAGATCGGGTACCCCCAGGAGTGTCGGTGTACGCAGAGGAACGGCAGCAGGCGATCGCAGCACTGGTGGCGGCACGTGGCCGCGTGTCGGTCGCAGTGCTCGCCGACCGGTACGGCGTCACCACCGAGACCGTGCGCCGCGACCTCGCACACCTCGAACGCCTGGGCCTCGTGCGGCGGGTTCACGGCGGCGCGATCCCGGCCGCCTCGCTCTCGGTGGCCGAGCCTGCCCTCTCCGAGCGCGAACACACCCGCGCCGAACACAAGGACCGCATCGCCGCCGCCGCGACGTCCTTCCTCCCGCCGTCCGGCGGAAGCGTGCTCTTCGACGCCGGCACCACGACCGGCAGGATCGTCGGAGCGCTGCCGCCCGAGGTCGACCTCACCGTCGTCACCAACTCGGTGCCGATCGCCGCGCGCCTCGCCGCAATGAGCACCGTGCAGCTGCACCTGCTCGGCGGTCGCGTCCGCGGTGTCACGCAGGCCGCGGTGGGTGCCGAGGCCCTCGCCACCTTGTCGACGGTGCACGTCGACGTGGCCTTCATCGGTACCAACGCGCTGAGCATCGACCACGGCCTGTCCACCCCCGACGCCGATGAGGCCGCGGTCAAGCGCGCGATGGTGCGCACCGCCGACCGGGTCGTCGTGGTCGCCGATTCGTCGAAGGTCGGTCGGCGCAATCTGCTGAGCTTCGCGTCGCTCGAACCGATCGACGTTCTGGTCACCGACACCGATCTCGACGACACCGACCGTCGGCAACTCATCGAACACGGAATCGAGGTGGTGACGACATGATCGTCACGCTCACGGCCAACCCCAGTCTCGATCGCACGGTCGGGCTGACGGGCCCGCTCGAGCGCGGGAAGGTGCATCGCACCGAGCGATCCACCGTCGATCCGGGCGGCAAGGGGATCAACGTCGCGCGTGTGCTGCACGCCGCGACGACCGAGGTCGTCGCCGTTCTCCCGGCCAACGCCGGCGATCCTCTGCTCGCCGCGCTGGACGAGCAGGGCATCGCCCATCGGGCCGTGCCCACCTCCGGGCCGACGCGCAACAACATCACCGTCGCCGAACCCGACGGCACCACGACCAAACTCAACGAACCCGGAACCCCCTGCACCGGACGCACACTCGGCGAGTTGCACGCAGTCCTGCTGGAATGCGCGCAGGGAGCCGCGTGGACCGTCCTGTCCGGTTCTCTTCCTCCCGGTGTGCCCGAGTCGTGGTATGCCGATCTCGTGGGTGCCCTGCGCGGTCTCGGATGCCGCATCGCGGTCGACACCTCCGAGCGGCCACTGCTCGCCCTCGCCGAGCGGTTCCCCGCGGCGGCCCCGGACGTGATCAAGCCGAACGCCGACGAACTGGCCCAGCTCACCGGCGCGGACGCCCACGAACTCGAATCCGGCGCCGCCGCAGGAGACGTCGGCGCCGTGGTCGACGCGGGACGGGTGCTGGTGGAACGCGGGGTCGGCGCGGTACTCGCGACCCTCGGCGGTGCGGGCGCGGTGCTGGTCACCGCCACCGGCGCGTGGCGGGCCACCGCCGACGACGTCACGGTCCGCAGCACGGTCGGCGCGGGCGACTCGTCGCTCGCCGGATATCTGCTCGCCGAGCAGGCCGGTCACACCCCCGACGAGTGCCTGCGCCTCGCCGTGGCGTACGGAACCGCAGCCGTCACGCTCCCCGGAACAGCCCTGCCCACACCCGATTCCGTCGATCCATCCCGAGTGCACGTCACCGACGTCCACCGCCGACCCCGACCGCTCCCCTCCCACTCCTAAGGAACGTCATGTCCGACACCACCTCCGGCTCCGCAGGCGGTTCCTCGATCATCGGCACGGAACTCGTCTCGCTCGATGTAGACCTGGGATCCGACAAGAACTCCGTCATCGCCGCGCTCGCCGAGCGTCTCGCAGCGAACGGTCGCGCATCCGACGCCGACGCACTCACCGCGGCCGTTCTCGAACGGGAGGCCAAGTCCGCCACCGGCCTTCCCGGCGGGATCGCGATCCCGCACGCACGCAGCGAAGCGGTGACCACGCCGTCGCTCGGTTTCGCCCGGCTGTCCCCGAAGGCCGACTTCGGTGCGCCCGACGGACCCGCCGACCTCGTCTTCCTCATTGCCGCGCCCGAAGGTGCGGGCGGCGACCACATGAAGCTGCTCACCGCTCTCGCTCGTGCACTCGTGCGCCCGGACTTCGTCGCGTCGCTGCGCGCGGCCGCGTCCGCGGACGAGGTCATCGCGCTGGTCGAGGACGTCCTCCCGCCCCGACCGGAGTCGTCGGGCAGCGCTCCTGCCGGCTCGACCGCAGCGCCGGAACAGCCGTCACCGACAGCCGCTGCGAAGCCGGCGGTCGCGCCTCCGCAGAGCGCGGAACAGCCCGGAGGCCGCACGATCGTCGCGGTCACCGCGTGCCCGACCGGTATCGCGCACACCTACATGGCCGCCGATGCGCTGGCCGCCGCCGGTGAACGCGCGGGCGTGACGGTCCGGGTGGAGACGCAGGGATCGAGCGGCAGCACTCCCCTGCCCCCCGACGTGATCGCCGGCGCCGACGCCGTCATCTTCGCCACCGACGTGGGGGTCAAGGGCCGCGAACGGTTCGCCGGGAAGCCCGTGATCGCATCGGGCGTCAAGCGCGCGATCAACGAACCGGACACCATGGTCGACGAGGCCCTGCGGGCCGCCACCGATCCGTCCGCACGCACCGTCGAGGGCACCGCGGGCGCCCCGGCGGGTGAGTCGGAGAGCGGCAGCGACCTCGGTTGGGGTACCCGGCTGCGGCAGATCCTGCTCACCGGTGTGAGTTACATGATCCCGTTCGTCGCGGCCGGTGGTCTGCTCATCGCTCTGGGCTTCCTGCTCGCCGGTCCCGACATCACCGACTCGGCCGCCGACATCGTCCTCGACAACACGCTCACCAACCTTCCCGAGGGTGGGCTCGGCACTTATCTCGGTGCGGTGCTGTACCAGATCGGCTCGTTGGCGTTCTCGTTCCTCGTCCCGGCACTGGCCGGGTACATCGCCTTCGCGATCGCGGACCGTCCGGGTCTGGCTCCGGGCTTCACCGCCGGTGCGGTGGCCGTCTTCGTCGGCGCCGGTTTCATCGGCGGTCTGGTCGGCGGCATCATCGCCGGCTTCGCGGCCCTGTGGGTCGGCCGTATCCCGCTGCCCACTTGGGCTCGTGGCCTGATGCCTGTGGTGATCATCCCGCTGCTCGCGAGCCTGATCGTCGGTGGGCTCATGTTCCTGCTGCTCGGTCGCCCGCTCGCCGCGATCACGACCGGTCTCACCGACTGGCTCAACGGTCTGTCCGGTGGTTCCGCGGTGCTGCTCGGTGCGATCCTCGGCCTGATGATGTGCTTCGACCTCGGCGGACCGGTCAACAAGGCCGCCTACGCCTTCGCGGTCGCGGGTCTCGACGTCGCCAACACCGGTTCGCTCGAGATCATGGCGGCGGTCATGGCCGCCGGTATGGTTCCGCCGCTCGCCATGGCACTGTCGTCGCTAGTGCGTCCGCGTCTCTACAGCACGGCCGAACGCGAGAACGGCAAGGCCGCCTGGCTGCTCGGTGCATCGTTCATCTCGGAGGGCGCCATCCCGTTCGCGGCGGCCGACCCGTTCCGGGTCATCCCGTCGATGATGCTCGGCGGCGCCGTGACCGGCGGCATCGTCATGGCGACGGGTGTCACGCTCACCGCTCCCCACGGCGGATTGTTCGTGCTGTTCGCGATGGACCGCGTCGTGTGGTTCCTGATCGCACTGGCAGCCGGTACGGTGGTCGCCGCACTCGCGGTCAGTATCGCCAAGTCGATCACGCGTCCCGCCCGGGTTGCCGCCGACGAGGCGAACCCCCAGCCCGTAGCGGCACGCTCCTGATCACAGCGGCACGCTTCTGATCACAGCGGCACGCGCCTGATCTACCCGACTTCCTGCACTTCCCCACCACGAAGGAGATTCCCATGCCCAGCACCACCGTTGCCGTCGGTTCGTCCATCGGCCTGCACGCCCGTCCTGCAGGGATCATCGCCGAGGCCGTGGTCGCGGCCGGTGTCCCCGTGACCCTCGCGGTCGACGGCGGCGAGCCCGTCGACGCCGGTTCGGCCCTGATGATCATGACGCTCGGCGCAGAAAAGGGCACGCAGGTCACGATCTCGTGCGATGACGACGCGGTCCTCGCGCAGGTCGCGGAGCTGGTCGCCGCGGACCTCGACGCCTGATCTCGGCCGCGGTCGCGGCGTCTGATCTCGGCCGCGGTCGCGGCGTCTGATCTCAGCGGCGGGCGCGGCGCCGGACGACGAGTCCGAGCACCCCGAGGGCGATGACCCCGGCGGCCACGCTCGCACCGACGACCGGCAGTGCCGCGGGCGACATCTCGTCCGCGGCATCGTCGTCCGCGGGTGCGAAGAGATCGGTCGCACCGCGACGGATATGGATCGGTGGATTCTCCGTGCCTGCCGCGCCGCGCTCGGACGCGGTGACCAGGTCACCGTCGGCGGTGAATGCGACGGCTTCGCCCTGCGGTTCGCCCGGGACCGGGACGCGGAAGCGCGGACCGGCGACCAGAGCGGACGCGAGATCGCCGTCGGGGACGTGGAACAGGTAGACGTCGGTGTAGGTGCGGACCGCCGCGACCGTCCCGTCGGCGTTGACCGCACCGCCGGTGATCATCGAGGAGGACGCACCGGGAATGGGACCGCCGGGGGTGTCCGACGGTCCGAGTGCCAGCGACCCGACCCTCTCGAGGGGGGCAGGTCCCGGGACGGGGAGGCCGTCGATCGTGAGTCCGCGTGCGGGCCGGTAGACATTGCTCGAGCCGAACAGCGCCTTCGTCACGATCACAGGTTCGCCTGTCGCGGAGACGAGCACGGTCTCGGCGTCGCGGGGACCGTCGGGATAGGTCAGCCGGTGCAGATCTCCCTGCCCGGTGTCGGGGTCGAGGGAGATGAGCGCGATCGTCTCGCGGACGCGGGTGTTGTCGCCGAGATCCCCGAGCCACAACCGGCCGTCGGGCCCCGCGGCGAGATCCTCGACGTCGTAGGGATCGACGGGCGACGGAACGCGTTGCAGCACCGAGCAATCGTCGTCGAGTTCGACGATGCGTTCGTCCTCCCCGGCATCGGGCGTCGCGAACAGCCGGTCGCCGATCGTCGCGAGGCCGGACAGTTCGGTGAGCACGGGATCGTCGGGGGTACACAGCATCTCGGTCGGCAGATCCGCGACCGGAGTCCCAGCGTGCTGCGCGCTTGCGTGCGGGACCGGCACGAACGCCGCGACGGCAGCGAGCAGCGCCGCCCGGCGTACGACCTGCATCAGGCCGCGAAGTCGACCAATGCCGACGCCAGCGCTGCCGGCACCTTCGCGTGCACCCGCGTGCCGTCCACCTCGTGCTCGGACGACAGGATCTGACCGTCCGAATGGATGCGCGCGAGCAGATCACCGCGGGTGTACGGCAGGAGCAGCTTCACCTCGACATCGGGATCCTCGAGCAGACCCGCGAGCTGGGTCTGCAACTCCTCGACGCCCACGCCGGTGTGCGCGGAGACGAACACCGCGCCGGGGATCGCGCTGCGCAACTGCGTCAGGGTGACCGGGTCGGCGGCATCGATCTTGTTGACGACGATCAGTTCCGGCGGCGGCGGTGCGTCCGATTCGCGGAGCACCTCGGTGACGACTTCGCGCACCGCCTTGATCTGCTCGGTGGGCATGGGGTCGGAGCCGTCGACGACGTGGAGCAGCACATCGGCGTCGGCGACCTCCTCGAGAGTCGACCGGAACGCCTCGACCAGCTGGGTCGGGAGGTGCCGGACGAAACCGACGGTGTCGGTGAGCACGTACTCGCGGCCGTCGGGCAGCGCCGACCGGCGGGTCGTCGGGTCGAGGGTCGCGAACAGTGCGTTCTGCACCAGGACACCGGAGCCGGTGAGCTTGTTGAGCAGGCTCGACTTACCGGCGTTGGTGTATCCCACGATCGCGACGGACGGGATCTTGTTGCGCAGACGCCGGGTGCGCTTGGTGTCGCGCGCAGCCTTCATCGCCTTGATCTCGCGACGGAGCTTGGCCATCCGCTCACGGATCCGGCGACGGTCGGTCTCGATCTTCGTCTCACCGGGACCGCGCAGGCCCACACCGCCGTTGCTGCCGGCACGGCCACCGGCCTGCCGCGACATCGATTCGCCCCAGCCACGCAGACGCGGGAGCATGTACTCCATCTGTGCGAGGGAGACCTGTGCTTTGCCCTCTCGCGAGGTGGCGTGCTGGGCGAAGATGTCGAGGATCAGCGCGGTCCGGTCGATGACCTTGACCTTGACGACCTTCTCCAGCGCGGTGAGCTGGGCGGGGGTGAGTTCGCCGTCGCAGATCACGGTGTCTGCGCCGGTGGACAGGACGATCTCCCGGAGTTCGTCGGCTTTGCCGGAGCCGATGTAGGTGGAGGCATCGGGCCGGTCACGACGTTGGACCAGGCCTTCGAGGACCTCGGAGCCCGCAGTCTCGGCGAGCGCGGCCAGCTCGGCCAGGCTCGCTTCCGCCTGGGCGGCCGTTCCGCCCGTCCAGACACCGACGAGCACGACACGCTCGAGTCGGAGCTGGCGGTATTCGACCTCGGTGATGTCCTCGAGTTCGGTGGACAGACCGGCCACACGCCGCAACGCGCTACGGTCTTCGAGTTGCATCTCGCCGACGGACGGATCCTCGGCGGTCCAGCCTCCGGATGCGTCGTACGCGGTCGGAGTGCTGTCATCTGTGGTTGCGCGATGCATGCGCTGTGTGTTCGTCATACACCTCCATGGTGTCACGAAGCCCGAATCGGTGCATTCGAGTTTTTCTGCCGCATCCGCGCGGGGGGTACCCAAGTGCGCGCCGGCCGGGCCGAGCGGCGCCGATCAGATCGGCGCCGACCACCAGGTGTCGTCGAGGTCACCCGTCGCGACCAGCACAGACGGCCCGCGCAACCAGGCGCGACCGTTCTCGATGCGCACCTCGACCGAGCCACCGGGGATCCGCACCTGCACCGCGCCGTCGGATGCGCCGTCGAAGCGCAGGGCTGCAGCAGCCGCGGCCACCGTGCCGGTTCCGCACGAGCGGGTCTCCCCCACGCCGCGTTCGTGGACGCGCATGTGGACCGTCCCGGCCGCGATCGGGGTCAGGAACTCGATGTTGACCCCGTGCGGGAAGAAGCCCGGGTCGAAGCCGGGCGAGGTGAGGTCGAGACCGGCAAGGCTCGTGTCGTTCAGGTGCGGGTCCACGCACGCGAGGTGCGGGTTGCCGACGTCGATGCCGATGCCCGGATAGACCCGCCCGTCGATGGTCGCCGCCGACTCGCCGAGGGTGCGCACCGTCCCCATGTCCACGGTCACCTCGCCGAGGACCGGTCCTGTCTCGTGCACGGTGACGGGCTTGCCTCCCGCCCGGCTGCCGACGACGAACTCGCGGCGGTCCTCGAACCCGTGCGCGGTCAGATAGTGCGCGAACACCCGCACACCGTTGCCGCACATCTCGGCGATGGATCCGTCGCCGTTGCGGTAGTCCATGAACCAGTCGTCGGCGTCGGTGCCCTCGGGCAGTTCTCCGAGCGCGCCGGCCGACACCAGTGCCCCGGCCCGGGCCACGCGGAGCACACCGTCGGCGCCGAGCCCGCGACGCCGGTCGCACAGGGCCGCGATCCGGCCTGCGTCGAGGTCCAGGCGGGCGTCGGGATCCGGAAGGATCACGAAGTCGTTCTCGGTTCCGTGCCCTTTGCTGAACTCCATGCGCGCTACCTTATCGGGCTGGTGAGGCCGGTGATGTGCGTGCGTCCCGGACGGCCCGCAACGCGACGTCGAGCAGGTGGGGGTCGGCGCCGTCGAGCCAGTGGATGCGCGGGTCGCGGCGGAACCACGAGCGTTGCCGTCGCACGTAGCGCCGGGTCCCGATGAACGTCCGCTCGCGTGCGTGGTCGAGGTCGTACTCCCCGTCGATGTACGCGAGCACCTGTGCGTAGCCGATCGCGCGACGTGCGGTGACGCCCTCGCGCAGCCCGACTTCGAGGAGTCCGTGCACCTCGTCGACGAGGCCGCGTTCGAACATCAGGTCGGTGCGCCGCGCGATGCGGTCGTCGAGTTCGGCGGTGTCGCGGTCGACGCCCAGGATCACGGTGCCCCAGCGGGGCTCACCGATCGTCGGCTGCGACGCCGCGAACGGTTGCCCGGTCAGCTCGACGACCTCGAGCGCGCGGACCATGCGGCGGCCGTCGGTGGGCAGGATCGTCGCCGCGGCGGCGGGATCGGCGCTCTGCAGCGCCCGGTGGACCGCGGCGGGCCCCTCGGTCTCGAGCACCGCCTCCCACTTGGCACGGACCTGCGGATCCGTCGCCGGGAACTGCCATTCGTCGAGCAGTGCCTGCACGTACATCATCGATCCGCCGACGACGATCGGGAGGCGGCCGCGGCCGAGGATCGCCTCGACGTCGGCGATCGCGGCCTGCTGGTAGCGGGCGACCGTCGCGGTCTCGGTGACGTCGAGGACGTCGAGTTGATGGTGCGGGATCCCGCGACGCTCGTCCGGTGCCAGCTTGGCCGTCCCGATGTCCATCCCGCGGTACTGCTGCATCGCATCGATGTTGACGATCTCGCCGCCGAGCGCTTCGGCGAGGTCCAGTCCGAGATCGGACTTGCCCGTGGCGGTGGGGCCCACCACCGCGATCGGTACGAGCGTGTCGGCGGGACCGGTGCTTTCTGCGCTCACGGTGTCCAGATCCCCACGTGGTAGCCCACGCCGTAGGGCGCGGCGGAGTAGGTGACGGACGCCGAGCGCGGGCGCGCTCCGAGGGTGGCCGCCAGGACGTGCCAGGCAGCGCGGCCGGTCAGCTTGATGTCCGAACACAGGTCGGGGTCGAGCGCCGTGAGCACCTCCGTGTCGCCGGCGCCGAGCGCTGCGGCCAGGGCCGCCTCGACCTCCTCCGAGCGCGGATCGTAGGCGCCGGGCGCCTTGGCGGTGAGGGTCGTCGCTCCGTCCGCGACGACGAGCAGTGCTCGCGGCAGATCGTCGCGGTCGAGCTCCGCACGCAGGTCGCGGCCGAGATCGGCGCAGTGGGCGGCGTCGGCGTCGGCGGCCACCACGTGGGTCGTCACGTGGGTGCCGGGTGCCGTGCGGTCGCGGATCCAGCCGGCCACCAGCGCGGTCAACGCGAGCGCGGGATCGGGTTCACCGGCGGCCTCAGGACCGAGCTGCACCGTGACGTCGACACCGAACCCGAGGAAGGTTCCGCGCGCGGTGGAAGGAACGGTCTGTTCGGCCGTCTCGGCTCCCACGACCACCCATTCCGCGGCACCGGACAGGCTGCGACCGACCTCGAGAACCGCCCCGCGCAGATCGTCGGTCTCGGAGACGGCGAGACCGGTGAGCTCGGGGACGAGCAGCGGTGGGGACGGCACGAACGCCGCGGCGGTCAACACATCGGCAACCGTAGTCCACCGGACCCGGCGCCCTGCATGGACACGACCTGTTTCAATAGTGAGCGGACACGATCGCGGAGCCCCGGGATCGACCGGCGGTAGACCCATGCGACCAGGCAGCCGTGCCGCGCGGCAGAGATGAGGTATCGATGAGCGACCCGAACGCACAGGACCGAACCGGCGAGTCGACGCAGGAGCGGACCCCGCGTCCCGGTCCCGCCACACCCCGAGCCCATGCTGCGACGCCCGGCCCCGCGGGCCGAGAGAACGGCAGTTCCACCGCAGCACCCCCGAAGCCGCATCCCGTCGCGGCCCAGACGCACCCCCACGTCCCGGCGGTGCCCGCGAGCGATCCGAGTCGGTTCGGACGCGTCGACGAGGACGGCACCGCATGGGTCCGCACGAGCGAGGGCGAGCGGTGCATCGGATCGTGGCAGGCAGGCGACGCCGCCGAGGGCCTCGCGCACTTCGGACGCCGTTACGACGATCTCGTCACCGAGGTGGCGATCCTCGAGACCCGGTTGACCTCCGGCACCGCCGACGTGAAGAAGACGCGCGCGGCCGCCGAGGCACTGGCCGAGTCGCTGCCGACCGCCGCCGTCATCGGTGATCTCGATGCGCTCGCCGCCCGGCTCACCGCGATCATCGAGCACTCCGAGGAGGCTGCGGCTCTCGCCAAGCAGGAAAAGGAGCGTCGGCGCGCCGAGAGCACGGCCCGCAAGGAGGCCCTCGCGGCCGAGTCCGAGACGATCGCCGCCGAATCCACCCAATGGAAGGCCGCGGGCGACCGGCTGCGCGAGATCCTCGAGGAGTGGAAGACCATCCGCGGGGTCGACCGGAAGGTCGACGACGTGTTGTGGCGTCGCTATTCGAAGGCACGCGAGGCGTTCAACCGGCGTCGCGGAGCCCACTTCGCCGAACTCGACCGCGAGCGCGCCGCGGCGAAGAGCCGCAAGGAAGAACTCGTCGCCCGGGCGGAGGAGCTGCAGAACTCCACCGACTGGGGTGCCACCGCCGCGGCCTTCCGCGACCTGCTCGCCGAGTGGAAGGCGGCCGGACGGGCACCGAAGGACGCCGACGACCAGCTGTGGAAGCGGTTCAAGGGCGCCCAGGACGTCTTCTTCGCCGCACGCAACGCCGCGAACGCCGAGCGCGACGCCGAGTTCGAGGAGAATGCCCGCGCGAAGGAGGCCCTGCTCGAGGTGGCCTCCTCGATCGACCCGTCGGCCGATCTCGAAGGTGCCCGGACGCGCCTGCGCGAGCTGCAGGACCAGTGGGAGGCGATCGGCAAGGTGCCGCGCGAGCGCATGCACGATCTCGAAGGCCGTCTGCGGGCCATCGAGAAGAAGGTGCGCGAGGCCGCGGATTCCGAGTGGCGCCGCACCGATCCCGAGGCCCTCGCGCGTGCGGCCCAGTTCCGTGAGCGGGTGCGTCAGTTCGAGGAGCAGGCCGCCAAGGCGACCGCCGCCGGCCGGGCGAAGGAGGCCGAGAAGGCTCTCGCCCAGGCCGCGCAGTGGCGCGAGTGGGCCGACGCCGCCGAAGGTGCCGTCGGCGAGCGCTGACCCCGCGACATCCGAGACGGACGATCCCCCTCTCCCGGTCCGGGAGAGGGGGATCGTCGTGTTCGTGCCGGAGGCGTCAGGCCTCGGGGTCGTCGCGCATCAGGCGGGGCCGCTCGTGCTGTGCTGCGACCTTCCGCAACTCGGCCTCGGCCTCGAGCTGGGCCGAGGTCCGCGCCCACACCACGCGGGCCCAGTGGAACACGATCACCATGACGGCGAACCAGCCGATCACGAGACCGAATCCCGGGCCCGCGGCGGACGACTCGACGGGCAGGGTCTGGCGCGACCAGATCGCGAGCATGCCGAAGACGATGGTCACCGCCGAGCCGGCCAGGGACACCCACGCCAACGCCCACTTGCGGGTGACGAGCGCGAGAATCGAGCCCAGCCCGGCGAAGACCACTGCGAAGCCGACGAACAGCCGCGACGGCAGACCGATCTCCTCGGTGGTCGCGTCCGGGGCGAAGGACAGCACCTCCCACCCGTTGGCGGATCCGGCGTGGGGCAGGCTGAAGGTCGCCAGCAGGATCAGGACGGCGATCGCGACGAACATCGCCCGGGCGCCCGGGTCGATGTCGCTCGCCACCTTCCGTTCGGCGGCTTCGAGTTCGGCGCGTACGTCACCCGTCGCGTGGTGATCGTGCGGCTTGTCGGTGGTCATGCGTTGCATCCCATCTGAGGCGGCAGCGGGTCGGGGACGCCGATGCTCGGCAGTCCGAGTCCGACACCGATCGGCGGTGTCTTGGGCAACCGGCCCTGTTCGAAGTGGTCGCCCGCACGTGTACGGCGGTGCGTGAGGATCGGGGTGTCCGCGACGAGGTGGTGCGGCGCGGCGTCGCTGACGACGATCGTGATGACGTCGCCGGGACGCACCGCGGTGTCGATCGCGCCCTCGGGACGGAAGTGGACGAGGCGGCCGTCGCGGGCACGCCCGCTCATCCGGGCGGTCTCGGCGTTCTTGCGACCCTCCCCCGCCGCGACGAGCAGTTCGACCTCCGTGCCGACGAGCTTGCGGTTCTCCTCGAGGGTGATGCGTTCCTGCAGCGCGATCAGACGGTTGTAGCGCTCCTGCACTACGGCCTTGGGGACCTGACCCTCCATGTCTGCTGCGGGCGTGCCGGGACGCTTCGAGTACTGGAAGGTGAACGCGCTGGTGAAACGCGCCTTCTCGACGACCTCGAGGGTCTGCTGGAAGTCCTCCTCGGTCTCACCGGGGAAACCGACGATGATGTCGGTGGTGATCGCGGCGTGCGGCATCGCGGCCCGAACCCGCTCGATGATGCCAAGGAAGCGTTCCTTGCGGTACGAGCGGCGCATGGCGCGCAGGATCCGGTCGCTGCCGGACTGCAGCGGCATGTGCAGTTGCGGGCACACGTTGGGGGTCTGCGCCATCGCGTCGATGACGTCGTCGGTGAATTCCGCCGGATGCGGGGACGTGAAGCGCACCCGCTCGAGGCCCTCGATGTCGCCGCACGCGCGCAGCAGCGACGCGAAGGCGCCCCGGTCGCGGGGCTGCTCCGGATCGGCGAAGGACCGGCCGTAGGAGTTGACGTTCTGGCCGAGCAGTGTCACCTCGAGCACGCCCTCGTCGACGAGCGCCTGCACCTCGGCGAGGATGTCACCCGGGCGCCGGTCGACCTCCTTGCCGCGCAGCGACGGCACGATGCAGAAGGTGCACGTGTTGTTGCAGCCGACGGAGATCGACACCCATCCGGCGTACGACGACTCGCGCTTGGCGGGCAGCGTCGAGGGGAACGCCTCGAGGGCGTCGAGGATCTCGACCTCGGCACGGCGATTGTGCCGCGCGCGTTCGAGCAGTGCGGGGAGATTGCCGATGTTGTGCGTGCCGAAGACCACGTCGACCCAGGGCGCTTTCTTCACGACCGTGTCGCGGTCCTTCTGGGCGAGGCAGCCTCCGACGGCGATCTGCATGTCGGGGTTGTCGTCCTTGACCGGACGCAGATGACTCAGATTGCCGTACAGCTTGTTGTCGGCGTTCTCCCGCACCGCGCAGGTGTTGAAGACCACCAGATCTGGTGACGCACCGGGCGCGGCCTTGGTGAAGCCGGCGTCCTCCAACAACCCCGACAGACGCTCGGAGTCGTGTACGTTCATCTGACAGCCGTAGGTGCGGACCTCGTAGGTCCGGGCACCGGTACGGGGGGCTTCTTCGTCGATCAGTGACACGTCTCAGGGTATCTCACCTCGGCGGGTCCCCTTTCCTCGCGCCGGCGGCGCGGGCCCCGTCGAGGTATCCGATACTGCTCGTGCAGTAAAAATCCCGTGACGCGCGTGTCGAAGGTGTCCCGAAATGCGAAGTCTCGGGCGTCGGACGGCATAGGGTCTGCAGATATGACATCAGCGGCCGCCGGAACGGATCGTCCGTCCGAGAAGTCGGACACCAGCTCGTCCATGATCTCCATGAACGGGGTGAACAAGCATTTCGGATCCCTGCACGTACTGCAGGACATCAACCTCGAGATTCCGCGAGGACAGGTCGTCATCGTCGTCGGCCCGTCGGGTTCGGGCAAATCGACCCTCTGCCGCACCATCAACCGGCTCGAACCGATCGATTCGGGAGAGATCCACGTCGACGGCACCCTGCTGCCGGAGGAGGGCAAGGCACTCGCCCGCCTTCGTTCGGACGTCGGCATGGTGTTCCAATCGTTCAACCTCTTCGCCCACAAGACGATCCTCGAGAACGTCATGCTCGGCCCCCTCAAGGTGCGCAGGATCAAGAAGGACAAGGTCCGCGAGTCGGCGATGCAGCTGCTCGACCGGGTCGGGATCGCCAATCAGGCCGACAAATACCCGGCGCAGCTGTCGGGCGGCCAGCAGCAGCGCGTGGCGATCGCACGCGCGCTCGCGATGAATCCCAAGGTCATGCTGTTCGACGAGCCCACCTCCGCCCTCGACCCCGAGATGGTCCAGGAGGTCCTCGACGTGATGACCTCCCTCGCGAAAGAGGGCATGACGATGGTCGTGGTCACCCACGAGATGGGATTCGCCCGCAAGGCCGGCGACCGCGTTCTGTTCATGGCCGACGGTCGCATCGTCGAGGACACCGATCCCGAGACCTTCTTCACCGCACCGAAATCCGATCGCGCCAAGGACTTCCTCGGCAAGATCCTCAGTCACTGACCTGATTCCCGCACCGACGGGCCACCCGGTCCGTCGGACGTAGTTCCGAACCGCACCGGAGGTATTCGATGAAATTGTCCCGCTCCATCCGCCTGGGCATCGGCGCCGTCGCCGTGGCAGTGGTCGCCACGGCGTGCGGTGGCGACGAGACGCGCAGTGTCTCGCAGTCCGCGGAGAACGGCACCCTGACGGTCGGTATCAAGTTCGACCAGCCGGGCCTGGGCCTGCGCAACCCGGACGGTTCGTTCAGCGGGTTCGACGTCGAGGTCGCCAAGTATGTCGCCGGTCAGCTCGGTGTGTCCGAGGAGAACATCGAATTCAAGGAAGCTCCGTCCGCCCAGCGCGAGACCCTCATCCAGAACGGTGAGGTCGACTACATCGTCGCGACCTACTCGATCACCGATTCCCGCAAGGAGAAGGTGGACTTCGCCGGCCCGTACTTCATTGCGGGCCAGTCGCTCCTCGTGCGCGCGGACGACACCGAGATCACCGGACCCGACTCGCTCAACGGCGGCAAGCGCCTGTGCTCGGTGGCGGGTTCGACCCCGGCCCAGAACGTGAAGGACAACTACGCGCAGGACGTCCAGCTCCAGGAGTTCGACACCTACTCGCTGTGTGTCGAGGCGCTGCGCAACGGCGCGGTCGACGCGGTGACCACCGACGACATCATCCTCGCCGGCTACGCCGCGCAGAGCCCGGGCGACTTCAAGGTCGTCGGTGAGCCGTTCACCACCGAGCGCTACGGCATCGGTCTCGCCAAGGGCGACGACGAGTCGCGCAATGCGATCAACGACGCGATCGAGGAGATGATCGCCAGCGGTGCGTGGGAGGCCGCATTCCAGGAGACGGTCGGCGCCTCGGGCTACGAGCTCCCGGAGCAGCCGAGCGTCGATCGCTACTGAGTGTCGATCGTCACCGAGTACGGGTACCACCCGTCACGTCCGGCGGTGCGGCCGGTCCGTAATCCCACGGACCGGCCGGACCGTTCCGGACTCCCACCCGTCCCCTCGATCCCGGAGTGACCTGTGGATCTGTTGAGCAAGTACAGCAGCCAGCTACTCGACGCGTTCTGGACCACGATCCAGTTGACCGTCATCTCGGCGATCGGTGCACTGATCCTCGGAACGATCCTCGCCGCGATGCGCGTGTCCCCCATCCCGGTGGCGCGTGCCGTCGGCGCCGCCTACGTGACGATCTTCCGGAACACCCCGCTGACCCTCATCATCATCTTTTGCCTGTTCGGTCTGTCCCAGACGCTCGGCATCAAGCTGGCCTCCGAGTCGTCGCCGACCTTCCTGGTGGACAACAACTTCCGACTCGCTGTGCTCGGCCTGAGCGTCTACACGGCGGCCTTCGTGTGCGAGTCGCTCCGCTCGGGCATCAACACGGTCTCGCTCGGACAGTCGGAGGCCGGCCGCTCGCTGGGTCTGACCTTCAGCCAGAATCTGCGCCTGATCGTCCTCCCCCAGGCTTTCCGCGCGGTCATCGCCCCGCTCGGTTCGGTGCTCATCGCGTTGACCAAGAACTCGACGATCGCCTCCGTCATCGGCGTGTCCGAGGCCTCGCTGCTGATGAAGACGATGATCGAGAACGAAGCGGCCATCTTCGTCGTCGGTGGCATCTTCGCGCTCGGATTCGTCATCCTCACCCTTCCCACCGGCCTGCTCTTCGGCCGGCTCAGCAAGCGATACGAGGTCGCCCGATGAGTGCACACGGAACCGTTCTCTACGACGCACCCGGGCCCCGCGCCAAGGCGCTCTACCGGATCCTGTCGGTGGTCGTGGTCGCGCTCCTCGTCCTGGTCGGCTGGATCGTCTACCGCGCGCTCGACGCCAACGGACAGCTGACGGCCGCCAAGTGGGAGCCGTTCGTCGAATCGTCCAGCTGGACCACCTATCTGCTGCCCGGCATCCGCGGCACGATCATCGCGGCCGTCGCGTCGATCGTGCTGGCACTCGTGCTCGGCACGGTCCTGGGTATCGCGCGTCTGTCCGACCACCGGTGGGTCCGCTGGATCGCCGGCACGATCGTCGAGTTGTTCCGCGCCGTCCCGGTGCTGATCCTGATGATCTTCGCCTACCAGGTGTTCGCCGAGTACCGCGTCTTCAAGTCCGGATATCTCGCGCTCGCGGCGGTCATCACCGGCCTGACCCTGTACAACGGCTCGGTCATCGCCGAGATCGTGCGCGCGGGCATCCGATCGCTTCCGCGTGGTCAGAGCGAGGCCGCCTACGCGATCGGTATGCGGAAGAACCAGCTCATGCGACTGATCCTGCTGCCGCAGGCCGTGACGGTCATGCTCCCGGCGATCGTGTCGCAGATGGTGATCGCGCTCAAGGACTCCGCGCTCGGCTACCTCATCGGCTATGTCGAAGTGGTGCGTTCCGGCCAGCAGCTCGGCGCGTTCTTCCAGAACTACCTGCCGTCGCTGCTGGTGGTCGCGGCGATCATGATCATCCTCAACAGTGCGCTGACACAGTTCGCGATCTGGCTCGAGAAGCGTCTGCGATCCGGGAAGCGGAAGAAGGGTGCTGTGGCGGCCGAAGAGCCGCAGACGATGCCCACGATGTCGGTGCCAGGCCTGGACCTGAGCGGCGAGGGCCGCAAGTAACAGCAGCACTGCGGTTGCGAAGTTCGCAGTCGAGCCCAGGCGTTTCGCAGTCGGGCTCAGTCGTGTGGGAGGTCGCTCGCGTCGGCACCGAACGTCGCGAGTTCTTCCCGCACGACATCGAACGCCATCCCCTGCGCGTAGCCGCGCCGGGCCAGCATCCCGACCAGCCGCCGCACCAACTTGTCGCGTTCGGCCGCGATCTCGCGCCGATCCCCTTCGGTGGGCAGCGGCGGCTGGGTGCGGAGCTTCTTGCGGACCAGTTCGACCGCCCGTTCCCGTTCGTCGGCGGTGTCGATCTGTTCGAGGGCAGCCGCCGCGTCGTCGGCGTCGATTCCCTTGCGGCGCAGTTCGAGTGCGATCGCGCGCTTACCCTTCCCCGCGTGCAGATGCCGTGAACGTGCCCACTGGTTGGCGAAATCCGCGTCGTCGATCAACCCGACCTCGGTGAGACGGTCGAGGGCACGTTCGGCGACGTCGGACGCGAACCCCTTCTGCTCGAGCTTCGTCGCGAGCTCGGATCGGCTGCGTGCCCGATCGGTCAGCAGACGGAGACAGACGTCCTTGGCCTGCGCTTCGGTGCCGCCGCCGGGCAGTTCCTGCTCGGTGCGAGCCGAGCGCCGCCGTCCGCGTCGTTCGCGCCGAGCGTCGGGGCGTCGTTCCTCGGAGTCGTCCATGACGCGCACAGTAGCCGGACGCACCGACAGCGCGGCCGGGTGCGGATACGCCACGGGGGCACGGACGACGTGCGTCCGTGCCCCCGTGGGGCCGTGGGCGGTGACTAGAAGTCGACCGGCTCCTCGACATCACTCGGATCGGTGAGAACGGCACCGATGCCGAGCTTCTCCTTGATCTTCTTCTCGATCTCGTCGCGCACATCGGTGTTCTCGAGCAGGAACTTGCGGGCGTTCTCCTTGCCCTGCCCCAGCTGGTCGCCCTCGTAGGTGTACCAGGAGCCGGACTTGCGGATGAAGCCCTGCTCGACACCCATGTCGATGAGCGAGCCCTCCTTCGAGATGCCCTGGCCGTACAGGATGTCGAACTCGGCCTGCTTGAACGGAGGCGAGACCTTGTTCTTGACGACCTTCACGCGGGTGCGGTTGCCCACCGCGTCGCCGCCGTCCTTGAGCGTCTCGATCCGGCGCACGTCCAGACGCACGGAGGCGTAGAACTTCAGCGCCTTACCGCCCGTGGTGGTCTCGGGCGAGCCGAACATCACGCCGATCTTCTCGCGCAGCTGGTTGATGAAGATCGCGGTGGTGCCGGAGTTGTTGAGCGCACCGGTCATCTTGCGCAGTGCCTGGCTCATCAGGCGGGCCTGGAGACCGACGTGGCTGTCGCCCATCTCGCCCTCGATCTCGGCGCGGGGCACGAGCGCCGCGACCGAGTCGATGACGATGATGTCGAGCGCACCCGAGCGGATGAGCATGTCGGCGATCTCGAGGGCCTGCTCACCGGTGTCGGGTTGGGACACGAGCAGGGCGTCGGTGTCGACACCGAGCTTGCGCGCGTAGTCCGGATCGAGGGCGTGCTCGGCGTCGATGAACGCCGCGATGCCGCCAGCGGCCTGCGCGTTGGCGACCGCGTGGAGGGCCACCGTCGTCTTACCCGAGGATTCCGGGCCGTAGATCTCGATGACGCGCCCGCGCGGCAGGCCGCCGATACCGAGAGCCACGTCGAGTGCAATCGACCCGGTGGGAATGACTGCGATGGGCGGACGGACGTCCTCGCCCAGGCGCATCACCGAGCCCTTACCGAAGCTCTTGTCGATCTGCGCGAGGGCGAGCTCGAGCGCCTTCTCGCGGTCGTGAGCCTGTGCTGCCATCTTGGTCCCCTTAATAGAATCTCGTCCTTGTTGTCGACGACGTTAGAACCCGGCACCGACAAGTTCGCTGTCGCGACCGCGGAAACGCCGTATCTGTGGATGGAATCACCACCTGTGGACAACCCACCCGGCGTTCCCAGCATAGCCGAACACGTGTTCGAAATCCGGTCGCTTCGTGTACGCCAGGAATGGTCTCATCCCGGTCGGACAGAAAATCGATTCCGGCATCTACTCCTGCACCGATTCCGGTCGGGAGCAGCCCCGACCGGCTCCGCGGCTACCGCCGCACGGGTGGGACGTCGAACTCGTCGCAGAGAGCGCGCCATACCTCCCGGGGCTCCTGTCCCGCCTCGATCGCCTCGGCCGCCGTCCGTCCACCGAGCGAAAGCAGCACGTGATCGCGCAGCAGGGCATCGCCGTGCATCTGTCCGAACTCGTCCCGGACCACCTCGTAGAACTCCGTCAACCGCACCCCGACCACGGTAGTCGCGCGCGGTGTGGCGCGACAGTCAGTCCGCTGCGGCCTTGCACACCGCGACCGGATCCTCCACGTCGCCGGCACCGTCCGCGGCCGCACGAGCCGCGGCGGCGAAGTCCGGCGACGACAGCACGGTGTCGATCGCGGAGCGGACCGCATCCGCGTCGAGCGGACGCACCACCACCGCACTCCCCTGCCGTGCGGCGCGGTTCGCCAGCTCCCACTGGTCGCCGCCCCCGGGAACGATCACCGCCGGAACCCCCGCACTCAGCGTCTTGGCGAGCATCCCGTGCCCACCCCCGCACACGACGACATCGGCCTGCCGGAGCAGGACGTCCTGCCTGCCGCGACCCGAGACGGCCCAGCTGGGGAGCGACTGCGGCGGAGGGTCGAGCATCGTCGCGGCGACCCGCATCCCGGCCCCGTCGAGTGCGTCGCAGACCGTCTCGACCATCCCGGTCACGCCGGTGACCGCGGTCGACGGCGCGACCATCACGAGAGGTCCGTCCCCTGGCGGCGGATCGAGGATCTCCACGGTGGGTTCCCACAGCAGCGGACCGACGACGTGCGCGTGCCCGGGCCAGTCGGGACGTGGCACCTCGAGTGCCGGCAGGGTGGCGATCAGCCGGGCCCGGGGCCCGGGATCGCGCGCCGGCAGACCGATCCCGACGCGTGCGGCAGAACGCTCGCGCTCCCCCTGCCGCAGCGATCTCGCGGTCATCGCTCGCAACGCGGCGTCCCTCAACCGGCCCCGCACGCCCCTGCCCACATCGAGACCGCTGCCGATCGGCGGGAGCCCGCGCGACGGCAGGTACAACGGGTGCGGCGAGAGCTCGACCCACGGGATCCCCAGGCGCTCGGCGGCCATCCCTCCGCCGGCGGTGAGCACGTCCGCCACGACGAGGTCGGGTAGCAGGGCTCCGAGATCCGGGAGCATCTCGCTCGCGATATGGGCGGCGCGGGCGTGGATCTTCGCCCCCGCGTCGCCGTCGTCGTCCCCGAGCCGGGGCGCCAGCCCCTTCAACTCAGCGAACGTCACACCGGGCAGCTCGAGGCCGAGCCATCGTTCGCCCGTGAGGACGACCGCGTCGTGCCCGGCATCCGCGAGCCGCAGCGACAACGCGATCGCCGGAATCGCATGACCCGCATCGGGCCCGGCCACCACCGCCACTCGCACGCGCACAGCCTGCCACAGGCCACCGACGGCGGGACGCTTCCTATCCCGCGAAGGTGTACAACTCGAACCCGGAGGCGCGCTCGGCAGCGAATCCCGGCAGCGGCGCCGATGCGCGCTCCACCTGTTCGCGCGCTTGTGCCTCCACCGGCCTGTCGTCGAGAGCCTGCAGGTACAGACGGTGCGCCGCGAGGGACTCGACTGCCAGTTCGACCGTATCGGTCACGTCCACCGCGTGGGTCGGAGGCGAACCCGGACACACGGCAGCCCATCGCACGCCGTGCCACGGTTCCAGACCGCGTTCGGTGAGTTCCGGGAAGATCCATTCGTTCGCGGCATCGGAGACGGCGTCGAGGACGCTGATCCCGAGCGCCCGATGGTCGGCACTGTTGACCCAGCCGGGCCGGGGCGACAGCCCGAACGCGAGCGTGACCACCATCTCAGGACGATGACGTCGGATGGCGGAAGCGATGTCGCGACGGAGATCGAGACTCGGGACGAGTCGACCATCCGGGTGCCCGAGGAACTCGACGGTATCCACTCCGACGATCCGCGCGGACTCGCGCTGCTCCGATTCCCGCACCGGCCCGCTCTTCTCGGGCGGCAGACCGGCGATGCCCGCCTCGCCACTGGTGGCCAGAACGTAGGAAATCTCCTTGCCCTGTCGGGTCCACCGCGCGATCGCCGCCGCCGCGCCGTATTCGATGTCGTCCGGGTGGGCGACGACGACGAGTCCGCGTTGCCAGTTCTCCGGTACCGCCTCCACAGCTGCCCCCTTCGTCTACAGACGTGTCAGGTCGTGCTTGTCACCTCCCGATACTGCCTTGTACAGCAGGTATCCGCCGAAGATCACGGCGCCGAGTACGAGAAAGCCGAACAGGTTGTCGAGCAGGGCGCCGAGGACGGCGAGACCGACCCACACCACCGCGACGATTCCTACGATCTTCCAGAACATTGGGTACTCCCACCCTCGATGCCGACCTCTTCCGAGTCGGACTCCATTTGCTCGGTACGCCTCGATCCTGACAGCTCGAGCAATGAAAAACAGCAGGTCAGCGCAGATATCAGGGAAAGATCAGGGGACACCCGGAGGCGCACCCCGGTGTGGCCCACGGGCACCCGGAGACGGGTCGGTGACCCGCGGCACGCCGGTACGGCTTAGGCTCTACGGGTTCGCCGTCCATACCAGAAGGCTGAGTAACCGTGTCCTCGTCCCCCCGTATCCCCGCGCGCGACCTCGCGCAGATCGCCGTCTTCGCCGCCCTGATCATCGCCCTGGGACTGCCCGGTCAGATCAGTATCGGATCGTCCGGCGTGCCCATCACGCTGCAGACCTTGGGCGTGATGCTCGCGGGTGCACTGCTCGGCGCACGCAAAGGTGTCCTGTCGGTGCTCACCGTGATCGTGCTGGGGCTGGCGCTGCCCGTACTCGCCGGCGGGCGCACGACCCTCACCTCGCTGGCAGGTCCCACGGTGGGCTTCCTCATCGGCTGGATCCCTGCCGTCGCCGTGATCGGCTGGCTGAGCATGAAGATGCTGCCGCGATACCGCACGTTGCCCGGTGTGGCCGTCAACGTCCTCGGTGGCATCGTCGTCCTCTACGCCTTCGGTATCGCAGGCATGGTCCTGCGCACGGATCTCACGGTGTGGGCCGCCGCCGCGGCCAACGTCACCTTCCTGCCGGGCGATCTGGCCAAGGCGGTCGTCGCCGCAGCGGTCGCCGCCCAGGTGCATCGCGCCTATCCCGCACTGGCGGCACCGCGCATCGCGCACCGCCCCGCTGCGGATCCCGCGCACTGACGCCGTCCGACCGTCGATGAGCGAGATCCGATTCCGGGAGGTGCGGCACGCCTACGGCGACCGCACCGTCCTCGACGGGGTCGACGTGGTCCTCACCGAACGACGCGTCGGCATCGTCGGAGCGAACGGCAGCGGCAAGTCGACGATGGCGCGCATGATCAACGGCCTGCTCGTCCCGTCGTCCGGCTCGGTGACCGTCGACGGCCTCGACACGGCGCGCAAGGGCCGGGAGGTCCGCAAGAAGGTCGGATTCGTCTTCACCGACCCGGACCATCAGATCGTCATGCCGACGGTCGCCGAGGACGTCGCCTTCTCGCTGCGACGCAGCGGACTCGGCAAAGAGGAACGCGAAGCCCGGGTACGGCAGGTCCTCGCCGACTTCGGGCTCGCGGGGCATCACGACCACCCCAGCCACCTGCTCTCGGGCGGCCAGAAGCAGTTGCTCGCGCTCGCCGCGATCATGGTGACCGACCCGGCGGTGCTCGTCGCGGACGAACCGACGACCCTGCTCGACCTGCGCAATACGAAGCTCATCGCGCGCACCTTCGCGAGCCTTCCGCAGCAGGTGATCGCGGTGACCCACAATCTCGAACTCCTCGCGGACTTCGATCGTGTGCTGGTGGTCGACTCGGGGCGGGTCGTCGCCGACGACGAACCGGCGTCCGCGCTCGCGTTCTACCGGAATCTGATCGGGTGAACACCTTCGGCCTCTACCATCCCGGACGCTCCGTCCTGCACCGGCTTCCGGCGGGAGCGAAGCTGCTCGCGGTCGCAGCACTGATCCTTGCGCTGACCCTGTGGATCCGGCAACCCTGGCAGGTGCTTCCCGCCCTGGCCTTGGCCGTGCTCGCGTATGCGGCCGCGCGCATACCTCCGCGTCTGGCGGTTGTGCAGCTGCGGCCGCTGGTGTGGATGCTGGCGATCATTGCAGCGTTACAGGTGCTCGTGGCGGGGTGGGAACGGGCGGTGGTGATCTGCGGGTCGCTGCTCGTGGCGGTCGCCCTGGCCGCCCTGGTGACCCTCACGACGCGGACCACCGACATGCTCGACGCGATCGTGCGGGCGGCCCGTCCCCTCGCGCGCGTCGGGGTCGATCCCGACCGGGTGGGACTCGTGCTGGTGATGACCGTCCGCGCGATCCCGCTGATCGGCACCGTGGTCACCCGCGTGACCGAGGCACGCAAGGCGCGCGGTCTCGGATTCTCGTTGCGGGCGCTGGTGGTTCCGGTGGTGGTAGGAGCCCTGCGCACCGCGGAGGCGATGGGCGAGGCCCTCGCCGCTCGCGGTGTCGACGACTGAGAGGTGTCGACGACCGACGTGTTCGGCTCGCGGTGTCGATGATGGGGGTGTTCCACCCCTCAGGGGCGGTAACGCTGCTCGATCTGCCCCAACTCGCGCCAGGACTGCGCCCAGCTCTCGAGTTTGTCGGACGTGGCGATCAGTTCGGCGCGTCGCTGGTCGAGCATCGCCAGCGACCGGTTACCCTCGGCGGTCGCGGCGAGGCGTGCTGCGGCGGCGACGAGTTCCTCGAACTGGTCGACACCCGTCCCGAGACGCTCGCCCGCGTCGACGATGGCCGCGGACAGATGGGTCTTGGCGGCCGCACTGCCCTGCGCGGCGGATTCGAGGGCAACGACGTCCTCGACGACGGCATCGAGTGCGGATGCGGCTGCGCGGGCCGCGTCGTCGATCTCGGTGAGGTCGTCGGGGGCCACGGAGTTCGACCGCACGAGCACACCGAGCAGGCGCCGCAGGCTCTCCTCGTTCGCCGCGAGGCGTTCCATCGGGGCGCGGGCGACCGAACCGGCCGGTGGCAGCGACCGGCGGCGCGGCGGCGGTGGGGGCAGCGGCACCGCATCGAGGCGACGGAAGGTACGGACGGCGAGGACGGCAGGCACTGCGAGAGCCGCCGTCGCTCCCCCGGCCGCGACGAGCGTCCATTCGGGAGCCGACGCGACGGCCAGGGTCGCGGTGCCGATCGCCGTGGTGCCCGAGCCGGCACCGAAGAAACTGGCACGCCGACGCGCGCGACGCTTCTTACGCCGCAAGCGGGCGGCGGGATCGCGCCAGCGGCGCGCGGCCTCCATCGCGTTGCCGGTGGCATCGCGGAACGCAGAGACGACCGAACCGGGGATGTTCCCGGTCCGGTCGTCTCCGGAGACGTTCACGGCGGATCAGTTCCGAGGCGTGCGGATCAGCGGCCGGTGGTACCGGCAGCGTTCGGGGGCTCTTTGCGCGTGTCGACGGCAGGGTTGGCGGGGGTGCCCGGAAGCGCCTCGCCCTTCATCGACGCCCGGATCTGCTCGAGTCGGCTGTGACCGGCCATCTGCACGGTGGCCTGCTGAACCTCGAGCATGCGGCCCTGCACCGAGTTCTGGGCGAGCTCGGCCGAACCGAGAGCGTTGGCGTAGCGACGCTCGATCTTCTCGCGGACGGCATCGAGGCTCGGAGTGGTGCCCGGAGCTGCGAGGGTCGAATCCATCGAACGCAGCGACTCGCTCACGCGCTCCTGCATCTTGGCCTGCTCGAGCTGGCTGAGCAGCTTCGTGCGCTCTGCGACCTTCTGCTGCAGCGCCATGGCGTTCTGCTCGACGGCCTTCTTGGCCTGCGCGGCGGCCTGGAGCGACTGGTCGTGCAGCACCTTGAGGTCCTCGACGGACTGCTCGGCGGTGACGAGCTGTGCCGCGAAGGCCTCGGCCGCGTTCGTGTACTGGATCGCCTTCTCGGTGTCGCCCGCCGCCGTGGCCTGGTCGGCCATCATGACGGCCTGGCGGGCACTCGCGTTGAGCTTCTCCACCTCGTCCAGCTGACGGTTGAGCTTCATCTCGAGCTGACGCTGGTTACCGATAACGGAGGCCGCCTGCTGCGAGAGTGCCTGATGCTGACGCTGCGCGTCCTCGATCGCCTGCTGAATCTGGACCTTCGGATCGGCCTTCTCATCGATCTTCGAGTTGAAAAGCGCCATCAGGTACTTCCAGCCCTTGACGAAAGGATTAGCCATGGGTGTGATCCTGCCTCCATCTGGTACGCCGCGCCGAACGCGACCCGGTACGCGGCCCTCGCGCCCCGGTTCGAAGATCGCCGGTCCGCTGCTACCCCCGACGACCCACCTGCCCCGGCCGGGTCCGTGCACGCACCACGCCCCGGCTCGATGTCGCTTACGACCGTATCCGGCGAGACCGGCACGGTTCGTGATCCATGTTAGGCGGCTGCCAGCGCCTGTGCGGCGGGTGCAGGGATCACCATGCGCGGCTCCTGCGCGAGCAACCCGGGCTCGGCGGTGGCGCCGTCGTCGGACCGCTCGGCCGGTGCCGTGTCGGCTGCGGTGGTCTCCATGTCCGTGCGACGGTCGAGGCCGTCCGCCAGCAGACCGCTCACATCGAACAGCACGTCGGACAGCGGGACCTCCAGTGCATCGCAGATGGCCGCGAGCAGTTCGCTCGAGGCCTCCTTCCTGCCGCGCTCGATCTCCGAGAGATAGCCGAGGCTGACCCGGGCGCTGCTGGAGACTTCGCGCAGGGTGCGGCTCTGCGAAACACGGGTGCGCCGAAGGCTGTCACCGAGTGCCTCACGCAACAACAGCGCCATCCCATCCTCCTTCGTCCGTCGTGCCGACACCTCGTCAACGCACGACGACGCTGCGAGGTTCCCGCAGCTCGATCGGACCTCGATACCGCGGTGTCCAGACATTACAACGCCGACGGCGGTTGCAGACGCCCGAGTAGTCCCGACACAGCGTAGTCCCGACACAGCGGTGTCGACCGCACCGAGCCGGATCCCGCATGTCCCGCCCCGTGGTTACCGGGCGTCCTCGCCCACCGTGCGGCCGTCGCCCGGCGTGTCCTGGGCAGCGGCGCCCTCCCCCGCGGCGCCCTCCCCCGCGACGTCCACCCCCGCGACGTCCACCCCCAGGACGTCCACCCTCGGGACGTCCTCCGCACGGGCGGTCTCGCTCTCGCTCCGGCGCACCCCGGTACGCAGCCGGATCGCCTGGACCACGTAGTCGAGTCCCGTCACCACCGTCAGGGCGACCGCCAGGATCATCAGGCCGATCGCCACCGGCGCCACCGATTCGGGCAGCGGCAGCAGGTAGACACCGATGGCGAGCGTCTGCACCAGCGTCTTGAGCTTGCCACCGCGACTCGCCGGGATCACGGCGTGCCGGAGCACGGCGAACCGCAGGGCGGTGATCCCCAGCTCCCGAGCAGCGATGATCCCGGTGACCCACCACGACAGGTCACCGAGCATCGACAGCCCGACCAGCGCGGCACCGATGAGGGCCTTGTCGGCGATAGGATCGGCGAGTTTGCCGAAATCGGTGACGAGACCGTGCTTTCGCGCGAGTTGACCGTCGATCCGGTCGGTGATGGCGGCGATCGCGAAGACTCCGGTCGCCGCGAGCCTCCACCCGATGTCGTGCCCGTCGCCGACGAAGAGCAGCACCAGGAAGACCGGTACCAACGCGATCCGACCCACCGTCAAGATGTTGGCGATGTTCCACAACGGCACCGGATCGTGCGGGCTCCCGGCGTGCGGTCCCGGTGCGGCGCCGCTCCCGCCCGACGCGGTGACATGCTGGCGGGGCGTGCTCATGTGCCCCACAATATCGGTAGCCGCACGCGCTACTGTTCACCGCATGACGACACCGCCGACGAACCACGACTCGAACGATCGAATGGTCGTACGGCGCGCCCGAACCTCCGACGTGCCCGAGATCAAGCGGCTCATCGACATCTATGCGGGCAGGATTTTGCTCGAGAAGAATCTGGTGACCCTGTACGAGGCCGTCCAGGAGTTCTGGGTGGCCGAACTCGGGGGTCGGGTCGTCGGGTGCGGGGCCCTGCACGTGCTGTGGTCGGATCTCGGCGAGGTGCGCACCGTGGCCGTCGACCCGTCCGTCAAGGGCCACGGCGCAGGTCACCTGATCGTCGAGCGCCTCATCGAGGTCGCCCGCGAACTCGAGCTGGAACGACTGTTCGTGCTCACCTTCGAGGTGGAGTTCTTTGCGCGGCACGGTTTCACGGAGATCCAGGGGACTCCGGTGACGGCCGAGGTCTATGCGGAGATGTGCCGGTCGTACGATACGGGCGTCGCGGAGTTTCTGGACCTGAGCTACGTGAAACCGAACACGCTCGGGAACACCCGGATGCTCCTCACCCTCTGATCGAGACCCACGAAAGGGAGGCCCGCATGGCCCTGTTCGCCGTCGAGTACACCTATTCGGATGCGACCGCCTCGGCGCGCGACGAGCACCGCCCGAAGCACCGAGCATGGCTCGGCGATCTCGTCGAACAGGGCACCGTGCGGGCGACCGGCCCGTGGACCGACGGTTCGGGTGCGCTCATCCTCGTCGACGTGGCCGACGAGGCCGCGGCGCGCGAACTGATGGCCCAGGACCCGTTCGCGCAGCGCGACCTCGTCGATGCCGTGCGCATCACCGGGTGGAACCCGGTGATGGGCGTGTTCAACTCCTGACGGATTCCTTCTCACCGCGCGTCTTGAGCAGGCTGGCCACCGTCGTCACGGCCAGCACTCCGACGATCACGATCAGGGACACGCCGGTGGAGATCTCCGGGACGGCGACGTGCTCGCCGCCGTTGATCCAGCCGAGCGTGTTCTCATGCAGGGCGTGGAGCACCAGCTTCACGCCGATGAACGCGAGGATGATCGACAGTCCGTAGGACAGGTAGACCAACCGCTCGAGCAGACCGCCGATGAGGAAGAACAGCTGACGCAGGCCCATCAGCGCGAAGGCGTTCGCAGTGAACACCAGGTACGGCTCGTTGGTCAGACCGTAGATCGCGGGGATCGAGTCGAGCGCGAAGAGGATGTCGGTGAAGCCGATCGCGACGAGCGCGAGCAGCATCGGCGTGACGAACTTCTTGCCGTCGATGCGGGTGACGAGGCGGTCGCCGTCGTACTCGTCGTGCACCGGCAGGAACTTCCGGGCCAGCTTGACCATCCGGTTCTCCGAGATGGCCTGCGGGTCCTCACCGTGGTCGCGGATGAGCTTGACCGCCGTGTAGATGAGGAAGAAGCCGAACAGGTAGAACACCCAACTGTAGGCGTTGATCGCCGCGGCACCGACCGCGATGAAGGCTCCGCGCATGACCAGCGCCAGCACGATGCCGATGGTGAGGACCTTCTGCTGGTACTCACGGGGCACCGCGAAGGTGGCCATGATGATGACGAACACGAAGAGGTTGTCGACCGACAGCGCCTTCTCGGTGATGTAGCCGGCGAAGTACTCACCGCCGTAGGTCGGTCCCCAGACCGCGAAGACGATCACGCCGAAGAGGATCGCGATGGCGACGAAGACGGCCGACCAGAAACCGGATTCGCGCAGTGTGGGCGCGTGCGGCTTGCGGACGTGGGCGAAGAAGTCGAAGATGAACAACCCGATGATGACGGCGATCGTGATCAACCAGGTAGTCAGGTTTACGTGCATGGGCACATAGGCCTTCCGGTAGGTATGCGTACCTGCCGGAGGTCTCTCCCGCCCGGACTATCGCCGGACCGACGGCCCCGGGACGGCATCGGTGCCGAACGTGTTGACGAGACCGCCGCGGATCTGGGGATACTCCCCTCCACAGCTCCCACGATTGTGCCACACATCGTCACTTCCCGCCGGAAGGCAACAGGGACGGCCGGTCGAACGGGCATGTCTCACTGCTCTGCGGCAGGCACTTCCACCGGATCCCCGCCGCCACGGATCGAGTACAGCAGGCCGTCGAGTTCCTCGGGTTTGACCAGCACCTCGCGGGCCTTGCTGCCCTCGCTCGGCCCGACCACGCCTCGGGTCTCCATCAGGTCCATCAGGCGACCGGCCTTGGCGAAGCCGACGCGGAGCTTGCGCTGCAGCATCGACGTCGAACCGAACTGGCTCGTGACGACGAGTTCGACGGCCTGCAGGAAGACGTCGAGGTCGTCGCCGATGTCGGGGTCGACGTCCTTCTTGTCGCCGGCCTTCGGGGCGGTGACGCCCTCGTTGTACTCGGGTTCGGCCTGGTTCTTGGCGAAGTCGACGACCCCTGCAATCTCCTCGTCGGTGATGAACGCACCCTGCAGGCGGATCGGCTTGCCCGCACCCATCGGCAGGAACAGTCCGTCGCCCATACCGATGAGCTTCTCGGCACCGGGCTGGTCGAGGATGACACGCGAGTCGGTGAGCGAACTCGTCGCGAACGCGAGTCGCGAGGGCACGTTCGTCTTGATGAGACCCGTGACGACGTCCACCGAGGGTCGCTGGGTGGCGAGCACGAGGTGGATGCCGGCGGCGCGGGCCTTCTGGGTGATGCGGACGATCGCGTCCTCGACGTCGCGTGGGGCCGTCATCATCAGGTCGGCGAGCTCGTCGACGATGGCGAGGATGTACGGATACGGCCGGTACACGCGCTCGCTGCCGAGCGGTGCGGTGATCTCCCCCGACTTCACCTTCGTGTTGAAGTCGTCGATGTGGCGCACGCGGTTGGCCTGCATGTCCTGGTAGCGCTGCTCCATCTCCTCGACGAGCCAGGCCAGTGCCGCCGCGGCCTTCTTCGGCTGCGTGATGATCGGCGTGATCAGGTGCGGGATGCCCTCGTAGGGCGTCAGCTCGACCATCTTGGGGTCGATGAGGATCATCCGCACCTCGTCGGGCGTCGCGCGGATGAGCAGCGACACGAGCATCGAGTTGACGAAGCTCGACTTACCGGAACCGGTCGAACCGGCGACCAGCAGGTGCGGCATCTTCGCGAGGTTGGCGGAGACGAAGTCGCCCTCGATGTCCTTGCCGAGACCGATGACGAGGGGGTGATGGTCGCGGCGGGTCGACGGTGCTGCGAGCACGTCCGACAGCCGCACGAGTTCGCGGTCGGTGTTGGGGACTTCGATGCCGACGGCGGACTTGCCCGGGATCGGTGCGAGCAACCGGACGTTGTCGGTCGCAACCGCATACGCGATGTTGCGGGCGAGCGCGGTGATCTTCTCGACTTTGACGCCGGGGCCGAGTTCGACCTCGTAGCGGGTGACGGTCGGGCCACGGGTGAAGCCGGTGACCGCGGCGTCGATCTTGAACTGTTCGAGGACCTCGGTGATCGCCTCGATCATCTGGTCGTTCGCGGCCGACCGCGTCTTGGGCGGGTCGCCCTTGGTGAGCAGCTCCAGTGAGGGCAGCGTGTAGTCGCCGTCGACCTCGCGGTCGCGCACGAACGTCTCGGCCGGTTCCGGCTCGGAGGTCTGGTCGACGACCTCGGGTACCGGGGCGGCCTTCGGCTTCTTGCGGGCGGGAGCCGGGGCCGGCGCTGCGGCCGGGGTCTCGGCGACCGAGGGCACCTCCAGTGTGGCCGGCGGTGAGGCGGGCGCCTCGGGTTCGGATGCGCGGTCGTCCCACAGCGGGAGCACCTCCGTCTTCGCGTCGCCGTCGAACTCGTCAGGCGGGTAGTTCTCCACCGGGGTACGCCGGCGGCGGGACCGCTTGGGGGCGGGCGGCTCGTCGATCGGGTAGCCGTCGGCGTCGAACATCGGCGGCTCGTCGTAGCCGTAATCGTCGTCGTAGTCGCCGTACTCGTCGTCGGCGCGGTAGCCGAGGCCGAAGTAGTCGCGGAACAGTTCGGGCAGCTCCCGCACCGTGGTGCCGGTGAGCAACAGGATCCCGAAGCCCGCCGCGAGGAGCATCAGCGGCACGGACAGCCAGACGGTGAGCCCGGAAGTGAGCGGGCCGCCCACGGCGGCACCGACGAAACCGGCCCCTTCCGAGCGGCCCTCCGCGTCGGTGGGTGAACCGGAGGCGACGTGCCACAGGCCCAGTGCGGGGAGACCGACGAGCAGTCCGCCGACGACGAGCCGGGGACGGATCTCGGGATGCGGTTCGGTGCGCATGAGCGTCACCGCGATGCCGACCGCGACGAGCGGAAGGACCGCGCTCGCACCACCCGTTATGGCGCGGACGGCCGTCTCGACCCACTCCCCCACCGGGCCGCCGACGCCGAACCACACCGTGCCGGCGATGATCACACCGATGGAGATCAATCCGAGCGCGATGCCGTCGCGACGGTGTCCGGACTCGATCTCGGTGGCGCGACCCATCGTGCGGGTCGTGGCTCCGACAGCGCGGGCCGTCATCATCCAGCCGGCGCCGACGGTGCGGCCCACGGCGGTGAGGATCCCCCCGGAACTGCGCCGGGGACGGGCGGGCGCGGGGCGTCGACTCGCGGCCGGAGCGCGACGTGCGGTGCCGCCGCTGCGACGGTTCGCGGTCGAGGCCGCGGCGCGCGGCTTGCGCGCAGGGGTGGACCGGGTCGATCCGGACGCCTTCGTCTTCGCGGTCGATCTGGTCTTCGAGGTGGAGGCAGCCGCGCTGCGAGCACGGGAGGTGCTGCCGCCCGAGCCCCGCGCCCCCGTCCGCGACCGAGAGGTCGTAGACGACGTTCCGCGGCTGCCCGACGACTTTCCTGCCATATCCGCCAGGGTAGCCGCACGGACCTCTCATGAACCATCAGCAACACGGGTACCGGTCGGCGGCACTGGTCACACGCCGTCCGGGCGAGCGCTCACAGGCCGCGTTTCGATCCCGCCAGTTCGGAGACCGCCGACTCGTCGCCCTCGATCTCGAGCCGCACCTGGTCGCGGCCGAAGGCGTGCAGCACGAGTTCGGACGGTTCGCCGCGCAGCACGACGGTGCGCGGACCGCGCTTGCGCAGGGCGACCCGCTCGCCGGAACCGAACCTCTCGAAGATCACCGTGACGTCGCATCCGCCGTAGCTGTTGCGTCCGATCATCCGCGCGATGCGCCAAAGCTGGTCCTGATCGTCCGCCGACAGCGTCCGCGGCTCCCATCCGGGCTGCGCGCGGCGCACGTCCTCATGGTGCACGAACATCTCCGCCGCGTTGGCGACGGCGTCGAACAGGAACATCGGCGACCACTTCGGCGGGCCGGAATCGACGTCGGCGAGCACGTGTGCCCACTGTCGGTCGGTGGCGGAGCGTCGCACCTTCTCCGTGTGATCGGCCAGGGCCGGGACGACGATGCCGGGCATCGCGTCCACGCGGCGCTCGCGGACGAGCAGGTGCGCGGCGAGATCCCGGACCGTCCAGTCGCCGCAGAGCGTCGGCGCGTCGGGTCCGACCTCGGACATGGTGCGGACGAGGGCATGTCGTTCGCTTCGGGCGAGGCTCATTCCGCCACTCTAGCGATCACTCCTGCCCTCGCCCATCGCGCGAGCCCGCGTGTTCGGCGGGCCCGCGCGGACCGCAATCAGGAGACCGGGATCACCGTGGGCACGATCATCGGGCGACGACGATAGGTCTCGGCGACCCAGCGGCCGACGACCCGGCGGATGCCCTGGGCGATGCGATGGGTCTCCGTGACCCCTTCGGCAGCGAGTTCGTTGAGCGCCTTGTCGACGAGCTGCGCCGCCTCGTCGAGTGCGTCCGGGTCGTCGGAGAAACCGCGACCGGAGACCTCCGGGGTGCTCACCGCACGGCCGGTCGCGGCGTCGACCGCGACTGAGATGGAGATGAAACCACCCTCGCCGAGGACGAGACGATCGGACAGCGTGGACTCGCCCACGTCGCCTACCGACAGGCCGTCGACGTAGACGTGACCGACCGGGACGCGCCCGACGATTTCCGCGAGTCCGTCGACCATGTCGACGACCACACCGTCCTCCGCGAGCACGATCCGCTCGCGGGGAACACCCGTGGCCTCGGCCAGTGCGGCGTTCGCCCGCAGGTGGCGCCACTCGCCATGGACGGGCATCGCGTTGGTGGGTCGCACCGCGTTGTAGAGATACAGCAGCTCGCCGGCCGACGCGTGACCGGAGACGTGCACCTTCGCGTTCTGCTGGGTGACGACCTTCGCGCCGCGCTTGGCCAGGCCGTTGACGACCGCGAACACGGAGTTCTCGTTGCCAGGGATCAGCGACGACGCGAGGACGACGAGGTCGTCGGCCCGGATGTTGATCTGCCGGTGCTCGCCGCGCGCCATCCGGGACAGCGCCGAGAGCGGTTCGCCCTGCGAACCGGTGGAGACCAGCACGACCCGGTCGTCGGGCAGGCTCGCGGCGGTGTCGATGTCGACCTCGAGGCCGTCGGGCACGTTCAGGTAGCCCAGATCCTGCGCGATCTGCATGTTGCGGACCATCGACCGGCCGACGAACGCCACACGCCGGTTGTAGCGCTCGGCGACGTCGACGATCTGCTGGATGCGGTGCACGTGGCTCGCGAAGGACGCGACGATCACCCGGTTGGCGGCCTTGCCGATGACGGTGTCGAGCACTCCGCCGATCTCGCGCTCCGGTGTGACGAAGCCGGGGACCTCGGCGTTCGTCGAGTCGACGAGGAACAGATCGACACCCTCGTCGCCGAGGCGGGAGAAGCCCGCGAGGTCGGTGAGACGGTTGTCGAGCGGCAGCTGGTCGAGCTTGATGTCGCCGGTGTGCAGCACGATGCCCGCAGCGGTGCGGATCGCGACGGCGATCGCGTCCGGGATGGAGTGGTTGACCGCGAAGTACTCGCACTCGAACGGACCGTGCGAGGTGGTCTGCCCCTCGACGACCTCGACGAGGTTGGGACGCTGGCGGTGTTCGCGGCACTTCGCCGCGACGAGCGCCAGGGTGAACTTGGACCCGACGACCGGGATGTCGGGGCGCAGGCGCAGCAGGAACGGCACGGCACCGATGTGGTCCTCGTGGCCGTGGGTGAGGACGATCGCCTCGACGTCGTCCATCCGGTCCTCGATGTACCGGAAGTCGGGCAGGATCAGGTCGACGCCCGGCTGCTGGTCCTCGGGAAAGAGCACCCCGCAGTCGACGACGAGCAGCCGGCCCTGGTGCTCGAAGACCGTCATGTTGCGGCCGATCTCGCCGATACCGCCGAGCGCGACGACCCGCAGACCGTCGCGAGGAGCCTTCGGCGGCAGACCCAATCGCTCGGTGGGATCGACGATGCGGGCGTCCGGACGCTGGGGGTTCGCCGAGTTCTGCGCGACACGCCGCGGAACGCGGGCGGGCGGACCGGCGTTGCGGGTGGCGCGGCCCCGGCCGCGTGCGGGGCGGCTCATCACAGCACCCCCGCAGCCTGGAGATCCGCCGCGAGAGCGTCGATCTGCGCGGTCACCGGAGCGACCTGCGGCAGACGAGGCTCTCCGACGTCGATGCCGAGCAGCCGCAGGCCGGCCTTCGAGGCGCTCACGCCGCCCAGCCGAGCGACGGCGCGATAGATGGGCACCATCGACAGATTGATGCGGCGGGCGAGTTCGAGATCGCCGGCTTCGAAAGCGGTGTGCAGTTCGCGCAGGCGACCGGGCACGAGATGGCCGATGACGCTGACGAATCCGACGGCGCCCACGGACAGCCACGGCAGGTTCAGGGGGTCGTCGCCCGAGTAGAACTTCAGGTCGGTGGTACCGATCAGCTCGGCGCCCGCGTTCAGATCGCCCTTGGCGTCCTTCACCGCGACGATCCGGGGGTGCTCGGCGAGCAGACGCAGTGTGTCGGTCTCGATCGGCACGACGGATCGAGGTGGGATGTCGTAGAGCATGACCGGCAGATCGGTCGCGTCGGCCACCGCGACGAAGTGGGCGTAGAGGCCGGCCTGCGGGGGCCGCGAGTAGTACGGGGTCACCACGAGCAGGCCGTGTGCACCGGCTCGCGCGGCGTCGCGGGCGAGCTCGACGCTGTGGGCGGTGTCGTTGCTGCCGGCCCCGGCGATGATCTTGGCGCGGTCGCCGACGGATGCGAGCACGGCCCGCATCAGCTCCATCTTCTCGTTCTCGGTCGTCGTGGGCGATTCGCCGGTCGTACCGGCGAGAACCAGTGCGTCACAGCCACCGTCGACGAGGTAGTTCGCCAGACTCACGCCCGCATCCACGTCGAGCTTGCCATCGGCAGTGAACGGGGTCACCATCGCTGTGGCGACGGTGCCGAACGGAAGCTCGACAGCAGTTGCGGAATCACCGTTGGTCATGGTCAGAAGGCTACCGCGTGGCAGGGCCGCCTCGACACACGCCCGCCCCCCGAAGACGGATCACAGATCGGTGTAGCGGTCGATCAGAGGTCGGTCGCAAGCGTGGGAGCTGCGATCTCACTGCCGTCGGCCAGCTTCGTGATCGCGAAGTCCGAGAACGCGTTCGGTGCGGCATCCGCGAGCTGACGCACACATTCGACGGCGAGACGCCGGATCTCGACGTCGGCATGTTCGGTCGCGCGCATGGCGACGAAGTGACGCCACGATCGGTAGTTTCCGGTGACGACGATGCGGGTCTCCGTGGCGTTGGGGAGCACCGCCCGGGCGGCCTCCCGGACCTGCTTGGCGCGCAACGGACCGGCGGGAAGATGCGAGAGCTTCTCGTCGAGCGCCGCCAACAGCGCCACATACGCCTCGCGGCTGCGCTCCGCGGCCGCGAAGAACAACTCCTCGAGTTCGGCATCGCCCGCAATCGCGGGCGGAACCACCACGGGCACCTCACCGTCGGCGACGAAACGCTGCGACAGCTGCGAGAACGAGAAGTGCCGGTGCCGGATCAGCTCGTGCGTGCACGAACGGGAGATGCCGGTGATGTAGAAGGTCGCCGTCGCGTGTTCGAGAACGGACAGGTGCCCCACGGTGAGCAGGTGACGGAGATATCCGCCGTTCGTCGCGGTGCGGGGGTTGGGCTTGGACCAGCTCTGGTAGCAGGCGCGACCGGCGAACTCGACGAGCGCTTCGCCGCCCTCGGCGTCGGTGTCCCAGTCGACGTCGTCGGGGACGTGGAACTCCGTCGTGGCGATGAGCCGGACCTTCGGAACGGCGGGTTCGGGCGCCATCGTCTCCTCCTCGCCTCGGTCGTCGCGCATCCTCCGGACGCGCCGTCTCTTCCGTCCGCACACTAACGCGCCTCGACCTCGCGACCGCCATCGCCGCACCCGTCCGCCTCGCGGTCCTGGCAGCACTGTCCGACATGGCCAGCAAGATCAGCGACGAACTCGGCGACCGCACCGTCACGGTGCGCCTCGACGGCACCGATGCCGTCCTCGCCGTCCACAGCGAACCCGCTCCCCCGCACGAGGATCCGACGCCGTCCTTCGAGGAGATGACGGGCGACATCAGCCGGGTCACCCTGCGCCTCGTCGAACAGATCAAGACCAAGGCCGAGGAAGCGGCGCAGCAGAGCGGAGTGTCACTCAACTCCTGGATGGCGCAGGCGGTACAGGGCGCCCTACGGGAGCAGATGCGCTATCAGCGCCGCGCCGACGAATGGCGCCGTCAGGGTGGCTGGGCGAAGCCCACCCCGCCCGCACCCACCGAGCCGCAGCCGTCCGACCCGAGCGACACCGCGGGCCCGGACGACGCCGCCGGCCGCAACGACACTGCGGGCCCCGACGACACGAACCCGCGCAGCGACGCGTAAGGCACCTCACCGCACGATAGAGTGCCGACGCACACAATCGGGCGACGCGGAGGGCGCATGGCAGTCAGCAGCACCAGGAGTTTCGACATCGACGCAACCCCGGAGCAGGTGATGGCCGCGCTCGCCGCGGTCGAACGCCTGCCCGAGTGGTCGTCGACCCACAAGTCCGTCACCGTCGAGTCCACCCACCCCGACGGACGACCCCACCGCGTACGGATGACCGTCTCGATCGTCGGCATCACCGACGAGCAGGTCGTCGAGTACTCCTGGAACGGCGACGGGTCGATGTCGTGGACCCTGGTGGAGAGCAGCCAGCAGCGCCAGCAGGACGGCGCCTACACCCTCACCGCCAAGGGATCCGGCACGACGGCCGAGTTCTCACTGACCATCGATCCGAAGGTCCCCATCCCCGGATTCCTCGTGCGGCGCGCCGAGAAGATGGCCCTCGAAACCGCCGGAAAGGGCCTCAAGTCGTTCACGGAGAAGAACTTCCGCTGACGTCAGATGTCACCGGCCGCGGTCGCCGCGACGATGGCGCCGAGCTCGTAGCACTGCTCGCGTACCTTCGCGTCGACCGGTCCGGTGATCTCGAGATCGGCAGCAGCCTGCACGAGACCCAACCCGGTGGTCAAGCGCCGAACCGACGCCACAGCGCCGGCGGTGTCGTTGTTCCCGTGCACCCACAGACCGTAGGGACGGCCGGCCACGGCATCGAGACACGGGTAGTAGACCGTGTCGAAGAAGTGCTTGAGCGCACCCGACATGTAACCGAAATTGGCTGTCGTGCCGAACAGGAAGCCGTCGGCGGCCAGCACATCGGGCACCGTGGCGCCCAGCGCGGGGACCACCCGGACGGTGACACCCGTGATCTCCGGGTCCCGCGCTCCCTCCAGGACGGCTTCGAGGATCTCGCGAGTCGGCGGCGAGGGGGTGTGATGCACCACCAGCACTGTGCGGGATCCGTCCTCGCGCCCTGCCTCGCCCGCCCCTGCCCGGTCTTCCACAGCCTCGTCCGTCACATCAGCAGGCTGCTGCACCATCTCGAGGTTGTCAAAGCCGCTCGCCGGTTCAGGAACCGGCTTGGCCGTCCCGTTCGAGCTTCTCGAGCGCAACGGCTCGGCGCATCGTCTCCCGCGCACGACTGCGGTCGCCCGCATAGTCGTAGGCGCGTGCGAGCCGGTAGGAGTTGCGCCAGTTGTCGGGGTCGGCTTCCCATTCCTGCTTCACGGTCGCGAACAGTTCGTCGGCGGCGTCCCGCTCGACCCGCCCCGACGGCATGCGGGGCAGGTCGTCGATGTCGAGTTCGAGGCCTTCGTCGTGGATCCGCCGCGCGAGGTGCTGATGCTGCAGCCCTGCGCGGAGGGTCGCGTAGACGATCCAGGCTCCCACGATCGGGAGAATGAGGATGCCGATCCCGAGACCGATCGCCGCGACCTCACCGGACCGGACCAGTTCCAGGCCGGTGGAGCCGAGCAGAACGAAGTAGAACCCCAGCGCCACCACGATGAACGCAATGGGGACGAGGACCTTGAGCGAGCCGGTTCTCACAGGTCGAGGAGGGGATCGATTCCGACGGTCAGCCCCGGTCGCTTACCGATCTCCCGCACACCGAGCAGCACGCCGGGAGCGAAGGAGGAACGGTCGATCGAGTCGTGCCGAATGGTGAGGGTCTCGCCCTGGGTGCCGAGCAGCACCTCCTGGTGAGCGACGAGGCCGGCGAGACGCACGGAGTGCACGCGGACACCGTCGACGTCACCGCCGCGCGCACCGTCGAGTTCGGTGGTGGTGGCGTCCGGGCTCGGAGCCACACCGGCCTCGGCGCGGGCCTGCGCGATCAGACGGGCGGTGCGGTAGGCGGTGCCGGACGGGGCGTCGGCCTTGTTCGGGTGGTGCAGCTCGATCACCTCGACGGAATCGAAGAACCGGGCGGCGGTCTGAGCGAAGCGCATCGACAGCACGGCACCGATCGCGAAGTTCGGCGCGATGAGCACGCCCACCTCGGGGCGGTCGGCGAGCCAGCTCCGCACGCGATCCAGCCGCTCGTCGTCGAAGCCGGTGGTTCCGACCACGGCGTGGATGCCGTTCTCGACGAGGAAGTGCAGGTTGTCCATGACGACGTCGGGGTGGGTGAAGTCGACGACCACCTGGGTCTGCGAGTTCACGAAGGCGTCGAGGCTGTCGCCCTTGTCGACGGTGGCGACGAGCTCGAGATCGGACGCGGCGTCGACGGCGGCGCAGATCGCCTGGCCGACCTTGCCGGCAGCACCGAGTACACCCACCCGAACCTTTGTTGCATCCACTTGCGTCGTCACGCCCTTTCGTTGCCGTCTCCCCCGGAAATCCTACGCAACCACCCGTAGACGTCCCGAGCGGGTCGAACGCCACCTACTGCTGCGTGCAGAGCGCGTCGAGCCACAGAGCGACCGCCGAACGGATCTCGTCGACGCACGCCGTGTCCGAATCCGAGGATGTATGGGCACGAGCGCCGTGGGTGCGGTCGAACAGAACTCCTTCGAGCAGGGTCACCAGATCGCGCCCCGCGGTCTCGGGGTCCGGCGCACCGAGCTCCCGCACGAGATCGGTGGCCGCGGAGATCGAGAACATGCAGGCCGCGAGCGCCTCGGCAGCCTCCGGTTCGAGGCGCGCGTCGGGCGCGAGCGCGTAGCGAGCCAGCACATCGGTGCGACGCACAGTGAGCAGGCGTTCGAGATAGCGCGCGATCAGGTCGGCAGGAGGGCTCGGGTCGCCGGTCGTGTCGTCGAACAGCGCGGCGAAATCCGCGCGCGACCGTTCGGCGAGGCGGGTGATCGCAGCCGAGACGAGCGCGTGGCGGGTGCGGAAGTAGTAGGAGGTCGATCCCTTCGGCAGGCCGAGGTGCACGTCGACGCCCGTGTGCGTCACCGCGTGGTTGCCACCGCGGGCGGCGAGTTCGAGGGCGGCATCGCTGATGGCCGTGCGCCGGGAGGGACGTTCGGGTGAAGTCGTCACTCTACGATGATAGAGTAACGGCCGTGAGGTTGCGCCGACGCAGAAACCGCATGTCGCCGAACACCGCCTCGTCGAACCCCGTCCCCCGCACGGTCTTCGAGGACGCCTCGCGCAGCCGGGGGTTCGTGCTCGATCCCGCGCAACACGACGCTGTCGAACAGCTGTGTCATCCCGAGCGCCCGAACGTCTACCTGTGGGGCCCACCCGGACGCGGCAAGAGCTGGCTCGCCGACGTGTACTTCTCGGCCTATCCCGGACGGAACAAGCTGCGCGTCCACTTCCACGAGTTCTTCCGCGACCTGCACGTCGAGCTGCGACGGCACCGCTTCGATCTCGACGCCGCACTCGATCACCTGATCGGCCGCGCCGAACTCGTGTGCTTCGACGAATTCCACGTCCACGATCCGGCGGACGGCACGTTCGTCGCCCGGCTGTTCCCCGCACTGCTCGCTCGCCGCACGCGTCTCGTCCTGACCTCGAACTATCCTCCACGCGACCTGCTCCCCAACCCGCTCTTCCACGACGGCTTCGTCCCGACGATCGAGCTCGTCGAGCGGAGCGCGACCATCGTCGCTCTGGACGGTCCGCGCGACCACCGGCTCGGCTCCGACCATGCGAAGGGATTCGCATCAGGGATCTGGGCCGTCTCCCCGTCCGATCCGCAGCTACGACGGCTCGGTCTCGAGCGGCCGGCACCGGTCGAACATCGGGTTCTGCGCCCGGCGGGGCGTCCGCTCCGCGCCCTACGGGCCGAGAAGGACTGTCTCTGGTTCGATTTCCGCGATCTCTGCGGGCATCCCACGGCTCCGGCCGACTATCTGGCGCTCGCGGCGGACCACTTGTTCTGGGTCGTCGACAAGATCCCGGATCTGACGACCGTGGGTCGCGAACCCGCGCAGCGGTTCGCCAATCTCGTGGATGTGCTCCACGACCGCGACGTGCGGGTCGTGTTCGTCTCGGAGGTCGCGGCGTCGGAACTCGCTGCCGCGGTGGGACCCGTCGCGCACGACATCGGACGCCTCCGGAGCCGACTGGCTCAGCTGAGGACGATTCAGGACACGAGCGCGCGCACCGACGCCGGAAGATCACGCGTGCGCCGGTAGGGGCCGGCGACGGCGACCGCGAACGGCCGGTGCAGCAGGTCGGCTGCCACGCTGCGCACCTCCTCGGTGGACACCGACGAGATGCGTTCGAGGGTCTCAGTGATGCCCCAGTGCTGCCCGTAGCTCAGTTCGCTGCGACCGATCCGGTGCATGCGCGCCCCGGTGTCCTCGAGTCCGAGCACGAGACCGCCGCGCAGCGACCCCTTTGCGCGAGCGCATTCCGCGTCGGTGATGCCGTGTTCGGCCACGTCGGTGAGCACCTCACGGACCACCGCGGCGACCTCACCGAGATTGTCGGGCTGGCAGCCCGCGTACACGGAGAAGGCGCCGGTGTCGGCGAAGGTGTCGGTGCCGGAGTACACCGAGTAGGCCAGGCCCCGCTTCTCGCGCACCTCCTGGAACAGGCGCGAACTCAGCCCACCGCCGACGGCTGCGTTGAGCACCGACAGCGCCCAGCGACGCCCGTCGTGCCGACCGAAGGACCGCACGCCGAGCGTCAGGTGCGCCTGCTCGTTGTCGCGCTCGACGATGCTCATCGTCGGTGCAGTGCGCAGTTCGAGCCGTCCGTCTCGGCAGGGCGCGGGGGTGGCCGCGTCGTCCAGGTGACCGGCGAAGGCGCGGCGGACCAGTTCGACTGTGTGCGCGTGGTCGACGTTGCCGGCGACCGCGACGACCATCCGCGGCGGGGTGTAGCGGCGCACATGGAACGAGTGCAGCTGGGTCCGGGTCATGGACTCGATCGACTCGACGGATCCGATGATCGGCCGGCCGATGGGGTGATCGCCGTACAGCGCGGTGAGCAGCGAGTCGCCGAGCAGATCCTCCGGATCGTCGTCGCGCATCGCGATCTCCTCGAGCACCACCTGACGCTCGACGTCGACGTCCGCGCTCAGGCACCGGCCGCGCAGGACGACGTCGGCGACGACGTCGACGGCGATCGGCAGGTCGTCGTCGAGGACGTGCGCGTAGAAGCAGGTGTGTTCCTTGCTGGTGAACGCGTTGAGCTCTCCCCCGATCCCGTCCATCGTCTCGGCGATGTCGAGAGCGGTACGCGTCGGGGTCGCTTTGAACAGCAGGTGCTCGAGGAAGTGGGCGGCGCCTGCGACCGACGGTTGTTCGTCGCGGGATCCGACACCGACCCACACGCCGACGGCCGCCGAGCGCACTCCCGGGACGTGCTCGGTGACGACCCGCACTCCCCCGGGGAGGACCGAGCGGCGGACGCCGGTGGCCGCGACGGGTGCGGGGGTCGAAGCGTCGTTCTTCACGTGGGAACTGGAAGCCATGGGGATCTTCGGTGGTCCTGACAAGGTCGGAGGGCGCGGAACGTTTCACAGTACACCGGGACTGTCCCCCACCATCGGTCGCGCTCACCACCCCCGTCGTTGCGGTTGCGAACCCACGAGCCGGCCGGGACGTGCCTCCTCGCGGCTGCGGTAGACGATGTACGGCCGGAACAGGTATCCGACGGGGGCACTGAAGGCGTGGACTAGGCGGGTGAACGGCCATATCGCGAAGAGCACGAGGCCGATCAGCGCGTGCAGCTGGAAGCTGAACGGCGCCTCCACCATCAGGTCGCCGCGGGGTTGCAGGACCCAGATCGACCGGAACCACGGCGAGACGGTCTCCCGGTAGTTGTGTTCCTCGCCCACGACACCCGACCCCATCAGCGTGGTGGCGAGACCCGCCACGATCGCGGCGACGAGCACGACATACATGACCTTGTCGTTGAGAGTGGTGGCGCTGAAGACGGGACCGCGGGTGCGACGGCGATACACGAGCAGGGAGATGCCGACGAGCGTCGAGACACCCGCGATCGTGCCGAGCGTGATGGCCTGCACGTGATAGGCGTGCTGACTCAATCCCACGGCGTCGGTCCACGACTGCGGGATCACCAGGCCGATGACGTGGCCGACGATCACGACCAGGATCCCGAAGTGGAACATGGGGCTCGCGATGCGCAGCAACCGCGCCTCGTACAGCTGGGACGAACGGGTGGTCCATCCGAACTTGTCGTATCGGTACCGCCACCAGGTCCCCACCGCGACGATCGCGAGCGTCACGTACGGCACCACGTCCCAGAAGATCTCTCCTGCACTCATGATTCCGGAACTCCTCGCCGGGGCGGCACCGTCAGAGTGAAGGGCTGCAGACCGATCGACTCTCGGGGCGGTCCCGCCTGCGCGAGGCGCCGGGCCCGTTCCTCGTCCCGGTCGGTGACCGGCGGGAGCGTCGCGCACACGGCTGCGACGACCTGCGCGTACGGCGAGCCGGCCTCGTGCAGGGAGGTGTGCAGCACGTCGAGGGCCACCCGATACCGGGTGAGGAGTTCCTCGCCCGCGGCGGGATCCACGGTGGCCGCGAATTCGAGGACGACCGGCAGATGGTCGGGTGATTCGTGGGCGGGCGGCTCGACGCCCGCGGCGCGGTAGGCACTCGCGAAGGCGTGCATCTCGGCGCCGCGATTCCGGGTGTCGCCCGCGGTCCAGTAGGTCAGGTACATCGTCGAGCGTCGCCGCAGGTCGAAGGTCTCGACGTACCGCTGGGCCAGGACGAGCAGATCCGGTTCGTCCAGTGCGCGGACCGCCGTCCCCAGCATGTCCTGCTCGGGACCGGTGATGTGGTCGACGAGCTGCCCGGCGACGTCCAGCCGTCCGGCGTGTCCGGCGTCGGGATAGGCGAGCAGCAGCGACGCGGCCTGACGGACGAGGCGACGGTGCAGGGCGCGATCGACGCCGGCGCGCCGTGGACGCAGCAGTCTCATTGCTTCTCCCCCCTCGTGTCGTGACCGCCCGGGAACATGCCCGTCGGTACGCCCTTGCCGTCCCAGTTCAGGAGGTTCACCCGCGACGGGTTCGACGCGTTCGCCGCCATCCCCTCACTGGTCTGCCGCTGTGCGAGAGCGTGGAAGGTCTCGACCGCCACCGGGACCGGGACGCCGCTGGCCTCCCCGAACGGACCCGACTCGTACATGCCGGGGCCACCTTCGTAGGACAGCGCGCAGTCCGTCGCCGACTCCTCGAGCCGATGTCCTTCGGCCGCGTAGGCGGTCGGGATGACGTACCGCTCGTCGTACTTGGCGAGCGCGAGGAGCCGGTACATCTCGTAGATCCGTTCCTCGGTCATGCCGACGGCCTCGGGGATCTCTGGGCGGGTCTCGCGGCCGAGATTGATGTCGCGCATGTAGGAGCGCATCGCGGCGAGTCGTCGCAACACCGCCTCGACCGTCGCGGTGTCCCCGGCGGTGAACAGTTCCGCGAGGTACGCGATGGGGATGCGCAGGGCGTCGAGGGCGCCGAACAGGTTGCCGATGTCCTCGCCGTCGTGTCCCTCCCGGCTGACGGCGTCGACGACCGGTGACAGCGGTGGCACGTACCAGACCATCGGCATCGTCCGGTATTCCGGATGCAGCGGCAACGCGACCCGGTAAGTGCTGATCAGGTCGTAGACCGGGGACCGTTGCGCGGCCTCGATCCACTCGTCGGAGATGCCCTCGGCGCGGGCGCCGGCGATCACCTCGGGGTCACGGGGGTCGAGCAGCAGGCCGCGTTGCGCCTCGTACAGGTCGGTGTCGTTCTCCACCGATGCCGCCTCCAGGACCCGATCGACGTCGTAGAGGACCAGACCGATGTACCGGAGCCTGCCCACGCATGTCTCCGAACACACGGTCGGCAGCCCCACCTCGACCCGCGGGTAGCAGAAGGTGCACTTCTCGGCCTTCCCGGTCTTGTGGTTGAAGTACACCTTCTTGTACGGGCATCCGGACACGCACATCCGCCAGCCGCGGCACCGGTCCTGGTCGACGAGGACGATGCCGTCCTCCGACCGCTTGTACATCGCGCCGGACGGACACGACGCCACACACGACGGGTTGAGGCAGTGCTCGCAGATCCGCGGCAGGTAGAACATGAAGGTCTGCTCGAACTCGAGCTTGACCCGGTCGCCGACCTTCTTCAGGATCGGGTCGTCGGGCACGATCGCCGGTGAGCCACCGAGGTTGTCGTCCCAGTTCGCCGACCATTCCACCTTCATCGGTTCACCGGAGATGAGGCTGCGCGGCGAGGCCACCGGGACGTGGTCGCCGAGCGGGGCGTTCGTCAGGTTGTCGTAGTCGTAGGTCCACGGTTCGTAGTAGTCGTGGATCGACGGCATCTTCGGGTTCGAGAAGATGCGGGCGAGTTTCGCGAGGCGTCCACCGTCGCGGAGACGCAGCCGTCCCTTGGTATCCCGGACCCAGCCACCGCGCCAGCGTTCCTGGTCCTCGTAGGTGCGCGGATAGCCCTGGCCCGGGCGGGTTTCGACGTTGTTGAACCACACGTACTCGGTGCCCGACCGGTTGGTCCACGCCTGTTTGCAGGTCACCGAGCAGGTGTGGCATCCAATGCACTTGTCGAGGTTCATCACCATCGCGAGTTGTGCCATGACCTTCACGATCGCCTCGCTTCCTGCTCACGCATCAGTAGACGACCTCCTGGGATCGGCGACGCACGATCGTCACCTCGTCGCGCTGGTTGCCCGTCGGGCCGAGATAGTTGAACGCGTAGGCCGTCTGCGCGTATCCACCGGCCAGGTGGCTCGGCTTGATGAGGATGCGGGTCAGCGAATTGTGGATGCCGCCGCGGCGTCCGGTGGTCTCGCTGCGCGGGACGTCGATGACGCGGTCCTGGGCGTGGTAGACGAACACCACCCCTTCGGGCATCCGGTGCGAGACGATCGCCCGGCACACCACGACACCGTTGCGGTTGACGGCCTCGACCCAGTCGTTGTCGCTCACCGAGATCTTTGCGGCGTCGGCCGGCGACATCCACATCGTCGGCCCGCCCCGGGACAGCGACAGCATGAACAGGTTGTCCTGATATTCCGAGTGGATCGACCACTTCGAGTGCGGGGTCAGGTATCTCACCGTCAGACCGACACCGTCGCCGGAGCCGACCGCCTGTTCGCCGAACAACCGCGACATGTCGAGTGGGGGCCGGTAGACCGGGAGCTGCTCCCCGAGCTCTTCGAGCCAGTCGTGGTCGACGTAGAAGTGCATCCGGCCCGTCAACGTGTGGAACGGTTTCAGCTCCTCGATGTTCATCGTGAACGGCGCGTACCGGCGACCTCCCGTTTCGCTCCCCGACCATTCCGGGCTCGTGATGACCGGTACGGGACGGGCCTGGGTGTCGGCGTAGGTGATCCGCCGTTCCTCGCTGCCCTCCGCGAGGTGCACGAGTCGCCGTCCGGTGCGTTTCTCCAGTTCACGGAAACCCTCGACGGCGAGCCTGCCGTTGGACGTGCCCGACAGCGCGAGGATCGTGTCGGCCATGCGTTCGGCGGTGGTGATCGCCGGACGTCCCTGTCCGGCACCGGAATCCATCACGCCGAATCTCTGTGCCAGTTCGGCGACCTCACGGTCCGGCCGGGTCACGACGCCCTTGGTGTTCAACCCGAGGGACTCGACGAGCGGACCGAGCGTCGCCCACTTCTCCGCGATCGCACCGTAGTCCCGTTCGACGACGGTGAGCGGACCCATCGTCCTCCCCGGAACCGGCACCTCGCCGGTCGAGCGCCAGTCCCGCTCGGTGCCGGACGGATACGCCATCGCTGCGGGCGTGTCGTGCTGCAGTGTCCCCATCACGATGTCGGTGCGGGTTCCCAGGTGGGTCCGGGCGAGGGTGCTGAAGGTCTGCGCGATGGCGCCGAAAGCGTCGTAGTCCGAACGGGTTTCCCAGGGCGGATCGACCGCTGCGGTGAAGGCGTGGATGTAGGGGTGCATGTCGGTGCTCGACAGGTCGCCCTTCTCGTACCAGGTCGCGGCGGGCAGGACGATGTCGGAGAACAATGTTGTCGAGGTCATGCGGAAGTCGATCGACATGAGCAGGTCGAGTTTTCCTTCGGGCAGGTCGTCGGGCCACGCCACCTCACCGGGCCGCAGGCCGGGGGCCGTCGGCTCGGCCTGCACGTTGGAATCAGTGCCGAGCAGGTGCCGCAGGAAATACTCGTTGCCCTTGCTGGACGAGCCGAGCAGGTTCGACCGCCACACGCTGAGCACGCGCGGCCAGTTCCGCGGGTCGTCGGGGTCGGTCACCGACAGTTTCAGTTCACCCGAGGCGAGTTGCTGCGCGACGTGCTGCGGGATCTCCCGTCCCGCCGCCCGTGCCTGTTCGGCAATCTCGTGGGTGTTGCGGTCGAACTGGGGATAGAAGGGTGTCCAGCCCATGGCGACCGCGGACGCCATGACGTCCATCGTGTGCTTGTCGCGGAAACGACCTCGTCCCAGCGGACTGGCCAGCGCGTCGGCACGGTAACCGTCGTAGCGCCACTGGTCGGTGTGCACGTACCAGTAGGAGGTGCCGGCCATCTGGCGAGGTGGGCGAGACCAGTCCGTCCCCATCGCCATGGCCGCCCATCCCGTGACGGGACGGCACTTCTCCTGGCCGACGTAGTGCGCCCACCCGCCTCCGTTGCGTCCCATGCAGCCGGTGAGCATGAGCAGCGCAAGTACGGCGCGATAGGTCGCGTCGCCGTGGAACCACTGGCAGATGCCGGCCCCCATGATGATCATCGAACGCCCGCCCGACTCCTCGGCGTTGCGGGCGAACTCCGTCGCGATCCGGATCGCCTGGGCCGCGGGCACCCCGGTGAGGGCCTCCTGCCAGGCCGGGGTGTACGGCGAGCCCGGGTCGTCGTACCCGCTCGGCCACTGCCCGGGCAGGTCGAGCTCCGGACGGTTCACCCCGTACTGCGCGAGCATCAGGTCGAAGACGGTGCACACGAGGTGGTCCCCGATCCGACGGACCGGCACGCCCCGTTCGATGCTTTCACCGTGCCCGTCGACGGTGTCGAAGCTCGGCAGGTACACCGCCGCGGTCTCGCCCGCTCCCCCGCCGCCGGGCGCGACCGTCAATGTCGGGACGAGGTCGCCGAGTTCGAGATTCCACTTTCCGATGCCGTCGTCGCCGTAGCGGAAGCCGAGGGAGCCCGGGGGTACGACGACGGTGTCGGTCGCACCGTCGACGAAGACCGGTTTGAAGGCCGCGTTCTCGACGCTGTGCCCGAGATCGGCGGCGGTGAGGTTCTTGCCCGGCACGAGCCTTCCGTCGCGTTCCTCGACCCGCACGAGGAAGGGCAGGTCGGTGTACCGGCGCACGTAGTCGACGAAGAACGGCACGCGCTGCCGCACATAGAACTCGGTGAGGAGCACGTGGCCCATCGCCATCGCCAGGGCACCGTCGGTACCGGCCGCGCACGCCATCCACTCGTCGGCGAACTTGGTGTTGTCGGCGTAGTCCGGACTCACCGAGACGACCTTGGTGCCGCGGTAGCGGACCTCCGTCATCCAGTGCGCGTCCGGGGTGCGGGTGACGGGCACGTTCGAACCCCACATCATCAGGTAGGAGGCGTCCCACCAGTCCCCGGACTCGGGTACGTCGGTCTGATCGCCGAAGACCTGCGGCGACGCCACCGGTAGGTCGGCGTACCAGTCGTAGAACGACGTCATCACGCCGCCGAGCAGTTCGACGAACCGCGATCCGGCGGCGAAGGAGACCATCGACATGGCGGGGATCGGCGAGAAGCCGGCCACCCGGTCGGGTCCGTACTCCTTGATGGTGTGGACGTGCGCGGCGGCGATCATCTCGGTGGCCTCGGCCCACGTGACGCGCACCAGTCCGCCCTTGCCGCGGGCACGCTGGTAGCGGCGGCGCCGTTCGGGATCGTTCTGGACGTCGGCCCAGGCGAGCACCGGATCGCCGAGTCGCTGCCGCGCCTCCCGGTACATCTCGACGAGCAGCCCGCGCGCGTACGGATAGCGCACGCGCGTCGGCGAGTAGGTGTACCAGGAGAAGGCCGCGCCGCGCGGGCATCCGCGCGGTTCGTACTCAGGACGGTCGGGACCGACTGTCGGATAGTCGGTTTCCTGGGTCTCCCAGGTGATGATGCCGTCCTTGACGTAGATCTTCCACGAGCACGAGCCGGTGCAGTTCACCCCGTGGGTCGAGCGGACGACCTTGTCGTGGCTCCAGCGGTCCCGGTAGAAGATGTCGCCCTCGCGGCCACCGCGCCGCGTGACCGTGCGTGTGTCGTCGGACTGCTCGCCGGAGGTGAAGAACCGTCCGCTGCGCACGAGCAGTTCCTCGATCCGGTTCCCGACTCCGGCGGTGTCCGTCACGGCTTCTCCTCACGTACGTCGCGGGTTCCGGATCGTGCGACAGGGGGCGGTTCATGGGCGTGCAGCCGAAATGCGGTGTAGAACAGGCACACCAGTGCCGTCGCCGCGAGCAGGAGCAGACCGACGGTGTAGTCGTTGCCTTCGGCGTCGTAGGTCGCGCCCATCACCAGTGGCGGGAAGTAGCCGCCGAGCCCACCGGCAGCGGCGACGATGCCGGTGACACTGCCCACTGTGTGCGCCGGGGCGCGGCGCGCCACCCACGCGAACACACCGCCGGTGCCGATGCCGAGGAAGATCGCCATTGTGATGAACGTCAGCGCCGACCACAGGTCGGGCGGGGGCTGGAAGGTCGCGATCACCGCCATCACGGCGGTGCCGGTGAACGAGACCAGGACCACGTATTTCGGCGGCACCCGGTCCGACAGCGCTCCGCCCACGGGCCGGGCGAGGACCGCGGCGAGCGCGAAACCCGCCGTGCGCGTACCGGCGTCGACGGCGGAGAAGCCGTAGATCGTCTTGATGTAGGTGGGCAGATAGTTGCTGAACGCCACGAATCCGCCGAACACGACCGCGTACAGGAACGACATCTCCCAGGTCACACCGAGTTTCGCCGCGGCTGTCAGTTTGGGCAGCACCGGGTCGGTGTTGGGACGGAAATCGGGAGCATTGCGCATCACCAGGATGCACACCACGGCGGTCACGGCGAGGGCGGCCGCCACGACGATGTGGGTGGGCACGAGCCCGAACCAGTTCACGAAACGCGGGGTGAAGAAGGCCGACAGGGCCGTGCCCACCATGCCCGCCCCGAACACGCCGGTCGCGAAGCCGCGGCGGGCGGGTTCGTACCAGTTGTTGGCGAACGGGATCCCGACCGCGAAGATCGTGCCGGCGATGCCGAGGAAGAACCCGCAGACCAGGAGCAGCGGATAGGAGCCGGCCTCGGCGGCGAATCCGACCGCGACGACGGGAACGATCGACGACAGCGAGACGGCGATGAACATCGCCCGTCCGCCGTACCGGTCCGTCATCGCCCCGACCGCGATGCGGCCGAGGGAGCCCACGAGGATCGGCGTGGCCACCAGCATCGACGCTTCCGTGCTGCTGAGCGACATGTCGGTGGCGTAGGTCGTCGACAGCGGCCCGATCATGTTCCAGGCCCAGAAGTTGATGGCGGACACCCAGGTTGCCAGAGCCAGATTCGCTCCGCGCAACCTCCCGAGATCCGCTGGCATGGCCGTTCTCACATACTCAGGGAACCATTCCCGGGCGCGGTCCGGACCCGGTTCGGCGGAACCTCTCCCGGATGACATCCGGCCGTTGCACCCCGGTAACCATGGTCTGCCGGAAACGCCGCACCCGTGGTGCCCGACCGGATGTCGGGCGCCACGGGTGCGGGGTTCACGCGCCCACCGGGAACCGGCAGGCGGGTGGGGTGATCAGGACTCGGCGTTCTCGCCGGTCGCAGCAGCCTCGGCCGACTCGTCCTCGACGGGGACGAGGCTGATCTTGCCGCGGTTGTCGATGTCGGCGATCTCGACGCGGATCTTCGAACCGACGTTCACGACGTCCTCGACCTTGGCGATGCGCTTGCCGTTGCCGAGCTTGCTGATGTGCACCAGGCCGTCGCGGCCGGGGAGCAGGGAGACGAACGCTCCGAACGCCGTGGTCTTGACCACGGTGCCGAGGAAGCGCTCGCCGACCTTCGGCAGCTGCGGGTTGGCGATGGCGTTGATCTTGTCGATCGCGGCCTGCGCGGACGGGCCGTCCGCTGCACCGACGTAGACGGTGCCGTCATCTTCGATGGAGATGTTGGCGCCGGTCTCCTCGGTGATCGAGTTGATCATCTTGCCCTTGGGGCCGATGACCTCACCGATCTTGTCCACCGGGACCTTGATGGTGGTGATTCGCGGAGCGAATTCGCTCATCTCGTCGGGCGTGTCGATGGCCTCGGCCATGACCTCGAGGATCGTGGCGCGGGCATCGTGGGCCTGCGAGAGCGCACCGGCGAGGACCTGCGACGGGATACCGTCGAGTTTGGTGTCGAGCTGCAGGGCGGTCACGAAGTCCTTCGTGCCGGCGACCTTGAAGTCCATGTCGCCGAACGCGTCCTCCGCACCGAGGATGTCGGTGAGGGCGACGTAGCGGGTCTCGCGGGTGCCGTCCTCGAGCTCGACCTCGTCGGAGACCAGGCCCATGGCGATACCGGCGACCGGGGCCTTGAGCGGCACGCCGGCGTTGAGCATCGACAGCGTCGAGGCGCAGACCGAACCCATGGACGTCGAGCCGTTCGAGCCGAGGGCCTCGGAGACCTGACGGATGGCGTAGGGGAACTCCTCCTGGCTCGGCAGAACCGGGATGAGCGCGCGCTCTGCGAGGGCACCGTGGCCGATCTCGCGACGCTTCGGCGAGCCGACGCGACCGGTCTCACCGGTGGAGTACGGCGGGAAGTTGTAGTGGTGCATGTAGCGCTTGCTGGTCTCGGGACCGAGCGAGTCGACCTGCTGCGCCATCTTCACCATGTCGAGCGTGGTGACACCCATGATCTGGGTCTCGCCGCGCTCGAACAGCGCCGAACCGTGGGCGCGGGGAACGACCGCGACCTCGGCGGAGAGGGCACGGATGTCGGTGACACCGCGGCCGTCGATGCGGAACTGGTCGCGCAGGATGCGCTGGCGCACGAGCTTCTTGGTCAATGAGCGGAAGGCAGCGCCGATCTCCTTCTCGCGACCCTCGAAGTTCGCAGCGACCTGCTCGAGCACCTCGACCTTGATCTCGTCGGTGCGGTCGTCGCGCTCCTGCTTGCCGGCGATGGTGAGCGCCTCGGCGAGCTTCTCCGACGCGGCGGACTCGACCGCGGTGTAGACGTCGTCCTGGTAGGGCGGGAACAGCGGGAACTCACCGGTGGGCTTCGCGGAGGCGGCGGCGAGCTGCTGCTGCGCGATGCACAGGCGGGCGATGAACGGCTTCGCCGCCTCGAGGCCCTCGGCCACGACGGACTCGGTGGGCGCCTGGGCGCCACCGTCGACGAGCGCGATGACGTTCTCGGTCGCCTCGGCCTCGACCATCATGATCGCGACGTCCGCGGTGTCGGGGTTGTCTCCCCCACCGACGATGCGACCGGCGACGACCATGTCGAAGACGGCGTTCTCGAGCTGCTCGACGGTCGGGAACGCGACCCACTGGCCCGACTTGTTGTCGTCGGAGACGATGAGCGCGACACGCACGCCACCGACCGGGCCGGAGAACGGCAGGCCGGCGAGCTGGGTGGAGGCCGACGCGGCGTTGATCGCGACGACGTCGTAGAGGTCGTTCGGGTTCAGGCTCAGAACCGTGACGACGACCTGGATCTCGTTGCGCAGACCGTCGACGAAGGACGGGCGCAGCGGCCGGTCGATCAGACGGCAGGTCAGGATCGCGTCGGTGGAGGGGCGTCCCTCACGACGGAAGAACGAGCCGGGGATGCGACCCGCGGCGTACATGCGCTCCTCGACGTCCACCGTCAACGGGAAGAAGTCGAACTGGTCCTTGGGCTGCTTCGAGGCGCTGGTGGCCGAGAGCAGCATGGTCTCGTCGTCGAGATAGGCGACGACCGAACCGGCGGCCTGGCGTGCGAGGCGGCCGGTCTCGAAACGGATGGTGCGGGTGCCGTAGGCACCGTTGTCGAGCGTTGCGGTGGTCTCGTAGACCCCTTCGTCGATCTCGACTGCGGTAGTGCTTGTCATCTGTATGTCTTCTCTTCCCTCTTCGTCTTCGCCGTACCCGCGCGGGCGCCGCGACCCCCGTGGCCACGGCTGCGCACCGACTCACGGAGGCGGTCGTCGATCGAAACCCTCCGGCGGATTCGGGATACGACACCCGACGGGACCGGAAGGTCACTACCGAGGACCGACACCGTCGGTGCATACGGATCATCACCATTGGAGGCGATGGAAGTCGCCGGCCGAACCGGCACAAACACCGACAGCCAACGAGGCCCAGTGTAATGGGTACCCCGTCGGCTGCCGGAAAAGATCAGCGAATGCAGATCAGGTCGTGTCCTGTCCGCGTCAGCGACGCAGACCCAGACGCTGGATGAGCGAGCGGTAACGCTCGACGTCGACCTTCTCGACGTACTTCAGCAGGCGGCGACGACGACCGACCAGCAGCAGCAGGCCGCGGCGGGAGTGGTGGTCGTGCTTGTGCTGCTTGAGGTGCTCGGTGAGGTCCACGATGCGCTTGGTGAGCAGTGCCACCTGCGCCTCGGGGGAGCCGGTGTCGGTCTCGTGGAGGCCGTACTCGCCGAGGATCTGCTTCTTCTGTTCGGTGGTCAGAGCCACTGGGTCACTCCTGTACAACTGACGTCCGCGTGACGGTAGACGGACCGGAGTCCGCCCGGTACGGCCACCGCGAACCGCAGCGCGCACCGACGGTCCAGCCTATCAGAGCCGACTTCTGCCGCCGAACCACGATCGGGTTCAGCGCCGGCCGGCACCCGCGCGGCCCACCGCGGCCGACACCTCGGCGAAAACCTGGTCGAGCAACTCGACGTACCGGTCGATGTCGCGGTCGGGACGGAGGTCGTCCCGTGCCGGGGCCAGGACGGTGACCGCCGAGCGCCACGGGTACCGCCGCGTACTCCGAGGGCAGATCCTCCCCGCGCTCGCGGTAGTAGCGCTCGATCGCGAGCGACACCGTCGTCGACGGCGAGGTCGGCCTTCACCCAGTAGGGATAGTCCAGTGAGCCCGGCGCGTCGGCGATCCGACGTGCCAGAGCACTGACGCAGGTGCATGCGGGAGGCGAAGAACGACAGAATCGACTCGCGGTCCGGGGTGCGCCCCCGGTCCTCGGAGAAGACGGCGGACAAGACCTTTTTCGTACCGAACTCGCAGTTGCGTTCGTTCGGACGACACCGGACGGTCGACGGACACCCACGTCACTCGAGAGTCGGTGTCACTCGAAGTCGGTGTCACTCGAAGTCGGTGTCACTCGAAGTCGGTGTCACTGGGGAGTCTTCGTGAGAACCTCTCGCGCCCGTTCGGCGTCGCGGTGCATCGCGGAGATCAACGCTTCCACGGAATCGAACTTCTCCATGCCCCGCAGCCGCTCGACGAAGTCGACCGCCACGTGCTGGCCGTAGAGATCGGCCTTCTCGTCGAGGACGAACGCCTCCACCGTGCGCTTGCGTCCGGAGAAGGTCGGATTGGTGCCCACCGACACGGCTGCGAGGTAGCGCTGACCAGCCGTGAGTCCCTCGACGGGAGAACCGGAGTCGAGCACCGTGAACCAGGCCGCGTACACGCCGTCGGCGGGGATCGCCGCGTAGATCGGCGGTGCGACGTTGGCGGTCGGGAATCCGAGTCCGCGACCGCGACCGTCGCCGTGCACGACCACGCCTTCGACCCGGTGCGGGCGACCGAGTGCGTCCGCGGCCGCAACGACGTCCCCGGCGTCGACGCACGAACGAATGTAGGTCGACGAGAACGTCACGGCGTGCTCGGCGACCAGCGTGAGCCCTTGCACCGCGAACCCGAAACGCTCACCGATCGAGCGCAGCATGTCGACGGTGCCGGCCGCCTTCTTTCCGAAGGTGAAGTTCTCCCCCACGACCACCTCGGCCACGTGCAGTCGCTCGACGAGGATCTCGTGGGCGTACCGCTCCGGCGAGAGCTTCATGAATTCCGGGGTGAACGGCATGACGCAGAAAACGTCGATACCGAGTTCCTCGGCGAGCTCGGCGCGTCGCGCGAGGGTGGTCAGCTGCGCCGGGTGGCTGCCCGGGCGGACCACTTCCATGGGGTGGGGATCGAAGGTCATGAGCACGGCGGCCACACCGCGTGCCCGCGCGGCCTCGACGGCACGCGCTATGAGCTGCTGATGGCCGCGGTGTACGCCGTCGAACACGCCGATCGTGAGTACACACCGACCCCAGTCCGCAGGAATTTCGTCCAGACCTCGCCATCTCTGCACATCGGCAGCCTACGGCCCGTGAGCGGGTCGGGCACGCCCGGATGGCTCCCGGAGCGCCCCACATGACGGTGACGGCTCGGCGAATGCATAATTTCGGTGTGCCGAACTTTTCGTCGAGAGCCCACAGAACACGGTCCGTATCCTCCCGTGCCGGTCGCATGATCGCCGCCTTCGCGGCCACGGCCTGCGCTGCCGCCCTCGCGGCATGTTCGACCACCGGTTCCGCCGACGATCGGCCCCTGGTCCTGACCACCTTCACCGTCCTCGCCGACATGGCGCGCAACGTCGGCGGCGACCACGTGCGGGTCGAGTCCATCACCAAGCCCGGCGCCGAGGTCCACGGCTACGAGCCCACGCCGGGCGACCTGCGGTTCGCGACCGAGGCCGACCTCGTCCTCGACAACGGACTCGGTCTCGAGCGGTGGTTCGAACAGTTCGTCGCCGATGTCGACGCCGAGCACGTGGTCGTGAGCGAGGGTGTGGACCCACTGCCGATCGGTGAGGGCGCGACGACGGGTCCCTACAACCCCCACGCCTGGATGTCCCCGCTCGCCGCCCGCGTCTACGTCGACAACATCGCCGCGGCACTGGCCGACCTCGCCCCCGAGCACGCGGACGACTTCGCGGCCCGCGCCGAGGCGTACAAGGCCGAACTCGACGGTCTCCACACCGAACTCGTCACCGCCCTCGACGGCGTACCCGCCGCCCGGCGCACACTCGTCACCTGTGAGGGCGCGTTCAGCTATCTCGCGCGCGACGCCGGGCTGCAGGAGGCCTATCTGTGGCCGGTGAACTCCGACCAGCAGGGCACCCCGCAGCAGATCGCCCGGACCGTCGATTTCGTGCGCACCAACGAGGTTCCGGCGGTGTTCTGCGAATCGACCGTCTCGGACAAGGCGCAACGGCAGGTCGCGGCCGATACCGGAACGGAATTCGGCGGAATCCTCTACGTCGATTCGCTCTCCGAGGCGGACGGTCCCGTCCCCACCTACCTCGATCTGCTCCGACACGACATCGACGTCATCACGACGGGACTGAGGCCATGACTTCGACACTCGACACACCGGCACTGTTCGTCGACGACGTGACGGTGCGCTACGACACCGTCCTGGCCCTGCAGAACGTCACCCTGAAACTCGCACCCGGCCGCGTCTGCGGACTCGTAGGAACCAACGGCTCGGGTAAGTCGACGCTGTTCAAGACGATCATGGGTCTCGTGCGACCCACCTCGGGTCGCGTCACCATCGGCGGGACGACCACCGCCGTGGCGCGTCGCCGCACGCAGGTCGCCTACGTGCCGCAGTCCGAGGCCGTCGACTGGAACTTCCCGATCGGCGTGCGCGACGTCGTCATGACGGGCCGCTACGGCCACCAGGGCTTCCTGCGCCGCCCGCGCCCCGCCGACCACGAGGCCGTCGACGCCGCGCTCGAACGCGTGGGCATGACCGCGTTGTCCGGCCGGCAGATCGGACAGCTTTCGGGCGGCCAGCGCAAGCGTGTCTTCGTGGCACGGGCGATCGCGCAGGGCTCGCCGCTGCTGCTGCTCGACGAGCCGTTCGCGGGGGTCGACACCACCACCGAGCACGCGCTGACCGGCGTCATCCGCGAACTGGCGGCGAGCGGCCACGCGATCCTCGTCGCCACCCACGATCTTGCAGGTCTGGCGCAACTGTGCGACGAGGCGGTACTGCTGCAGCGGCGCGTGCTCGTGCACGGCTCCCCCGAGGAGGTCCTCCTCCCGGAGAACCTCGCCCGAGCCTTCGGCGCTCCCCCACCTGCGAACGGTGGACGAGCCGAGGACGTCGCACGGGAGACATACGCACAGGAGGCCGGACGATGATCGACGTGCTGATCGAACCCCTGCAGTACGGCTTCATGCAGCGCGCGCTGCTCGTCGCGGTCGCCGCGACGATCGTGTGCGCGCTGCTCAGCTGCTGGCTCGTGCTCATCGGCTGGTCGCTGATGGGCGACGCGGTCTCGCACGCCGTGCTGCCCGGTGTCGTCCTCGCCTATCTGGTGGGGGTGCCGTTCGCGCTCGGAGCCCTCGTCTTCGCCGGCATCGCCGTCGCGTTGATCTGGCTCGTCCGCGGCACGAGCCGCGTCAAGGAGGACGCCACCATCGGCATCGTCTTCACGACACTGTTCGCCCTGGGCGTGGTGCTGATCTCGAAGAACCCGAGCCAGATCGACCTGCACCACGTGCTGTTCGGAAACCTGCTCGGGCTCGCGACGGGCGACGTCTGGCAGGTGTCGATCCTGGCGGCCGTCGTGCTGGCCGTCCTCGTCGCGAAGCGCCGCGATCTGACGCTGTTCGCCTTCGACCGCGTCCAGGCGCACACCCTCGGCCTGTCCCCCGCCGCGCTGTCGGCGTTGCTGTTGTCGCTGCTCGCGGTGACGATCGTCAGCGCGCTGCAGGCGGTCGGCGTGATCCTCGTCGTCGCGATGCTCATCATCCCCGGCGCGACCGCCTATCTGCTCACCGACCGGATGGCCCGGATGCTGGTGATCGCACCGGTACTCGCAGTGATCGCCTCGGTGGTCGGTGTGTACACGAGCTACTACACCGACGCCGCGACCGGCGGCGTGGTGGTGCTCGCCCAGGCCGTGGTCTTCACCCTCGCGTACCTGTTCGCTCCGCGTCAGGGTGTCGTCACCCGGCTCGTGATGCGTCGCCGCGCGCCGGAGGGCGAAAGGACCAGCAAGCCGACGGAGAGCGTGATTCCCGGGTGACGGTTACCTAAGCTGGACGCGTGCCTGAGAGTAACGAGACCACCGCGACCGAGCTGCTGTCCTCGGTCGCACAGGACTATCTCAAGATCATGTGGACGGTCCAGGAGTGGTCCGGGGAGAAGATCTCCACCAAGCTGCTCGCCGAGAAGCTGGGCGTGTCGGCGTCCACGGTGTCCGAAGCGGTACGCCGCCTCGCGGACCAGGGACTCGTCCACCACGAGCGCTACGGCGCGATCTCCCTCACCGACGAGGGCCGGCAGGCCGCCGTGGCGATGGTCCGGCGCCACCGCCTCATCGAGACCTTCCTGGTCCGCGAGCTCGGCTACGGGTGGGACGAAGTGCACGACGAGGCCGAGATCCTCGAGCACGCCGTCTCCGAACGGATGGTCGCAGCGATCGACACCAAACTCGGTCATCCCGAACGCGACCCGCACGGCGACCCGATCCCGGCACCCGACGGCACGATCCCGTCACCACCCGCCCGCGCCCTGAGCGAGTTCAACGACGGCGACCACGGCCGCGTGGCCCGCATCTCCGACTCCGACCCCGCGATGCTGCGCTACTTCGACGAGGTCGGGATCGCCCTCGACACCGACATCACCGTGCTCGAACGTCGCGACTTCGCCGGAACCATCTCGGTCCGGTTGGGCCGGACCGAGGGCCGCACGATCGATCTCGGTCACCCGGCGGCGGAAGCGATCTGGCTCGTCTGAGCCGGCTGCGATCCGGCCCGTCCGAGCCCGCTCACATGTTGGAGGGGCGCACCACGAACACCGCCGCAGCCCGCTTGCCCTTCTCCTGCAGCAGCGCTGCAGCCCGACCCTGCGCATCCACGGCGCCGTAGACGCCGTGGATCCCGACGGGCTCGAGCCAGCGGCCGTTCGCGAGCAGCCCCACCTCCTCGTCGCTGATGGTGCGGCACTCGAAGGCCGTGCGCACGGCCGCGTCGATGTCGAGGCTCGGCGTCGGGTCGTCGGCGAGCTGTTCGAGCGTGCGGGCATGTTCGAGGCCGAACGGGCCGACCTTCGTGCGACGCAGCGCCGTGAGATGACCGCCCACTCCGAGGGCCGCGCCGAGATCGCGTGCGAGCGCCCGAATGTAGGTGCCGGACGAGCAGTCCACGTCGACGTCGACGTCCACGAAGCCGCTCCCGGGCACATCGCGGCGGGCGAGGACGTCGAACCGCGAGACCGTGACCGGCCGGGCCTTCAACTCGACCGCCTCCCCCTCGCGCATGCGGGCGTAGGCGCGCTTGCCGTCGATCTTGATGGCGCTGACGCTGGCGGGCACCTGCTGGATGTCGCCTGTCAGCGCGGCCACGCCCTCGCCGATCTGCTCGTCGGTCACGTGCGTCGCATCGGTGGTCGCGACGGTCTCGCCTTCCGCGTCGTCCGTGACGGTGCTCTGCCCGAGACGGATCGTCGCGGTGTACGACTTGGTCGTCAGTGCGAGCAGCCCGAGCAGCTTGGTGGCGCGCTCGACGCCGAGAACGAGCACGCCCGTCGCCATGGGGTCGAGAGTGCCCGCGTGCCCGACCTTGCGGGTGCCGAGCAGTCGGCGGCAGCGCGCCACCACGTCGTGGCTCGTCATGCCGGCGGGCTTGTCGACGACGAGCAGGCCTGCGCGGGCGAGTGCCGGATGTTCCTGCGGGGGTGCGGCGTCGTTCATCAGCGCACCGTGATCGCGGTGAGGACGAGACCGTCGGCGATGAGCCACCGTCCGTCGAAGCCCGTCAGCGGCTGCCCGTCGAGGGTGTCGCCGGGGACGAGCAGTCGCGAGTGGAAGGTGCCGGTGACCACGTCCGAGGTGGTGTCGCGCTCGAAGGTGATGTGGGCGTCCTCGAAGCCCAGCCACCTCTTCGTCAGCGGGAACCACGCCTTGTAGGTGGCCTCCTTGGCGCAGAACAGCAGACGGTCCCAGTGCAGGTCGTCGCCGGCCGAGGCGAGCCACTCGCGTTCGGGTTCGAGGCTCACCGCGGGCAGCACCCCGTCGGGGAGCACGTCGTGCGGTTCGGCGTCGATGCCGAGCGATCGGATCTGCAGCGAATAGCCCAGCACGGCACCGCGATAGCCGTCGCAGTGGGTGAGGCTGCCGACGACGCCGCGAGGCCAGACGGGATCGCCCATCTCTCCGCGCAGTACCGGCGCGGGGTCGACGCCGAGGGTGCGCATGGCCTGGCGGGCGCAATGACGGGCACCGGCGAACTCGCGGCGCCGCTTCTCCACGGCCCGCGCCACGAGCGGCTCCTCCTGGGGATGCGGCCGCAGTCCCGGTGGGTCCTCGAACAACTCGGCTGCAGCGATGCCGTCCGGCACGATGCGCCCGATCAGCGCGCCGCGCGTGTCCGTCTTCTGCCCGGTGTCCGGTTCGGTCACCGCAACTCCTTCTCTCGTTGAGCCCGCATCTTCTCGGCCTCGGCTTCCATCTCGGGGGTCACGGTGAAATGACCGCCCCACTTGTTCAGGCTGCCCGGCGGATACTCCGGGACGGGGAGGATCTGCCGCAGGGGCTGCTCCGGCATGCCGCGTCGCTGCCATTCGCGCGGGTAGCCGACCGAGACCTCCTCGAAGCGCACCCCGTCGTAGTAGGTGGTCCGCGGGATATGCAGGTGGCCGTACACGCTGCACAGCGCCCGGTAGCGCAGGTGCCAGTCGGCCGTCTCGGTGGTACCGCACCACAGGGCGAACTCGGGGTAGAACAGCATCCGCGTGGGTTCGCGCACCAGCGGGAAGTGGTTGATCAGCACGGTGGGCAGGGCGGGGTCGAGCGAGTCGAGACGGGCGCGGGTCTGATCCACGCGTACCCGGCACCAGGTGTCGCGCGTGATGTACGGATCCGGCTTCAGCAGGAACTCGTCGGTCGCGACGACGTTGCGTTCGCGCGCCAGCGCGAGCCCGTCCGCCTTCGTCGTGGTGCCCTCCGGCAGGAACGAGTAGTCGTAGAGCAGGAACATCGGCACGAGCACCACCGGCCCGTCCTCGCCCTCCCAGATCGGATACGGATCCTCAGGGGTGAGCACGTCGAGTTCGCGGCACATCGTGACGAGATAGTCGTAGCGCGCGACCCCGAACATCTGCACCGGGTCCTTGGCGGTCGTCCACAGTTCGTGGTTGCCGGGCACCCAGATCACCTTCGCGAACCGGCTGCGGAGCAGCGACAGCGCCCACCGGATGTCGTCGGTCTTCTCCGACACGTCGCCCGCGACGATCAACCAGTCGTCGGGCGACTCCGGATACAGGTCCTCGGTGACCGGCCGGTTGCCCCGATGACCCACATGGATGTCGCTGATCGCCCACACCTTCGCTGCCACGCACTAACCTCCCGACTCGTCCTGGATGCGCACCTGCCGGTCCGCGCCCGTCACCGCCCATCGCCCCGAGAGCGTGCGCCACACGACGGCGATCATCCGGAACACGATGAACACCGTAAGCCCCGTCCAGATACCCGCCAGACCCCAGTCGTACGCGAGCGACAACCAGATCAACGGCAGGAAGCCGAACAGCGCCGAGGCCAGCGTCGCGGTACGCAGGAAGGCGGCGTCCCCCGCACCGAGGAGAACACCGTCGAGTGCGAAGACGATTCCCGCGAGCGGCATGATCGCGACGAAGAACCACCACGCGACGCCGATCTGGTCGAGCACCTCGGTATCGGTGGTGAACAGATCAGGAATCACATCCTTCCCCGCCACGAAGACCACCGCGAGGACGACGGCGAAGACCACCGACCACGCCGACAACCGCCACGCCAGGCGAGTCGCGCCCCGGCGGTCGGCCGCACCGAGCGCGGCGCCGACGAGGGCCTGCGCGGCGATCGCCAGCGAGTCCAGGGTGAGGGTCACGAAGGTCCACAGTTGCAGCACGACCTGATGACCGGCCACCGCGGCCGCACCGAAACGCGACGCCACCGCCGCCGCGGACAGGAAGCAGGCCTGGAATGCGAGGCTGCGCGCGATCAGGTCACGTCCGAGCCGCAACTGTGCCCCGATCACGGCGGGTCGCGGTCGCAGCGGAACCCCGGACCGCAGCAGCGCCACGACGAACAGGACGGCCGTCACGGACTGCCCGATCACGTTGGCGATGGCGGAACCGACGAGTTCCCACCGGGGAGCGCCCAGCAGTCCGTGGACCAGTACCGGGCACAGCACCGCCGACAGGGCGAGGCCGGCGATGACGAATCGCAGCGGCCGCATCGTGTCCTGGACGCCGCGCATCCAACCGTTCCCGGCCAGGCCGACGAGGATCGGGGGAGCCCCGAACAGCGCGACGCGCAGCCACGAGACGGCGGCGTCGGCGATCTCGGCATCGCCGGCGAGCAGCCGCGCGACGGGACCGGCCAGCGCCTGGCCGACGAGCAGGATCGCAAGTCCGACGATCATCGCGAGCCAGGTCGCCTGCACGCCCTCGCCGACAGCGTCGTCGTGCCGGTCCGCACCGTGGAAACGCGCCGCGCGCGCGGTGGTGCCGTACGACAGGAAGGTGAGCTGGGTGCTCACCTGCGCGAGGATCAACCCGCCGATCGCGAGACCGGCCAGGGGCAGCGCCCCCAGCCGGCCGACGACGGCGATGTCGAACAGCAGGTAGAGCGGTTCGGCCGCGAGCACCCCGAGGGCGGGAAGGACGAGCCCGAGGATCCGCCGTCCGGTGACGTCGGAAGCGCGTGAGCCGCCGGGCGTCTCAGAGGCGCGTGAGCCGCCGGGCGTCTCAGAGGCGCGTGAGCCGCCGGGCGTCTCAGAGGCGGGCGACCCGCCGGACGCAGTCAACCGAGCACGCCGCGCAGGGCGGCGACGATCCGATCGGTGTCGCCGTGGGCGGTGTACCCCGCCGCCAGGCGGTGTCCTCCGCCGCCGAGTGCGGTGGCGACGGCGGACACGTCCACCGAGGTCTTCGCGCGCAGCGAGACGGTCCACTCCTCGGGAGCGACCTCCTTGAACACCGCGGCGACCTCGGCCTCGGCGGTGGTGCGCACGATGTCGATGACGCTCTCGACCTCCTCCGGACCGAGATGCGCGGAGTCGGCGCGCCGGACGAAGGCGTAGACCAGTCCCCTGCCCTGAGCAGCGTCGCGTTCGAGTGTGGCGGTGGCCAGCACCGACGACAGCATCGGCAACCACCCGAAGGGATGGGTGTCGAGCAGGGCCCGCGTGATCGACGTGCCGTCGATACCGGTGGCGAGCAGGCGCTCGGCAAGTCCGTGGGCCTGCGGGCGACCCCAGCGGAACGATCCGGTGTCGGTCACCAGTCCCGCGTACAGGCAGTGCGCGAGTGCGGCGTCGATCTCGACACCCCACACGTCGAAGAGGTCGGCGAGCACCATCGCGGTGGCCTCGGACTCCGGGTCGACGAGGTTGTGGGTGCCGAACCGCGTGTTGGACAGGTGGTGGTCGATCACCAGGACGTTCGGGGCGGTCTTCAGACGGTCGCGCAGGACACCGAGACGGCCCGCGGTACCGCAGTCGACGGTCACCACGAGATCGGCCTCACGGCGTACCTCCGCGACCGGCGTGACCAGGTGTGCGCCCGGCAGCGACCGCATCGAGTCCGGCATGTTCGCGGGCGAACCGAACGCGACCTGCACGGCGACACCGCGTCGCTCGAGCGCCAGCCCGAGGGCCAGCCCGCTGCCGAGGGTGTCGGCGTCGGGGTTGATGTGGCACAGCACCGTCACGGTGGCCGCCGCGTCGAGCAGTGCGGCGGCACCGTGCAGGTCGACGGATCCTGCCGGGCCGGACGGGACGCCGGCATCGTCCCGGCGCGACGGGACCACCGGAGGAGTCGGGTCGGGCACCGGTGCGTTATTCGTCGTCGTCACCGGCGTCGCGCTCACGGGATTCTTTGTAGGGATCGGCATCGCCGGCCGGAACGGCGCCCTCACGGGCGCGTGCGACCTCGTCGTCGGCCGCGCGAGCGCGCGCGAGGAGTTCCTCCATGTGCCGTGCCGTGTCGGGCACGGTGTCGGTGACGAACGTCAGCGTCGGGGTGAACCGCACACCGGTGCCGGCGCCGACCTTCGAACGGAGCACGCCCTTGGCCTTCTCGAGGCCGGCAGCAGCGGCCTCGTGATCGGGTTCGGTGTTCAGATCCGCGCCCCGGACCGTATAGTAGACGGTGGCGTCGTGCAGATCCGCGGTGACCTTCGCGTCGGTGATCGTCACGAACTCGAGGCGCGGATCCTTGATCTCGAGGTCGATGGCGGTGGCCACGATGGTGGCAATGCGCTTCGCGAGTCGGCGAGCCCGTGCTGGATCGGCCATGTCGTTCGTTCCCTTCTGTAGCCGCCGGCAGGCGGCCTGTCGTGCGGCCGGGATCAGTCCTCGGGCCCGTACAGCCTGCGTCTGACCGACAGCAGGTCGAGTTCGGGCCGCTGGGCGACCAGCCGCTCACACTTGTCCAGTATCTCTCCGACGTGCGCGAGGTCGGGGGCGACGACCGCCACACCCACCTGCGCCCGGCGGTACAGATCGTGTTCCCCGGTTTCGGCGGCGGACACCCCGAGCCGGCGCAGTTCTGCGACCACCGGACGGATCGCCGATCTCTTCTGCTTGAGCGAATGCACGTCGCCGAGCAGCAGGTCGAGTTCGAGCGCTCCCAGATACATTCGCTTCTCTCCTCGAGGACACTCCGGTCGGCCGTCCGGTCGGCTCCGTGCCGGCCGGGTCGGGCGTCCCGACACACCCGTGGCGGCGAACGACGAATCGTTCACCGCCACGGGTGCGGGTGGATCAGTCGCGCGGCTTCTCGCGCAACTCGTACGCCTCGATCACGTCGCCGACCTTGATGTCGGAGTAGGTGATCGTCAAACCGCACTCGAAGCCCTCGCGGACCTCGGTGACGTCGTCCTTCTCGCGGCGCAGCGACGAGATGGTGACCGTCTCGGCCACGACGTTGCTGTCGCGGATGAGGCGGGCCTTCGCGTTGCGCTTGACGATGCCGGACTGCACGAGGCAACCCGCGATGTTGCCGACCTTCGACGACTTGAAGATCGCGCGGATCTCGGCGCGGCCGAGCTCGACCTCCTCGTAGATCGGCTTGAGCATGCCCTTGAGGGCCTTCTCCACCTCGTCGATCGCCTGGTAGATGACCGAGTAGTAGCGGATGTCGACACCCTCGCGGTTCGCGAGCTCGGTGGCCTTGCCCTCGGCGCGGACGTTGAAGCCGATGATCACGGCGTTCGACGCGGCAGCGAGGTTGACGTTGGTCTCGGTGACGCCACCGACACCGCGGTCGATGACCCGCAGGCGCACCTCGTCGTCGATCTCGATACCCATGAGCGCCTCTTCGAGGGCCTCGACGGTACCCGAGTTGTCGCCCTTGAGGATGAGGTTGAGCTCGTTGTGCTCCTTGAGAGCGGCATCGAGATCCTCGAGGCTGATGCGCTTACGGCTACGTGCTGCGAGCGCGTTGCGCTTGCGGGCATTACGCCGGTCGGCGATCTGACGCGCGATGCGGTCCTCTTCGACGACGACGAGGTTGTCCCCGGCGCCGGGCACCGACGTGAAGCCGACGACCTGGACCGGACGCGAAGGCAGTGCCTCGAGCACGTCCTCGCCGTGCTCGTCGACCATGCGGCGCACGCGGCCGTAGGCGTCGCCGGCGACGATCGAGTCGCCGACCCGCAGAGTGCCGCGCTGGATGAGCACCGTGGCCACCGGACCGCGACCGCGGTCGAGGTGCGCCTCGATGGCGACGCCCTGCGCCTCCATGTCCGGGTTGGCCCGCAGATCGAGCGCTGCGTCGGCGGTGAGCAGCACCGCTTCGAGCAGCTGGTCGATGTTGAGGTTCTGCTTCGCGGAGATGTCGACGAACATGGTGTCGCCGCCGTACTCCTCCGCCACCAGCCCGTACTCGGTGAGCTGCTGACGGATCTTCTGAGGGTTCGCACCCTCCTTGTCGATCTTGTTCACCGCGACCACGATCGGGACATCGGCGGCCTGTGCGTGGTTGATCGCCTCCACCGTCTGCGGCATGACGCCGTCGTCGGCTGCGACCACGAGGATCGCGATGTCCGTCGCCTTCGCGCCGCGGGCACGCATCGCGGTGAACGCCTCGTGACCCGGGGTGTCGATGAAGGTGATCAGGCGATCTTCACCGTTGAGGTGCGTCATCACCTGGTAGGCACCGATGTGCTGGGTGATGCCACCGGCCTCACCCTCGCCGACGTTCTCCTTCCGGATCGTGTCGAGCAGGCGGGTCTTGCCGTGGTCGACGTGACCCATGACGGTGACCACCGGCGGACGCTGCTGGAGGTCTTCCTCGCCGCCCTCGTCCTCGCCGTACTGGATGTCGAACGACTCGAGCAGCTCGCGGTCCTCATCCTCGGGCGAGACGACCTGCACGACGTAGTTCATCTCCGAGCCGAGCAGCTCGAGGATGTCGTCGTTCACCGACTGAGTGGCCGTGACCATCTCACCGAGGTTGAACAGCGCCTGCACCAGGGCCGACGGGTTCGCGTCGATCTTCTCGGCGAAGTCGGACAGCGATGCGCCGCGAGCGAGACGGATGGTCTCGCCGTTGCCACGCGGCAACCGCACGCCGCCGACCGACGGCGCCTGCATCGAATCGTATTCCTGCCGCTTCTGCCGCTTCGACTTACGACCACGACGCGGAGCGCCACCGGGACGACCGAACGCGCCGGCTGCACCGCCGCGACCGCGTCCACCGCCACCGCCACCGGGGCGACCGCGGAAACCACCGGGAGCACCTGCACCTGCAGGTGCGCCGCCACCGGCGCCGCCACCGCGGTAGCCGCCGCCACCGCCACCGGGACGTCCACCGGGAGCTCCGCCCGGACGACCCGGACGACCGGATGCGGCCGGACGCGCAGCACGCTGCGGCATCGCACCCGGGTTGGGACGCGGGGGCATCGAACCCGGGGACGGACGGGGACCGCCCTGTCCGGGCGCGGGGCGGGGACCGCCCTGTCCGGGAGCCGGACGCGGACCGGCCTGGCCGGGTCCGGGACGCGGGCCACCGGGGCCTGCTGCGGGACGTCCCTGTCCGGGCGTGGGGCGGGGGCCGCCCTGTCCGGGGGTAGGACGCGGTCCGCCCGGGCCGGGGCGCGGGGCACCCGGACGCGGAGCGGGACGCTCGGCCGGAGCCGAGGAGTACGGGTTGTTACCGACGCGCGGGGTCTTCGGACCCGGACGCGGACCGGCCGGCTTGGGGCCGGGCTTGGCCGCGGGAGCCTGCGGCGTCGCGCTGGGAGCCTGAGCAGCCGGGGACTGCGGTGCCGCCTGGGCAGCGGGGGCCTGCGGCGCGGGAGCCGCGGGCTCCTCCGGTGCCGGAGCGGGCTTGGGAGCAGCCGGCTTCGGTGCGCCCGGCTTGGGACGCGCGGTTTCGGCCGCGGGGGCCGGGCTCGCAGGGGTGGGCCGGGGACCCGGCCGGGGGGCACCGGGCTTCGGTGCGGGGTTGGGTGCAGCCTTCGCGGCTGCATCGCCTTCGGTCTTACCGAACGATTCGCGCAGTCGACGCGCGACCGGCGGTTCGACGGTCGACGACGCGGACTTGACGAACTCGCCCTGTTCCTTCAGGCGTGCGAGTAGTTCCTTGCTGGTGACACCGAGTTCTTTCGCCAACTCGTGCACGCGGGCCTTGCCTGCCACTGCTCTCCTCACTGATGAGGTCGAGCGGCCGACTGCCCGCACGACCTCGGGTTATCTCCGATGGACGTTCATCGCTGGTGCTTCACGGTGTGCTCATGAGTGTTCGTGCCTGTTCTTCTCAGAGTGCGATGTCACTGTTGGTGTTCCTCGTCGTCGTTCCCACGATCGTCGTACCCGGCCGAGGCCGACTCGATACGTCCGTGATCACTGTGCCGTGGACCCGACCAGCTGATCCAGCGCTGTGGTGTCCGGATACCCGGTCACGCGCAGTGCCCTGCCGAATGCTCGACGCCGAACCGCCAGGCCCAGACATTCCGGGTTGGGATGCAACCAAGCACCTCGCCCGGGAAGCCTGCGTCGGGGATCGGGAATCACGGCGAAACCTGACGGTTCCTTCTCGCGCGCCACCACCCGGAGCAGTTCGGCAGCCAGCGTTCGCTGCCGACATCCGACACAGGTCCGCACCGTAGTGGCGCGTTCCCCGCCGGTCGAGGACAGGTCATGCTGAACCATCGACCACTGTACCGCTGATTTGCCCGGAATCCCGCATCCCACTCCTACGCGCCTGTCGAGCCGCCGCGCGAATCGTCGTTCCCGGCCGGTGCCGCGTCGCTGCGGATGTCGATCCGCCAGCCGGTCAGCCGGGCCGCGAGCCGGGCGTTCTGCCCTTCCTTGCCGATCGCGAGGGACAACTGGAAGTCGGGAACGACCACCCGGGCGGCGCGCGCGTCGGGGTCGACGACCGTGACCGACACCACCTTCGACGGCGACAGTGCGTTGCCCACGAACTTCGCGGGGTCCTCGTCGTAGTCGATGATGTCGATCTTCTCCTCGCCGAGTTCGCGCATCACGTTGCGCACCCGCTGCCCCATCGGGCCGATGCACGCACCCTTGGCGTTGAGGCCGGGGACGGTCGAGTGCACGGCGATCTTCGAGCGGTGCCCGGCCTCGCGGGCGACGGCGACGATCTCCACCGACTCGTCGGCGATCTCCGGGACCTCGAGGGCGAACAACTTGCGCACCAGATTGGGATGCGTCCGCGACAGGGTGATCTGCGGGCCGCGCTGTCCGCGGGAGACGCCCACGACGTAGCACTTGATGCGGTCGCCGTGCTCGTAGGACTCCCCCGGCACCTGCTCGGCCGGCGGGATCAGTCCCTCGGCGTTGTTCGTCTCGCCGCCGATCTTCACGACGACCATGCCGCGGGCGTTGGCACGCGAGTCGCGCTGCACGACGCCGCTGACGATCTCACCCTCGTGGGTCGCGAACTCACCGAAGCGCTGTTCGTGCTCGGCGTCGCGGATGCGCTGCATGATGACCTGACGCGCGGTGGTCGCCGCGATCCGGCCGAAGTCCTCGGGAGTGTCGTCCCACTCGGCGATCAGGTTGCCGTCGGCGTCGCGCTCCTCGGCGAGGACCTGGATGGCGCCGGTCTTCGTGTCGACCACGACCCGCGCGTGCGGCTGGTGTCCGTCGACGTGCCTGTACGCCGTGAGCAGGGCCGTCTCGAGCGTCGCGATCAGCTCGTCGAACGGGATGTTCTTCTCCGCCTCGAGCATGCGCAGGGCGGCGATCTCGATATTCACTTGTCCACCTTCGTTTCGTTCGTCTCGTCGTGGTCGTCGCTGCCCGTGTCGTCCTCGGGCCCTTCGGCCAGCTCCCCGGCCGCGACCCGGCCGTCCGGAACCCCGCCCGCGAGCTCGAGTTCCCTCGGTGGCGGCGGGGAGAACTCCACCTCCACCACCGCTCTGCGCACCGCCGAGAGCGGGACCGAACGCACGACCGGCCCGGACCGATCGGGCAGGACGAGCCTGATCTCGTCGCCGACGAGCTCGCCGATGCGTGCGACGAGGGTCTCGTCGGCCAGTTCCACCTTCGTCTTGCGACCCTGAGCGCGCCGCCAGTGGCGGGGCTCGGTCAGGGGCCGGCCGATCCCGGGGCTGGTGACCTCCAGGACGTAGGGCGACTCGCCGAAGTCCGAGACTCCGTCGAAGGCCTCGGAGACGATCCTGCTCAGGCGGGCCGCCTCGTCGAGACCGAGACCTGCGTCGCTGTCGACGAGGAGGCGCACCGTACTGTGCTTTCCGGCGGCCGTGACCACCACGTCCTCGAGGTCGTATCCCTCTCTGGCGAGCAGATCGGAGACGAGCTCGACGATCCTCTCCGGGGGCGGCACAGGCATGGCGGGCGGGCTCCTCGTTCAGTTGTGGTCGCAGCGGACAGCGGGCCGGAACGGATGCGTACCGGCAGACATCAAGCCTAACCCGCGTCTCCTGCTGCTGTGACCAGGGCGGCGTCCTTCGTCGGACGACGCGACTGGCAGGATGGTCCGGTGCCGATGCCACTCGACCGTCCCACCGTCTCCCGACGAACCCTCCTGCGATGGTCGTCGGTCGCCGTCGGTGGATTCGGAATCACGACGATCACCGCGTGCGGCGCCTCCGACGAGGATGCCGCCGAACCGGATCCGCTGGCGGGTCAGGCGACCCGCGCCCGCACCGACGCAGCGATCGCGACCGCGCTGGTCGCGCGGGCGCCGGAGCTGTCCGCGCCGCTCACCACGATCGCGGCCGAGCGGACCTCCCACGCCGACGCGCTCGAGGCCGAGATCGCCCGGATGGAGGGCGCCACCACGAGTTTCACTCCCCCGTCGACCACCGTGACCACTCCCACCGGTGAGCTGCCGACCGTCGAGGCGCTCCGTGAGCGGTTGAACCGGTCGCAGCGCGAAGCCGCCGACCTCGCACGCACGCTCTCGGGTTACCGCGCGGGTCTGCTCGCCTCGATCAGCGCGTCCTGCGCCGTGCAGACCGCGGTGATGTTGCCGTGAGCTCACCCGAACTCGGTTCCGAACAGCAGGCCCTCGTCGACGCCCTCGAGGCCGAACACGCGGCGGTCTTCGGATACGGCGTGGTCGCGGCCTTCGCGGATCCCGCCCGCGCGAACGCCGTGGCGGAGGACACCGCAGCGCACCGCGCACGCCGTGATGCAACGATCGAGGCGTTGCGCGCCGCGAGCGTCGAGCCGCCGGTCGCGGCACCCGGTTACACCGTGCCGTTCCCGGTGATCGACGCCGCGTCCGCCGCGCAGCTCGCCGAACAGATAGAGAGCGACACCGCGGTCGCGTGGCGGTCCGTCGTCGAACGGGCACGCAGCGAGGCCACCCGGGCCACGGCCGTGGACGCACTCACCGAGGCGGCCCTGCGGGCGGCGCGGTGGCGGCAGAGCCGCGGAGTCGTGCCGTCGGTGGCCTTCCCCGGTCAACCCTGATCCGGTCGGCCTCGATCCGGTCGACTCCGAAGCACGGGTCACCCGGTCACGACCGCCAGCGCGAAGCCGTCCCAGCCCTTCGATCCGACGGTCTGCAACGCCGTCGCGTCGAGGCGCGGTTCGCGGGCGAGCAGTTCGAGCACGTCCCGCGACGCGCGGACCCGTTCGTCGTCGCTGCCCTGATCGACGATGGCCCCTGCCCGCACCACGTTGTCGACGACGATGACGGTGCCGGGTCGCGACAGCCCGAGCGCCGCGCGCACGTAGTTGCTGTTGTTCTCCTTGTCGGCGTCGATGAACACCAGGTCGAAGGGATCCTCGTCGACCAGGCCCGGCAGCGAGTCCAGGGCGGGGCCGACTCGGATGTCCACACGGTCACCGACGCCGGCGCGGTCGAGATTGGCGCGGGCCACCTCGGCGTGCTTGCGCTCGTATTCGAGGGTGACCACCCGGCCGGACTCCCCGACGGCCCGGGCAAGCCAGATGGTCGAGTATCCGCCGAGGGTGCCGATCTCCAGGACCCGGCGGGCACCCCGGATCCGTGCGAGCAGGTGCAGGAACTTGCCCTGCGGCGCGGACACGTCGATGGGCGGCAGTTCCGCTGCGGCGTTCGCCTCGAGCGCTGAGCTCAGCGCAGGATCGTCGCCGATCAGCACGTCGGTCGGTGAGGTAGTTGTCGGTCGCACTCCAGTTGTCGGCCATGCACCTCATTGTGGTTCGGCGCGCAGCGCACCACGGCGACTTCTGCCACATACACCGGTGCCCCCGCGACGGCAGGTCGCAGGGACACCGGGTTCCGCCTGTATCGGCGAATAAGAGCGTCAGCGGTTGACGATGCGCTGGACGACCTCACCGATCGGCAGTTCGTCGGCCTCGCCGGAGAAACGGTCGCGGACCTCGACCTTGCCGTCGGCGAAGCCGCGGCCGACCACGACGACGAGCGGCATGCCGAGCAGCTCCGAGTCCTTGAACTTCACGCCGGGCGACGCCTTGCGGTCGTCGAGGAGCACCTCGAGGCCGGCGTTCGAGAGTTCCTCGGCGAGGTTCTCGGCGCCTTCGCGGGCCTGCTCGTCCTTGTTGGCGATGACCAGGTGCACATCGAACGGTGCGATCTCCGACGGCCAGCGCAGGCCCTTCTCGTCGTGCTGCTGTTCGGCGACCACCGCGACGAGGCGTGACACGCCGACGCCGTAGGAGCCCATCGTGGGGCGGACGGGCTTGCCGTTCTCGCCGAGGACGTCCACCGCGAAGGCATCGGTGTACTTGCGGCCGAGCTGGAAGACGTGGCCGATCTCGATGCCGCGGGCGGAGAGGAGCGGGCCGGCTCCGTCGGGCGACGGATCGCCGTCGCGCACCTCGGCGGCCTCGATCGTGCCGTCCGGGGTGAAGTCGCGACCTGCGACCAGCCCGAAGACGTGCTTGCCCTGCTCGTCGGCGCCGGTGATCCAGCTGGTGCCGTCGACCACGCGGGGGTCGACGAGGTAGCGGACACCGTTGGCGAGCAGCGCCTTCGGGCCGATGTAGCCCTTGACGAGGAAGGGATTGGCCTCGAAGTCGGCGTCGGTGAGCAACTCGACCTCGGCGGGTTCGAGCGAGGCCTCGAGGCGCTTGTCGTCGACCTCGCGGTCGCCGGGGATGCCGATGCCGAGCAGCTCCCACTCGCCACCGGGCTGCCGGACCTTGACCATGACGTTCTTGAGCGTCTCGGCCGCGGTGACCTCCCGGCCGAGGACCTCCGACGCCGCGGCGACGAGCGAGGCGATCGTCGGGGTGCCGGGGGTATCGTGCACGACCGCCTCGGGCTGTCCGTCGATCGGCAGCGGTTCCGGCGCGAGCGTCTTCACCGCTTCGACGTTCGCCGCGTAGCCGGATTGGAGGCACCGCACGTAGGTGTCCTCACCCGCAGGCGAGTCGGCCAGGAACTCCTCGGAGGCGCTGCCACCCATCGCACCGGAGGTGGCCGAGACGATCACGTACTTCACGCCGAGACGCGCGAAGATGCGCTCGTAGGCGTCGCGGTGCGCCTTGTACGAGTCGGCCAGGCCCTCGTCGGTGAGGTCGAAGCTGTAGGAGTCCTTCATGACGAACTCGCGACCGCGGAGGATGCCGGCGCGGGGGCGCTCCTCGTCGCGGTACTTCGTCTGGATCTGGTAGAGCGTGACCGGGAAGTCCTTGTAGGAGTTGTACTCGCCCTTGACGGTGAGCGCGAAGAGCTCCTCGTGGGTGGGTCCGAGGAGGTAGTCGCCGCCCTTGCGGTCCTTCAGCCGGAACAGGCTGTCGCCGTATTCCGTCCACCGGTTGCTGGCCTCGTAGGGTTCGCGCGGCAGCAGCGCGGGCAGAGCGATCTCCTGCGCTCCGATGGAGTTCATCTCCTCGCGCACCACCCGCTCGATCTGCCGCAGCACCCGCAGCCCCAGAGGCAGCCACGAGTACACACCTGGCGCGATTCGTCGCACGTATCCGGCTCGGACCAGCAGCTTGTGGCTCGCGACCTCGGCGTCGGCCGGGTCGTCTCGGAGGGTGCGGAGGAACAGGTGCGACATGCGGGTGATCACGACCGTGCAGCCTACCGTGGCCACCTTCCGCGACGTCGGTACGGTTACCGGTTGTGCTGGTGCTTCTCCCCCCTTCCGAAACCAAGTCCGACGGCGGCGACGGCGGACCGCTCGATCTCGCCGACCTGTCGATGCCGCAGTTGACGGAGACGCGGGAGATGCTCGTGCAGGCCCTCGTCGACCTCTCCGCCGACCCCGAGGAGTCGAGCCGCGCACTCGGGCTGGGTACGAAGGGCGCCGACGAGATCGAACGCAACGCGAAGTTGTGGGTCTCCCCCACCCGCCCGGCGCTGGAGCGGTACACCGGCGTGCTGTACGACGCGCTCGACGCGGGAGCCTTCACGAAGGCGCAGCGCGACAAGGCCTATCGACGCCTGGGCATCGGGTCGGCGCTGTTCGGCGCGGTCCGGGCTGCGGATCCGATCCCCGCCTACCGCCTCTCCGGAGGGTCGAAACTGCCCGGCTTCGGCACCGTGAAGTCCGTGTGGCGGAACGAGCTCACCGACGCGCTGGTGGCCGAGGCCGGCGGCGACCTCGTGGTCGATCTCCGCTCCGGGGTCTACCAGCAGCTCGGTCCCGTGCCAGGTGCGGTGACCGCAACCGTGCTCACCGAGCAGCCCGACGGCACCCGCAAGGTCGTCAGCCACTTCAACAAGCACCACAAGGGCCTGCTGGCCCGCGCGCTGGTCCTCACCCGCGCGGAGCCGAGCGATATCGGAGCGCTCGCCCGCGTCGCGACGAAGGCGGGACTGAGGGTCGAGGTGGAGTCGCCGACCGAGCTGGTCGTGCTCACCTGACCTCGAGTCCCATCGCCGCGACGATCCGGCGAGCCGTGTGCAGGACGGCGCCGAGTCGCGCGGTCAGGACCAGGTCGTCCGATTCGGTGGCGAACCGTTCGAGTTCGGTGAGATTGCTGCGGCACGTCCCGTCGGGGTCGACCTCCCGGCCCGCCCCCACGGCATCGACCATCTCGGCGAGGGCGTCGAGCATCGCTGCGATCGCCGTCCGCAGGCGGCGACGGTCGGCTTCGGCGACGTCGTCGCCGAGTACGGGGTCCAGAGCGTGCGCGAGTTCCTCGACAGCGCTGGACACCGACGAGAGGTCGTCGAGGGTCCGGTCCCAGCGACGTGCCCATTCCCCGGCCCGTGCAGCGGCGGGGCGTGGGTTCATCCGGGCACTCTCGTGCGCCCACCGTGATTCCTCGAAGGCGCGTTGCACGAGGCTGTCGATGCCCCGCGCGCGCTGCACCCAGTCCCGCACCCCCGACGATCCCTCACGGCATCCGGACGCCATGTCCCGCAGCAGGTCGCGCAGCTCACCGGTGAGTTCGCGGGCCTCCTTGCCCGCCGAGTACACCGGCGGGAAGACCAGCGCCGTCACGGCCACGCCGATCGCCGCGCCGATCGCCGTCTCCGCGAGTCGTTCACCGAGCAGGATCGGGCTGTCCGAGGCGCCCGTCGCGATCACCAGCAGCGCGGTGATCGCCACCCAGATGCCACTGGCCCCGAACCGTCGCCAGCGACCCGCGAAGTAGCCGATCGCCACGGCGATGCCGATCGCAGCGGTCGTCGACTCCACGAGCCGCGTCACCACGACCGCGACCAGCAGACCCGCAACCACCGCCCCGACCTGCACCACCGCCTGCTGGAGCGAGCGCACGAGTGTCGCCTCGACGAGGAAGACCGCGACATAGGGCGCGAGGAAGGCCTGCTGGAAGTGGAAGACCTCGGTCACGACGAGCCACGCGACGACCGCGGCGAGCGTGGACCGGAACGCCTGGAGGGCGACGTACCGCTCGTGTCCGGCCTCGCGCACCGCGCGGACGATCCACGATCCGACGAATCTGCCCCGTTCGCGAACACCGACCTGCATGAGTGTCGGGTACCCGGGGGTCGTGCGTGGCAGGCGTGAGCAAACTCATCCGCCGCAGCGATCGCTCGTCCGCCACGGTGACGGTCCGACGGTCAGGAGGTCTGCGCGGCCTTCTCGGCCTCCTGCGCCTGCGCGACCTCTTCGGGAGTGAAGCGGATGAACAGAGCCGCGACACCGGCGATCACCGCGCAGACCGCGCAGCCGACGAGCGCGAACATGTATCCCTCGCCCTGGGCGACGAGCTGGGCGTCGGTCATGTCGGCGACGGCTCCGGAGACACCACCGAGCGACATCGTCCGCGAGGTGGCCATCGCACCGATCACCCCGAGGCCGACCGGACCTCCGAGAGTCTGGGCGACCTGCGCGATCGCCGAGAGCGGTCCGATCTCGTGCGGTCCCACCCCGGAGATCGCGCACAGCGGCAGCGGGACCACGGCCAGGCCGACCCCGAAGCCGACAACGAGCACCAGCACGAACAGGGTCGGGAAGTAGCGGACGCTGCCGTCCATGGTCGAGCCGTAGAGCAGGCTGACAGTCATGATCGCCGAGCCGGTGACCACGAGCCAGCGCGGTTCGATCCGCGCGACCAGCTTCGACGACACCGCGGCGGCACCGCCGAGACCGAAGGCGAACGGCACGAAGGCCAGACCCGCGGCGAGCGGGCTGTAGCCGAGGATGTCCTGCACGAACAGGGCGACGAAGGCCGCGAGGCTGAACATCACGGCGCCCGCGAAGAAGATCGCCACGAAGGTCGCGACGCGGTCCTTGTTGCGGAACAGCACGAACGGCAGCAGCGGGTTCTCCGCCCGCCGCTCGACGAGCAGGAACACTCCGAGCAGCACGAAGCCGGCGACGATCGCGCCGATGACCGAGGGGCTCGACCAACCGACTTCGGGACCCTCCGTGAGACCGAAGACCAGGCCGGTGCATCCGAGTGTCGCGAGGATCGCGCCCGGCACGTCGAGCGCGAGGCGTTCGGAGGCGGTCTCACGCAGCGCGATCGCGGCGAGCACGACGATGAGGACGCCGATAGGGACGTTGATGAGGAAGATCCAGCGCCACGAAAGCTGGGTGAGCGCACCCCCGAGGATCAGTCCGGCGATGGACCCGACACCGGTCATGGCCGCGAAGACCGCGATGGCGCGGTTGCGTGCCGGACCTGCGGCGAAGGTCGTCGCGACGAGCGCGAGGGCGGTCGGGGACGCGACCGCGGCGCCGACGCCCTGCAGGGCGCGGGCGCCGATGAGCATCGCCTCGCCGGTCGCCAGACCGCACAGCAGGGAGGCCAGGGTGAACAGGCCGACTCCGCCCATGAACGTGCGTTTGCGTCCGTAGCTGTCGCCGAGACGGCCGCCGAGGAGCATCAACCCGCCGAAGGCGAGGGCGTAGGAGGTGAGGACCCAGTTGCGACCCGCATCCGACAGTCCCAGATCACTCTGCAGCGGCGCGAGCGCGAGGTTCGCGACCGTTCCGTCGAGCACGACCATCAACTGGAGGCCGCTGAGGACCAGCATGGCCAGAGCGACCGCGCGGGTGGCCGACGGATGCGAAGTGGCTGACACGTGATCCAACGTTACCCACCGTCCGAGTCGGAGCCGGTCCGCGGATCGAGTCCGAATCCGGCCACCGGCCCGATCACGACGATCGCGGGCGGGCGCACGGCCTCGTCCCGGACACGCTGAGCGACGGTCGACAGATCGGCACGCACCACACGTTGGCTGCTCAGCGTGCCCTCCTGCACGACGACCACGGGGGTGTCGGTGGGACGTCCGCCGGCGATCAGGGCGTCGGCGAACTGCTCGATGCGTTCGACGGCCATGAGCAGGACCAGGGTGCCGCGCAGCTTGGCGAGCGCGTCCCAGTCGGTGAGCGAGTCGGGATGTCCGGGCGCGACGTGGCCGCTGGCCACGACGAATTCGTGGGTGACCCCACGGTGGGTGACGGGGATCCCGGCCGCAGACGGCACGGAGATCGCGCTGGTGATGCCGGGGACGACGGTCACCGGGATGCCGGCCGCGGTGCAGGCCTCGAGCTCCTCGTAACCGCGACCGAAGACGTACGGGTCGCCGCCCTTGAGTCGGACGACGAACTTGCCGGCCTTTGCGCGGTCGATGAGGGTCTCGTTGATGACCTGCTGGGCCATGGCCCGTCCGTACGGGAGCTTCGCCGCGTCGATCACCTCGACGTGCGAGTCGAGTTCAGCGAGCAGTTCCTGCGGGGCGAGATGGTCGGCGACGACCACGTCGGCGCGGGTGAGGAGGCGTCGACCGCGCACGGTGATCAGGTCGGGATCGCCCGGTCCTCCGCCCACGAGGGCGACGCCGACCGGCTTCGGCGCGGTCTCGGCGAACTCGGTGACGGCCGCTCCGGCGAGGGCGTCACGGATCGAGGTGCGCACGGCGGCGGACCGGCGGTGGTCGCCACCGGCGAGGACGCCGACGGTCAGACCCTCGTAGCGGGCCGTGGCGGGGGTGACGGCGCTGCCGTGACGGGCGTTGTCCGCGCGGACGCAGAAGATCCTGTTGCGTTCGGCTTCGGCGACGACCGCTGCGTTGGTCTCGGGTTCGTCGGTGCAGGCCATGGCGTACCACGCGCCGTCGAGGTCGCCGTCGCGGTAGTCGCGCAGGTCGAGGGAGATGCGGCCCTTCGTCGCCATGCTCTCGACCACGGGGGTCGCGGCCCGGGCGACCACGTGGACGTCGGCACCGGACGCGACGAGCAGACCGAGACGCCGCTGCGCGACGCTGCCTCCTCCGACGATCACGACGCGGCGTCCACGGAGATCGAGTCCGACCAGGTAACTGGTCTCGTCCTCAGCGGCAGCGGACACGGGCATCTCCCCATCTCTCGTGTCGGGGCGAATCCGATCGGACCCACCTTCGGGACACCTGTGGCCCGGGCATCGCCCCGGGCCACAGGTGCAGTGATCGGATCAGACCGCGGCGGCCTCTGCGGGTGCCTCGGCCACGGTGTCGGAGACGACGTCGAGCTGCAGCGACTTCGTGCTGTGGTCCCATACCTGGCGGAACAGGTCGGGGTTGTCGGACAGCTTCAGACCGAGCGACGGGACCATTTCGCGGAGCTTGGACTGCCAGCCCGCCCACTGCTGCGGGAAGCAGCGCTCGAGGACGTCGAGCATGGCCGGAACGGCCGTCGAGGCACCCGGCGACGCACCGAGCAGACCGGCGATCGAACCGTCACCCGCGTTGACCACGGCGGTACCGAACTCGAGGACACCGCCCGCACCCTTGCGTCGGATGACCTGCACACGCTGGCCGGCGACGATGAGCTCCCAGTCCTCGAGGCGCGCCTCGGGCACGAACTCGGCGAGGGTGCCGATGCGGTCGGCGGGCGACTGCATGAGCTCACCGACGAGGTACTTGACCAGGCCGAGCTCGGTGACGCCGACGCCGAGCATCGACATCAGGTTGCCGGGCTTGACGGACTTGGGCAGGTCCATGATGCCGCCCTGTTTGAGGAACTTGGGCGACCAGCCGGCGTAGGGACCGAAGAGCAGACCCTGCTTGCCGCCGATGACGCGGGTGTCGAGGTGCGGCACCGACATCGGAGGGGCACCGACCGCGGCCTTGCCGTAGACCTTGGCGCTGTGCTGCGCGATGACCTCGGGATTGGTGCAGCGCAGGAAGGCACCGGAGACGGGGAAGCCACCGAAGCCCTTGATCTCCTTGATGCCCGACTTCTGCAGCAGGTGCAGCGCGCCGCCGCCGGCGCCGACGAAGACGAACTTCGCCTGGACCTTGCGCGACTCGCCGGTGCGACGGTTGCGGACCTTCACGATCCAGCTGCCATCGGACTGCTTGGACACGTCGGTGACGTCGTGGCCGAAGAAGACGGTGCCGCCGGAGGCCGCGACGTGGTTGATGAGCTGCTTGGTGAGGGCACCGAAGTCGATGTCGGTGCCGGTCTGCGTCCAATTCAGGGCAACCGGGTCGGAGAAGTCGCGGCCCTTGCCCATGAGCGGCAGACGCTCGGTGAAGACCTCGGGGCTCTCGGTGTACTCCATGCCCTCGAAGAGGGGATGGCCGGCAAGGGCGTCGTAGCGGGCACGCAGGTACTTCACGTTCTCGGCGCCGTGTACGAAGCTGACGTGCGGAACCGGATTGATGAAGTTCTTGGGGTCGGACAGAATGCCGTTGTCGACGGCGTACGCCCAGAACTGGCGCGAGACCTGGAACTGCTCGTTGACGTTGACGGCCTTCGCGATGTCGACCGAACCGTCCGGCTTCTCAGGAGTGTAGTTGAGCTCACACAGCGCGGAGTGGCCCGTACCGGCGTTGTTCCAGGGGTCGCTGCTCTCGGCGGCCGCGGCGTCGAGGCGCTCGAACGCGGTGATCGACCAGTCGGGCTGCACCTGACGCAACAACGCACCGAGGGTTGCGCTCATGATGCCCGCGCCCACGAGCACTACATCGGTTTTCGCTACTACGTTCTCTGACACTGGGAAATCGACTTCCTTGTCTGGTTCGCACGCGCCGCCGAAGTACGGAGGTACCGTCTCGCGTGGGTGTCCCGTCAACGCGGCGCGCGAATGCGACCGACAGGTTACCCGCGCGTGGTCCGGCGTTTCATTTCACCTCATTGTGTACCCATGAGCGGTGGTCGGCGAACACACCTAGGGTGTGATAGTGACTACTTGGCGTCCTGACGTCCTCGGAGACGGCTACGAACAGCTCGAACTGCCGCTGGGCACCGACCCCGACGGCGAAGGCGAGATCTCGGCGACCCTGGTGCGCTACCAGCCTCCGTCTACCGATCTCCCCGACCGGGCGGTGCTCTACGTCCACGGCTTCACCGATTACTTCTTCCAGCAGCACCTCGCCGAGCACTTCGCGGCGCGCGGTTACCGCTTCTTCGCGCTGGACCTGCGCAAGTGCGGTCGTTCGCGGGCACCCGGGCACACCCCTCACTTCGTCACCGATCTCTCCCACTACGACGCCGAACTCGACGAGGCGCTGCGCGTGGTGCGCGAGGAGGTCGGTGGCGGTGTGCTGCTGGCGGCCCACTCGACGGGCGGGCTCGTCCTGCCGTTGTGGCTCGACCGTCTCCGTCGCCGGCCCGGCGGGGTTGCCGCGGCGGGCATCGTGGGTCTCGTCCTGAACAGTCCGTGGTTCGACCTGCAGGGACCGTCCTACCTGCGCAATGTCGGCACGGCGGCCGTCGACATCGTCGGCCGCCTCCGCCCGCGCGCGCTCATACCGCTGCCGAAGACCGAGGCCTACGGCCGCAGCCTGCAGTGCGACGGCTGGCGCTACGACCTCGACTGGAAGCCGTTGACCGGGTTCCCCGTCCGCTTCGGCTGGTTACGTGCCGTGCGGCGGGGCCAGGCCGTCCTGCACCGCGGGCTCGACATCGGGGTGCCGTCGCTGATCCTGCGGTCCGGTGCCTCGCGCTTCGCTCCGCGGTACGACGCGAGCGTCGACACCGTCGACGCGGTCCTCGACGTCCGCCAGATAGCCCGATGGGCGGGATGCCTCGGCAACCGCACGACGATCGTGCCGATCGACGGTGCCCGTCACGACGTGTTCCTGTCCACACCCGGTCCCCTGACGGAGGCCTTCCGGGAATTGGACTTGTGGCTGGAATGGTTGGACGGAGCGGACGAGGCGGACACCTCCGGTTCCCGAACCGAGGCCGACGACTCCGACGACTCCGCCACCGTTTCCGTACTGCACCGACTCACGGGAGAGCACGCGTGACCCACTACGACCTCGCGATCATCGGCACAGGATCGGGGAATTCGATCCTCGACGAGCGGTACGACGGGAAGCGCGTCGCTCTCCTCGAAGAAGGCACCTTCGGGGGCACCTGCCTCAACGTGGGCTGCATCCCCACGAAGATGTACGTCTACGCCGCGGAGGTCGCCCACACGGTCCGCACCGCGGCGAAGTACGGCGTCGACGCGTCGATCGACGGAGTGCGGTGGAACGACATCGTCGACCGGATCTTCGGTCGCATCGATCCCATCGCTGCGGGCGGCGAGCGCTACCGCCGCGAGGACTGCGCGAACGTCACCGTCTACGACGGTCACGCGCGGTTCGTCGGCGAGCGCCGCATCGACACCGGAACCGGTGAGGTGATCACCGCGGACCAGGTGGTCGTCGCGGCCGGTTCGCGGCCCGCGATCCCGCAGGAGGTACTCGATTCCGGTGTGAGATATCACACGAGCGACGGCATCATGCGGTTGCCTAAACTGCCCGAGTCCCTCGTAATCCTCGGGACGGGTTTCATCGCGATGGAGTTCGCCCACGTCTTCTCGGCGCTCGGCACGCGGGTGTCGGTGATCGCGCGGACCGACCGTCTACTGCGGCACCTCGACGCCGACGTCTCCGAGCGGTTCACGGCGCTCGCCGCGGCCAAGTGGGACGTCCACCTCGCCAATCCGGCCCGGGCGTTCCGTCCGGTCGGCGACGGCGTGGAGGTCGAACTCGCCGACGGCACCGTCGTGAGCGGCGACGCCCTGCTCGTCGCGACAGGTCGGCAGCCCAACGGTGACCTGCTCGACGCCGCGGCGGCCGGCATCGAACTCGATGCGAAGGGCCGGATCGTGGTCGACGAGTTCCAGCGCACGTCCGCGGCAGGTGTGTTCGCCCTCGGCGACGTGTCGTCGCCCTACCAGCTCAAGCACGTGGCCAACCACGAGGCGCGGGTCGTCCAGCACAACCTGTTGCACGACGCGTGGAGCGGCGACACCACGGGTCTGCAGCGGACGGACCACCGCTACGTCCCCTCCGCGGTGTTCACCGATCCGCAGATCGCGTCGGTCGGTCTCACCGAGGCCGAGGCCCGGGAGGTGGGATTCGACATCTCCGTCAAGATCCAGGACTACGGCAACGTCGCCTACGGCTGGGCCATGGAGGACACCGAAGGTTTCTGCAAGCTGATCGCCGATCGGTCGACGGGTCTGCTGCTCGGCGCCCACATCATCGGGGCCCAGGCGTCGACGGTCATCCAGCCCCTCATCCAGGCCATGTCGTTCGGTCTGCCCGCGCGGGAGATGGCGACCGGGCAGTACTGGATTCACCCCGCGCTGCCCGAACTCGTCGAGAACGCCCTGCTGGGTCTCTGAACTTCGGGGTCTCCGAGCACCTTCACCAGCGCCGTGTGGCCTGCTGCCCTCTCCGGGCCGCAGGCCACACGCGTCTCACCAGCTTCCGGTGCGCAGCGCGATCGCGGACGCGAAGTCGGTGGGCGCCTCGGCGGGCACGTTGGCGACCCCGGCGAGTTCGACCACCCGGAACTCTCCCGTCACGTAGCGCATCGATGCGTCCGCTTCGGGTCGACGCGAGGCATCGCCCACGACGATCGTGGTGGGCACCTCCGCGGGCGGCGCCGACGCGTCGCGCACCGTGCCGTCACGATCCGCGACCGCGGGATGGCCGCGGTCGGCGACCACCAGGCTCGCGAAGCGTCCGAAGCGTCCTGCGGCGACGGCCCAGGCCAGTTCGGCTCCCGCGCCGCTGCCCGCCAGATGAACCCAGGGCAGGGCGAGGGCGTCCAGTAGGGCGAACACGTCGGCGGGCGCGAGTCCGTCGATCTTCTCGACCACGATCGTCCGCAGGTCGGACGTGTGCAGCCGCTCGCACACGACGTCGTACACACCTGCGTCCTCCCCCGCGTCGGGGAAGAGCAGCACCGTGTAACGACTTTCGGGGCCGCCGATCCGAACCTGCACGTCCCCACCGGGCGTGGTCACCGTCCTCGATTCCATGGGCAAACGCTACATGGCCGCGGTCCGTGCTCCGCCTCTTGCCGTATCGACGACGGGCTGGGGAGTGGACATGCGGATGTTCGGGATCCTGCGTTTCGTCACCGACAGTTCCGTGGTGCAGTTCCTGGGCTTCTTCGCCACCATGCTCCTGATCGTTGCGCTGTCGATGCTCGTCGGGGCAATCCAGCACCGTTGGCGCGCAACGGGTCTGCTGACGGCCGCCGCGTCCGTCGTCGTGATCGGCGGTCTCGCCGCGACCCTCGTCACGTGGACCCGGTCGTGGTCGTCGCTGTGGTCGTGGATCGTCGACGCGTCGCCGACGACGACCCTGGTGGTGCTCCCCCTGCTGGTGGCCGCGGTGTGCGTGGGCGCGACCTGACAGGTCGCCCGCAACGCGGCACCCCAGGCCGGCCGCCTTCCGGAACAGGTTCGGCCCCGATCCTTTCCGGGTCGGGGCCGAACTCCGTGCTCGCTCAGCGAGCGGAGGTCACGGCAGGGTGAGGATCTCGGCGCCGGTGTCGGTGACGACGATGGTGTGCTCGAACTGCGCGGTCCACTTGCGGTCCTTGGTGACGACCGTCCAGCCGTCGTCCCAGATCTCGTAGTCGGGCGTACCGAGGTTGATCATCGGTTCGATGGTGAACACCATGCCGGGCTCGATGATCGTGTCGATGTCGGGCCGGTCGTAGTGCAGGATCACCAGGCCGTTGTGGAAGGTCTCGCCGATACCATGGCCGGTGAAGTCGCGGACGACGCCGTAGCCGAAGCGGTTGGCGTAGGACTCGATGACCCGGCCGATGACGTTGAGGGCCCGGCCCGGCTTGACCGCCTTGATGCCGCGCATCGTGGCCTCGCGGGTGCGATCGACGAGCAGGCGGACGTCCTCGGAGACGTCGCCGGCCAGGAAGGTGGCGTTGGTGTCGCCGTGGACGCCGTCGATGTAGGCGGTGACGTCGATGTTGACGATGTCGCCGTCCTCGACGACGGTCGAGTCGGGGATGCCATGGCAGATGACCTCGTTGAGCGAGGTGCAGCACGACTTGGTGAAGCCGCGGTAGCCGAGGGTCGACGGGTAGGCGCCGTGGTCGCACATGTACTCGTGCGCGACGCGGTCGATCTCGTCGGTGGTCACGCCCGGCGCGACAGCCTTACCGGCCTCGACGAGGGCCTGTGCGGCGATCTTCGACGCGAGTCGCATCTTCTCGATCGTCTCGGGTGTCTGCACCCACGGCTCGTTGCCTTCCTTCGCCGTGGGCTTCCACACGTACTCCGGCCGTTCGATCGATGCGGGCACCTCCCGGACGGGAGTCGGAGTGCCGGGGACGAGCGGAGCGCGGGTAGCCATGACTTCCAGATTAGCCGCCGCGCCCCGCTCCCCCGTCATCCACCGATCGGGCCGTCGTGCGCCGATCAGCCCACAGCGCCCGCCTGGCGCAGCTTGAAGCGCTGGACCTTGCCGCTCGGCGTCTTGGGCAGGTGCGGCACGAAGTGCACCGCGCGCGGGTAGGCGTGGGCGGCGTACTTCTGCTTCACGAGCTTCTGCAGCTCCGCCTCGACCGCGTCGTCGCCCTCGACACCCTCCCGCAGCACCACGAACGCCTCGAGGACCTCCCCCCGCAGTTCGTCCGGCAGACCCACGACGGCGGCCTCGATCACGTCGGGGTGCATCACGAGCACCGACTCGACGTCGAACGGACCGATGCGGTAACCGGCCATGATGATCACGTCGTCGTCGCGGGACGAGAAGAAGAAGAAGCCGTTCTCGTCGACCTTGCCGGCGTCGCCGGTCAGGTACCAGCGGCCGTCCTCGCTGAACCGGTCGGCGGTCTTCTCGGGTGCGTCGACGTAGCCGGTGAACCACACGAGCGGGCTCGCGTGCACGTCGATCGCGACGCGTCCGACCTCACCGGGCTCGGCGATCTCGTCGCTGTCCTCGCGCAGCACCGCGCAGCTCCAGCCCGGCAGCGGCTTGCCCATCGAACGCGCCGGGGTGTCCTCGCGCAGCTCGTCCGCCCACGCGTCGACGACGAACATGCCGTGTTCGGTCTGTCCGTACTGGTCGCGCACCACGACACCGAGGGTCTCCTTCGACCACTCGAGGACGTCCGGGGTCAGCGGCTCACCGGCCGAGGAGGCACGACGCAGCCGCACCGGCGGGTGCTCGGCGGTGTCGGCCTTGAGGCTGCGGTAGACCGTCGGGGCCGCCGCGAAGTTGGTCACCCCGAAGGTGTCGAGGATCTGCCAGGTGAGCGCGGGCGAGAAACCGGCGTGCAGCAGGAGGCTGCGCCGACCGGCCGCGAGCGGCCCTAGTAGCGCGTAGTAGAGCCCGTACGCCCATCCCGGATCGGCCGCGTTCCAGAAGACGTCGTCCTTGCGCACGTCGAGGCCGAACTCCAGGTAGGCGTGGAAGGACGCCAGCGCCTTCACCGGGACGGGAACACCCTTGGGAGTGCCGGTCGTGCCGGAGGTGAACAGCTGGACCAGGCGCCCCTCGGCGCCGACGGCGACGGCCTCGCCACGCGGGTCGTCGGCCGACTGCGCGGCGACCAGCTCGCCGAAGTCGCGGGCCCCACGCCCGGACGCGTCGGCGTCTCCCTCACCGGCCACGACGACCTGCCACGGCACCTCGGCGGGAAGATCCGATCCGGCGGCGAGCTTGCCGGCCTGATCACGATCGGCCACGACCACCTTGGTGCCGCTCGCGTCGAGCCGGAAGGCGATCGCCGGCGGGGCGAAGGCGGTGAAGAGCGGCACGTGCACGGCGCCGCGACGCCAGATACCGAGAACCGCGACCACCAGGTCTGCCGACTTGCCCATGAGCGTCGCGACGTGGTCGCCGGGTTCGACACCGAGATCCGCCAGCGCCGCGGCGAAGCGGATCGACCGTTCGCGGAGCTCGCCGTAGGTGAGATCGGTGGAGCTCAGGTCCGCGTCGACGACGGTGAACGCCACCGCGTCGGCGGGATGGTCGTCGCACAGCAGTCGGGCTGCGCAGGCGTCTGCCGTGTCGTACCGCTCGAGCAGTGTCCGCACGCGGCTCGCTGTGTCGCCCATTGTGGTCCTTTCGTCCGTACCGGCCAGGGTGTTCCTGATCTGTGGAGCACACCCGTTCGACGTCTATGATTCGAGTCACACCATGTTCCCCGATACCCCCGGAAAGGGGTGGCGTTCGTGTCGTCCTCCTCGTCGGCGCTGCTGCGTCCCCGTGACGGTGATGCCCTGCGCGGTGAACTCCGCCGCACCGCGGCGCAGGCACAGTTGCCGGTGGTCTTCGCCGGCGAGGTCCAGCAGGGATCGCTGCAGCTCAGCGAATTCTTCGGCACCCGCACCAACAGCCTGGCGGGGGTCGTGGTGCCTCCGCGGGCCGGTCTCGGCGGTCGCGTCCTCGCGGAGTCGCGGGTGGTGACGGTGTCGGACTACGGTCGCTCTGCGTCGATCACGCACCACTTCGACCGTCCCGTTCTGTACGAGGGATTGCGGTCCATCCTCGCCGTGCCGGTACTCGTCGAGGGCAAGGCCCGCGCGGTGTTGTACGGCGCCGCGCGCGAGTGCGCGCCGGTCGGTGATCGGGCGGTGACGGCGTTCGCGCAGGCGGCCGCACGTCTCGCGCACGAGATCGAGGTGCGCGACGAGGTCGATCGGCGACTCGCGATGCTCGAGCGGTCGTCCGGCGACCGCGATCCCGTCGCGACCGCGCAGGTCCGCGAGGTCCACGCCGAGCTGCGGGTGCTCGCGCAGGGCACGACCGATCCGGCGCTGCAGGAGAAGCTCCGCTCGTTGTCCGACCGTCTCGCCGGGGTGCTCGACGGAACGGAACCGGAACCGACGGACGTCGTGCTGTCCCCGCGCGAGACCGACGTGCTGTCCCATGTGGCGCTGGGGTGCAGCAACGCCGAGATCGCCCAGCGCCTGTCGGTCGGTGCCGAGACGGTCAAGAGCTACCTGCGCAGCGCCATGAGCAAGCTCGACGTCCATTCCCGCCACGAGGCCGTCGTCGCCGCGCGAAAATCGGGTCTGCTGCCCTGATATCCGGCCGGTCCCCCATCGGCGGACAGGGTGCGGAAGGGGGCCTGCGGTGGCCGAGACGACCGACTCACCCCAGCTCGTCCGCGTCCTCGGACCGGGTCTGCTCCTGCTGTTCGTCATCGGCGACATCCTGGGCACCGGCATCTACGCTCTCACCGGGGAGGTCGCGAACGAGGTCGGCGGCGTGGTGTGGCTGCCGTTCCTCGTCGCGTTCGCCGTCGCGACGGTGACCGCGTTCAGCTATCTGGAGCTGGTCACGAAGTATCCGCGGGCGGCCGGAGCGGCGCTCTACACGCACAAGGCGTTCGGCGTGCATTTCCTGACCTTCCTGGTGGCCTTCGCCGTGATGTCCTCGGGCATCACCTCTGCCGCCACTGCTGCGCGGGCGTTCGCCGCGAACTTCGCCGAGGCCTTCGGACTCGACCTGGCCGGCACGGCCGGGATCACCGTGATCGCGCTGGTCTTCGTCCTCGTCCTGGCGGTGATCAACTTCCGCGGGGTCGGCGAGAGCGTGAAGACCAACGTGGTGCTCACGATGGTCGAGTTGGGCGGCCTGCTCATCATCGTCGCGATCGGCATGTGGGCGTTGGGTTTCGGCGGCGGGGACTTCTCGCGTGCGGTCGAGATCGATCCCGGCGACCGGTCCGTCTTCTCCGCGGTGGTCGCAGGGACGGCCCTGGCCTTCTTCGCGATGGTGGGGTTCGAGGATTCGGTGAACATGGCCGAGGAGTGCAAGGAGCCCACCCGGATCTTCCCCCGGATGCTGCTGCTCGGCCTGGGTCTCGCCGCGTTGGTGTACGTGCTCGTTTCGATCACCGCGATCGCGCTCGTCGCGCCCGAGGAGCTCGGGGCGGGCGAGACGCCCTTGCTGCGGGTGGTCGAGGTCGGCGCGCCGGCGTTCCCGGTCGGGATCTTCGCCTTCGTCACGATGTTCGCGGTGGCCAACACCGCGCTGATCAACATGCTGATGGCGAGCCGGCTGGTCTACGGCATCGCCCGCGAGGACGTCCTGCCCGCCGTCCTGGGGCGGGTGCACCCCACGCGCCGCACGCCCTATGTCGCGATCGCGTTCACGACGCTGCTCGCGGTCGGTCTCGTCGTCTTCGTCGGCGGGGTGCCCGAACTCGGAGGGACGACGGCGCTGCTCCTGCTGGGGGTGTTCGCGATCGTCAACGTCGCCGCGCTGGTCCTGCGCCGGGACCACGTGGAGCACCGACACTTCCGCGCGCCGACGATCCTTCCGGTGCTCGGGGCGGCCAGTTGCCTGTTCCTCGTCCTGCCGTGGGTCGACCGGCCCGTGACCCAGTACCGGACGGCCGGGGTGCTGCTCGGGATCGGTGTGGTGCTGTGGCTGGTGACGCGACTCGCGGGCCGGCGCGACGGTCGGCCCGCGAGTACGACCTGAGCTCAGGCTCCCTCGTCGTATTCCGGCGGCAGGGCGGCGAACATGTCGCGGGTGACCGCGACCGCGTTGTCGGAGCTGCCGCCGCGCACGACGAGCGTCGCGAACGCCAGATCACCGCGGTAACCGACGAACCACGAGTGCGACCCGCCCTCGACCTCGGCCTCGCCGGTCTTGCCGTAGACGTCGCCCTGGTCCCGGATGCGGTCGGCGGTACCGCTCGTGATCACCAGGCGCATCATCTCGCGCAGACCCTCCACCATCTCCGGCGTCACCGGCGGCGGCGAACCGCTCACAACGGTCTCGCGACCCGCGATGAGATAGGGCACCGGGGTACGGCCGGCGGCGACCGTCGCCGCGGTGAGCGCCATCCCGAACGGGCTCACGACCACCTTGCCCTGACCGAAGCCGTCCTCGGTCCGTTCGACGAGATCCTCCGCGGGCGGAACCGATCCGGTGAAGGTCGGCATCCCGACCACCTCGTAGTCCACACCGATACCGAACTGCGAAGCGGCGACGGTCAGCGCGTCCGGGGCCATCTCGGAGGCGAGCTTGGCGAAGGAGGTGTTGCAGGATCGGGCGAAAGCGGTAGCGAGAGAGACCGTCCCGAGCTCGAACTCGTTGTAGTTCGGCACGCTGCGCTCACCGATCGTGATGCGGCCCGGGCACGGCACCATCGTGTTCGGGGTCGCGCTCCCCTCGGCGATCGCCGCACCCGAGGTGACGATCTTGAACGTCGAGCCCGGCGGGTACTGGCCGGCCAGCGCGACCGGGCCGTCCCGGTCGGCGGCCTTGTTCTGGGCCACCGCCAGCACCGCACCCGTGGACGCCTCGATCACGACCGTCATCGCCTGCTCGGTGCGGGCATCGACGGCCGCCTGGGCCGCGAGCTGGAGGGGACGGTCGAGACTGACCGAGAACGACGGCACCGGTTGCGGCGGCGTCTCGGTGAGCACCCCGGTGTCCACGCCGTACTGGTTCACCACGACGACGCTCCACCCGGCCGTGCCGTCGACCTCGTCGATGACGGTCTTCTTGATCTGACCCACGAGATCCGGCGCGAAGTTGCGATCGGTCGCGACGAGGTCGGCCTGCTCGGTCACCACGACACCGTCGATCCCGGCGAGACGTGGGGCGACGCGCTCGTAGTCGTCCTCGCGCAGTCGCATCACCGAGCGCGGCCCGGAGGAGGCCGTCACCGATTCCGCGATCGCCTGCGCCGTGAGCGAGGAATCGAACTCCGACAACGTCGACGCGAGCTGTCGTGCGGCGCCGGCGACATCGGTGGTCTGCGCGGCGTCGAAGGCGATGCCGTAGACCGTGCCGGGGACGAGGATGTCGCTGCCTGCGTGCTCGTTGACCCGGGCACGCGGCGCCGGGCTGCTGCGGAGCTGCATGGTCTGCCGTTCGCCGAGCTGCGGGTGCAGCGCGGACTTCGCCCACCGCACGATCCAGTCGTTCCCGCTGCGCCCCATGTTGAGCTCACCGGTGTACTGCCATACCCGTTCCTTCGGCAGGTGCCACTCGTAGTTGTAGCCCACGGTCGCGGAGTCGCCGCTGATCCGGGTGGATATCGTTGTGGCGATGAGGGATTCGGCTTGAAGCCCGTCCAGGACCTCCTGCATCGCGACGGCCGCGTCGTCGGGGCGGTCGGTGCGATCCGCCGCCGACGCGACGTCCTGCGCGGCGAACGAGTCGAGAAACGCCTGGGCGGCGGCCTCCGGCCCGGCCGGCCGCGGCGTGCACGCGACGGCCAGGCCGAGGAGCACGACGGCCGCCGACCACACAGCGCCGATCCGGAGTGCGCGTGCGTACGGGGATGCCGGGGTGGAACTTCGAGGTCTCATCGCCCGTCATCGTAGGCAGAGCCGACGGGAAATCAGTCGAGCAGCACCGTGGAGAACGTCGCGACCTGACGGAAACCCGCGCGGGCGTAGGCTCCACGAGCCGGGGCGTTGAAGCTGTTGACGTAGAGGCTGGGCAGGCGACCACTGCGAGCGACCGCGCAGGCCACGGCGGCCGTGCCGATCGTGCCGAGGCCCGAGCCACGATGCGCGGGATCGACCCAGACGCCCTGGATCTGGCCCACCGTGGACGACTGCGAACCCACCTCCGCCTTGAACACGACCTGTCCGTCCTCGAACCGCGCCCAGGCGCGTCCCGCCGCGATCAGGCTCGCGACGCGGCGCCGGTAACCCGCACCGCCGTCGCCGGTTCGCGGATCGATGCCGACCTCCTCGATGAACATCGAGATCGCGGCGGGCAGATACACATCCAGTTCGTCGGTCCGCACGGGCCGGACCAGCGGGTCGGGGTCCACGAGCGGTTCGCGGTCGAGGACGAGGAGGGGTTGTTCGGCGCGCACCTCGCGGGGAGCGCCCCACGTGGATTCGAGCCGCTCCCACATGGGCAGCGCGTACTCGGCGCGACCGACGATGGACGAACACAGTCGCGGCCCGCGACTCGCGCGCTCGGCGAACGCCTGGATGTCGTCCGGACTGCCCAGCAGCGGAATGAGGTTCGCGCCGGAGAAGCACAGCGAGGTCTCGGGGCCTCCGCGGCTCCACATTTCGCCGCCGACGGCACGCCCGTCGAGTCCGTACTCCTCGACGCGGCCGGCCACCATGCACGCGGCCACGGGGTCGCGGGAGAGCACCCGGAGCACCGCGGCGGTGTCACGTCCGCCCAACGACCGGACGCCCAGAAGCTTGAGCACTCGCTCACCACCCGTCGAGAAGCCGATACGAGATCAGAGTGCCATGCCGGACGGCGGCGTGGAAACCTGAGTCCTCGAAAGTGAGAGAACGCCGTCCCGTGCGCCCCACCCGTATCAGCCGACCGACACCACGGGGCCGCCGCCCGAGTCGTTGCCGTCCATCTCGTCGGCGATGCGCATCGCTTCCTCGATGAGGGTCTCGACGATCTGCGCCTCGGGCACGGTCTTGATGACCTTGCCCTTGACGAAGATCTGGCCCTTGCCGTTTCCGGAGGCCACACCGAGGTCCGCCTCACGAGCCTCACCGGGTCCGTTGACGACGCAACCCATCACCGCGACCCGCAGCGGCACCTCCATGCCCTCGAGTCCGGCGGTGACCTCGTTGGCGAGGGAGTAGACGTCCACCTGGGCACGCCCGCAGGACGGGCACGAGACGATCTCGAGTTTGCGGGGACGCAGGTTCAGCGACTGCAGGATCTGCGTGCCGACCTTGATCTCCTCGGCGGGCGGCGCCGACAGGGACACGCGGATGGTGTCGCCGATGCCCTCGCTCAGCAGCGCACCGAAGGCGACGGCCGACTTGATGGTGCCCTGGAAGGCGGGGCCGGCCTCGGTCACACCGAGGTGCAGCGGGTAGTCGCACTGCGCGGCGAGCTGCCGGTAGGCCTCGACCATCACGACGGGGTCGTTGTGCTTGACGGAGATCTTGATGTCGCCGAAGCCGTGTTCCTCGAACAGGCTCGCCTCCCACAGGGCGGACTCGACGAGCGCCTCCGGGGTGGCCTTGCCGTACTTGGCGAGGAGCCGGGGGTCGAGGGAGCCGGCGTTGACGCCGATCCGGATGGGGATCCCGGCGTCTCCGGCCGCCTTGGCGACCTCCTTGACGCGACCGTCGAACTCCTTGATGTTGCCGGGATTGACGCGCACGGCCGCGCAACCGGCGTCGATCGCGGCGAAGATGTACCGCGGCTGGAAGTGGATGTCGGCGATTACCGGGATCTTGCTCTTCTTCGCGATGATCGGGAGTGCGTCGGCGTCCTCCTGACGCGGGCACGCGACACGCACGATGTCGCAGCCGGACGCCGTGAGCTCCGCGATCTGCTGGAGGGTGGCGTTCACGTCGTGCGTCTTCGTGGTGGTCATCGACTGCACGGACACCGGATGATCGCTGCCGACGCCGACATTTCCGACCATGAGCTGGCGGGTCTTGCGTCGGGGTGCGAGGACCGCAGGAATTTCGGGCATGCCCAATCCGACGGGGCTGGTCACAGTTCGCCTTCTTTCGTCGCTACTCGGCAAGTCTACCGGCGCAGATCAGAACAGCTTGATGGGGTTGACGATGTCTGCTGTAAGGGTGAGCACCATGTAGGCGCCACCGATGACCACCGCCACATAGGTCAGCGGCAGCAGTTTCATGTAGTCCACGGGAGGACCGACCGGCAGTCCGCGCAGGCCGCGCAGCCAGTTGCGGGCCTTCTCGTAGATCGCGACGGCCATGTGCCCACCGTCGAGCGGCAGCAGCGGGAGGAGGTTGAACGCACCGAGGAAGAAGTTCAGCTGAGCGAGCAACAACACGAACGACTCCCAGATGCCGCGCTCGGCGAACTGGCCGCCGATGACACTGGCGCCCACGACACTGACCGGGGTGTCGACCGCGCGCTCTCCCCCGGTGACGGCCGTCCACAGGTCGGCGACCTTACTCGGCAGGCTCACGAGGGCCTCGGCCGTGCGGACCGCCAGGTAACCGGTGAAGTCGAAGGTCGCGGGGATCGCCGAGAGCGGCGTGTACTCGATGATGCCCGGCTCTCCCCCGACCCCGATCGCACCGACGGTGCGGGAGACGGGTTCGGCGTCGAGCGACTCGCTCTCGTAGACCCAGCGCTGGACCTGCTGGACCGTGACGGGCACGGTGAGGGTCTCGTCACCACGCTCGACGGTGAACGGTACGGTGCCCGACAGGGGCTGCGTGGCCCGGACGAGGTCGCCGAAGGTCTCGACGGACTGCCCGTCCACGGCGACGATCACGTCGCCCGGTTCGATGCCGGCCTGCTCGGCCGGGCCGGGACCCGAGCAGTCGGCCGGGGTGTAGTCGGGCGGCCCGTCCTGGGTCGGCGCGGCACAGCCGACGGTGCCGACCACCGCACGGTTGTCGGTGTTGGGCAGTCCCGCGCTGGCAGCGAGGCCGTAGATGAGCACGATGCCGAGCAGGAAGTTCATCGCGATGCCACCCGACATCACGACGAGACGCTTCCACGTCTTCTGCTTGTACATCGCGCGCTCGACCTCGTCGGGCGCGAGTTCGTCCAGGGCCGTCATGCCGGCGATGTCGCAGAACCCGCCGGCCGGAACCGCTTTGAGACCGTATTCGGTCTCCCCGCGGCGGAAGGCGAACACACGGGGACCGAACCCGATGTAATAGCGCCGGACCTTCATGCCCAGCTTCTGCGCCGTCCACATGTGGCCGGCCTCGTGCAGGGCGATGGAGACGGCGATGCCGAGGGCGAACACCACCACGCCCAGTACGAACATCATGAGTGGCCGATCCTCCTATACGAGTGTGCGCGCCCGGTCGCGGGCCCAGCCGTCGGCGGCGAGCACGTCGTCCACGGTACTGGGTTCGGCGGACCACTCGTGCGCGTCGTTCAGCACGGCCTCGACGGTCTGCACGATCCGCGGGAACGACAGCGTCCCCGCGAGGAAGGCCTCGGCGGCGACCTCGTTGGCCGCGTTGTAGACGGCGGTGAGGCATCCGCCGCCCACGCCCGCTTGGCGCGCGAGCCGCACGGCGGGGAAGACGTCGTCGTCGAGGGGTTCGAACTCCCAGGTGGACGCGGTCGAGAAGTCGAGTGCCGGGGCGGCGTGCGGGACTCGGTGCGGCCAGCCGAGGGCCAGCGCGATCGGCAGCTTCATCGACGGCGGCGATGCCTGGGCAAGGGTCGATCCGTCGACGAAGGTGACCATCGAGTGCACGATCGACTGCGGGTGCACTGTCACGTCGATCCGGTCGTAGTCCACACCGAAGAGCAGATGGGTCTCGATGAGTTCGAGTCCCTTGTTGACGAGGGTCGCCGAGTTGAGGGTGTTCATCGGCCCCATCGACCAGGTGGGGTGGGCGCCGGCCTGTTCGGGCGTCACCGATTCGAGGCGATCGGCGGTCCAGCCGCGGAACGGACCGCCCGAGGCGGTGAGCACGAGACGCGCCACCTCGCCGCCGGTGCCGCCGCGCAGGCACTGCGCGAGCGCGGAGTGCTCCGAGTCGACGGGCACGATCTGGCTCGGCGCCGCCGCCTTCGTCACGAGCGAGCCGCCCGCGACCAGCGATTCCTTGTTCGCCAACGCGAGTCGTGCACCGGTGTCGAGCGCCGCGAGGGTTGGTTCGAGACCGAGGGAACCGACCAGGGCGTTGAGCACGACGTCGGCCTCGACTTCGCGTACGAGTTCGGTGACGGCGGTCGGGCCGCTCCGGACCGGCAGGTCGAGATGTGCGGCAGCGTCAGGGTCGGCCACGGCGACCTCGCGGACGCCGGTCGCGCGGATCTGTTCGGCGAGCAGGTCCGTCTTGCCTCCGCCCGCGGCGAGACCGACGACTTCGAAGTCGTCGGGATTGGCGGCGATCACGTCGAGTGCCTGGGTACCGATGGAACCGGTACTGCCCAGCAGGAGCACCCGGGTGCGGGAAGAAGATCGAGTCTCGGCCACGCGAGCATTGTTCCCCACGCACCTGAACGGTTCCTGAACCGCCCGGCTTCCACCCGTCGGAACGCACCGCACGCATGCCCCGCTTCGTACGACGCGGGGTCGTATGTCACGATAAGCAGCAACAGCAGCATCTGGTGAGCAGGAGGAAACCGTGGCCGGTACCGAGTTGCAGTCCACTCGTGGTGATGTGGCGGCGGAAGTGCCGTCCGCCGAGTGGGGTTGGAGCGGGGAAGCCCCCAGGTTCTTCCGCGTCATGGCCCTGATCGTGGCGGTGTTCCTGCTGCTGATGCTGATCGGCAACCACGAAGGCCACGTGGAGAGCCTGTACCTGATCGGCTCGGCGGCTCTGCTCGTGTTCATCGTCGCGCGCGACGCGGTGCGCCGGCGCCGTCTGCGCTAGTTCCACGAACGTTCGGGGCCCGTCCGGAATTCTCCGGACGGGCCCTGTCGTGTCTTCGGTGCCGCCTCAGCCTTCGGCGGCGAGCTGCCCGCAGGCTGCCGCGATCTCCTGGCCACGCGTGTCGCGCACGGTGCACGACACGCCCTGGGCCTGCACGCGCCGCACGAACTCACGTTCGACGTCCTTCGGGCTGGCGTCCCACTCACTACCCGGGGTGGGGTTGAGCGGGATGAGGTTCACGTGCACGAGCGACCCGAGAGCCTTGTGGAGCTTCTTGCCGAGCATGTCGGCGCGCCACGGCTGGTCGTTGACGTCGCGGATGAGGGCGTACTCGATCGAGACGCGCCGGCCGGTCTTGTCGGCGTAGTACCGCGCCGCCTCGAGGACCTCGGCGACCGACCACCGGTTGTTGACCGGGACGAGGGTGTCGCGCAGTTCGTCGTCCGGGGTGTGCAGCGACACCGCGAGGGTGACGCTGAGTCCTTCGTCGGCGAGGCGCCGGATGGCCGGTGCCAGTCCCACGGTGGAGACGGTGACCGAGCGCTGCGACAGGCCGAGCCCTTCGGGGGCAGGTGAGGTGATGCGGCGCACCGCCGCGACCACCCGCTTGTAGTTCGCGAGCGGCTCGCCCATGCCCATGAACACGACGTTCGACAGCCGTCCGGGTCCGCCGGCGACGTCACCGTCGCGCAGCGCCGCAGCAGCCGCACGCACCTGATCGACGATCTCCGCCGTGGACAGGTTCCGGTCGAGGCCGCCCTGGCCGGTCGCACAGAACGGGCATGCCATGCCGCATCCGGCCTGGCTGGAGATGCACAGCGTGGCGCGGTCGGGATAGCGCATGAGGACGCTCTCGAGCAGGGTGCCGTCGTGGGCGCGCCACAGGGTCTTGCGAGTCTCCCCTCCGTCGCACGCGATGTGCCGGACCGCGCTGAGCAGAGGCGGGAACAACGCCTCCCCCACCTTGTCGCGGACGGCGGCGGGCAGATCGGTCATCTTCACCGGATCCGCCTCGAGCCGCCCGTAGTACTGGCGGGCGAGCTGGTCGGCGCGAAAGGCCGGAAGCCCCAGTTCGCGCACCGCATCACGACGCTGATCTGCGTCGAGGTCGGCAAGATGGCGCGGCGGAAGACCACGCTTGGGTGCATCGAAGACCAGGGGCAGGGAAGAAGCCATAATCACCTATTATCCCATGATCCGGGACGGATGGGTCCGGGCGTCGCTGTGATACTCGCCCCCATTCCTGTGCCGGTGTCACCGCTCGGTCTCCCTCACGCCGAGTCACCCGGGCGCGGAGGGGGAATACGGGAGCATGGACATCATGACCGGTCTCGTCGCTCCCGAAGTCGCACGCTCGTGGTTGCTCGTTCCGGGCCGCTCCCCCGATCTCTTCGACGCCGCCGCCGACTCGCCCGCCGATGCGGTGGTGCTCGACCTCGAGGATGCCGTACCCGCCGCGGCCAAACCCGCCGCTCGCGACGGCATCGTGGCGTGGCTGCACGAGGGTGGGAAGGCCTGGGTGCGGGTCAACGACGCCACCACGTCGTTCTGGGCCGACGATCTCGCCGCGCTCGCCGGCCTATCGGGCCTGCAGGGCGTCATGCTCGCGAAGGCGGAGAGCGGTCACCAGGTCGAGGCCACCGCCGACCTGCTGCCGGAGGGCACGCGCATCCTCGTGTTGATCGAGTCAGCGATGGGTCTCGAGGCGGCTCCCGAGATCGCCCGCGCGGAGGGCACCTTCCGCCTGGTCTTCGGCAGCGGCGACTTCCGGCGCGACACCGGCATGAGCGACAGCCCGATGGCGATGGCGTACGCGCGATCGCGGTTGGTCATCACAAGCCGCGCCGCGCGCCTGCCGGGACCCATCGACGGACCCACACTCAGCGACGACCCCGAGGTCCTCGAACGTGAGGCCGAGCTGACGCGCTCGATGGGGATGACCGGCAAGTTGTGCATGACCGGCGAACGCGCGTCGTACGCGAACGTGGCTCTGAGCCCGAACAGCACGGACGTGGACTGGGCGGAAGGCATCATCGACAAGCTCGGTGAGGACGGGCGCAACGTCCGCGACGGCAGCGACCTGCCGAACCTCGCGAAGGCGAAGAAGATCACCGAGCTGGCGCGGATGTTCGGTATCGGCCGGTAGCGCTGACCGGTCTCAGCTCAGTTCCAGGCCGATGGGTCTGCGGCGCACGTGCAGCCGGTAGCGGACGGTAAGCGTCGTGCCGGGTGTCTCCCGGATCGCCCGGGTCGCGACGCGGGGTGCGAACTCGATGCCGAGCACCCGCTCGAGGGTCGCGCGGTCCGGGAACTCCCACAGCGTGTCGATGCGGCGCAGATCGAATCCCTGCGCCTCGAAGAACGCCTCGACCGCGGCCGGGTCGTAGTGCGGGAGGTCGTCGCGCATCCAGTCGCCGTAGGGATGGGCGGTGGCGTCCAGGTCGACGACGGCGAGCGCCCCGCCGGGACGCAGCACCCGCATGGCCTCGAGGATTCCGGCGCCGCACCCGGGGCCGAAGAAGTAGGCGGTGCGGGCGTGGACGAGATCGACCGAGGCGTCAGGCAGCGGCATGTCCGCGGCGGAGCCTTCCATCACGGTGACCGACGGAAGACCTTTCACGCGGGTGCGGGCCGCGGCGACCAGCGGCGGGTGCGGCTCGATTCCGGTCACCGTGCGTGCGCCGGCCGCGAACATCGGAAGGTGGAAACCCGAACCGCACCCGACGTCGACGACGTGGCGGCCGATCCAGTCCGCGGCCTCCCGCAGCGCCGCGTACACGGCGCCGCGGGGGTCCTGCGCGCGGTTCTCCTCCTCGTACACCTCGGGCCAGTGCCAGATGTTGGGGCTGGCGATCACACCACTTCCCGACTTCGGCGCACGAAGCTTCGACGGACGCACCATCGGCCGACTACACGAAGGCCGTGAGGATCAGCCAGGTGACGAAGGCCGACGGCAGGATCGAGTCGAGCCGGTCCATGATGCCGCCGTGACCGGGCAGCAAGGTGCCCATGTCCTTGATGCCGAGGTCGCGTTTGACCTGCGACTCGATCAGATCTCCGGCCGTCGCCGTGAACACGAGCACCGCACCGAGGATCACACCGACCCACCACGGGCCGTCGAGCAGAAGCATGACCGTGAGGACGCCGACGGCGACGCACGCCACGAGCGACCCGCCGAACCCCTCCCAGGACTTCTTCGGGCTGATCGCCGGCACCATCGGGTGCTTACCGAAGAGCACGCCCGCTGCGTAGCCACCGATGTCCGACGCCACGCACACGAGCATCAGGCAGAACACGCGCTGCGCGCCCTGATCCTCGAGGACCATGAGGGTCGCGAACGACGCCAGCAGCGGCAACCAGGCGGCGACGAAGACCGCGACAGCGGTATCGCGCAGGTAGTTGCGTGGCTGCGCGACGAGACCGTGGTCGAACAGGCGCCACAGCATCGTCACGACGACCGTGCCCGCGAACGCGCCGAGCACACCCGTTGTGCCGTACGGCCACCCGAGCCAGATCATCGCCTGACCACCGGCCAGCAGCGGCAGTCTGGGGACGAGCACGTCGGCTTCACGCAGACGCTTGGTGACCTCCCAGGTCGCGATGCCGATGGCGATCGCGACGACGGCGAGCCACGCCTTCGGGGCGAACAGCAGGATCCCGATGACGAGCGCACCCAGACCCCCGCCGACCGCGAAGGCGGCCGGCAGGTCGCGTCCCGCCCGTGAGGGTTTCTTCACCGGCTCCGACGCAGGGTCGGGGGCCGGTGCCGGGTCTGCAGGGGTGGCACCCGAGTCCGCTCCGGCACCGAGTGGAAGCTGCGGGTCGGAGGACCCGTCGGCTCGACCCACTGTCAGACCTCCATCAGTTCGGCTTCCTTGTGCTTGATCAACTCGTCGATCTGACCGACGTACTTGGCGGTCGTCTTGTCGAGTTCCTTCTCGGCGCGGTTCACATCGTCCTCGCCGGCCTCGCCGTCCTTCTGGATGCGGCCGAGTTCCTCCATCGCCTTGCGGCGGACGTTGCGCACGGCGACCTTGGCGTCCTCGCCCTTGGCCTTTGCCTGCTTGACGAGTTCGCGGCGACGCTCCTCGGTGAGCTGCGGGACCGAGATGCGGATGATGTTGCCGTCGTTGGTGGGATTGACACCGAGATCGGAGTTGCGGATCGCGGTCTCGATCGCGTTCAGCTGCGAGGCCTCGTACGGCTTGACGATGACCATGCGCGCCTCGGGAACATTGATGCTGGCGATCTGCGTGATCGGCGTGGGAGCCCCGTAGTAGTCGACGACGATGCGGTTGAACATGCCCGGGTTCGCGCGACCGGTCCGGATGCCACCCAGATCGTCCCGGGCCACCGTGACGGCCTTCTCCATCTTCTCTTCTGCTTCGAAGAGGGCTTCATCGATCACGGCAGTTCCTCCATGTTCCGTTGTCCGTTCATGACCGTACGAGTGTTCCGATCTTCTCACCGGCGATGGCTCGGGCGATATTGCCCTTGGTCAGCAGATTGAAGACCATGATCGGCATGGCGTTGTCCATGCACAGGCTGAAGGCGGTCGCGTCGGCGACCTTGAGGCCCTGTTCGATGACCTCGCGATGGGTGATCTCCTCGAACAGCACCGCATCCGGGTTCGTGCGGGGATCGTCGGAATAGACACCGTCCACGGCCTTCGCCATGAGGACGACCTCGGCGCCGATCTCGAGTGCGCGCTGCGCGGCGGTGGTGTCGGTGGAGAAGTACGGCATGCCCATGCCGGCACCGAAGATGACCACACGCCCCTTCTCGAGGTGGCGGCGCGCACGCAGCGGCAGGTAGGGCTCGGCGACCTGCCCCATCGTGATGGCGGTCTGGACGCGGGTGTCGATGCCTTCCTTCTCCAGGAAGTCCTGCAGCGCAAGGGAGTTCATGACCGTGCCGAGCATGCCCATGTAGTCGGATCGCGCGCGTTCGAGACCGCGCTGCTGGAGTTCGGCGCCGCGGAAGAAGTTGCCGCCACCGATCACGACCGCGACCTCGGCGCCACCGCGCACGACCTCCGCGATCTGCTGGGCCACCGTCGTCACCACGTCCGGGTCGAGTCCGACCTTGCCGCCGCCGAACATCTCGCCGCCGAGCTTGAGCAGTACCCGGCGGAATCCGGGCCGATCGTGGGCGTGGTCGGACATGACTCTCCTCTGGTTGCGCATGAATCGGCCCTTATCATCCTGCCTCATCCGCTCGCGGGAACCGAGATCGGGCGGATAGACACGCCACACCTGTCACCGCGCAGCACGCGCGGGCGCCTCCGGGCCCCGAGGCGGCGTGGCCCGACACACCTCGACCCCGCCGGTAGCAGCACCGACGGGGTCGTGGAGTGGAAGAACTAGCTGGCGCCGACCTCGAAACGCACGAAGCGGACGACGTTCGCGCCGGCCTCGTCGAGGATCGCCTTGACGGTCTTCTTCGAGTCCGTCACGGACGCCTGCTCGAGCAGGACGACATCCTTGAAGTAGCCGTTGACGCGGCCTTCGACGATCTTCGGCAGAGCCTGCTCCGGCTTGCCCTCGGCCTTGGCGGTCTCCTCGGCGATACGACGCTCGTTGGCGACGATGTCCTCGGGAACCTCGTCACGGGTGACGTACTTGGCCTTCAGAGCGGCGATCTGCATCGCGGCAGCGCGAGCGGCCTCTGCAGCAGCGTCGCCCTCACCGGTGTACTCGACGAGCACGCCGACGGACGGCGGCAGGTCGGAAGCACGCTTGTGCAGGTAGACGGCGGTCTGACCGTCGAAAGCGGCAACGCGACGCAGCTCGAGCTTCTCGCCGATCTTCGCGGACAGCTCCTGGACGAGGGCGTCGACGGTCTTGCCGTCGGCCTCGACGGCCTTGAGTGCCTCGACGTCGTTCGCGCGGGCCTGTGCGGCAGCGGTGACGACCTTGTCGGCGAGAGCCTGGAACTCGTCGTTCTTGGCGACGAAGTCGGTCTCGGAGTTCAGCTCGACGAGAACGCCGTCCTTGGCGACGACGAGGCCTTCGGCGGTGGAGCGCTCGGCGCGCTTGCCCACGTCCTTGGCACCCTTGATGCGCAGCTGCTCGACGGCCTTGTCGAAGTCGCCGTCGTTGTCGGCGAGAGCATTCTTGCAGTCCAGCATTCCGGAGCCGGTGAGCTCACGGAGACGCTTGACGTCGGCGGCGGTGTAGTTCGCCATGGAAGCGAGCCTCCTGTGTCTGTGGTGGAAAAGTCTCTGGGGGCGGCCCTGTCGCGCGGATGAGCTCGGGCCGCGATGCGACGGCCCCGACCAGGATCTCTCGATCGGAAGGTCGGGGCCGGGCAACGAATCAGGCCTCGGGGGCCGCGTCTGCTGCGGGGGCTACGTCCGCTGCGGGCGCCTCGGCGTCGGCGGCGGGGGTGGCCTGCGCGAGCAGCTCCTGCTCCCACTCGGCGAGAGGCTCGGCACCGGCCTCGGGCTTGGCCTCCGCGTCGCTGCTCTTGCCGGCGCGGGCCTGCAGGCCCTCGGCGACGGCGGAAGCGACGACCTTGGTCAGCAACGCCGCGGAACGGATCGCGTCGTCGTTGCCCGGGATCGGGTAGTCGACGAGGTCCGGATCACAGTTGGTGTCGAGGATGGCGATGACCGGGATGTTCAGCTTGCGGGCCTCACCGACGGCGATGTGCTCCTTGTTGGTGTCGACGACCCAGATCGCCGACGGAACCTTCGCCATGTCGCGGATGCCGCCGAGGGTGCGCTCCAGCTTGTTCTTCTCACGCGTGAGCATGAGGATTTCCTTCTTGGTGCGTCCCTCGAAGCCGCCGGTCTGCTCCATCGACTCGAGCTCCTTCAGGCGCTGCAGGCGCTTGTGAACGGTCGAGAAGTTGGTGAGCATGCCGCCGAGCCAGCGCTGGTTCACGTAGGGCATGCCCACGCGGGTGGCCTCTTCGGCGATGGATTCCTGAGCCTGCTTCTTGGTGCCGACGAACAGCACGGTTCCACCGTGAGCGACGGTCTCCTTGACGAACTCGTACGCCTTGTCGATGTACGTCAGGGTCTGCTGCAGGTCGATGATGTAGATGCCGTTGCGGTCGGTGAAGATGAACCGCTTCATCTTCGGGTTCCAGCGACGGGTCTGGTGTCCGAAGTGGGCGCCGCTGTCGAGCAGCTGCCGCATAGTCACAACAGGCATGCCTGTTTCTCTCTTTCGTGTCGGTTTCCGCGGTGGATCTTCCGATCCCCGCCCTGGCGCCCACATGCCCGTCGAACCCTTGCGGGACCGGCCGACGGCCATTTCCGATGCGGCCCGGAGAAACGGGTCGGCATCGATGCGCGGACGCGCGAAGTCGATCTGCGTATACAGACCGCCCGACAAGTGTACGCGGAGCAGGCGCGGATCCCTAACCGGGAGTCACCGGACCTGTGGACGGATCCGGAGTTGTCCACAGATCGCGTCGCCCCCTGGTGCGCAGCGACTCCGATTCACGAGGCTGGCGGGCATGCTCCTCACCGCTCCCCTCCGGTCGCTCGCCGTCGTGATCGCCGTGGTCGTCGTGCTCACCGCTGCGCCGGGACCCGGATCGGCCGACGCCGGACGGTTCGTGTGGCCGCTCGATCCCCGGCCGGTCGTGAGCCGGCAGTTCGACCCGCCCGAGCAGAACTGGCTCCCCGGTCACCGCGGTGTCGACCTCGACGCACACGTGGGGCAGACCGTCGTGGCCGCCGGTGACGGCGTCGTCGCGTTCGCCGGTGTCGTGGCAGGGAAGCCTGTGGTCTCCGTCGATCACGAGGGCGGGCTGCGCACCACCTACGAGCCGGTGGAGGCGGCGGTCGCCGCGGGTCGCCGGGTGACGAGGGGCGATCCCATCGGCACCGTCGTCGCCGGTCACGATGGCTGCGCCTCCCCCGCATGCCTGCACTGGGGACTCCGACGCGGCCGCGACGACTATCTCGACCCGCTGCCCCTCGTCGAGCGCCCGGTGATCCGCCTGCTGCCGGTATGAGACGTCCCGGGGCCCGTGCGCCCCGCCTGGCGCACTGCGTGTCGACCCGACTAGCGCCCCGCGTGTCGACCCGACAGTGCAGGGAAGTCGTCGGCGACCATCGCGGCGAGTTCGACGAACGCCGTGCGTGTCGCGGGGCGGAGGCGTTCGAGATCGATCTCGGCTCCCTCGGCGAGATGCTCGTCGAAGGGCAGCACCTTCACCGCCCGGCACCGCGCGAGGAAATGCGCGGTCAGCGCGTCCATGTCGATGCTCGCCGCACCCGGGCGCGGCGAGCTGATCACCACGACCGTGCGTTCGACCAGGTCGGAGTAGCCGTGCGCCTGCAGCCAGTCGAGGGTCGCCGCCGCACTGCGGGCCGCGTCGACCGCAGGTGAGGCGACGAGGACGAGGGTGTTCGCCAGGTCCAGCACGCCCCGCATAACCGAATGCATGATCCCGGTCCCGCAGTCGGTGAGGATCACGTTGTAGTAGACCTGCAGAATGCCGACGACGCGGCGGTAGTCCTCCTCGCTGAACGCTTGGGAGGCAGCGGGATCGCGTTCGCTCGCGAGCACTTCGAGCCGGCTCGGCGCCTGGGAGGTGTGGGCACGCACGTCCGAGTACCGGCGGATGTTCGACGCGTTCGCGAGCAGGTCCCGCACCGTCGAGGTGGTCTGCTGCGGAATTCTCTGCCCGAGGGTGCCGAAGTCCGGATTCGCGTCGACGGCGATGACGCAGTCGCCACGCAGCGACGCGAACGTCGACCCGAGCCCGACGGTCGTGGTGGTCTTTCCCACCCCGCCCTTCAGCGACAGCACCGCGATCCGGTAGTCGCCCGGGATCGGCTGGCGGATCCGGGCGACGAGCTCCTCGCGGCGCTCACTGCCTCCTCCGTCGAGCCTGCCGCCGGTCAGCCGGTCGACCCGCTCCCGCCACCGCCGCGTGGAACGTCGTGACCTGCGGACGAGCACTCCCGACGCGAGGTCGACATTCGACGGCTGATGGTCGAACCGATGGGCCTCGTGTTGCAGGTCGTCGACCGGAGCGTCCGTTCGCGCCGGTAGCGGGCCCGAGACCTCGGGTTCGACCGGTCCAAGAGCGACCTCCGTAGTCTCCGGGCCCGACACCTCAGGTGCAGGTGCAGGTGCAGGTGCAGGTGCCACAGTGTCGGGCTGCGTCTCCATGGCTTCGGGTGCCGCTTCCGAGAAGACGGGCTCAGGCTCGGGTTCGGTCACGGCTTCCGGAACCACCGCATCGGTCGCTGCCGAGACCGCCGCCTCGGGCTCCGACGATGGGAGCACCGGATTCTCGGGTCGCGCCGGTTTGTGCGCGACGAGCGGTTCGGACGCCTCCGGCTCCGGGTCGTCTGCGCTGATCCGGGGCCGCAACGCCATGCCGAGAGGCACGGAGGCCGTCATCTCGATCGGAGCGGAGGCAGTGGGCGGAATCGCACCGTCGCCAGGCGAAGTGGAGGAGCCGAGCGTCTCGGCGACTCTGGCCGCGCGGCGGAGGCCGCGTCGCGCGTGGTCGGTTCCGGATTCCGGTGGGTCCTGCAGCCAGGCGGGCACGGCAGGACCCGGTTCGTTGCGTCTCATCTGTTCCCCCGATTCGATGGTGCCGGCGCACGCTATCAAACCGGGACGGCTTCTCGGGCAGGCCGATCAGGCGCGGGGATGAGCCTGATCGTGCGCGGCGCGCAGACGCGCCACCGACACGTGGGTGTAGAGCTGCGTGGTGGCCAGACTCGAATGGCCCAGCACCTCCTGGACCACGCGCAGGTCCGCTCCCCCTTCGAGCAGGTGCGTCGCAGCACTGTGCCGCAGGCCGTGCGGTGCGAGGTCGGGTGCGCCCGGCACCGACGAGACGGCGTCGTGCACCACAGACCGGACCTGCCGCTGATCGATCCGGCCACCACGCTTGCCCAGCAGCAGCGCCGCACCCGACGACGGTCGTGCGAGATGCGGGCGTCCGTGACGCAGCCACGCGTCGAGCGCCTCTGCCGCGGGACCTCCGTAGGGAACGATCCGTTCCTTGTCGCCCTTGCCGAGAACCCGGACGACCCGCCGCTCGGCGTCGACGTCGTCGATGTCGACCGCGCACAGCTCACCGACCCGGATTCCGGTGGCATAGAGCAGCTCGACGATCACCCGGTCACGCAGTGCGACGGGATCGAGTTCACGCGCACCGGATTTCGCGGCCTCCATGATCTCCAGTGCCTGGTCGTCGCGGAGCACGGCGGGCAGGGAGCGGTGCGGACGTGGCGAGACCAGACGCGTCGCCGGATCGGCGTCGAGTCGGCGGGTGCGTACGAGCCATGCCGTGAAGACGCGTGCCGACGAGGTGCGCCGCGCGAGCGTGGTGCGGGCCGCTCCCGCCGCCACCATCCCGGCGAGCCAGGATCGCAGCAGATCGAGGTCGAGGTCGGTGATGCGCGCATCGGGATTCCGGTCGGCGAGGTGCTGCAACAGCGAACGGATGTCGGCGCGATAGGCGCGGATCGTGTGTTCCGAGCGGTTGCCTTCGAGGCGGAGGTGGTCGACGAAGTCCCCGAGGTGCACGTCCAGCGTCGCGGGGAGCATGTCGGATTCCTTGCCTCGCATGGGTCTACCGTGCGGCACGACCGCCTCGGGTGCAACGGCCCGCGCCGACTAAGGTGCTTTCGTGAACAAAACGATCCCGGTACCGATGTTGTGCGCCCTGGCGTTGCTGTCGGCGATCGCGCCGCTCGCCACGGACATGTACCTCCCGGGACTTCCCGTCATGGCGGAGAGCCTGGGCAGTTCGACCGTCGGCGTCCAGCTCACACTCACGACGTTCATGGCGGGTCTCGGACTCGGCCAGCTGCTCGTGGGTCCCCTGTCGGACGGCTGGGGCCGTCGACGGCTGATCCTCGCCGGCACGATCGTCCTGGCGGTGAGCAGCGCGATCTGCGCGATGGCACCCACCGTCGAGATCCTGATCGCTGCGCGTCTGGTCCAGGGCTTCAGCGGCGGCACCGGCATCGTCCTCGCCCGGGCGGTCATCGCCGACCGGGCGCGAGGCAATCAGGCCGCCAAGCTGTTCAGCCTGATGATGATCATCGGTGGCATCGCGCCCGTCGCCGCTCCTCTGCTCGGTGGTGTGCTGCTGGGACCGATCGGATGGCGCGGCATCTTCTGGGTGCTCACGGGCCTGGCCGTCCTGATGGCCGTCGGCGCCTTCGCGTTCGTCCCGGAGACCCTGCCGCCGGAGAAGCGGCACGGCGGCGGTCTGAAGACGATGGCCGGCAACTTCGGGTACGTCCTCCGGCAGCGACGCTTCGTCGGTTACGCCGCCGCGATGGCCCTGGGCTTCGGCGCCATGTTCTCGTACATCTCGGCCTCGCCGTTCGTCACCCAGAACATCCTCGGTCTGAGCCCCGGCCAGTTCTCGATGGTGTTCGCCGTGAACTCGGCCGGTCTCGTGCTGGCCAATGCCGTCAACACCCGCCTCATCGGCCGGTTCGAGGTGCGGACACTGCTGCTCTTCGGTGTGACCACCATGTTCACGGCGGGCGCCCTGCTGTTGCTGACGATGGTCGTCGTCGGCTACGTCGCGGCGCTGATCCTGCCGCTGCTGTTCGTCGCGATCAGCATGATGGGCCTGACGCTGGGCAACGCCACCGCGCTGGCCCAGTCGCAGGTCCCGAAGGCGGCCGGTACGGGCTCCGCCGTGATCGGCGCCTCCCAGTTCGGTCTCGCCGCCGTGGTCTCCCCCCTCGTCGGGCTCGGCGGCGAAGGCACAGGTATCCCGATGGCCGTCGCCATCGTCGTGTGCTCGGGACTCGCGCTCACCTCCGCTGCGGTGCTGGCGCGTGACTCGGCCGCGGTGCCGGCGCGCGAGTCCTCGAGCTGACGCGAACCGCCGCCGTCAGTTGCTCTCGACGGCCGCCAGTTCGCTCTTCCATACGCGGAAGCCCTCCTCGGTGCGTCCGCGACGCCAGTAACCCGAGATCGACGCGCGTGCCGGCGGTACGGCCCGTTCCTTCCGCAGGTACGGCCGGATGTGCTTCATGACGGCCTCGGCCTCACCATGCACGAAGACCTGCACGTCGCCGCCCGGCCAGGGCAGGGCCTTCACCGCTGCGACGAGCGGCGAGTTGCCGTCGATCAGGTCGGCACCGGCGTCACCGGCCGCGACACCGCGATGGAGCCACGTGATGTCCACACCCGCCGGCGCGTCGAGTTTCAGTTCGTCGCCTGGACCGATGACCTCCAGGAAGACCGCGCCCCGCGCGTCGGCGGGCAGGTCCTCGAGCGCAGTCGCGATCGCAGGGATCGCGGTCTCGTCGCCGGCGAGCAGATGGAAGTCGGCGGAGCGATCGGGCCGGTATCCCGCGCCGGGTCCCCGCACCACGACCTGCGTGCCCGGTTGCACCGAGCGAGCCCACGGCCCCGCGACACCCTCGTCGCCGTGCACGACGAAGTCGATCCAGATCTCCCCGGCGTCCGGGTCCACGCGCCGGACGGTGTAGGTGCGGACGACCGTCTCGTCCCCCGCGGGCAGCTCGATCTTCACGTAGCTGTCGGTCTCCGCACGGGCCTGGAACTCGCCGAAGCCGTCTCCGCCGAGCACCACGCGGACGAAGTGCTCGCCGATCGCCTCGGTCCGCAGAACCGTCAGTGTCGTCCCCATGGGCGCTTTCCGTGCCACCGAACCTCCTATTAGGGTTACCTATCTCGCGTCACCGTACTCTGTCGCGGGGTGCGGCGGGGAGGTCACGATCGGCGAGGCTCTAGGCTCGAGAACATGAGCACCACCGCGGCCGACATCGCCACATGGATGACCGACATCATCACCACCGAACGCAGGGTCACCCAGACCGACATGGTCGACGCGATCGAGGCCAAGTTCGGCTCCGAGTGGATCTACGTGAACGACAACGGCCACCCCTCGATCGACCGCGCCGTCCTCAAGGAGTTCCGCAAGGCCCACCGCGGTGCCGTGAAATGGGACCGCGAGGACCGCGCTTGGTACGTCGAGGACGAGCCGACCGCCGACACCTCGGCCGAGTAGGCGGTCCTCCTCCGAATTCACCCTCGCGCGTCCCCGCGAAACGTCTCGGAGTCTGTGAGCATACGGTCACGACTCCTTCGCGCGACCGTCTCCGGCACCGCCGGGCGGATCGGCGCGTCGGCGGCAGGTCGGAGGGCGCCGGGTGGACATCGAGAACGTGCGGGAACCTACCGTTCCCGCTCGCGAACTGGCGACGATCTGTGTGCTGGCGATCGTGGCCGGCGCCGTCATCGGCGTCGTCGGCGGGGCCTTCCGCTGGTGCCTGGAACGGCTCGAGCGATGGCGGATCCACACCGCGGAGTGGGCGCACGAACTTCCCGGTCCGGGATGGCTCGTGCCGGTGGGAATCACGATCCTTGGCGCTCTGCTCGCAGCGCTGATCGTCCGGATGGTCCCCCTCGCCTCGGGTAGCGGAATCCAGCACGTCGAAGCCGTCGACCGCGGGCAGGCCGAGCCCCCACCTCTGTCGGTGCTGCCCTCCAGATTCGTCGGGGCGCTCCTGTCGATCGGGTCGGGTCTCGTCCTGGGACGGGAGGGCCCGATCGTGCACATGGGTGCCGCGGTGGGCGCCGAGACCGCACGCTGCGCCCGGCGTCCCGAGCACGAACGTCTGCTGCAGACCTCGGTGTCCGGTGCCGGACTCGCGGTCGCGTTCAATGCCCCGATCGGCGGTGCGCTGTTCGTCTTCGAGGAGGTCACCGGCAGCTTCCGTTTCCGCACGGTCGTACCCGTCGTCCTGTCGGTGGCCGCCGCGGTGGTGTGCTCGCGGACGATCGTCGGCGACACCCCCGACTTCGCCGTGGACCCCATCGCTCCCCCGTCGATCGTCCTGCTGCCCGTGTTCGTGGTGTTCGGTCTGCTCACCGGACTGCTCGGCGCGGCCTACAACCGGATGGTCCTGGGCTCGCTGAGCGTGGTGGAGTCGGTCCGGTTGCTCTCCCCGGTGATGAAGGCTGCAATCATCGGCGGACTCGTCGGGTTGTTGTCCGTGGTCGCACCGTGGGCCGGCGGTGGCGGCGACTCCCTCGTCCAGCACGTGGTGAGCGGTGGTGCGCTCGCACTGCCGGTGGTCGCCTGGTACGTCCTGCTGCGGTTCGTCGCCGGCCCGCTGTCGTACGCGGCCGGGACACCGGGCGGACTGTTCGCGCCGCTCCTCGCACTGGGCGCTCTCTGGGGTCTGTTGTGCGCCGGGATCTGTACCGCGATCGTCCCCGGGATCGGGTCGTCCCTGGCCGTGCCGATGGCCATCGCGGGGATGGCCGCTCTCTTCGGCGCGTCGGTGCGGGCCCCGATCACCGGAGTCGTCCTCGTCGTGGAGATGACCGCGGCGACGGGAGTGACGGTCCCGATGCTCGCCGCGACGATCTGCGCCGTCGTCGTGGCGTATTCCACGCGGGTCCCGCCCATCTACGACAGCCTGCGCGACCGCATGTTCGGCACCCCTCCCGACCGGGGGTAGACCGCCCCGGGCGTCGATCCGCCGTCACGCCCGCCGCCACCCTCCGTCCGTCACCACCACCAGACCGTCGAGTTCGAGCAGGGGCAGCGCCGCCCGCACCCGCTCGATCGGCAGCCCCGCGGACTCGGCCACCATCGCCGGATCACAGACATCCGACGCCGGAAGCGCCTCGTAGACCAGGGCCATGTCGCCCGACAATCCGTCCAGGTCGCGGCGGAACAGGCCGTCGAGGTCGTCGTCCCCGCCCGCCAGCAGCGGACCGCACTCCTCGACGACGTCGCGCGCCGCGCCCACCAGACGCGCCTCGCCCTCCCTGATCATGCGGTGACAGCCCTGCGAGGCCGCCGAGGTCACCGGTCCGGGCACCGCCATGACAGGCCGCCCGAGTCGTCGCGCCCACGCCGCGGTGTTGCGCGCCCCGCTGCGCCAGCCCGCCTCGACGACGACCGTGCCGGCGGACAACGCCGCGATCAGCCGGTTGCGGGCGAGGAACCGGTACCGCGCCGGAGTCGTGCCCGGGGGATACTCGCTCACCACCAGACCCGATTCGGAGATCCGCCGCAACATCGTCGCGTGTGCCGCCGGATACGCCCGGTCGACACCGCAGGCCAGGATCGCGACGGTGGTGCCACCCACCCCGAGCGCCGCGCGGTGTGCGGCCGCGTCGACGCCGAAGGCCGCGCCGGACACGACCGTCCATCCGTCGGCGGCGAGATCCCCGGCGATCTCGGCGGTGACGTGCTCCCCGTAACCGCTCGCGGCGCGGGTCCCGACGATGCCGATCGCGCGTTCGGCGAGGTCGTCGATCCGCCGGCTCCCCCACACCCACAGCGCGAGGGGTGGCCCTTCGGCGTCGGTCGCGGTGTCGAGAGTGCCGAAGCCGAGCATCTGCCAGGCAGGCCATTCGTCGTCGTCGGGCGTGACCAGTCGCCCGCCGGCGCGTCCCAAACGATCGAGATCCCGTGCCGCGGTATCGAGGTGTGCCCGCACCGAGTACCGCGACGAGAGTTCGTCGAGGCCCGCACCCGACCGGATGGCGGCTGCCACCTCGAGTACACCCTCGGCTTCCACTGCCGCCGACAACGAACGTGACGCACCCTGTGCGACGGTCGACAGATAGGCCCAGGCCAGGCGCCGTTCGTCGCCGTGCCCGCTCATGCGACACCCCGATCCCGGAAGTCGAGTGCGGCAGCGACGTGCGTCGCCGTCGGCGAATCAGAACCGTCGAGGTCGCTCAGCGTCCACGCGACCCGCAGTGCCCGATCCGCTCCTCGCGCGGTGATGGCGCCCTTGCGCAGCGCCCATTCGACGGGTTCGAGCGCAGCACGTGGAAGACGGAACTTCTGCCGGAGAGCCGGCCCGGGCACCTCGGCGTTGGTGGCCCAGCCGTGCTCGGCCCACCGCTCGCGTGCCGCGGCTCTCGCCCGGGCGACGCGCGCCCGTACGTCGTCGGTGCTCTCGCCGGTCTCCCCCATCAACGCGCTGGTCGCGACGGCTTGCATCCGGACCCGCAGGTCGACGCGGTCGAGGAGCGGGCCCGACAGACGCCCCAGATAGCGGCGACGTGCGGTCGGCGCACACACGCAGTCGGCGTCGCGTGGTGGTGCGCACGGGCACGGGTTGGCGGCGAGGATCAGCTGGAAGCGGGCCGGATATCGCGCGACACCGTCCCGGCGGGCGATGCGCACCTCCCCGTCCTCGAGCGGCGTCCGCAGCGCTTCGAGTGTCTTCGTCCCCATCTCGGCGACCTCGTCGAGGAACAGCACGCCACGGTGTGCCCGGCTCACCGCGCCGGGTTTCGCCATGCCGGTACCGCCTCCGATCAGCGAACTCACCGACGCCGTGTGATGGGGCGCGATGAAGGGCGGTTCCGTCACGAGCGGCCGGTCGCTGGTGAGGGTGCCCGCCACCGAATGGATGGCCGTCACCTCGAGGGCGTGACTTTCGTCCAGGTCCGGCAGGATCCCCGGAAGTCGCTGCGCGAGCATTGTTTTCCCGATTCCCGGCGGGCCGGTCAACATCAGGTGGTGCGCGCCGGCCGCAGCGACCTCGATCGCGCGACGCGCTTCGTGCTGGCCGACCACTTCGCTGAGATCGCCGCGCACCGCCCGCGGTGGCAGCGCGCGCGGATCGGGCCGTTCGAGCGGACCGTCGCCCTGGAGCCAGAGCACCAACTCGCGCAGTGTCTCGGCGCCGTAGACGTCGATGCCGTCGACGAGCGCCGCTTCGGTCATCGTCGCGGTCGGCACCACCACGCGCGACCAGCCGTGTTTCTTCGCCGTGAGCACGGCGGGCAGCACACCGCGCACCGGCCTGACGCGCCCGTCGAGCGCGAGTTCGCCGAGCAGCACCGTCCGGGAGACGGCCTCGGTCGGCACGACATCCGCTGCGTCGAGCACCGCGCACGCCAGTCCGAGATCGTAGACACTGCCGACCTTCGGCAGCGTGGCCGGCGACAGTGCGAGCACGACCTTCGAATCCGGCCACTTGGCACCGGAATTCGACACGGCGGCGCGCACCCGGTCGCGCGACTCCTGGAGCGCGGTGTCGGGCAGCCCGACCATCGTCACGCCCGGCAGACCTCGCCCGATGTCGGCTTCGATCTCGACGACCTGCCCGTCGATCCCGGAGACGGCGACCGACCAGGCACGGCCGAGCGCCATCAGAGGACCTGCTTGCGATGGGTGATCTCCGGGGCGTGTCCCCGCGCGAGCAGGACGGTGACCACATCGACGCGGATGTGCGACCAGCGGCGCGTCTGCTCGGACAACCACTGTCCGGCGAGGCGACGGATCCGTTCGGCCTTCGCGGGCGTCACCGCCTCGGCGGGGGTGCCGTAGCCGGTGCCGGTGCGGGTCTTGACCTCGACGAAGACGACGGACGCGCCGTCCTGTGCGATGAGATCGAGTTCGCCGTATCGGCTGCGCCAGTTCCGTTCGAGCACGACCATGCCGGTCGACTCGAGGTATTCGGCGGCAAGATCCTCGCCTCGCGCGCCCAGATCCCGGTTGTGTGATGTCCGATTGGTCCCCTGCATGCCCCCACTGTGGAGGACCGGGGCACGCGGAATCGGGATCCGAGCACGAAGATCGGGGAAACTGTGGATGAGTGCGGTGCCTGTGCACAACGGCGGGCGACGAGCCACGGAAAACGGCTCGGTGTCGGCGCCCCGGCTAGGATGCGGCCGCTGTGCGCAGGGTCATCCCCGAGGGCGTCAGCCCAGCTTGTCGGGCAGTCTCAGTTCGGGCTTGTCGAGCTCTTCGATGTTGACGTCCTTGAAGGTGATGACACGGACGTGCTTGACGAAGCGGGCGGGACGGTACATGTCCCACACCCAGGCGTCGGACATGCGCACCTCGAAGTACACTTCGCCGTTGGCGTTGTGCGGCAGCAATTCCACCGCGTTCGCCAGGTAGAACCGGCGTTCGGTCTCCACGACGTACGCGAACTGACCGACGATGTCCCGGTACTCCCTGTACAGCGAGAGTTCCATCTCGGTTTCGTACTTCTCGAGATCCTCGGCACTCATCGGTCTCGGTGTCCTCCCAGTCTGGTGTGTCCTGCAATCATCCCGCATCCGCCTCGTCGGTGAACAATCGACGCCCCAGGTCGTCTGCATACGATCGACGAACCAGGTCGTCGGCGAACAGCCGACGTCGCACTGCGGGCACTCCGCACACCGAGCGCACATTGGCCCACGACCGCCGGTGCTGCGGCGACGGGCCGTGCTCGGCCAACGCCGCCATGTGCGTCGGAGTGCTGTAGCCCTTGTGTACTGCGAAACCGTACTCCGGTAGCTCGCCGTCGAGGTCGACCATCATGCGATCGCGTGTAACCTTCGCGAGCACGCTGGCCGCCGCGATGCACGCGGCCGCCGCGTCGCCGCCGATCACGGGCAGCGACGGCGCGGGCAGTCCGGGCACCCGGAAACCGTCGGTCAGCACGTAACCGGGCGGAGTCGACAGACCTGCCACCGCGCGTCGCATGCCTTCGATGTTGGCGACGTGGATGCCGATCGCGTCGACCTCCTCCGCGGGGATCACCACCACGCTCCACGCCCGGGCGCGTCGCACGATCACCGAGTACAACTCCTCGCGGATGCGTTCGGTGAGCTTCTTCGAATCGTCGAGCCGGTCGAGCGACGCGTGCGGCCGGTCGCCGAGCACGCACGCGGCGACGACGAGCGGCCCGGCGCAGGCACCGCGGCCGGCTTCGTCGACCCCCGCTACCGGACCGAGACCGCACCGCGCGAGCGCGGACTCCATGGTGCGCAGTCCGGAGGAGCGACGGATCACGGGTCGAGGTGGCCAAGCAGTCACGAGGGAAGGATCTCCGGTGAGTCGATGAGGCCCCATCGGCCGGGAGGCAGCACGATGAAGCGGGCTTTTCCGATGACATTGTCCAGCGGGATCGAGCCCTGGTGCTCGTCCCCGACGTGGTAGCGCGAGTCGGCCGAGTTACTGCGGTTGTCGCCCATCACCCAGACGTGGCCCTCGGGCACGGTGACGGGCCCGAAGCAACGCCCGGAGGGGACCTCGGTCTCGCAGGTGACGACACCCGGGGTGAACGGGAAGTCCATGGTCACGTACGGCTCGTCGAGCGGGACACCGTCGACGAGGACACGGCCCTGGTCGTCGCAGCATTCCACCGTCTGCCCGCCGGTCGCGATCACGCGCTTGACGAGGTCGTTCTCGTCCGGCGGCACGACGCCGACGAGCGAACCGATCTCCTGCAGTCCCCGCACGACGACGTTGTCGGAACGGGTCGAGGTGTAGCCGGCCGACCACGAGTCGGGGCCTTCGAAGACGATGACGTCGCCGGGACGGGGGTCGGTGAAGCGGTATCCCACCTTCTCGACGACGATGCGGTCGCCGGTGCAGCCCGGGCAGCCGTGCAGTGTCGGCTCCATCGACTCCGAGGGGATGAGATAGACCCGCGCCACGAAGGTCTGCAGCAGGAAGCTCAGGGCCAGTGCGACGACGACCAGGATCGGCAGTTCACGCCAGAACGACTTCTGCTTCTTCGCCTTCGGGGCGGTGTCCTTCGCTGCGGGGTCCTCGCGCCGGTGGTGTGCACCGTCGGCTCGATCGCTCCGAGCCGAACCTCGAACATCGTTGCGGTTCACATCCGGTCGAGCCGGATCGTGCGGGGAATCTGCCACCTCGACAGACTAGCGTCTGCGGCACGGCGGCCCGCCGAGGACGACCGTCGACCGGACGGGAGAGCGACAGACCGCTGCCCACAACGACGACGACCCGGCCGGGACGGAAGTCCGGGCCGGGTCGTCGGATGCTGTATCGGGTGGCTCGGGAGCCGTGCCGAGCAGCCCGAGGGGCTGGTCAGCGGCCGAAGATCAGCGCTTCTCCTTGATCTTGGCAGCCTTGCCGCGCAGCTCACGCAGGTAGTAGAGCTTCGCGCGACGGACGTCGCCACGGGTCAGCACGTCGATCTTGGCGAGGTTGGGGCTGTGGACCGGGAAGGTGCGCTCCACGCCGACGCCGAAGGAAACCTTGCGGACGGTGAAGGTCTCGCGGATGCCGCCGCCCTGACGCCGAATCACGACGCCCTTGAAGACCTGCACACGCTCCTTGCTGCCCTCGATGACCTTGACGTGCACGTCGAGAGTGTCGCCGGGACGGAAGTCCGGGATGTCGTCGCGCAGCGACTTGGCGTCCAGAAAGTCCAGGGTGTTCATCGGTTTTTCATCCTCTTGTTCGCTCGAGCAGAGGAACCTGGCGGCGACCGCCGTGTGGCGGGCTCGACCGGTTCGTGCCCAGGTCAGGTAGGCGTGCCCGAACGGGGCAACCCGTCCATTGTGCCAGACGGAACATCGATCGATGAAATCGGCGGTGGCGCCGGCTTGACGCGACGGTCCAGTTCGGCCTCGGTCGCGGTGCGCGAGTGCTCGACACTGCCCCGCACGGTTTCGAGCGTCGGTGCGCCCGCGACGAGATCCTGCACGAAGATCTTGGCGCGGATCACCGGGCGCCGCAGTCGACGTTCGCGTTCGAGCGCGCGCGCCATGCGACGGGGCCGCTTGCCGTACCGCCAGCGAGCCCAGGGCGCGCCGGGCCGGGAGAGCCGGATCGCGCCGACCCACAGCAGCGGAACGACGAACAGCCCCACCAGGCCCGTCCAGATCTTTCCTTTCGCCAGGACGATCGCGGCGAGCAGGAGGTTCACGAGCACGGCCACCACCAGCGCGGCCCGTCCGGCCCAGTCACCGCTGTCCTCGAAGTTCGTGGTGTCCCCGAGTTCGAACGGTCGCAGACCGAGCAACCACATCCCGGTCACGGCGATCGCCACGAAGACGGCGTCGACGGACACCCGTCCCTGTTCTTCCCAGTACACGTCGTTCAGATAGAAGATCAACGCGAACTCGTCGAGTGTCAGTGCGGCGCCGACTCCGAAGAGCGCCGCGAGGATGCACGCGGCGACGCGGTTCGCGTCCTCCGAGATCGCGATCAGTCCCCCACCGGCGATCACCATCGTGACGACACCGAACACCACGTGGTGCACGTGCTGACCGCCCGGGGTGATGTTGCCGGGCCACCAGCGCACCTGCGCGCGGATCAACCGCACGCTGATCCGGATGAAGACGAACGCGGCCACGAAACCGAGCAAGAAGAACAGCAGCGGCAGGCGGCCCTGATCGACGATCTCGCGCCGCATCCAGTCGAGCATCACCGGATCACCCCGGCCACCGTGGATCTCATGTCCACAGCATTGCAGGAGTGACCCGGTGATTCGCGTCAGTTGTTGCCGAAACCGGCGCGTCGCAGGGCGTCGGCCAAGGATCCGGAGGCGGCCGGCGTCGAACGGCGGTCGCCGCCACGGCCCTGCTGCCCACGATTGCCCTGACCGCTGCGTCCACGACCGCCGCCCTGGTTGCCGCTGCCCTGACCTCCGGGGCGACGGCCACCTCCGCGCGGCTGGCCGCCCGACTTCTCGGCGCCCGGGGTGGGGACCTCGTCGTCGAGGCGCAGCGTCAGACCGATGCGCTGGCGCGCGACGTCGACCTCGAGAACCTTCACCTTGACGACCTCACCGGACCGGACGACGTCGTGCGGATCCTTCACGAAGCTGCGCGACATCGCGGAGACGTGCACGAGGCCGTCCTGGTGCACACCGACGTCGACGAACGCACCGAAGGCCGCGACGTTGGTGACCACTCCTTCGAGGACCATGCCGGGCTTCAGGTCGGCGACCTTCTCGACACCGGCGGCGAACGTCGCGGTCTTGAACTCCGGACGCGGGTCGCGGCCGGGCTTCTCGAGCTCGGAGATGATGTCGGTGACGGTCGGGACACCGAAGCGGTCGTCGGCGAACTCGTCGGCGCGCAGCTTCCGCAGGGTCGCGATATTGCCGAGCAGTTCGCGGACGCTGCTGCCGGTCCGGTCGACGATCCGCCGCACCACCGGATACGCCTCGGGGTGCACCGCGGACGCGTCGAGCGGGTCGTCGCCGTTGGGGATGCGCAGGAAGCCCGCGCACTGTTCGAAGGCCTTCGGGCCGAGTCGCGGAACGTCCTCGAGCGCTCGCCGTGCACGGAACGGACCGTTCTGGTCGCGGTGGGCGACGATGCTCTCCGCGAGCGAGCCGGTGATCCCCGAGACCCGCGACAGCAGCGGGACAGATGCCGTGTTGACGTCGACGCCAACGGCGTTCACCGCGTCCTCGACGACCGCGCCCAGCGACCGCGCGAGCATCGTCTCGGACACGTCGTGCTGGTACTGGCCGACCCCGATCGACTTCGGGTCGATCTTGACCAGTTCGGCGAGTGGATCCTGCAAGCGGCGCGCGATGGAGACCGCACCACGGATGGACACGTCGAGATCCGGGAGTTCCTTGGTGGCGTACTCGGAGGCCGAGTAGACGGACGCGCCCGCCTCGGACACCACGATCTTCGTCAGCCCGGGCACCTTCGCCAGCGACACGAGTTCGGCTGCGAGAGCGTCTGTCTCGCGCGACGCCGTGCCGTTGCCGATGGCGATCAGTTCGACACCGTGCCGCGCGACCAGCGCGGCGAGCACCGCGAGGGCCTCGTCACGCTTGTTGTGCGGCTGATGCGGATAGATGGTGGCGTGGTCGACGACCTTGCCGGTCGCGTCGACGACGGCGACCTTCGTGCCGGTGCGGTAGCCGGGGTCGAGGCCCATCGTCGGTCGCGTTCCGGCCGGTGCGGCGAGCAGCAGGTCCTTGAGGTTGGCGGCGAAGACGTCGACCGCGTCCTTCTCGGCGGACTGCCGCAGCCGCATCCTGATGTCCAGCGACAGCGACATCTGCAGCTTGGTGCGCCACGCCCACCGCACAGTGTCGAGCAGCCACTTGTCGGCGGCGCGTCCCTCGTCGGCGATGCCGAAGCGCGTCGCGATCCGGCCCTCGTAGTAGGTGCGCTCACCAGGCACCGGCTCGTCGATCTCGGGATCGAACGACAGCGACAGCACCTCCTCCTTCTCGCCGCGCAGGAGGGCGAGAATGCGGTGCGAGGGCAGCTGGGTGAACGGTTCCGAGAACTCGAAGTAGTCGGAGAACTTCGCGCCGTCGTTCTCCTTGCCGGACCGCACGGTGGAGCTCACCTTGCCGCGCGTCCACATCGCCTCGCGGAGCTCGCCGACGAGGTCCGCGTCCTCGGCGAAGCGTTCGACGAGGATGGCGCGCGCTCCGTCGAGCTGCTCGGAGGTGTATCCGGCGGGGTCGGTGGTGGGGTCGCCGATGAGCGCGTCGGCGACGGGTTCGTGACCGGCCTCGCGCGCGATCTGCGCCTTGGTGCGCCGCTTCGGCTTGAACGGCAGGTAGATGTCCTCGAGCCGCGCCTTGGTGTCGGCGAGCATGATCTGTCCGCGCAGCGTGTCGTCGAGCTTGCCCTGCGCCTCGATCGATTCGAGGATCGCGACACGGCGCTCGTCGAGTTCACGCAGATAGCGGAGGCGTTCCTCGAGGGTGCGCAGCTGGGCGTCGTCGAGCCCGCCGGTCGCCTCCTTACGGTAGCGCGCGACGAACGGCACGGTCGCGCCGCCGTCGAGCAGTCCCACGGCCGCAGCGACCTGGTCTTCGCGGACGTCGAGTTCCTGGGCGATCCGCTGGTTCACGGTGTCGAGTTCGGTCGTCACGTCGAACGACCCTACAGTTGCCGTCCCCCGCCCGCGCCTGTGACCGTAGGGCGCCCGCGCGCGTAACGGCACTCGCGCTCGCGAGCGGGGTCCGTGCAGGCTGCCGGGTGGACCGGCGCTATCGTCCACAGCACAATGGAATGCAGGAACCGGACATGAAGCACGGGCGCGGACGCGCACGATCGGGCGCGATGATGCTGTGCGTGGCCACCGCACTGGCCGTATCCGGCTGCGAATCGATGGACTCCCATCCGCTCCCGCACGAGGCGCTCGGTCTCGCCTCGGTGACGGACACCGATTCCGACGAATCGACCGTGACGCTGTCGACGGCCGAACTGCCCCGACAGATCGACGCGGCCGTCGCGCTCGCCGACAGCCGCGGAGCGCGCCTGACTGTCGCCGTGCTCGACCGTGAATCCGGGACCCGCGTGCTCGGCGGTTCGGACGAACCCTTCGAGACCGCCTCGACGGTGAAGCTGTTCATCGCCGAGGAGGTCCTGTACCGCGAGGTGACGGGCGAGGCGACGCTCGCCGATGAGGACCACGAGTTGATCCGGTCGATGCTGCGGTCGTCGGACGACAACGCGGCGACGCTGTTGTGGGAAACCTACGGTGGTCCCGAGATCGTCGAGCACGTCGTGGAGCGGCACAACCTGACCGGCACAACTCCCCCGGATCCGGGGTCCTGGTGGTGGAACACGACCACGACGGCGTCGGACCTGCTGACCTGGTACGACGATCTGCTCGGCGACAGTGCCTCCGGTGATGAGAGCGCGGCCCGGATCGTCGGCCATCTGGTGGAGTTCACCGACGAGGGCATCGACGGATACGACCAGCGTTTCGGGCTTCCCGAGGGTCTCGGCGACTCCACGGACCTGGGTGTGAAGCAGGGGTGGATGTGCTGCCTGGCCGGTGAATGGCTGCACCTGTCCACCGGGTTCTTCGGCGACGACCACCGGTACGCGGTCGTGGTCGCGGCGCGGGAGACCGTCACCTACGAAGAGTCGGATCCCTTCTACGACACCGGTTTCCTGCCCGACACGGCGATGTACGACGCGACGGACGACGGGAGCGCGCAACACGCGCGCGAGACCGTCACGCTGGCGGTCGAGACGACGCTCGGAAGCGCGCACCGGCCCTGAGGACCGTCGGGCCCGGCGTCAGTCGTCGGACGGGAGCAGATCGGGTCGTCGTTCGCGGGTGCGTTCGAGCGACTGCTCGTGGCGCCAGCGAGCGACCTTGCCGTGGTCGCCGGACAGCAGCACCGGTGGCACCTCGAGGTCGCGCCACACCGCCGGCCGAGTGTAACTCGGCCCTTCGAGCAGTCCGTCGGAAAACGAATCCTCTTGATGCGACGCCTGATTGCCGAGTACACCGGGCAGCAGACGGACGACGGCCTCGACCATGACGAGGACGGCGACTTCCCCACCGATGAGGACGTAGTCGCCGATGCTCACTTCTTCGACGCGCACGCGCCGCGCGGCATCGTCGAAGACGCGCTGGTCGATTCCTTCGTAGCGGCCGCAGGCGAAGACGATCCGCTTCTCCTTCGACCACCGTTGTGCGGTGGTCTGATCGAAGCGGCGACCGGCGGGCGTCGGGACGACGAGCAGTACGTCGGGATCGGTTTCACCGTCGGGCCCGGCGAGCACGTCGTCGAGCGCCGGTCCCCACACGGTGGGTTTCATGACCATGCCCGGTCCGCCGCCGTAGGGCGCGTCGTCGACGGCCTTGTGCACGTCGTGCGTCCAGTCGCGCAGGTTGTGCACACCGACGGAGATGAGCCCCTTGTCGATCGCCTTGCCGAGCAGGGCGACGCGCAGGGGTTCGAGATATTCGGGGAAGATGGTGACGACGTCGAGCCGCACGGACTACTGCTTCCCCTCGGTCGACTTCTTCTTCTTGGACGGCGGTTCCCCGAAGTCGGGGTCGAGGAGTCCTTCGGGCGGATCGATCTCGATCACGCCGTCCCGGACCGACACCGTCGGGACGATCTCGGTGACGAACGGGACGAGTAACTCTCCGCGCTCCTGGCCGGCTGGCCGGATCGACAGCAGTTCGCCGGCGGCCGTGTGCAGGACCTCGCGGACGGTGCCGACCTCGGTTCCGCCGTCGGGGCGACCGGCGACGATCCGCACCGTCAGCCCTTCGAGTTCGTGGTCGTAGAACTCGTCCGGGTCGTCGGACGGCGGAAGGTCGGCGCTGTCGACGACGAACAGCACCCCACGCAGTGCGTCGGCGGCGTCGCGACCGTCGATGCCCTGCAGGCGCAGCAGAAGCCGCCCGGAGTGCTCCCGGGCGGCTTCCACTGTGTACTCGTGCAGGTGCCTGTCGCGAGGCTTACGGCCACGCAGGACCGCGCCGACGGCGAAGCGCTCTTCGGGTTCGTCGGTGCGAACCTCGACGACGACTTCGCCTCTGATGCCGTGCGACTTGGCCACACGGCCCACGACGAGCTCCATCGACGCTCGCCTAGCGGTCGGTGTCGACGACGTCCACACGGATACCCCGGCCACCGATTCCGGTGACGAGGGTCCGCAACGCGGTCGCGGTGCGACCGCCGCGGCCGATGACCTTGCCGAGGTCGTCGGGATTGACGTGCACCTCGACGGTGCGGCCCCGACGGCCCGCGATCAGGTCGACGCGGACGTCGTCGGGATGGGCGACGATTCCACGAACGAGATGCTCGACGGCATCGGCGACCACGGCGCTCATTACTCGGCGGCCTCGGTGGACTCGGCCTCGGTGGACGCCTCGGCGGCCTCTTCCTTGGCAGCCTTCTTCTTCTTGGGCGTGACGGCCTCGGCAGCCGGCTCGTTCTCGGCCTGCGCGAGAGCGGCCTGGAACAGCTCGAGCTTGGACGGCTTCGGCTCCGCCTTCCTCAAGGTGCCCTCGGCGCCCGGCAGGCCCTTGAACTTCTGCCAGTCACCCGTGACCTTGAGGAGGTTGAGGACCGGCTCGGTCGGCTGCGCGCCGACGGCCAGCCAGTACTGCGCACGCTCCGAGTCGATCTCGATCAGCGAGGGCTCTTCCTTGGGGTGGTACTTGCCGATGGTCTCGATGGCCCGGCCGTTGCGACGGGTGCGCGAGTCCGCAATGACGACGCGGTACTGCGGGTTGCGGATCTTGCCGAGACGGGTGAGCTTGATCTTGACAGCCACTGCTGTGTTCTCCTTCGGGGTGCGCCGAGGCGCGTGTCACGTGCAATTCGGACGACGCGCCCTTCTGGCACGCCCGGTTTTGCCTCTAGCCTGTGACCGCCGCGCGGTACGTAACCGGATGCGACGACAGCGAACCATTCTGCCAGACGCGCGAGCCAGGACGAAACCGGCACCCGGTGACTCCGCGCACCCTCTCTACAGCCGCGCGGGGCGCCCCGAGACCACCCGGCCGCACAGCGTACGCCTCGGTCGGGTCGAGACCCACACGCACGAGCGATGCAATCTCGTCGGCGATGCGCCCGTGCTGCACCTGGCCACCTGCATCGGTGCCCGCGTAGATCGGGATGCCGGCCTCGTGGGCGGCGCCGATGGTCTCGTCGGTCAGGCCAGTGCCGTGTTCGATGCAGTCGATCCCCGCCGCGAGCAGTCCGGACAGGGCGTCCTCACCGAGGACGTGCGCCGTCACCCGCGCGCCCTCGCGGTGGGCCGCGGCGATCGCCTCGACGAGGATCTCGTCGCTCCACAGCGGCGCGAGGTCGCCGGCCTCCCGGTCGATCCAGTCGCCGATGAGTTTGACCCAGCCCTCACCGGCCTGGGCCTGACGGGCCACTTCGTCGGGCAGCTGCGACTCGTCCTCGAGGTCGACGGGCAGCCCGCGGATGTAACGCTTGGGCAGCGCGATGTGCCGGCCGGCCCGGATGATCCGGGACAGGTCCGCCCGCTGATCGAGGGCCCGGGTGTCGACAGGCGACCCGGCGTCGCGGAGCAGCAGGACACCCGCGTCGCGTTCGGTGACGGCCTGCGCGAGCAGACCCTCCTCGTCCTCGGCTCCCCCACCGAACCGGAGGCCGACATGGCAGTGCGCGTCGACGAGGCCCGGCAGGATCCAGCCGTCGGCGCAGAGCACCTCGCCGTCGCGGCCGGGCTCGGCCGTGAACGCTCCGTCGGCCCCGACGAACAGTTCGACGGGTTCGCCGTCGGCCAACGACCGGCCTCACACGACGAAGGAACGCGCATCACCCTCGGTCACGGTCATCCCCCGGCCCGGCTCAGTTCTTGGGGAACTTCAGCTTCGACAGGTCGAAGTTCTCGAGTCCCGGAGGAAGCTCGTCGAGGCCCTTCGGCATCTTCGACAGGTCGGGCATCCCGGCTGGCATGCCACCCGGGAGACCGGGGAAGCCGCCGGGCATACCGCCCCGCACCTTCGGCGGCGTCGGTCCGCGACCGCCCTTCTTCCCCTTCTTGCCCTTCTTGCGCTGATTCTTGCGTGCGCCCGGCATGCCCATCTGGCCGGCCATGGCCGTCATCATCTTCCGGGCCTCGAAGAACCGGTCGACGAGCTGGTTGACGTCGGAGACCTTCACACCGGAACCGTTGGCGATGCGCAATCGCCGCGAGCCGTTGATGATCTTCGGGTTGGCGCGCTCCTCCGGCGTCATGCCGCGGATGATCGCCTGGATGCGGTCGAGCTGCTTCTCGTCGACGTTGGCGAGGGCGTCCTTCATCTGCCCGGCTCCGGGCAGCATGCCCAGGAGATTGGCGATGGGGCCCATCTTCCGCACGGCCATCATCTGCTCGAGGAAGTCCTCGAGGGTGAGCTCGCCGGAACCGATCTTGTTGGCGGTGGCCTCGGCCTGCTCGGCGTCGAAGACCTGCTCGGCCTGCTCGATCAGGGTGAGCACGTCGCCCATGCCGAGGATGCGGCTGGCCATGCGCTCGGGGTGGAAGACGTCGAAGTCCTCGAGCTTCTCACCGGTGGAGGCGAACATGATCGGCTGGCCGGTGAGCTCGCGGACGCTGAGCGCGGCACCTCCGCGAGCGTCGCCGTCGAGCTTGGTGAGCACCACGCCGGTGAAGCCGACGCCCTCGCGGAACGCCTCGGCTGTGCTCACGGCGTCCTGACCGATCATCGCGTCGAGGACGAACAACACCTCGTCGGGCTGCACGGCGTCGCGGATGCCCGCGGCCTGCGCCATGAGTTCCTGGTCGATACCGAGGCGACCGGCGGTGTCGACGATGACCACGTCGTACTGCTTGTTGCGCGCCTCGGCGATGCCCTGCTCGGCCACGGCGATCGGGTCGGCGGCGGTGACTCCGAGTTCGTTCTCGCCTCCGCCGATGGAGGTGCCGGGATGGGGCGCGAAGACCGACACGCCGGCACGCTCACCGACCACCTGCAGCTGGGTCACAGCGCCGGGGCGCTGGAGGTCGCAGGCGACCAGCATCGGGGTGTGCCCCTGCGCCTTGAGCCACTTCGCGAGCTTACCCGCGAGCGTGGTCTTACCGGCACCCTGCAGACCGGCGAGCATGATGACCGTCGGCGGGTTCTTCGCGAACTGCAGACGACGGGTCTCGCCGCCGAGGATCCCGACGAGTTCCTCGTTGACGATCTTGACGACCTGCTGGGCCGGGTTGAGCGCGCCATGCACCTCGGCGCCCTTGGCGCGCACCTTGATCTTCTTGATGAACTCGCGCACGACGGGCAGCGCGACGTCGGCCTCGAGCAGGGCGAGGCGGATCTCACGGCAGGTCGCGTCGATGTCCGCGTCGGACAGCCGCCCCTTGCCGCGCAGGTCCTTCAGGACCCCTGTCAACCTGTCGGAAAGGGATTCGAACACCGAATGCGCTCCTGAGCTCTGACGAAGATGCGGACATTGCTGCGAACCAGGGTAACCGCTCCCGATCCGTCGCGATCGCGGGTGGCCACACCACAGCGCGGGCCACCCGCGCTGTCACGATCCGTCGGTCACGCTCTGTCGACGGGTGCGGGCGGCTCGGGAGCAGGCAGGACCGACAACAGTTCCTTCTCGAGATGTTCCCGGGAGACACGGGTGTGGGCACCGGCGAGATCGACGCAGAACGAGTCGATCACCGTCGAACCCAGCGTGCTCACCCGCGCCCACCGCACGTCGGCTCCGACACGCTCGAAGACGTCCGCGAGACGGCACAGCAGACCGATCCGGTCCTCCGACCGGATCTCGAGCACGACCTGGTCCGATTCGGATCCTTCGAACCAGATGATCCGCGGCGGCGCGAGAGCGGCGCTGACGGGAACCGCCCGGGCCGTTCGCTCGGGAAGCCGGCTCTCGCGTTCGGCGCGGTCCTTGGCCTCGAGGGCACCGAGGAGGTCGAGATCGCCGGAGCGCGCCCGCACGAGTTCCTGCCGGAGCAGGGCCGCTTCGGGCGGTGAACCGAATCTCGGAGCCACGACGAAGCTGTTGACCGTGCTGCCGGCGTGACTGCCGATCGAGGCCGACAGCACCCGCAGACCGTGCAGGGAGAGCACACCGGCCTCGTCGGAGAGCACGCCCCGCTCGTCGGGCGCGACGAAGGTCGCGGAGAAGCTGCGGCCGTCCTCGCGTGGTTCGAGCGCGACGTGCAGGGCGCCGTCCTCGGCGAGGTTCGCGAGGGCGGGATCGATCGGATCCGGTGCCGGCAGCTCGTCCCCCGCCATCATCATGCGGCAGCGGCGCACGAGTTCCCGGATCAGCGACGCCTTCCAGTCCCCCCACACCCCCGGGCCGGTGGCCTGCGAATCCGCCTCGGCCAAGGCGTGGAGCAGGTCGAGCAGCACCGGATCCCCGTCGAGGGCGCCGACGACCGCGGCCACGGTCTCCGGATCGTCGAGGTCGCGGCGGGTCGCGGTGTGCGGCAGGAGCAGATGGTGCCGCACCATCGAGGTGAGCAGCGCCAGATCCGAAGGCCACAGGCCCATCCGCCGCCCGATCTGCAGGGCCAGTTCGGCACCGACCACGCTGTGGTCGCCGCCGCGTCCCTTCCCGATGTCGTGCAGCAACGCGCCGAGAACGAGCAGGTCCGGACGGGAGACCCGCGTCGTCAGTTCGCTCGCGTACACGGCGGTCTCGACGAGGTGCCTGTCGACGGTCCACGTGTGGACGGCGTCGCGGGGCGGCAGGTCGCGCACCGCACCCCATTCGGGGAGCAACCTCCCCCACAGTCCGGTGCGGTCCAGCGACTCGATGACGTCGACCGCGCGACGTCCCGAGCCGAGCAGCACCAGGAAGTCGTCGAGGGCTTCGCGGGGCCAGGGTTCGCGCAGCTCCGGTGCGTGATCGGCGAGTCGGGTGAGCGTGGCCGCCGAGACGGGCAGTCCGGCCTGCGCAGCGGCCGCCGCGACCCGCGTGATCAGGCCCGGATCGCGACGCGGATGCGCGTCGCGTGCGAGGGCGACCTCTCCCCCGTGCTCGACGACCCCTTCGTCGAGCGGACGCCGCACCGGTCCGCGGCGCAGACGCGACAGACCCTTGCGCGGCAGCGAATTGGCCGCGGTGCGCAGACCGACGTCGACGGAATAGCTGATCGTGCGGGCCGATTCGGTGAGCACCCGCGCAAGATCGAAACGGTCGCCGATCCGCAGCGCCGCGGCGATCTCGTCGGCGTCCTGCGCGCGCAGCTGGTCGCGGGAGCGGCCGGCGACGCGGTGCAGCTCGGTGCGTACATCGAGCAGTCGCCGGTGGGCGGCCGCGAGCCCGCCGCCCGGGACGTCGGGTCCGAGTCCTGGCATGCCGTCGGTGAGCTGCGCAACGGACAGGGCATTGAGCAACTGCACGTCCCGCAACCCGCCGCGACCGCTCTTGAGGTCGGGTTCGGCCCGGTGGGCGATCTGCCCGCTGCGCTGCCATCGCACCTCGGTCGTCTCGATGAGTTCGTCGAAGCGGGACCGGATGCCGGTGCGCCACTGCCGTCGCACACCACCGATGAGCAGATTGCTCAGCTGGGCGTCGCCCGCGATGTGCCGCGCCTCGAGCATTCCCAACGCGGCCGTCAGATCGGACGAGAACACCTGGAGGGCCTGGGGCACCGTCCGGACACTGTGGTCGAGCTTGATGTGCGCGTCCCACAGCGGGTACCAGAGCTCGTCGGCGACCTTCGACACGACGGACGGCGCCATGTCGTCGTGGAGGAGGATGAGATCGAGATCGGAGTACGGGAGCATCTCGCGGCGTCCGAGACCCCCGACGGCGACGATGGCGAAGCCTCCCTCGCGCTTGATGCCGAGTTCGGAGCCCTTCGTCGTCAACCAGAATTCGTGCAGGTCCACGAGGGCGTGGCGCAGGGCCACGGTGTCGAGGCGGCGGCTGCGGGGGCCGCCGGAGAGCAGGGTGTCGCGGGCGGCCGCCAGATCGGCGGCGCCCGCCGGTGCGGTTGTGCGGGCCGAGGACACCGAAGGCCCCGATCCCGCTGCCGAAGCAGCGCGATCAGGGCCTCGAGTGCCGGACCCCTGGGGGTCAGAGCGCATCCGAACCTCGTTCTCCGGTGCGGACCCGGACAACGGCTTCCACGGGCGTGACCCACACCTTGCCGTCGCCGATCTTGCCGGTACGGGAGGCCTCGACGATGGTCTCGACGACCTTGTCGACAGCGGAGTCGTCGATGACGACCTCGACACGGACCTTCGGCACGAAGTCGACGGAGTACTCGGCTCCGCGGTAGACCTCGGTGTGGCCCTTCTGGCGGCCGTACCCCTGCACCTCGCTGACTGTCATTCCCAGCACACCGGCCTGCTCCAGGCCTGCCTTGACGTCCTCGAGCGTGAACGGCTTGATGATCGCCGTGATCAGCTTCATATCCTCATCCTTCCCAGAGCCCGCTGGCCGCTGTCATCCCTGCTCACTGTCGTGGTCTTCTTATCACTTGAGAGCCGGCGCGAAGTCGTATGCGGATTCCGCATGTTCGGCTTCGTCGATACCGCGGGCCTCTTCCTCGTCGCTCACACGCCAGCCCATGGGCTTGAGTGCGAAGGCGATCACTGCGGTGACGACGGCGGTGAACACCAGGGCGACGACTGCGATGACGATCTGGATGACGAGCTGCTTGTAATCGCCACCGTAGAACAATCCGGTCTCGGTGCCGAGGAAGCCGATGGCGACCGTGCCCCACAGGCCGGACACGAGGTGGACACCCACGACGTCGAGCGAGTCGTCGTAACCGAACTTGTACTTCAGACCCACCGCGAGGGCGGACAGGACACCGGCGATGACGCCGAGGGCGATCGATCCGACCGGGCTCAGCGAGCCGGCAGCGGGGGTGATGGCGACCAGGCCGGCGACGGTACCGGACGCGGCACCGAGACTGGTGGCCTTGCCGTCACGGATGCGCTCGGTGAGGAGCCAGCCGAGGATGGCGGCGGCAGTGGCGGTGGTGGTGTTGACCCAGGCCAGGCCGGCAGTACCGTCGGCGGCGAAGGCCGAACCGGCGTTGAAGCCGAACCATCCGAACCACAGCAGCGCGGCACCGAGCATGACGAACGGCAGGTTGTGCGGACGGAAGGCGGTGCGACCGAAGCCGGCACGCTTGCCGATGACGACGGCCAGGACGAGAGCGGCGATACCGGCGTTGATGTGCACGACCGTGCCACCGGCGAAGTCGATCGGCTCCACCGCGGCGCTGACCTCTCCGCCGTCCTCGACGGTGCCGAACATGGCCGCTGCGATGCTGTCCTCGGAGCCCGAGAGCAGGCCGCCACCCCACACCATGTGGGCGAGCGGGAAGTAGGCGCAGGTGACCCAGATGGCCGCGAACGCCATCCACGTACCGAACTTCACGCGCTCGGCCAGCGCACCGCTGATCAGGGCGGTGGTGATGATCGCGAAGGTCACCTGGAAACCGATGTCGATGATCTGCGGGTAGTTGCCCGAACCACTTGCAAGGAACTCACCATCCTCGCCGTACATGGCTCCCTGCAGACCGAACTGCTCGAAGGGGTTCGCGAAGATCCCGAGGACGCTCTCGTTTCCGTAGGACATCGACCAGCCCCACAGGACGTAGATGACCCCGATCACGGCCATCGCGCCGAAGGACATCATCATCATGTTGAGCACGGACTTGGAACGGGACATCCCGCCGTAGAAGAACGCCAGGCCCGGGGTCATCAGAAGCACGAGCGACGCTGCTATCAGCATCCACGCTGCGTCGCCGGTGTTCACCACTTCCTCCACTTGCAACCTCCCTGTAGGCCGCGCCGAGCGGCGCGTTGTCGAGGGAAAGCTTGCTGCCCGGATGTTTCCGTGGAGGCGCCGCGCTGTTTCGTGGGCGTGAACGCAGGAACCGACCTTGTTTCATCCTTGTTTCACACTTTTCGGACACCGCATCCCCACCGACGGAACCGGCCGCTGCCCGCATGAGCGGACAGCGGCCGGAACAACGGACGCGGTGCGGATCAGCCCAACAGGGCGTCCACGAAGGCTTCCGGTTCGAAGGGGGCGAGATCGTCGGCGCCCTCACCGAGACCCACCAGCTTCACCGGGACGCCGAGTTCGTGCTGCACCTGGAAGACGATGCCGCCCTTGGCGGTTCCGTCGAGCTTGGTGAGCACCACACCGGTGATGTCGACGACCTCGGCGAACACGCGGGCCTGCATCAGACCGTTCTGGCCGATCGTCGCGTCGAGGACGAGCAGAACCTCGTCGACGGCGGCCTTCTTCTCCACGACGCGCTTGACCTTGCCGAGCTCGTCCATCAGGCCGGTCTTGGTGTGCAGGCGGCCGGCGGTGTCGACGAGGACCGCGTCGACACCGTTGTCGATGCCCCTCGCGACGGCATCGAACGCCACCGCGGCCGGATCGGCGGCCTCCTTGCCGCGGACGACCTCGGCGCCGACGCGTTCGGCCCAGGTCTGCAGCTGGTCGGCGGCCGCGGCACGGAAGGTGTCGGCGGCACCGAGCAGCACCCGGCGTCCGTCCGCGACGAGCACGCGGGCGAGCTTGCCGGTCGTCGTGGTCTTTCCGGTGCCGTTGACACCGACGACGAGCAGCACCGCGGGATGGTCCTCGTGCGGGAGGGCACGGATGGAGCGGTCGAGCTCGGGGCGGAGCTCATCGACAAGCACGCTGCGCAGCACGGCGCGGGCGTCGGCCTCGCTGCGCACGTTGTTCACGACCATCTCCTCACGCAGACGGTCGACGATCTTGGTGGTCGTCGCGGCACCGAGGTCGGCCACGAGCAGCGTGTCCTCGATCTCCTCCCAGGAGTCCTCGTCGAGATCGCCACCACCGAGCAGGCCGAGCAGGCTCTTGCCGACCGCCGACTGCGAGCGGGCCAGACGGCCGCGCAGGCGGACAAGGCGACCTGCGGTGGGTTCGATCTCCTCGATCGGGGCTGCCGGAGGAACAGCGGCCGGTCCGGCCGGTTCGACGATTTCCGGTTCGACGACCTCGGGTTCGGTGACCTCGGGTTCGGCAACGGTCTCTGTCGCCGGGGCGGGCTCGACCTCGGGCTCGACGGGCTCCGGAGCGGGACGCTCCGGCTCCGGGGCGACCTCGGGCTCGACCGGCTCCGGTTCGGCAGGCTTCGGCTCCGCAGGCTCCGGCTCGGGCTTGGGCTCGACCTTCGGCTCGGGCTTCGGTTCCGCCTTCGGCTCGGGCTTCGGTTCCGCCTTCGGCGCGGGCGCAGGTTCCGCCTTCGGCTCGGCGGGTGCGGGTGCGCTCGGCGGAGCTTCGGTGATCTCCTCCGGCAACGGCACCGTGCGGGGCGCCGGCTCCGGCTTCACCGCAGGCTTCGGTGCCGGTTTCGGCGCAGGTCGGGGGGCCGGCGCCGGTGGCGCGGCCGTGCCCTGCGAGAAACTGAATCCGCTCTGCGCCTTGTAACCGCCCGAGCGGTCCTTTGTCTCGGCGGAATCGAGCTGCGGGGTCTCGGGCGCCTTCAGCGACACCTGCCGCCGCCGGTAGAGGGTCAGACCGACGACGAGCGCGACGAGAACGACCGCCAGCGCGGCGGCGATGACTATCCAGGCTCCGGTACTCACGCACCCATACTGTCAGGCCTGGAGCTCTTCCTCCGGTTCGGGGACCGGTGTCGCGATCTCGCGTCCGCGCAGTCGCTGCGAGATGACCCGGGTGATGCCGTCGCCCCGCATGCTCACGCCGTACAGCGCGTCGGCGACCTCCATCGTCGGCTTCTGGTGGGTGATGACGATGAGTTGGGACTTCTCGCGCAGCTGCTCGAACAGCCCGATCAACCGTCGCAGGTTGGTGTCGTCGAGCGCGGCCTCGACCTCGTCCATCACGTAAAAGGGCGACGGACGGGCCCGGAAGATCGCGACCAGCATCGCCACCGCGGTCAGGGACTTCTCGCCGCCCGACAGCAGCGACAGGCGCTTGACCTTCTTGCCCGGCGGGCGGGCCTCGACCTCGATGCCGGTGGTGAGCATGTCGCTCGGGTCGGTGAGCACGAGCCGCCCCTCACCGCCGGGGAACAACTTCGCGAAGACCTGTTCGAACTCGCGCTCGACGTCGGCGTACGCCTCGGTGAACACCTGCAGGATTCGCGCGTCGACCTCCTCGACGACAGCGAGCAGGTCCTTGCGGGCGCTCTTGACGTCCTCGAGCTGGGTAGACAGGAAGTTGTACCGCTCCTCGAGCGCCGCGAACTCCTCCAGTGCGAGCGGGTTGACGCGTCCGAGCGTCGCGAGATCCTTCTCGGCGCGCTTGGCCCGCCGCTCCTGGGTGACCCGGTCGTAGGGCATCGGTTGGGGAGCGACGACCTGTTCGCCGCGTTCGCGGGCCTGCTCGTACTCGGCCATCTCCAGCGGCGTCGGCGGCAGCGGCACGTCGGGGCCGTACTCGGCCACGAGGTCGTCGAGGGCGATGCCGTGCTGCTCGAGGATGGTCTGTTCGAGTTGCTCGATCCGGAGCGAGGCCTGCGCCCGGGCCACTTCGTCGCGATGCACCGCGTCGGTGAGCTGGTCGCGCTGCACGGACAGTTCGCGGACGAGTTCGCGGGCCCGTTCGAGTTGCTCGGCGCATTCGGCGCGGCGCCGGTTCAGGTCGTCGCGCTGTGCGAGTGCCGTCGCTACGGCCACCTCGAGTTGTTCGGCGAGTCGCTGCCCTGATTCGGCCACCGCCGCGGCGACGGCCGCCGCCTGACGACGCGCGACGCGGGCACGTTCGGCACGAGCGCGGGCCTCGCGCTCGGCCTGCGCGGCGCGGCGGAGCGAATCCGCTTTGCCCCGAAGCGCTTCGGCACGTTCCTCGGCCGTGCGTGCCGCGAGTCGCGCCTCGACCTCGACGGCCCGGACCTCGGCGAGCGCGGTCGCGGCCATCTCCCGCTCGGCGGCGGTGTGATCGGTGCCCGCACCGTCGCTACTTCCGGCCGAGTCGTCCTCGGCCAGGCGCAGTCGCTCCTCGAGCTCGACCAGCTTCTCCCGTGCCGCGTCGCGTTCCTTCTCTGCCTCCGTGCGTTGGGCTGCGAGGCGTCCGGATTCGGCGTGAGCGGTGCGTGCCGCCTGGCCGAGCCGACCGAGTTGTTCGTAGACGGCCGACATCGCCGCGTCGGACTCGTTGAGCGCGGCAAGGGTCTGTTCGACGTGTTCGGCGCGTTCGGCCTGTTCCGCGAGTGCGCCCGCGAGGGCTGCGGCCAGTTCCTCGGAGCGACGTTCGGCCTGTTCGAGGCCGGCACGGGAGGTGTCGATCGCCGCCTGGATCTCGAGGGTGCTCGGGGCGCGGTGCGAGCCGCCGACCACCCAGCCCGCGCCGGCGAGGTCTCCTCCGCGCGTCACGGCGCGCAGATCGGGCCGGGCAGCGCAGACCCCGAGGGCAGTGGGCAGGTCGTCGACCACGACGGTGCGGGCCAGCAGGCCGTCGACGCCTCCGCGCAGGTCGGCAGGGCACTCGACGACCTCGCGGAGCCATCGGGCACCGGACGGCAGGTCGCCGGTGTCGGTGGGACCGGCAGTGCCGGGCAGGACGAATGCCACCCGGCCCTGGTCAGCTTCGGCGAGCGCTGCGACCGCCGAGATCGCGGCGTCGGCCGACTCCACCTCGAGGGCGTCGGCCGCGGCGCCGAAGGCAGCTGCGACGGCGGCCTCGTATCCCGAGGACACCCGGAGCCGGTCGGCGAGGCGCCCCACGAGTCCGTCGCCGGAACGCGTGTCGATCAGCCAGGCCGCGCCGTCGGTGCGTTCGAGTCCCATCGACAGGGCTTCGATACGGGCGCCGAGCGAGGCGACCACCTTGCCCGCGGCGCGTTCTGCCTCCTGGAGTTCGGTGACCCGCTCGTCGGCGAGCCGCTGTGCTTCCAGCGCTCGTTCGTGCTGCGCGTCGGCGTCGATCTCACCGGCGTCGAGATCGTCGATGCGTGCCTGAGCGGTCTCGAACTCGGCCTGTGCGGCGACGCCGCGGAGCCGGGCCTCCTCGATGGCGACGGTCAGGCGTGCGATCTCCGCGTCGATCGATTCGGCGCGGGTGCGCATCGTCTCGACCTGGCCTGCGAGACGCGCGAGGCCCTCGCGCCGGTCGGCGACGGCACGCACCGCGGCCAGATGTGCGCGTTCGGCGGCCGCTGCGGCCTCCTCCTGCGCGGCGAGCTGCTCGCGGGCCGCCTCGAGGGCTCCGTGCGCGATCTCGACGGCCTCGACCAGTTCCGCTTCCTCGGCGGCGATCCGGTCGGCACGGGCTTCCATCTCGTCGGGATCCTGACCGGAACGGTCCTCGGGTTCGGCGTGCAGGTGCCGGGCGCGTTCCTGCGCGACCCGCACGGTCGCCGAGACGCGCTCGGCGAGGGCGGACAGGCGGAACCAGGTCTGCGACGCCGCTTCGGCACCGGGAGTGAGCTGCGCGAGGGCCTGTTCGTGGCGGGCGAGTTCGGCGTTAGCGTCGTCGAAGGCCGCGAGCACGGTGTCGAGCCGCTCCCGGACCATCTTTTCCTGCTCGTCGTGCCCGGCGAGTTCGGCGCGGCGCGTGACGAGGTCGTCGGCGGCCAGACGTAACCGCGCGTCGCGCAGGTCGGCCTGGATGGTCTGGGCGCGACGCGCGACCTCGGCCTGCCGGCCGAGCGGTTTGAGCTGGCGGCGCAGCTCAGCGGTGAGGTCGGTGAGGCGCGCGAGGTTGGCCTGCATCGAGTCGAGCTTGCGCAGCGCCTTTTCCTTGCGCTTGCGGTGCTTGAGGACGCCGGCGGCCTCCTCGATGAAGGCGCGTCGGTCCTCCGGGCGGGATTCGAGGATCGCGGCGAGGCGGCCCTGACCGACGATGACGTGCATCTCGCGGCCGATACCGGAGTCGGACAACAGTTCCTGTACGTCCATGAGACGGCAGGAACTGCCGTTGATCTCGTATTCGCCCGCGCCGTCGCGGAACATGCGGCGAGTGACGGAGACCTCGGAGTACTCGATGGGCAGCGCACCGTCGGAGTTGTCGATGGTGAGCGTGACCTCGGCGCGTCCGAGCGGCGGGCGGCCGGCGGTTCCGGCGAAGATGACGTCCTGCATCTTGCCGCCGCGCAGGGCCTTGGCGCCCTGCTCCCCCATCACCCAGGTGAGTGCGTCGACGACGTTCGACTTGCCGGACCCGTTGGGGCCCACCACACAGGTGATACCCGGTTCGAAACGGAGAGTCGTCAACGAGGCGAAGGACTTGAAGCCCTTCAACGTCAGACTCTTGAGGTACATGGGTGAGAACTCTACCGGCGGGTTGTGACTGCTTTCCTAGGCCGGGTGCACCGCGCGGACCGTCCCGTCGAAACCGGTCGTGTACAGGACGTTCGGGTCCCAGCCCGGTCCCGAACCGAAGGCGAGCGAGGACATCAGCGGGATGCCCTCGGCGATGCGGCAGCTGTGCCCGGTCGCCGGATCGACCCGCAGGACCGCGCCGGCGAGGTTGAGCGCGATGTACAGCGCGCCGTCGGGACCGATCGTGAGGTCGTCGGGCATAGAGAGCAGCCCCGGCCCGGGCAGGTCGATGCTGCGCACGGGTCCTTCGAGGTCGCGTGCGTCGAGGATGTGGAGCCGGTTGACGTTCTCGAAGGTCGTCACGGTGTAGACGGTGTCGCCGTCGACGGCGATGCCGTTGACGGATCCGAGATCGGTACGGACGACGCGGGCCTCGCCACCGCCGGCGGGCACGAGGGTGAGTCCGACCTCGCCGAGATCGCGTGAGGTGAGCATCGATCCGTCCGACAGCCGGCCGAGGCCGTTGGGCATGACCAGCCCGGTGCCGTGGGTGCCGCGTTCACCCGTATCGAGGTCGAGCGTGTCGATCGTGCCGTCGGCGATCCCGGCCAGCCCCGAGACGGTCGTGTTGCCCACGTTCAGGTACACGGTGGGAACGTCGACGACGATGCCGCCCGGACCGGTCACCTCGGACAGCACGGTGGTCACGCTGCCGTCGGGAGTGATCCGGCGCAGCGCTCCGGGGCCGACGAAGGAGGTGTCCGAGACGAGCAGACTGCCCCGCTCGTCGAACGCAAGGTTCTCGAGGACACCGAGCCCCGACGCGACCGTCGTGACGGACCGCGGTGCGCAGGCAGCCGGACCGGCCGCCGCCGGTGCTGTGGCAGCGGGACCGGCCGCCGCCGGTGCTGTGGCAGCGGGACCGGCCGCCGCCGGTGCTGCGGCCAGGGGTGCCACTGCCACAGCGGCGGCTGCTGCCGCCACCATCGTCGAACGTGCACGCCTGCCCATATGTCTCCCCCTCGCCGACCGCGACCCCCGGCCGCGTGCACCCGATCGCGACAGGATACCAAGCCGAACGGACAAACAGGACGGACGTCAACGTTCGACGAAACCGTCGAGGTCGCCGCGCGCGGGATCCCACGAGTCGACGACGAGCCGCACCTCACCGGGGGTGTCGTCGGACCGCAGCCACGCGAGGAGCTGTTCGAGTGCCGGCCGGGGGCCCTCGGCCACGACCATGACGCGACCGTCGGGATGATTCGTCGCGTGCCCGACGAGACCGAGTTCGAGTGCGCGGGCACGCGTGAACCAGCGGAAACCGACCCCCTGGACGCGGCCGTGCACCCACGCCGTGAGCCGTTCGACGTCTGCGGGGGCGCTCATCGATCAGTCCTCAGGGGTGATCGTCAGCGAGACCTCGGTGCCCGCCTCGAGCGTGCGACCCACCGTGCACACCTTGTCGACGGAGCGTTCGACGAGGGCGATGAGGCGGTCCCGTGCGTCTGCGTCGAGCTCCGACAGGTCGAGGACCATCTCCTCCTCGAGGTGCGGGTAGACCTCGTTCTCGCGGTCGGCGGCACCGGAGACGCGGATCGTCGCGTCGTAGTCGTCGCCGAGCCGGCGGGACAGCGGGAAGTCCGAAGCCATGCCGGAGCACGCGGCGAGCGCGATCTTGAGCAGCTCGCCCGGGGTGAAGACGCCCTCGACGCTCTCCGAGCCGATGAGCACCTCGGCGCCGCGGGAGCTGCGTCCGGTGTAACGGCGCGTGCCGGTGCGCTCGACCCACAGCTCGGTGGTGGGAAGGTCGGAAGTCTGGTCAGCCATGGAGGAAATCCTGCCATGTCCCGTCGACCGGGATGTCGCGCAGGATGGTCACGAAGTCCTCGACCTCGGCGGACGACGCGTCGGCACTGCGTCGCAGCACTCCGACCGGTTCGACGGTGCCCGCGGTGGGTACGTCCAGGCGCCGGACCACGCCGTCGGCGAGGTCGTCCCGGGCCGCGCGTTCGGTGGTGATCCACACGGCGTCGCTGCGCCGCACCACCCCGCGTGCCACGGCGAGGTCGAGTGTCTCGATCAGCCCGACCGGCAGTCGCAGGCCGTGACGTTCGAACAATGCCTCGGTCGCGTGGCGCGGTACGGTTCCGCTGGTCGCGACCACCAGGGGGTGTTCGAGCGTGTCGGCGACGGAGACGGAACGCCCGGCGAGGGGGTGGCCGGGCCGGACGACGAGGATCAGCGTCTCGGCGTACAGGAGCTCGAACGACAGCCCCACCATCCGGGACGGTTCGGCCATGCGCCCGAGGACGACGTCGAGGGCGCCGGCGGCGAGCGCCGACAGCAGGACGGCATTGGGGTCGGTGCGGATCCGGATGTCCAGATCGGCGCGCACGCGGCGCAGCTCCGCCAGAGCTTCGGGGAGTACGTACCCGGCCACGGTGGGTAGGGACCCGATCCGCAGCGGCTCGCGGGCAGGTTCGGCCGCTCCCGCCAGTGCGGCCACAGCTGCGTCCAGTGAGGTGGTGACGTCCTGCGCGTATCGCAGGAAGCGGTGACCCGCCGCGGTGAGGCGCGCACCGTGTCGGCCGCGGTCGAGGAGTTTCGCTCCGGCGAGCACCTCGAGCTCGTTGAGTGTCTTCGTGACGGCCGGCTGACTCAGCTGCAACAGCTCGGCGGCCCGACCGACCTGCCCCTCGCGCGCGACGGTGACGAAACATCTCAGGTGCCGGAGGCGGATGCGTCGCACCTGCTCCGGGACGGACGAGGACGGACCGAACGCGGATTGCATTACAGAAAGTTATGAATCAACTGCCTTTTTGTCAATTTACATGAGTTTTTATTCACCTTATGGTTGTGTCCACAGCTCAGAGATCGGAGATCGCATGTCCACCGGCGAATACGTCGAGCGCGACCACACACTGCACCCACCCGCGCTCACCCCCGGCTACCGCACGTCGGTGCTGCGCGCACCGCGCAACGCGCTCATCACGCCGAAGCCGACCCTGTCGGAGATCACCGGACCCGTCTTCCGCAGCGACGAGCTCGGCGCCCTCGACAACGACCTGATCCTGAACTTCTCGAAGGACGGCCTGCCGATCGGTGAGCGCATCATCGTCCACGGCTTCGTCAAGGACGAGTTCGGCAATCCGGTCGAGGGCGCACTCGTCGAGGTGTGGCAGGCCAACGCCGGTGGCCGGTACCGCCACAAGAAGGACACCTATCTCGCTCCCATCGATCCGAACTTCGGCGGTTGCGGGCGGATGCTCACGGACGCGAACGGCTACTACCAGTTCCGGACGATCAAACCCGGCGCATATCCGTGGGGCAACAGCCGCAACGCCTGGCGCCCGGCGCACATCCACGTGTCGATCCTCGGCCGTGGGTGGGCGCAGCGCCTGATCACCCAGCTGTACTTCGAGGGCGACCCGCTCATCGAGAAGTGCCCGATCGCGCGGACGATCCCGACCGTGGATCAGCTCCGCAGCCTGATCGCCCAGGAGGACCCCGCCTCCAACGCGCCGTTCGACGCCCGCGCCTACCGCTGGGACATCACCCTGCGCGGTCGCCGCGCCACCTTCTTCGAGAACACCGACCTCCCGGGAGCCCCGCGATGAGCCTGCCCACCGATCCCTACCGGCCCGTGCCCCCGCTGCTCCCCCGCGCGATGGTCACGCGTTTCCCGGAAACGCCCTCGCAGACCGGCGGCCCGTACGTCCACATCGGGCTCGCGCCGCAGCAGGCCGGCTTCGACATCTTCGACAACAACTTCGGCAACGTCCTCGTCACCGACGAGACCGAGGGCGAGCGAATCGTGTTGGAGGGCCGCGTCATCGACGGCACCGGCACCCCGGTGCGCGACGCCCTGCTCGAGAGCTGGCAGGCGAACGCGCACGGCCGGTACGCACATCCGGACGACGCACAGGACAAGGATCTCGATCCGAACTTCCGCGGCTGGGGACGCACCGGCGGCGACTTCGAGACGGGCGTGTTCACGATCGAGACGATCAAGCCCGGGGCCGTCACCAACCCCGACGGCTCCGTCTCGGCACCCCACATCCTGCTGGTGATCTTCGCGCGCGGCATCAACCTCGGGCTGCACACGCGGGTCTACTTCGAGGACGAGGCCGGGCTCAACGCCGAGGATCCCGTCCTGAAGGGCATCGAATGGGAGGTGCGGCGCAACACCCTGATCGCGTCGCGTTCCGAGCGCGACGGACGCACCGTCTACACGATCGACATCCGGCTGCAGGACACTCCGGACGGTGGCGCCGAGACGGTCTTCTTCGACATCTGAACCACCACCTTTCCGAACGGCCCGGTATGCGCGTGCGCTACCGGGTCGTTCGCGGTCGTGGCTGACACTTCGGGCAGCTGTACGACGAGCGGTTCATGAACTTCTCGCGGCGGATCGGCGCGCCGCAGCGTCGGCACGGCTCGTTCTCGCGTCCGTAGACGTTCAGGGAACGCTCGAAGTAGCCGGACTCCCCGTTGACGTTGACGTACAGGGCGTCGAACGACGTACCACCCTGCCCGAGGGCCTCCGCCATCACCTCGGTGGCCGCATCGAGAGCCGACCGGAGCTTCGGACGCGACAGCGCGTCGGTGGGCCGGTTGCCGTGAATCCTTGCGCGCCACAGCGCTTCGTCGGCGTAGATGTTGCCGATGCCGGAGACGACGGTCTGGTCGAGCAGCGCACGCTTGATCTCGGTGTGCTTGGTGCGCAGCACGGCCACGACCGCATCCGGGTGGAACCGGGGATCCATCGGGTCGCGGGCGATGTGCGCGACCGGCAGCGGCAGACGATCACCGTCCACCTCCACGAGCGGGGCCAGGGCCCAGCCTCCGAAGGTGCGCTGGTCGACGAAACGCAGATCGGCACCGTTGTCGAGGACGGCGCGGATACGCAGATGCTTCTCGTCCGGCACGGTCGGAGGCTGCACGAGCATCTGCCCGCTCATCCCCAGATGCACCACGAGAGCCAGATCGGCCGGTTCGAGCACGAGCCACATGTACTTGCCGCGGCGCTCGACCGAAGCGACCTTCTGACCGGTCACCTGCAGTGCGAGATCGCGCGGACCGGGCTCGTGCCGTCGGACGGCACGCGGATGCAGCACCTGCACCGAGTCCACAGTCGCGCCGACGACGTGCGCGTCGAGTCCGCGACGGACCACCTCGACCTCGGGAAGTTCGGGCACCTGCGGTCAGTTGTCCTCGGTGGGCGTGTCGGCGGATCCGGACTGCTGGTCGGAAGCCCCGGCATCACCGGTCTCGGCAGCAGTGCCCTCGGTCAGCGCGTTCCATGCGGCCGACGCGGCCTTCTGCTCGGCTTCCTTCTTGGTGCGTCCGACACCGGTGCCGTAGGGATTGCCACCGATGAGGGCGGTGGCGGTGAATTCCTTGTCGTGATCCGGACCGGTGGCGGTGATCTCGTAGGCGGGAACACCGAGACCGCGCTCGGCGGTGAGTTCCTGCAGACTCGTCTTCCAGTCCAGACCGGCACCTAGGCGCGGGCCGCGTTCGAGCAGTGCGGCGAACAGGCGCAGAACCACTTCGCGCGCGACGTCGATGCCGTGCGCGAGATGGACGGCGCCGAGGAGCGATTCCATTCCGTCGGCCAGGATGCTGGCCTTGTCGCGTCCGCCCGTCAGTTCCTCGCCCTTGCCGAGCAGGAGATGCACTCCGAGCCCGCCTTCTCCGAGGCCGCGCGCCACCTCGGCGAGCGCGTGCATGTTGACAACGCTCGCGCGGATCTTGGCGAGTTCGCCCTCGGACTTGTCCGGGTGGGTGAGGTAGAGCTTTTCGGTCACCGCGAGCCCGAGGACGGCATCGCCGAGGAACTCGAGACGTTCGTTGGTGGGCAATCCGCCGTTCTCGTAGGCGTACGAGCGGTGGGTGAGCGCCAAGGACAGGAGTTCTGCGTCCAGAGGCACGCCGAGGGCGGCGAGGAGAGACTCGTGGCTCTCTTCGCCGCCCTCGGTAGCTGTTTCGGAGGACTTGCTCGTCACGTGAATACCGATTAGACGGGCGCGGTCACCTGACGGCCGTTGTAGGTGCCGCACGACGGGCACGCCACGTGGGGCAGCTTCTTCTCTCCGCAACCCCGGTTCGGGCAGGTGACGAGCGTCGGCGCAGTGGTGTTCCACTGGCTGCGCCGCGACCGGGTGTTGGAACGCGACATTCTGCGCTTGGGGACGGCCACGTCTACTTCTCCTCGTTGTTCGAGCTGTCGATTTGACTGCTGGGTTCTTCGGAGCCCGCGCCGAACTTGGCTGCCAACCCAGCCCAGCGAGGATCCATTGTCTCATGACGGTGCCCGGATTCTGCAATCGCCAGGCGAATGCCGCATTCGGGGCACAATCCCGCACAGTCGTCACTACACAACGGCTGCAGCGGAAGTTCCAGACCAACCGCGTTCACGAGGACCGGTTCGAGATCGATCAGATCGTTCTCGACGCGGTACACCTCGTCGTCCTCGGTGGTCTGCTCAGTGACGCTGTTCGGGTAGGCGAACAGCTCGGTGAGGTACACGTCCACCGGCTCGGTGAACGACTCGAGGCATCGAGAGCACTCGCCGAGGGCGTCGACACGAACACTACCGGTGACCAGGACGCCCTCGGACACCGACTCCAGGCGGAGATCGAGATCGATCTCGGAGCCTTCCTCGATCGCGATCAGATCGAGCCCGATGCGCGAGGGTGACGGCACCTTCCGCTCGACCGTACGCATCGAACCGGGCCGGCGGCCCAGGGAGAGCGTGTCGAACACCAGCCCCGAGTCCCGGCCGGAACGGGACGTGCTGGAATCACGGGTGGACACGGGGAACTCACCTTCTTAGGACGACGCAGGACACGACTCGGTCGTGATAGGGCAACCGCTCCATGATACGCGATGGGCGGCAGGAGCGAAAATCCCGCGGGTCAGCGGCGACGGCTCGCCCGGTGGTCGGCCTCCGCGAAGTCGGGAGCACCCGACAGCCGCAGCTGCTGCCGGCCGCGACCGACGGACCGCAGCGTGGTGCCGAGCAGTTCCTCGAACTCTCCCAGCTTGCCGTCGATGTACTCGTCGCACTCGGTCCGGAGACGGTCGGACTCGGCGTGGGCCGAATCGATGACACGCGCCGACTCGGCGTGTGCGGCCTGCACGACCTCGGTCTGCGACACCAGACGTGCCTTCTCGGCCTCGCCCTCGGCCACGGAACGCTCGTAGGACGCCTGCCCGGACTCGACCAGACGGTCGGCCTCGATGCGGGCACGCCCGGTCACGCTCTCGTACTGTTTGTTGCCCTCGGCGACGAGATCGTCGGCCTCGGCCTGCGCATCGCGCACCAGTTCCTCGGCGTGGGCGCGGGCCTCCTTGACCATCCGGTCCGCTTGGGCCTTCGCGTCCGCGAGCATGCGGTCGGCGTCGGCGCGCGCGTCCTCGAGGAGGGTGCGTGCCTCCTCGTCGGCGTCCCCGACCGTCTTGTCGGCCTGAGCCCGCGCGTCGTTGATCAGCTTGTCACGGTGATCGAGGACGTCCTGCGCGTCGTCGAGTTCGGGCGGCAGCGCATCGCGCACGTCGTCGAGCAATTCGAGGACATCGCCGCGCGGTACCACGCAGCTCGCCGTCATCGGAACGCTACGTGCCTCTTCGACGATTGCGACCAGCTCGTCGAGTGCCTCGAATACCCGGTACACGCCCAACCCCAATCACTCGCTCGACACGACCGGTGCGGCCGCGCCGCCGTCCAGTCTGCCGCAGCGCAGGGCACGCTCGTGTGCCCTGCGCTCGGTGTGTCGGGATACGGCCGTCACAGGCCGTGCGGAGGGTCCGGTCTATTTCGCGGCGGCCCGTTCGGCCAGGCGCGTGAGCAGACGATCGTGCACGGAGCCCGGCAGCATCTCGGAGACGTCGCCACCGTAGGTCGCGACCTCCTTGACGAGCGAGCTCGAAAGGTAGCTGTAGACCGGGTTGGTGGCGACGAACAGCGTGTCGACGCCGGTGAGCTTGTGGTTCATCTGCGCCATCTGCAGCTCGTAGTCGAAATCGTTGGCGCCGCGCAGGCCCTTGACGATCGCGGTGATCCCCCGCTCGCGGGCGTAGTCGACGAGCAGGCCCTGCCAGGCGTCGACCGTGACGTTCGGCAGGTGCGACGTGGCCTCGGTGAGCATCTCGAGGCGTTCGTCGATCGTGAACATCCCCTGCTTGTTGGGATTGATCGTGACGGTCACGACGACCTCGTCGAACTGGGCCGAGACCCTGCCGATGACGTCGAGGTGTCCGTTGGTGACCGGGTCGAAGGATCCTGGGCAGACCGCGCGGCTCATGACCCAGCACCGTAGCAGGTGGCGATTTCCACTCTCGTCTCGCCGTAGCGCTTCGACCTGCCGACCTCGAATCCCTGCGGCCACACCGTTTCCGGTGATCGCGACGACCGTTCGACCACGACGATCGAGCCGTCCTCGACCCAACCTCCGGACACCAGCGTCCCGAGCACGCCGGTGACGGCCTCCTCGGTCACGGCGTAGGGCGGGTCGGCCAGGACGAGGTCGTAGACGCGGTCGGGGGTGCCCGCAAGCACGGCGGATACCGGTGCGGTGCGCAGCACCGCACCGGACAGTCCGACCGTCGCGATGTTCTCGCGGATCACGCCCGCCGCCTTCGCGTCGGACTCGACGAGCATCGCGTGCTCGGCGCCGCGGGACAGCGCCTCGAGGCCGAGCGCCCCCGACCCCGCGTAGAGGTCGAGGACGGCGGCCCCGTCGATGTCCATGCGTGCGTCGAGCGAACTGAACAGGGCTTCGCGCACCCGTTCGGAGGTGGGCCGGGTTCCGCGGGGCGGCACCTTCAGGCGCCGCCCCCCTGCCCGGCCGGCGACGATCCGTGTCACTCGGCGCTGTCTCCCGTGGACACCTCGACGAGCAGGTCGCCACCTTCGACCTGTTGCACCGGCCCGATCGCGACGCGCGTGATGCGGCCGCCGCGCGGCGCGGTGATCGCGGCCTCCATCTTCATGGCCTCGATCGTGGCGACGGTGTCGCCCGCCGAGACGCTGTCGCCCTCGGACACGACGAGGGTGACCATGCCGGCGAACGGCGCCGCGACGTGACCGGGATGGTTGCGGTCGGCCTTCTCCGCGGCCGGGGTCTCCGCGGCCACCGAGCGGTCGCGCACCGACACCGGGCGCAGCTGCCCGTTGAGGATGCACATGACCGTGCGGTAACCCTTCTCGTCGGCATCGGAGATCGCCTCGAGGCCGATGAGCAGTTCGACACCCTTGTCCAGGCGCACCCGGTGCTCGTCGCCGTGCCGCAGACCGTAGAAGAACTGGTTGGCCGACAGCTCGGTGGTGTCGCCGTAGGTCTCGCGATGCTGCTCGAACTCCTTCGCGGGGCCCGGGAAGAGCAGGCGGTTGAGCATGCGGCGACGCTCGTCGGACGAACCGCCGAGGGCCTTCTCCTCCTCCGGCGCGAGCGGAGTGATCGGCTTGGGTTCGGCGCGGCCCGACAGCGCCTTGCTGCGGAAGGGCTCGGGCCAGCCGCCGGCCGGGGTCCCGAGATCGCCGCGCAGGAAGCCGATCACCGAATCGGGGATGTCGTACTTGCCGGGCTCGGCGGCGAAGTCGTCGACCGAGACCCCCGCGCCCACGAGGTGCAGCGCGAGGTCGCCGACGACCTTGCTCGACGGCGTGACCTTGATCAGGCGGCCCAGGAGGCGGTCGGCGCCGGCGTAGGCGGCCTCGACCTCCTCGAAGCGGTCGCCGAGGCCCAGCGCGATGGCCTGCTGGCGCAGGTTCGACAGCTGACCGCCGGGGATCTCGTGGGTGTAGACGCGGCCGGTCGGAGCGGGCAGCCCCGACTCGAACGGTGCGTACACCTTGCGCAGCGCCTCCCAGTACGGCTCGAGATCGCACACGGCCTGCAGATCGAGGCCGGTGTCGAACTCGCTGTTCGCCGCGGCGGCGACGATCGCCGACAGGGCGGGCTGGCTCGTCGTACCGGCCAGCGCCGCGGACGCACCGTCGACCGCGTCGGCACCGGCGTGCCAGGCCGCGAGGTAGGTGGCGAGCTGACCGCCCGGGGTGTCGTGCGTGTGCACGTGCACCGGCAGATCGAAGTTGCTCCGCAGCGCCGACACGAGCGTCGCGGCGGCCGGGGCGCGCAGCAGACCCGCCATGTCCTTGATGGCCAGGACGTGCGCACCGGCCTCGACGATCTCCTCGGCCAGACGCAGGTAGTAGTCGAGCGTGTAGATCGACTCGTTCGGGTTCGACAGGTCGCCGGTGTAGGACATCGCGACCTCGGCGAGGGTGGTGCCGGTCTCGCGCACCGCGTCGATCGCCGGACGCATCTGGTCGACGTTGTTCAGCGCGTCGAAGATGCGGAAGATGTCGATGCCGGTGTCGGCGGCCTCCTGCACGAAGGCACGGGTGACGGCCTCCGGGTAGGGGGTGTAGCCGACGGTGTTGCGTCCGCGCAGCAGCATCTGCAGGTTGATGTTCGGGATCGCCTCGCGCAGCGCCGCGAGCCGCTCCCACGGATCCTCGTGCAGGAAGCGCAGTGCGACGTCGTAGGTCGCGCCGCCCCACGCCTCGATCGACAGCAGCTGCGGCGTCATCCGGGCCACGTGCCCGGCCACCGTCAGCAGGTCCTTGCTGCGCACGCGGGTCGCGAGCAGCGACTGGTGGGCGTCGCGGAAGGTGGTGTCGGTGACGCCGATCGCCTTCTGGTCACGCAGCGCACGGGCGAAGCCCTCGGGTCCGAGCTCGAGCAGACGCTGACGCGAACCGGCCGGCGGCTCGGCGTTCAGGTCGATCGCGGGCAGCTTGTCGTGCGGGTAGACCGTGGTGGTGCGCTCGCCGTGCGGCTTGTTCACCGTCACGTCGGCGAGGTACCGCAGGATCTTGGTGCCGCGGTCGGCGGACGAGCGCAGAGTCAGCAGGTGCGGGCGCTCCTCGATGAACGAGGTGTTGACGTTGCCGCCGCGGAAGTCCTCGTCGTCGAGCACCGCCTGCAGGAACGGGATGTTCGTGGCGACACCGCGGATACGGAACTCCGCGACCGCGCGGCGCGCGCGGGCGACGGCGGTCTCGAAGTTGCGGCCGCGGCAGGTGAGCTTGACGAGCATCGAGTCGAAGTGGGCGGAGATCTCCGCGCCGACCGAGGTGCCGCCGTCGAGACGGATACCGGCACCGCCCGGAGTGCGGTAGCCGGTGATGCGGCCGGTGTCCGGACGGAACCCGTTGGCCGGGTCCTCGGTGGTGATGCGGCACTGCAGCGCCGCGCCGCGGATGGTGATGCCCTCCTGCGACAGGCCCAGTTCCTCGAGCGACTCGCCTGCGGCGATGCGCAACTGGGACTGCACGAGGTCGACGTCGGTGATCTCCTCGGTGACCGTGTGCTCGACCTGGATACGCGGGTTCATCTCGATGAACACGTGGTTGCCGCGTTCGTCGACGAGGAACTCGACGGTGCCCGCGCACTGGTAGCCGATCTCCTTGGCGAAGGCGACGGCGTCGGCGCAGATGCGGTCGCGAAGCTCGGGATCGAGATTCGGGGCGGGGGCGAGCTCGATGACCTTCTGGTGGCGGCGCTGCACCGAGCAGTCGCGCTCGTACAGGTGGATGACGTTGCCGTGCTTGTCGGCGAGGATCTGCACCTCGATGTGCCGCGGGTTGACCACGGCCTGCTCCAGGAAGACGGTGGGATCACCGAAGGCCGCGTCGGCCTCGCGGGAGGCGGCTTCGATGGCCTCGCGCAGTTGGGAGGGCTCGGCGACCCGGCGCATGCCGCGTCCGCCACCGCCGGCGACAGCCTTGACGAAGACCGGGAAGTTCATCGTTTCCGAGGCGGCGACCAGCTCGTCGACGTCCGACGACGGCTCCGACGACGCCAGCACCGGGAGGCCGGCGGCCTTCGCCGAGGCGATCGCGCGGGCCTTGTTGCCCGTCAGCTCGAGGATCTCCGCCGACGGACCGACGAAGGTGATGCCCGCTTCGGCGCACGCCGCGGCGAGGTCCGGATTCTCGGAGAGGAACCCGTAGCCGGGGTAGATCGCGTCGGCACCGGCCGACACGGCCGCTTCGACGATCTTCTCGACCGACAGATATGCGCGGACCGGGTGCCCCTCCTCACCGATCTGATAGGCCTCGTCGGCCTTCAACCGGTGCAGGGAGTTCCGGTCTTCGTACGGGAACACCGCGACCGTCCCGGCACCCAGTTCGTAGGCGGCACGGAATGCGCGGATCGCGATCTCGCCACGGTTGGCGACAAGCACTTTCGAGAACATTGGTCGACGGTACCGCGACGTAACATGCCGCCTTCGACGCGCGTTCCACATCGTGGGACAAGGCGCCCGGATGGCACGACTGGAACGATGCAGTCGGCCCCGTCGTAACACGGCGTCAACATGCCGGGCACGGCCACCGAAACCTCACCGCGGGTTCTGCGGCACGGTGTACGGAACGTAACTCAGGACTTGTCGAGATAGGCCACGCGCTCGGCGTCGAGCGCGGCCCGCACCATGCTTGCGAGCCCCGGGTGGTGTTCGAGGCCGGGATCCTTCTCCGTCACCGTCCGGGAGAAGTCGCGAGCCGCCTCGATGACGTCGGCGTCGTCGACGAGCGAGAGTAACCGCAGCGTCGACACGGTGCCGGACTGGGCGACGCCGAGGACGTCGCCCTCCCGGCGCAACTGCAGGTCGAGCTGGGCGAGTTCGAAACCGTCGGTGGTGCCGGCGACGGCCTCGAGCCGCATCATCGTCGGGGTCGCGGGCTTCGCGTCGGTCACGAGCAGGCACAGGCCCTGATGGCCGCCACGACCGACGCGACCCCGCAGCTGGTGCAACTGGCTGACACCGAACCGGTCGGCATCGACGATCACCATCACGGTCGCGTTCGGAACGTCGACACCGACCTCGACGACGGTCGTGCACACGAGCACGTCGAGCTCCGCGGCGTTGAAGGCCTGCATCACCGCGTCCTTCTCGTCGCCGGGGAGGCGACCGTGCAGCAGCCCCACCCTCAGATCCCGCAGCGGACCGGAAGTGAGGAACTCGAACTGCTCGAGCACAGAGACGGTTTCGGGCGGGGCCTGCTTGCCCTTCCCCGATCCCGACGGCTCGGGCCCGTCCGGATCGAAGAGCGCGTCGTCGTCGGAATCGCCGTCGCCGATGCGGGAACACACCACGTAGGCCTGCCGCCCCTCGGCGACCTCCTCGCGGATGCGTTCCCACGCGCGGTCGACCCACTTCGGATGCACCTTCGCCGGCACCACGCGGCTGACGATCGGCGACCGTCCTCTGGGGAGTTCGCGCAGGGTCGAGACCTCGAGGTCGCCGAGCACCGTCATCGCGATGGTGCGCGGGATGGGTGTTGCGGTCATCACCAGCACGTGCGGGGACGCGCCGTCGCGACCCCGCGAGCGCAGTGCGTCGCGCTGTTCGACACCGAAGCGGTGCTGCTCGTCGATCACCACCAGGCCGAGGTCGAAGAACTGCACCGTGTCCTCGATCAGCGCGTGCGTGCCGATGACGATGCCGGCATCGCCCGTCACCGCCTCGTTGAGCGCGGCCCGCTTGCGTGCGACCCCCATCGAGCCGGTCAGCAGGGTCACGCGGGTCGCGAGTTCGTGAGCGCCGAGTTCGCCCGCCGCGGCGAGATCGCCCAGCATCTTCGTGAGCGAGCGCGCGTGCTGCGCCGCGAGCACCTCGGTGGGTGCGAGCAACGCGCACTGCCGACCGGAGTCGATCACCTGCAGCATCGCCCGCAGCGCCACGATGGTCTTGCCGGAACCGACCTCGCCCTGGAGCAGCCGGTTCATGGGGTGTTCGCGTGCGAGATCGGCCGCGATCTCGTCGGCCACCGAGAGCTGCCCGGCCGTCAGTTCGAAGGGCAGCCGCCGGTCGAACTCGTCGGCGATCCCGCCCTCGCGGCGCGGGCAGGACGGCGCCGACCGCACCTCGACGTCGTGCCGGCGTCCGGCGAGCACGAGCTGCACGGCGGCGGCCTCGTCGAACCGCAGACGGTCGCGTGCCCGGTCGATCTCCTGCTTCGTGTCGGGCAGGTGGATCGAGCGGAGCGCCTCGTCGAGACCCACGAAGCCGTGCTCGTCGCGCACCCACTCGGGCAGCGGATCGTCGACGTGGTCGAGCTGGTCGAGCACCTGCCGCACGCAGCGCATGACGGTCCACGACTCGACCTCGCGGGTCGCGCGGTACATCGGGATCAGCGCGCGGTCGAAGACCGACATGTCGACTCCCGATCCGTCCTGCGCGGTGCGGGCGAGACCCGCCAGGGCGCCGGCGCCCCGCACCCGCGCGGGGGTCGCCGAGACCAGGTCCTCGGCGTCGCGCGGTTCGGGCAGCACGAGATAGCTCGGATGGGTCAGGCTCCACTTGTCGCGGAAGTACTTCACGGTGCCGGAGAACATCGCGCGCACGCCGGGCTTGATATTGTGCTTGACCCGGTGCGGGTTGAAGAAGGTGACGTCGATGCTGTGGCGATCGGAGCGCAACCGCACCGCGAGGCGTTTGCCGGCGCGGGATTTCATCGGCACCTCCTGCGCCGACTCGACCCGCGCGATGATCGTGATGTGCTGGCCCTCCGCGGGCCGGCTCTCGCCGAGTTCGGCGCCCTGGGTGGCGTAGCGGTGCGGATAGTGCCTCAGTAGATCCTCGACGGTGGTCATCCCGAACGCGTCGTGCAAGGCGTCCGCCGTCTTGCGGCCGAGGACATGATCGAGCCGGTCCGCGAGTGTCGCCACTGCCGTCCCTTCCGCTACTCCTGCGGTGGCCTCGCGGCGCACCGGCTACTCGACGCCGAGCTGCAGCAGGTCGCCGCGCTGACCGCCCTGGTAGACCACCACGTCGATCTCCGGGTGACGGCGATCGAGGTGGGCGGCCAGTTGCTCGACGAGTCCGTCGGGGGCGTCGGCGCCGACCAGCATCGTCACGAGCTCGCCGCCCGCGGCGAGAATCCTGTCGAGCAGCGACGCTCCCGCTGTCACCAGATCATGCTCGATCACTACGACATCATGGCCGGCCAGTCCGAGACTGTCGCCGGGCTCGCACGTTCCGACCCAGGTCAGCGCGCGTTCGTTCGCGTACCGCAGCGATCCCCAGCGCACGCACGACGCCGCCTCCGACATCGCGAAGGCGTCGTCGACCGTCGCGCGCATCGGATCGTGCACGGCCAACGAGGCCAGCCCCTGGACGACGGAGGAGGACGGCAGGAACATCACGTCACGGTCGTCCCGCCGCGCCCGGGCGCCCACGGCGACGACGTCCTGCGCGGAGAGCGCACCGTTGGGCAGCACCAGGACGTCCCGGCTCGGCAGTGCCCGGATCGCCTCGAGCAGTTCGTCCGGGGCTGAGATCTCCTCGGCCCGCAGCACCCGGGCACCCTCCGCCTCGAACAGTTCGGCCGCGCCCTCGCCGCCCACCACTGCAAGGACCGCCCGGGACTGTTCCTCCGCCGACTCGGCACGGACCCGGGCGGGAGCCGTGCCCAGCGCGACGGGACCGTCGCCGCACCCGCGACGCGCGGACTCGAGCGCGAAGCACGTGATGTCGATGCGGCTCAGCGAACCCGCCGCGAGACCGGCCTCCACGGCAGCTCCGGGCTCGCAGCAGTGCACGTGAACGGACCAGCACCCCGATCCCCCGGAAACGATCGCGACCGAGTCGCCGAGCGCGTCGAGGGAGGACCTCAAGGCATCCATGCGCGCGTCGTCGGAATTCCCGACGAGATACATCACTTCGTACTCCTGCTGGTCGCTGTCGTGACGTTCGTCGACGATCTCGGGTTCGACGACAGGCCGCGAGGTGCCGGCGAGCACCATCCGGCGATCGGGCCGTATTCCGGTGGTGACCTCCACCAGGCAGTCGAGCAGCACGAGCAGGCCGAGGCCGCCGGCGTCGACGACCCCTGCCTCGGCGAGGACGTCGAGCTGGGTGGTGGTGCGCTGCAGCGCGTCGGCGGCGGCGTCGGCACTCGCGACGGCGACATCGCACACGGTCGCATCCGTCTCCGAGGCGACGCGGGTCGCGCCCTCGGCCGCAGCTTCGAGGACGCTGACGATGGTGCCCTTCGCGGGTGCGCTGAGCGCTCCGGTCACGAGCGTCGCGGCGTTGGAGAAGGCGGCGGCGAGGTCCCGGGCGCCGACCGTCGTCAGTCCCGCGATCGCGTCGGCGAGACCGCGCAGTGCCTGTGCCAGGATGATCCCGGAATTGCCCCGCGCTCCGGCGAAAGCACCACGCGCGAGCCCTTCGGCGACGTCGGATGCGGTGAGCGCGCCGTCCACGGGCCCGCCGATCCGGGCCGCCGCGGCCTGCAGGGTGATCAGCAGATTGTTTCCGGTGTCCCCGTCGGGCACCGGGAAGACGTTGAGCGAGTTGATCTCCGCTCGGCGCTGTTCGAGCGCTTCCACACCGAACTCGACCCACCGGCGCAGCGCCCGCCCGTCCACCGTGTCCTCGGCTCCGAGCAACGATTCCACCCCCTTCGCCTCGTCCTGCGGGCATCGTCCACCTCTGCGATCGGTACCGTTGCGCACGGTGCCGAGCCCTGGCGAACAGGTTAGCCGCGAGTCGTCGCACCGTCCGGTTTGGCCAACCGCCCTCGAGTTCGCTAAGCTTGCCGGGTTGCCTCGCACGGGCGGCTCGTTCCCCGTGTTCGCAAGGCGAAACAACAGACAGAAGATCTATCCACTAGACACAAGGAGTTCGCGACATGGCTGCCGTCTGCGACGTATGCGCCAAGGGCCCCGGCTTCGGGAAGTCGGTCTCGCACTCGCACCGGCGTACCAACCGTCGCTGGAACCCGAACATCCAGAGCGTGCGCGCTCAGGTTGCACCGGGCAACACCCGCAAGATGAACGTGTGCACCTCCTGCCTCAAGGCCGGCAAGGTCGTCCGCGGCTGATTCCCGGTCGAGTCGTCGCGAAGGCCCCCTGCGCTGATTGCGCAGGGGGCCTTCGCCGTTCGATCCTGCGGCCGGATATCGTGCGGGAATGACCGAGAACCAAGTTTCCTTCCCCGACAGCGACTCTCTCCGTTCACTGGTGAGCGTGGAGGACCGCGTCCTGCGGATCGCCGTGGCGACCTCCGAGCACGGCACCTCCCTGTCCCCCGCAGGGATGGAGCAGGGTATCGCAGCCCTGCGTGCGGCAGGCCCGGAGATCGGCGCCGTGCTGCTCGTCGGTGAGGGTGCGAACTTCTGCGCGGGTGGCAACGTCCACGGATTCGCCGCGGCCGAGGACCGTGGCGCCCACCTGCTCGAGATCGCGAACCTCTTCCATGACTTCGTGCGCGCACTGGAGAAGGCGGCCGTGCCGGTCGTCGCCGCCGTGCACGGCTGGGCCGCCGGCGCCGGCATGAGCCTGGCGCTGCTCGCCGACATCGCGCTCGCCGGCCCCGGCACGAAGATGCGCGCCGCGTACCCGTCGATCGGTTTCTCCCCCGACGGCGGCATGTCGTGGACCCTGCCGCGGATCGTCGGCCCGTCGCGGGCACGGGAGATCATCATGACCGACGCCGTGATCGGCGCCGACGAAGCCGTGCGCCTGGGTCTGCTCAGCCGGCTCGTCGCCGACGGCGAGATCCAGAGCGAAGGGTTGCGACTCGCACGAACCCTCGCGCACGGCCCCACGCAGTCCTACGCCGCCATCCGCTCGCTCGTGGCGGGCTCGGCCGGACGATCGCTGTCCGACCACCTCGATGCCGAAGCCGCCTCGATCTCCGCGGCCGCGACGACGCCCACGGGTATCGAGGGTGTCGACGCCTTCGTCGCCAAGCGGCGTCCGGACTGGGATTCGGCCCGCGCCTGACATCCGGGCGGCGGATCGGTGGTCAGGGCAGTCGCCAGTCCACCGGTTCGCCGCCCTGCTCGACGAGCAGGGCGTTCGCGCGGCTGAACGGACGCGACCCGAAGAATCCGCGTGAGGCCGACAGCGGGGACGGGTGCGCCGACTTCACGGTGGGCACACCACCGAGCATGGGTTCGAGGGTCGCCGCGTCGCGGCCCCACAGGATCGCGACGAGCGGGGTACCGCGCGCGACCAGCGCGCGGATCGCCTGCTCGGTGACGGCCTCCCAGCCCTTGCCGCGATGCGAGGCCGGCTGGCCCGGCGCGACGGTGAGGACCCGGTTGAGCAACAGGACACCGTGCTCGGTCCACGGCGACAGGTCGCCCGTGGAGGGCTGCGGCAGACCGAGATCGTCGGTGTACTCGCGGTAGATGTTGGCGAGACTGCGCGGGATCGGCCGGACGGCCGGAGCCACCGAGAAGCTCAGTCCCACAGCGTGACCCGGAGTGGGATAGGGATCCTGCCCGACGATCAGGACGCGGACGGACTCGAACGGCTGTGTGAAGGCACGCAGCACGTTCGGACCGGACGGCAGGTAACTGCGGCCCGCGGCGAGTTCGGCGCGGAGGAACTGCCCCATCGCGGTGATGTCACCTGTGACGGGTTCGAGTGCTCGCGCCCAGCCCGGGTCGACGAGTTCGGACAGGGGCCGACCGGCACGGGGCTCGTCCGCTCCCCCGTCCGCGGACTGTGTGTCGACGGTGTCGGCCACCTGTCACTCCTGGTCGATGCGGCGGAGAGCGGTCCGGTAGTAGGCGGCGTTCGCCGCATACATCTCGGCGTTGGGGTCGAATTCGTTCTCGGGGATCTCGTAGCCCTCGCGGACCTTCGCGGGGATGCCCATCGCCATGCGGCGGGGCGGAAGTTCGAAGCGCGGTGGGATCAGGGCGCCGGCGGCGACCTGCGCCCCGGCGCCGATGACCGATCCGTTGAGGACGAGCGAACCCGAGCCGATCAGCGCGCCGTCACCGATCGTGGAGCCCTCGATGTGCGCGTTGTGCCCGACGACGCACCGCGCGCCGATGACGGTGGCATCGATCGCGGTGCAGTGGATGATCGTGCCGTCCTGGATGTTGGTCTTCTCCCCCACGGTGATCGTGCCGTAGTCCCCGCGCAGCACCGCCGAGGGCCACACGGAGGCACCGGCACCGAGGGTGACGTTGCCGATCACGACCGCGTCGGGGTGAACCCACGCGTCGGGATGGATATCGGGGACACGCTCGCCGAGTGCGTAGACAGCCATGACTGCAGAACCTATCTCGAGCGAACCCCACCCGAAGTGGTCGCCCTAGTGACCAGCGCCCGCCGCAAAGCTCTCCCAGCCTCCGGATCCGTCGCGGCGCTGCCCGTCGACGGTGACGCCGAAGCCTTCCAGGACCACGCCGATCGGCCGCCATCCGTCCGGCAGTGCGACCTCGCGAGGGAAGCACGCTGCGAGGGCATGGTCCTCGCCGCCGGTGAGGATCCATTCCCACGGGTCGGCCGCCAGCACCCGACCGGTCTCGCGGAGTTGCGTGTCGGGAGCGAGCGCACCGGAGTCGAGGTCGATCGCGACCTCCGAAGCCGTGCAGATGTGCTCGAGATCGGCGACGAGACCGTCGGAGATGTCGGTGCATGCGTGGGCGCCTGCTGCGGCCGCTGCAGGACCTGCGGCGTAGGGCGGAGTGGGCACACGATGCGCCGCGACGAGTTCGGGGAAGTCCCGGTTGCCGGACAGCAGCAGGGCCAGACCCGCCGCGGAACGACCGGTGCGACCGGCGAGGGCGACGACGTCGCCGGGGCGGGCGGTGGAGCGGAGCAGCGGTGGCCGTCCGTCGAGTTCGCCGAGCACGGTGACCGAGACGATCACCTGACCCGCTTGCACGAGATCGCCTCCCACGACTCCGGCGCCGATCTCCTCCGCAGCCTCCCCGATGCCCGCCGAGATGCCGTCGAGCACGGCGACGGGAGTCTCGGGCGGACAACCGAGGCCGACGACGAAGGCCGTGGGGCGGGCGCCGACCGCGGCGACATCGGCTCCGTTCTGGGCGACCGCCTTGCGTCCGACCTCTTCCGGGCTCGACCAGTCGAACCGGAAGTGACGTCCTTCGACCAGCATGTCGGTCGAGATCGCGATGCGCCCGTCGGATGCTGTCACGACCGCTGCGTCGTGGCCCGGCCCGACGAGTGTGCTGTCGGGTTGCCGCCGTGCTCTCACCGCGCGCTCGATCACGGGGAATTCGCCGATGTCGGCGACGGTGGGTCCGCTCGGGTTCGTCACGGTGACGGTCGCCTCTTTCTCGGTCGGCGGTGGGAGAGAGCCGGCACGTGCCCTGCTACGTTCGATCACGCTACCGCCCCCTGTCCCCGAGCCCGGATGCTGGACACGATGAACGACACCTCTGCTTCCGATCGCGAACCTTCCGACGACGCCCCCGTCGAGGCACCCGGATCGGACGGGATGCGACGCAGTCCCGCTCTGATCGCCACGGCGATCGCACTGCCCGTCGCCCTGCTGGTCGGAGTGGTGGTGGCGGCCGTGATCGTGTCGCAGTCACCGGTGAATACACCCGTGGGTCTCGGTCCCGTGCCCGCTCCGGAGGCGGAATCCGAATCCTGCTCGCAGTTGCTCGACGCGCTGCCGGAGGAGCTCGGCGACTACACGCGCGCCGAACTGGCCGATCCGGCACCGGTGGGTGCTGCGGCCTGGCAGTCGGACGACGGCGAGGAGGTCGTCCTGCGTTGCGGTCTCGACCGGCCCGACCAGTTCGACCGAGCGGCGGCGCTGCAGGTGATCGACGACGTGCAGTGGTTCGAGGTGTCGGGGGCCGAGCAGGGCATCCCGGCGAGTACGTGGTTCGCCGTCGACCGTCCGGTCTACGTGGCCTTGACCGTGCCCGACGGATCCGGGCCGACCCCGCTGCAGGACATCACGGCGACGATCTCCGCGGCGCTCCCGCAGCAGGAGATCGATCCGGCGCCGATCCGCTGAGCCGACCGTGTTCGTCGCCGCGTCGATCAGGACGCGTGCATGGTCCCCGTGCGCTGGTAGCGCTCGTGGAAGGAGAACGCCTCACCGAGCAGGTGCGGGGTGTGACCTGCTCCGGGGGTGGCTTCTGCGCGCTCGATGTAGTCGAGCAGTTCGGCGCGGTAGTCGGGATGCGCGCAGCGCTCCACGACGACCCGCGACCGACGGCGGGGGGACAGTGCGCGCAGATCGGCGAGACCCTGTTCGGTCACGATGACCTGCACGTCGTGCTCGGTGTGGTCGACGTGCGGCACCATCGGGACGATCGACGAGATCGCGCCGTCGCGGGCCGTCGACGGGCTCAGGAACATCGACAGGTAGCCGTTGCGCGCGAAGTCGCCGGAGCCACCGATGCCGTTCATGATGCGGGTGCCCATCACGTGGGTGGAGTTGACGTTGCCGTACACGTCGGCTTCGAGCATGCCGTTCATGGCGATGATGCCGAGTCGGCGGACGATCTCGGGGTGGTTGCTGATCTCCTGCGGCCGCAACATGATGTGGTCGCGGTAGAAGTCGATGTTCTCGACGAAGTCGTTCAGCCCCGCTTCGGACAGTGCGAGGGAAGTCGCCGAGGCGAACCGGACGGTGCCGTGTTTGACGAGGTCGAGCATGCCGTCCTGGATGACCTCCGAGTAGCAGGTCAGCCCCCGGTACGGTCCGCTGTCGAGACCGGCGAGAACGGCGTTGGCGACGTTGCCGACACCCGACTGCAGCGGAAGCAGCGTGTCGGCGGGCAGCCGTCCCGCGGCGACCTCGTGCGCGAAGAAGTCGAGGACGTGGTCGGCGATGGCCCGGCTGGTGGCGTCGGGCGCCGTGAGCGCGGTGGCGCTGTCGGGACGGTCGGTCTCGACGACCGCGACGACGCGTTCCGGATCGATCCGGAAGTAGGGCTGGCCGATGCGGTCCTCGACGTCGGTGAGGTCGATCGGACGACGGTTCGGGGGAAGCGCGGTGCCGTAGTAGACGTCGTGCACGCCGTCCATGGCGGCGGGGATCCACGAGTTGACCTCGAGGATCACCTTCTCGGCGACGTCGAGCCAGGTCTTGTTGTTACCGATGGACGTGGCGGGGATCAGCTCGCCCGTCTCCGTGATGCCGGAGATCTCGACGACGGCGACGTCGATGTGTCCGTAGTAGCCCTCCCAGACCTGCTGGGCGACGTGCGACAGGTGTATGTCGACGTAGTCCATCCGGCCTTCGTTGATCCGCCCTCGGGCGGTGGGCTCTGCCTGGTACGGCATACGCAGCGCGATTCCGTCGACGTCGGCGAGCATGCGCTCGGTGTCGGAGGCCACCGACGCTCCGGTGAGCAGGTTGATCCGGAAGTCGCCGCCGGTCGCCCGCGTGCGCCGGATGTGTTCGGCGAGGGCCGGGGTCACTGCCTTCGGGGTGCCTGCGCTGGCGAAGCCGCTGATGGCGACCGTGTCGCCGTGGCGAATCCACTGGACGGCGTCCTGAGCCGACACGATCTTCTTGCGGTAGGTCTCATGACGTACCCGAGCCTCGGCCGGGGTCACGACGACCGACTCCACAGACGGCGCTGCGGGGGATGAAAGGGCTGCGTACATGACGACGACCATAGCGACGCGGATGATCCGCTCATCACACTCGGTCCGGATCAGCGATCGCCGTCACCAATTCGGACACAGAGTGCCACGAGTCGCACTCCAAGATCGATGCAATCGGAAGTTGTTGTTTCGCAAGCTTTTACATCATGATCTCTGCCACGCCAACTGACACTGGGTGCCACCCTCTTTCGTGAGAGCCCCTCCGTCGCCATCTCTACGGTATCCCCGTTCGCCGCCGCGTCAGTACCGTTCGCCGCCCCCGGAGAACCGTTCACCGTCGCCGTGACGGAACGTCGTCGGGCACGATTGCAGCATGACGAACTCCACCGACCTGTTGCGCGACGATGCCGAGCACCTCCTCCGCGAGCTGGCAGGCCCCGACGCCCGGCTCCGCGACGACCAATGGGTCGCGATCGAGGCGCTCGTGGTACACCGTCGCCGCGCCCTCGTCGTCCAGCGCACAGGCTGGGGAAAGTCGGCCGTCTACTTCATCTCCGCCAAACTGCTGCGCCGGCAGGGCCGCGGTCCCACGGTGATCGTCTCGCCGCTGCTCGCCCTGATGCGCAACCAGGTCGCGGCCGCCGAGCGGGCGGGCGTCCACGCCGCGGCCATCAACTCCGGCAACGTGACGGAATGGGCGGCGATCCACGAGCGGATCGCGGCGGGTGAGGTCGACGTCCTCCTCGTCAGCCCCGAACGCCTCAACAACCCCGACTTCCGCGACCAGGTCTTGCCCTCCCTCGCCCGCGACGCCGGATTGGTGGTCGTCGACGAGGCGCACTGCGTGTCGGACTGGGGTCACGACTTCCGGCCCGACTACCGCCGCATCCGCACCCTCGTCGCCGAACTCGGCGACGACATCCCGGTCCTGGCGACGACCGCGACCGCCAACGACCGGGTGGTCGCCGACATCGCCGCCCAGCTCGGTGTCGGCGGAGGCAGCGACCTCGGTGGAAGCAGCAATGCCGGCTCCGACGGCACGCTCGTGCTGCGCGGCGGCCTCGACCGTCCGTCGCTGCACCTGTCGGTGGTGCGGATCGACGAACCGGCACGACGCGCGGCATGGCTCGCGCAACATCTGAAGGATCTGCCGGGCTCGGGCATCGTGTACGCGCTGACGGTCTCCGCCGCCCGCGACCTCGCGGCGCTGCTCACCGACCACGGCTATGCAGTGGCGGCATACACCGGTCAGACCGAACCGACCGAACGTGAACAGCTCGAGGCCGATCTCCTCGACAACAAGGTCAAGGCGCTCGTCGCGACCTCGGCACTCGGCATGGGCTTCGACAAACCCGACCTCGGCTTCGTGGTGCACCTCGGCGCTCCCTCGTCCCCGATCTCCTACTACCAGCAGGTCGGGCGTGCGGGTCGCTCCACCGAACGCGCCGAGGTGGTTCTGCTCCCCGGCCCGGAGGACCGCCGGATCTGGCAGTGGTTCGCCTCGGTCGCCTTCCCGGACGAGGCACTCGTACGCCGTGTGATCGCAGCGCTCGATACCGAACGGCCGGTATCGACACCCGCGCTCGAACCGCGGGTCGACCTCACGCGCTCCCGCCTGGAGATGGTCCTCAAGGTCCTCGACGTCGACGGAGCGGTGAAGAGGGTCAAGGGTGGCTGGATCGCCACCGGGCAGCCCTGGATGTACGACGGGGAGCGCTACGGGCGGCTCGAGGAGGCGCGCGCCGCGGAACAGGAGGCGATGCTCGAATACGAACGCACCACCGAATGCCGCATGGTCTTCCTCCGCCGTCAGCTCGACGACCCCGATCTCGACACCCGGAGCCCCGGTTGCGGCCGGTGCGACAACTGCATCGGTTCCCGGTGGGAGACGTCCGTCGGCGACGACGAGGTCGCCCGGACCCGCGCCCGGCTCGAACGCCCCGGTGTGGATCTGCCGCCGCGCCGGCAGTGGCCCACGGGGATGTCGACCCTCGGGATCCCGCTGTCGGGCCGGATCACGGACGGTCCGCGCCCCGGGCGCGTGCTGGGCCGGCTGTCGGATCTGGGATGGGGACCGCGACTGCGCGAACTGCTCGACGGACCGGACCGCGAAGTGCCGAAGGCGGTGGTCGACGCGTCGATCGCGGTGCTCGCCGCGTGGGACTGGGAGGACCGGCCCACCGCCGTCATGGCCATGGACTCCCCCACGCACTCCCTGCTCGTCGAGTCACTTGCGTTCCGATTGGCACAAATCGGACGATTACGAGATCTAGGTGTATTGCGACGCCGAAGCGGGAATACGGAGCCGACGGCAGCGAACTCGGCATATCGGGTCGCCGCACTGATCGATGCGTGGGAGCGACCCGACAACCTCGGGTCGAGTGGTCCGATCCTTCTCGTCGATGCGGTGACCGACACCGGCTGGACGTTCACGATGGCGGCGAGAACTCTCGTCGCTGCGGGAGCCGACGCGGTGTTGCCGTACGCACTCGCGAGCCCGAAGTAATCGCCACGAGGAGGACCGACGTAACATGTTTGTGACCGGCATCACAACATGCGCTCGACCTGCACGGACCACAGGGTTCCGATCCCGATTCCGGACACGGGCGTGATCTCGACACCGGAAGTTGTTAGGTTGAAAGGACATATGAGGCCCGTCAAGGAAAGAAGTACCCCGACCCCCGACTCGGCTGAATCGAATACCGCGACCACCTCTTCGGAGTTGGCCGCAACCGAGTCCGGTAGTGAGCCGGCTGCAATCGAATTCCGGCGTCCGCGTATCGCCGACGGTAGACGACTCTGGCAGATCGCGCGTGATTCGCAGGTTCTCGACGTCAATTCCGGTTACGCATATGTGTTGTGGTGTCGCGATTTCGCCGACACATCGGTCGTCGCAACGGACGACACCGATCGCCCCGTGGGATTCGTGACCGGCTACCGCCGTCCCGACTCCCCGAACACCCTGTTCGTCTGGCAGGTGGCAGTCGACGCAGACCAGCGTGGACGTGGAGTGGCCGGCCGTATGCTCGACGCTCTGCTCGACCGACTCGAGCCGCTCGGCGTGACCCGTCTGGAAACGACGGTGAGTCCCGACAACGAAGCGTCGATCGCAATGTTCACCGCTCTCGCGCGTCGCCGCGGAACGCATATCACTCGCACCGAGTTGTTCGCGCCCGACGATTTCCCCGATTCACATCTGGCCGAGGATCTCTACACCATCGGCGAATGATCGCAGCGCGTGTGCGCACGACATCTTCATAATTCTCGAATAATCACAGGAGGACCACGACATGACCATCCTGGAAAACAAGCCCGAGACCACCAGTAAGCCCGATACTGCGATTTTCTCGCACCTCGAATCCGAGGTCCGGAGTTACAGCCGCGGCTGGCCCGCCGTTTTCGACAAGGCATCGGGATCCTGGCTGCGCAGCGAGGACGGCAAGGACTACCTCGACTTCTTCGCCGGCGCCGGAGCCCTGAACTACGGCCACAACAATCCGGTTCTCAAGTCGGCCCTGGTCGACTACATCATGAGCGACGGCGTCACCCACGGCCTCGACATGTACACCGTCGCCAAGCGCAAGCTGCTCGAGACCTTCGAGTCGCACGTGCTCGCGCCGCGCGGCCTGGACTACAAGGTCCAGTTCCCCGGCCCGACCGGCACGAACGCCGTCGAGGCGGCGCTCAAGCTCGCCCGCAAGGTGACCGGTCGCGAGTCGATCATCAACTTCACCAACGCTTTCCACGGCATGACCCTGGGTGCGCTGTCGGTGACCGGTAACTCGATGAAGCGCGCCGGCGCGGGTATCCCCCTCGTCCACGCCACGCCGATGCCGTTCGACAACTACTTCAACGGCGTCACCGAGGACTTCCAGTGGTTCTCGCGCGTCCTCGACGACGCGGGCAGCGGCCTGAACCGTCCGGCCGCGGTCATCGTCGAGACCGTGCAGGGTGAAGGCGGCGTGAATGTTGCTCGCCCCGAGTGGCTTCGCGCTCTGGCCGACCTGTGCAAGGAACGCGACATCCTGCTGATCGTCGACGACGTGCAGATGGGCTGCGGCCGCACCGGCCCGTTCTTCTCGTTCGAGATCGCCGGCATCACGCCCGACATCGTGACCCTGTCGAAGTCGATCGGCGGATACGGAATGCCGCTGGCGCTCACCCTGTTCAAGCGTGAGCTCGACGTGTGGGGCCCGGGCGAGCACAACGGCACCTTCCGCGGCAACAACCCGGCTTTCGTGACGGCGGCTGCCGCCCTCGAGCACTACTGGGCCGACGACAAGCTCGAGCGCGACACCCTGCGCAAGGGCGAGCGCATCCGCCAGACCTTCATGAACCTGTCGGACATGTTCGACGGCGTCTCGACCCGCGGCCGCGGCCTGGTCCAGGGCCTGGTCTTCGACAAGCCGGAGGACGCCGACAAGGTTTGCGCCCTGGCCTTCGAAGAGGGTCTGCTCGCCGAGACCTCCGGTCCGTCGGACGAGGTCGTCAAGCTGCTGCCGCCGCTGACCATCACCGACGACGAACTCGAGTTCGGGCTGAACATCCTGGCGGAAGCGACCGCCAAGGTCCGTTCCTGAGCGGTCCCCCGCTCCGCCCGTTCCGAACCCACTTGCAGAAGAAGGACTTTCGACACCCATGATCGTTCGTACGACAGAAGAGATCACCGGCACCGAGCGCGACGTCGTCTCGGAGGACGGCCAGTGGCGCAGCAAGCGCATCGTCCTCGCCGGCGACAAGGTGGGCTTCTCGTTCCACGAGACCACCATCGAACCCGGCACCGTCAACGAGTTCCACTACGCCAACCACGTCGAGGCCGTGTGGCTCGTCGAGGGCACCGGCAAGCTCCAGGACCTCGACAACGACGTGGAGTACGACCTCGCTCCGGGCACGATGTACCTGCTCAACGGACACGAGCGTCACCGCGTGCTCCCCGAAACGCGCATGCGCATGCTGTGCGTCTTCAATCCCCCGGTCACCGGCCGTGAGGTGCACGACGAGAACGGTGTGTACCCGTTGATCGTCGAACCCGCCTGAGCGCGGTAACCACGTGACCGATGCGGGGCGGACGCTTAGAGTCGAGACCATGACTCCCGAGCGTGCGCCCCGCATCGCTGTCGGCCCCGAGCGCGACCCCCGTTTCGAACGGGCGGTCACGGGCGGGGGCGGCGTGCCCTGCGGACTCGAGGAGACCCCCGACGCGCTCGTCTGGACGGCCGGGCCGCAGGACTTCCCCGAGGTCCTCCCCGCCTCCGTCCGCTGGGTGCAGCTACCGTCCGCCGGTGTCGAGTACTGGCTGTCGCAGGGCGTCGTCAAGGCCCATCCTCGCGTCACCTGGACGTCGGCGGCCGCGGCCTACTCCACGACCGTCGCCGAGCACGCGCTCCTGCTCCTGCTCGCCGGGGTCCGGGCCCTGCCTGCCCATCTGGCGGCCACCTCGTGGACACCCGAGAGTCTCGCGCCGGTCGTCGGCACCCTCCGCGGCGCGACGGTCGGGATCATCGGCGCCGGGGGTGTCGGCCGGGCGCTGATCCCGATGCTGGCCGCGCTGGGGGCGCGCGCGCTCGCCGTCACCCGCAGCGGTCGTCCCGTGCCGGGAGCCATCGAGACGTTCCCCGTCGAACGTATCGACGAGATATGGCCTCTGGCAGATCATTTCGTCATCTCCGCGACAGCCACTCTCGACGTCGAGCAGCTCGTCGGCGCAACCGAGCTCGCAGCGATGAAGTCCACGGCGTGGGTCGTCAACGTCGCCCGGGGCGATCTCGTCGACACCGACGCCCTCGTCGCCGCTCTCCGATCCGGCGCGATCGGTGGTGCAGGGCTCGACGTCACCGATCCCGAACCGCTCCCCGAGGATCATCCGTTGTGGACGCTCCCCAACGCCGTGATCACTCCCCACGACGCCAATCCACCCCCGCTGCGCATCCCGGCCTATCTCGAGCACGTGATCGAGAACGTCACACGCTTCGCATCCGGCCTCGTGCCGATCGGGGTCGTCGATCCCAGCGCCGGCTACTAGGCCACGTCTACCGGGCCACCGTTACCGGGCCATAGGGCTCACTCCGACGGCTTCTCGTCGCGTTCCGCCCATTCCAGGAGCGGATCGAGGGAGAAGACCGCGTCGTCGATACCCGAGTGCAGGTCGCCGAGTTCCTCGAACCGCTTCGGCACGGTCCGGATCGTGAAGTCCCGCGGTTCGAGGTCGTCGATCTCCTCCCACCGCACCGGAGTGGAGACCGTCGCCTCCGACACACCGCGGACCGAATAGGCACTGGCGATCGTGTGGTCGCGCGAGTTCTGGTTGTAGTCGACGAAGACCGCCGACGGGTCGCGTTCCTTGCGCCACCATGCCGTCGTCACGTCGCCGGGCGCGCGTCGTTCCACCTCCCGCGCGAACGCCCATGCGGCCCTTCGGACGTCGTCGAACTCCCATTCCGGCGCGATCCGGACGTAGACGTGCAGGCCGTCGCCGCCCGAGGTCTTCGGCCAGCCCACGGCACCGAGTTCGTCGAGCACCTCGTGCGCCACCTTCGCGACACGCCGGACCCGGTCGAAATCGCAGTCGGGCATCGGATCGAGGTCGATCCTCCACTCGTCGGGTCGCTCCACGTCGCTGCGCCGCGAGTTCCACGGATGGAACTCCACGGTGGACATCTGCACGGCCCACACGACGTCGGCGAGATGGGTCACGCACAGTTCGTCGGCATCGCGGTCGTAGCGCGGGAAGTGCACCCGCACGGTCTCGACCCAGTCCGGAGCCCCGCGCGGCAAACGCTTCTGGTGTACCTTCCGCCCTTCGAGCCCGTCGAGGAACCGGTGCAGCATGCAGGGCCGTTCGCGGAGTGCCCGGACGATCCCCTCCCCCACGCTCAGGTAGTAGTTCGCGAGGTCGAGCTTGGTCGCCCCGATCTCGGGGAAGTACACGCGCTCGGGGTGCGAGATGCGCACCGTGCGACCGTCCACGTCGAGTTCGACTGCATCGGCGTCCTTGCTCATCCGCGTCTCCCGTCCCTCCCTGCGTGGAGGCGTCCTGTGCACCATCCTGGCCTCTCGATTCCCACCCCCGTGCGGAAATACACCCCGGCGCACGATTTCCTCCGCGTGGCACGTCCGGGCGCTAACGTCGAAGCGATGCTGCTGCACTCGGTTGTCGACACCTCCGTCGCCGTCGCCGCCACACGGTCACGACGCACCAAGATCGATCTGCTGCGGGAATTACTCGGGCGCGCCGAACCTCACGAGGTCGAAGCGGTGGTCTCATGGTTGTCCGGAGAGATGACCCAGGGTCGCCTGGGTGTCGGTTTCCGCACCCTCGCCGGCCTCTCCGCACCGGTCGCCGACGATCCCGTGCTCGACGTCGACGAGGTGTCCGGCTTCCTCGACCGCCTCGCCGGCATCTCCGGTTCCGGATCCACCGCCGCGCGGCAGCAACTGCTCCTGGATCTGTTCGGACGGGCCACCGAGGCCGAGCAGCGTTTCCTCGTCGCGCTCCTCGGCGGTGAGCTGCGGCAGGGCGCGCTCGAAGGGGTGATGACCGATGCGGTCGCAGCGGCAGCCGGTCTCCCCGTCGAACCGGTCCGTCGGGCGGTGATGTTGTCGGGCCGACTCGCGCAGGCCGCAGCGGCGGTCTTCGAGGGTGGTGTCGACGCGCTGGCGGAGTTCGGCCTGGAGCTCGGCCGACCGGTCCGGCCGATGCTCGCCTCACCCGCCGAGTCGCTCGAGGCGGCACTCATCGAGTTCGACGGGGCGGTGAGCGTGGAGTACAAACTCGACGGTGCACGCATCCAGGTGCACCGCCACGAGGACGCGGTGTGGATCTTCACCCGCACGCTGCGCGACATCACCGCATCGGTCCCCGAACTGGTCGAACTCGTCCGGGCGCTGCCGTGCCGCAGTGTCGTGCTCGACGGCGAGACACTCGCGCTCACCGATGCCGGCCGTCCCCGACCGTTCCAGGAGACCATGAGCCGGTTCGGTGCCCGCTCCGAACGCGAACTGCTTCTCCACCCGTACTTCTTCGACTGCCTGCACCTCGACGGCGCCGACCTGCTCGACGAGCCGCTGTCGGTGCGTCGCGACCATCTCGCCCGCGTCGCGGGTGAGCACCGCATCCCCACGCTCGTCGCTCCGGACGCCGACAGCGCCGAGGCGCACCTCGGTGACTCGCTCGGCAACGGTCACGAGGGCGTCATGGTGAAGTCGCTCACATCGACCTACACCGCCGGCCGCCGGGGCCGAGCCTGGCAGAAGGTCAAACCCGAGCACACCCTGGATCTCGTGGTGCTCGCCGCCGAATGGGGTTACGGGCGCCGCACCGGCTTCCTGTCCAACCTGCACCTCGGTGCCCGCGACCCCGACGGTGGTCCGCCGATCATGGTCGGGAAGACGTTCAAGGGACTCACCGACGCGCTGCTGCAGTGGCAGACAGAGGAATTCCCACACCACGAGACACACCGCGACGAGCACACCGTCCACCTGCGACCCGCGATCGTCGTCGAGATCGAACTCGACGGAGTGCAGACGAGCAGCCGCTATCCGGGCGGGGTGGCGCTGCGCTTCGCACGGGTGCTGCGGTACCGGCCCGACAAGTCGGCCGCCGACGCCGACACCATCGATGCGGTCCGCGCGCTGCTGCCCGCGGCACCGGTTCCCGGAAGCGGCCTACCGTAGAAGGAGTGATCGACGTTCCACTCCGTTCCGACGACCTGCCCACTCTCCTGCACGGCCGTCGGATCGCTGTTCTCACCGGCGCCGGGCTGTCGACGGACTCCGGTATCCCCGACTATCGCGGACCGGACTCGCCGCCCCGCAACCCGATGACCTACCAGCAGTTCGTCGGCGACGCGGAGTTCCGGCAACGCTACTGGGCCCGCAACCACGTCGGCTGGAAGCACATGGACGCCGCCCGCCCGAATCCCGGGCACCGGGCGCTCGCGGCCCTCGAACGCGCCGGTTCGGTCGTCGGCGTGATCACCCAGAACGTCGACCTGCTGCACACGAAGGCCGGCAGCCGGCAGGTCGTCGACCTGCACGGCACCTACGCGCAGGTCCGATGCCTGTCGTGCGAACACCGCATCTCGCGGTTCACGCTGCACGAACGGCTGTGCGCGGCCAATCCGGGATTCGACGACCGGATGCGCGCGACGACCGGTCTCGAGGTCGCCCCCGATGCGGACGCGGTGGTCACCGACACCGAGGACTTCGTCGTCGTCGACTGCGAGCGCTGCGACGGGATGCTCAAACCCGACATCGTGTACTTCGGGGAGACGGTGCCGCGCCCGCGCGTCGATCTCGCCTTCTCGGTGGTGGACGGTGCCGACGCCCTGCTGGTCGCCGGGAGTTCACTGACGGTGCAGTCGGGGTTGCGGTTCGTACGTCGCGCCGTGCAGCGGAACATCCCGGTGGTGGTGATCAATCGTGGCCCCACCCGCGGGGATGCGCTGGCGACCCTCAAGCTCGAGGCGGGTACCTCGGAGACCCTCGCCTTCCTGGCCGACGCGGTGACCGCACCGACTTCGTGAGGTTCTCAGACCACCCGGACGAGGTCGTCGGCGTGCACGACGGGTCGCTGGAGATCCGGCGGCAGCTGACCGGTCGAGAAGCCGATCATGAAATCGAGTTCGGACGCGTCGTAGGCCACCACCCCGCGCGCGACCGTGCGGCCGTCGGGCGCGACGATGCCGACGACGTCGCCGGCGTGGAAACCGCCACTGGTGCCGGTGATTCCGGCGGCGAGCAACGAGCGTCGCCGCTCCATCACGGCCCGCACGGCACCCTCGTCGAGATACAGCGAACCGTGGACGTCGGCGGCGTGCCGCACCCAGAAACGCCGCGCCGACAGACGCTGTGGGCGGGCCGCGAAGGCCGTGCCGACGTCGGCGGCGCCCAGCGCACGATCGGCCTGGGAGGCCGCGGCGAGCAGCACCGGCACGCCGGAGTCCGCCGCGAGACGGGCCGCGGACAGTTTCGACGCCATGCCACCGGTGCCCAGCGCGCCGCCCGACCCGGCGACCACACCGTCGAGATCCTCGGGGGTGCGGACCTCGGGGATGAGGTTCGCGGAGCCCTTGCGGGGATCCCCGTCGTACAAGCCGTCGACGTCGGACAGCAGGATCAGCGCGTCGGCGCCGATGAGATGCGCGACGAGTGCAGCGAGCCGGTCGTTGTCGCCGAAGCGCAGTTCGACGGTCGCGACGGTGTCGTTCTCGTTGACCACCGGCACCGCCCCGAGCGAACGCAGCCGGTCGAGGGTGCGTTGCGCGTTGCGGTGCTGAGTGCGCCGGCCGATGTCGTCGGCGGTGAGGAGCACCTGGCCCACCGTGCGGTCGTAGCGGGCGAAGGAGGTGCCCCAGGCGTGGGCGAGGGTGAGCTGCCCGACGCTGGCCGCGGCCTGCTTCGTCGCGAGATCACGCGGCCGACTCGTGAGACCGAGCGGTGCGAGCCCGGCACCGACCGCACCCGAGGAGACCACGATGACACTCGAACCCGTGCGGATGCGGGCCTCGATGGCATCGACGAGACGATCGAGCCGGCCACGGTCGAGTCCACCCACCAGGCTCGTGATCGCCGACGAGCCGATCTTGACCACTACGCTGCGGGCGTGGGAGACGACCTCCCGGGTGTCGCTCATGTTCTCCTCGGTACGCTTCGGGCTTCCTGAACGGTGGGGACGCGCGGACGGTTACTCGAACTCGTCGTCGGTGGCCAGGCCGCGGCGCACCTTCTTCGCGTGGCGACGCTCGGCAGCGCCGACGCGGTCGACCTGGTCGAGACGGGCATCGGTGCCGCGACCGGTGGGCACGACGTCCACGCCGGCCTGCGTCTGCGGTTCCCACTCGAAGCCGACCTCGCCGATGGTGACCCAGCATCCGGGTTCCGCGCCGAGCTTGACGAGCTTGTCCTCGACGCCGAGACGGGCGAGTCGGTCGGCGAGGTAACCCACGGCCTCGTCGTTGTCGAAGGCCGTCTGGCGCACCCACCGCTCGGGACGGGTGCCCCGCACGATGAATCCGCCGGGCACTTCGGGATCGCGGACCACGGTGAAGGCCTCCTCGTCGCGGGCGACGGGACGGATCACCGGGCGGGTGGGCGCGGCCGGCGGATGCGCCGCCCGGTACTCGTCGACCATCCTCGCGAGGGCGAACGTCAGCGGACGCAGGCCGTCGCGGCTCACGGCCGAGATCGTGAAGACCGGCCAGCCACGGGCCTCGAGTTCGGGGGTGACGAACTCGGCGAGTTCTTTCGCGTCGGGCACGTCGGCCTTGTTGAGGATGACGATGCGGGGGCGCTCGGCGAGGTCGCCGAGTCCGCTGTCGCCCGACAGCGCAGGCTGGTAGGCGGCGAGTTCGGCCTCGAGCGCGTCGATGTCGGAGATCGGGTCGCGGCCGGGTTCGAGGGTCGCGCAGTCGACAACGTGCGCGAGCACGGCGCAGCGCTCGAGATGACGGAGGAAGTCGAGGCCGAGGCCGCGACCCTCACTGGCGCCGGGGATCAGGCCGGGCACGTCGGCGACGGTGAAGGTCGTGTCGCCCGACTGCACCACACCGAGATTCGGCACGAGGGTGGTGAACGGGTAGTCGGCGATCTTCGGCTTGGCGGCCGACAGCACCGACACGAGCGACGACTTGCCGGCCGAGGGGAAGCCCACGAGGCCGACGTCGGCGACGGACTTCAGTTCGAGGACGAGGTCGAGTTCCTCGCCTTCCTCACCGAGGAGCGCGAAGCCGGGGGCCTTGCGTGCCTTCGACGCGAGTGCGGCATTGCCGAGACCACCGCGACCGCCGTGCGCGGCGACGAAACGCGTGCCGGTGCCCACGAGGTCGGCGAGGATGCGGCCGTCGCGGTCGAGTACGACGGTGCCGTCGGGAACCTTCAGGACGAGGTCGCCGCCGTTGGCACCGTTGCGGTGGCCGCCGGCGCCCTGGGCACCGTTGGTCGCCTTGGCGTGCTGGTGGAAGTGGAAGTCGAGCAGGGTGTGGACGTTCCGGTCGACTTCGAGGACGACATCGCCGCCGTTTCCTCCGTTACCGCCGTCGGGGCCGCCGAGCGGCTTGAACTTCTCGCGGTGGACGGAGGCGCAGCCGTTGCCGCCCTTGCCGGCGCTGACGTGCAGCACCACCCGGTCGATGAAGCGGGACATGGGTGGACCTTCTCTCGTCCTAAAAAAACAAACCTGGTGATCAACGCAACAAGGGCGGGTCAGGGTGTGCGACCCTGGCCCGCCCCTATTGGGAGTATGTCGCGGGAGCTGGTCCCGCGGTGTCCGTTACCGGACGGCAGATCAGGCGTCTGCCGCAGCCGGAACGATGTTGACGGTCTTGCGACCGCGCTTGGTACCGAACTCGACGGCACCGGCCGCGAGGGCGAACAGCGTGTCGTCGCCGCCGCGTCCCACGTTCACGCCGGGGTGGAAGTGGGTGCCGCGCTGGCGCACGATGATCTCGCCGGCGTTGACGGCCTGGCCACCGAAGCGCTTGACGCCGAGTCGCTGTGCGTTCGAATCGCGACCGTTACGGGAGCTGGATGCGCCCTTCTTGTGTGCCATGACGAACCCTCCTGGGGTTGAAGCTCGAAGCTCGGTTTACTTGATGCCGGTGACCTTGACGACCGTCAGCTTCTGACGGTGGCCCTGGCGCTTGTGGTACCCGGTCTTGTTCTTGAACTTGTGGATGCGGATCTTCGGGCCCTTGGTGTGCTCGACGATCTCGCCGGTGACCGAGACCTTGGCCAGCTTGTCGGCGTCGGTGGTCAGTTCGGATCCGTCGACGACGAGGACCGGGGCAAGCGAGACAGCAGCGCCGGGCTCACCCTCGATCTTCTCGACCTTGACGAGGTCGCCTTCAGCGACCTTGTACTGCTTACCGCCGGTCTTGACGATCGCGTACGTTGCCATCGGACGGCTACCCCTTGCTTCTTCGAACGTGCTCGCGCCACAGTGCTGCGGACGCGACTGGTCTGGTGTGGTTGCTGACTCGGGTCCCGCCGGCATCCTGAATCCGGACGCGGCTGGGCACTATCGCCGAGTAGCGACTGAACAAGATTACGGGAAGGTGACTCCCAGGGTCAAACCGGGTGGCACGGTAGTGCCCGCTTCCGGGCCGGTCGTGACCGGCCCGGAAGCGGAGGGTCACGCTTCGGCGTCCACCGGAGGTCCGGCGGGGCGCCCTGCGGCACGCCGCGAACGCGGCCGCCGCACGATCTCCACCGGTGTCTCGACCGGTGTGCTCGGCCGGGAGTCCGACTCGGCCCCCGTGGACGACCCGGTCGTCGCGGGGACGACGAACACCTTGGCTGTAGGCCCACCGTCCCCGGCGGGCGCTGCGGCCGCCCGGGCGACCCTGCGTGCCCGACGGCGACGCGGAGCCGGTCCTGCGGCCTCGACGGAAGCCGCTCCGTCGGTGCCCTCCCCTGCGCCGGAGACGGCCGTCTCGGACACGGCAGCCTCGGGAACAGCGGTCTCCGCGACCGCGGCTTCGGCTGCTGCGACCTCTGCCTCGATCTCGGCGGGCTCGTCGGAGGCGGTCGTCACCGTGGTGGCGTCCTCCCCTGCGACGGGCTCCTTCGTCGGTGCGGCGACCTTCTCGGGCTCGACGGCCCGCAGCGGCTCGGTGACCTTGACCGGGTCGACGTCGCCCGCAGGTGCGGACGCCGCCTCGGATGCGGTCTCGGTCGCTGCCGGCTCTGCGGCCGGAGCGTCCGCGGCCGGTGTCGAGTTGTGCGCGGCCATCGCGAGCGCGACGGGGTGCGCGGCACGCTTGACGACCTCTTCGGGCGACGGCGTCGTGTGCGTCTCGGCGGCGGGCTCCTGCGAGCTCTTGTCGCGTCCACGCTTACGCCGCGAACCACCGCCGGACGAACGACCGGAGTCGTCCGAGGACTTCGACTCGATCGGCTCCGAGTGCACGATGAGGCCGCGGCCGCTGCAGTGCTCACAGGTGGTGGAGAACGCCTCGACGAGACCGGTCCCGAGCCGCTTGCGCGTCATCTGGACCAGGCCGAGCGAGGTGACCTCCGAGACCTGGTGGCGGGTGCGGTCCCGGCCGAGGGCCTCGGTCAAGCGACGCAGTACGAGGTCGCGGTTCGACTCGAGGACCATGTCGATGAAGTCGACGACGATCATGCCGCCGATGTCGCGCAGGCGCATCTGGCGGACGATCTCCTCGGCCGCCTCGAGGTTGTTACGGGTGACCGTCTCCTCGAGGTTGCCGCCGGAACCGGTGAACTTGCCGGTGTTGACATCGATGACGGTCATCGCCTCGGTGCGGTCGATGACGAGCGTGCCGCCGGACGGCAGCCACACCTTGCGGTCGAGAGCCTTCGCGAGCTGCTCGTCGATGCGGTGCGCACCGAAGACGTCCACCGAGTTCTCCGAACGGTAGCGCTCGACGCGCGGCAGCAGGTCGGGTGCGACCGTCCGGATGTAGCTCTCGACGGTGTTCCACGCCGAATCGCCCTCGATGACGAGCTTGGAGAAGTCCTCGTTGAACAGGTCTCGCACGACCTTCACGAGCAGATCCGGCTCCTCGTAGAGCGTCTTCGGCTGGCCCGAGGCGTCGGCCTGCAGCTTCTCGGACTGCTCGCGGATCGACTCCCACTGCGTCTGCAGGCGGGTGACGTCGCGCGAGAGTTCCTCCTCGCTCACGCCCTCGGCGGCGGTACGGATGATCACGCCCGCCTCGGAGGGGACGATCTCGCGGAGGATGTCCTTCAGACGCTTGCGCTCGGTGTCGGGGAGCTTGCGGCTGATGCCCGTGGACGAACCTCCCGGCACGTAGACCAGGAAGCGTCCGGCGAGGCTGATCTGGGTGGTCAGACGCGCGCCCTTGTGACCGACCGGGTCCTTGCTGACCTGCACGACCACCTGGTCGCCGGGCTTGAGGGCCTGCTCGATCTTGCGGGAGTTGCCTCCGAGGCCGGCGGCCTCCCAGTTCACCTCACCCGCGTAGAGCACGCCGTTGCGGCCACGGCCGATGTCGATGAACGCCGCCTCCATGGACGGGAGGACGTTCTGCACGCGACCGAGGTAGATGTTGCCGACCATCGACGCCGAACCGGAGGTCGTGACGAAGTGCTCGACGAGGATGCCGTCCTCGAGCACCGCGACCTGCGTCATGCCCGCGTGGGAACCGCCCGTGCGTTCGCGCACGACCATGACCCGGTCGACAGCCTCGCGGCGGGCGAGGAACTCGGATTCGGTGAGGATCGGGGGCCGGCGGCGACCGGCCTCGCGACCGTCGCGACGACGCTGACGCTTCGCCTCGAGGCGCGTCGAACCGCTGATGCCCTGGACCTCGTCCTTGGCGCGGCTCTTCGGACGCGGCTCCCGCTCGTGGACGACCGTGGGAACCGAGTCGTCGTCGGTGCTCGCGGTGTCGGTGTCGGAACCGCGACGGCGACGGCGACGGCGGCGACGACGGGACGTCCCCCCGCCCTGCTCGTCGTCGGTGTCGTGCTCGTCGCTGCTCTGCTCGTCGCCCGAGGCGGACTCGTCGGAGGTGCTCTCCTCGGTGCCGGCGGTCTCCTCGGCGGGAGTCTCCGCTGCGGTGGACTCCGCTTCGGCGGACTTCTCCGTCTCCGCGGCCGCGGACTTCTCCGTCTCCGCGGCCGCGGACTTCTCCGTCTCCGCGGCGGCGGACTCGGAGTCCTCGCCGGTCGCGGTCGTCTCGTCCTGCTGGTCGGTGTCGGTGCCGTCCCCGCGTCCACGTCCACGACCGCGACGTCCGCGTCGGCGGCGACGCGGCTGGTCGTCCTGGTCTTCGTCCGCCTGGTGCGACGGCGCTTCCTCGGTGGACTCGGCGGCCGGCTCGGCGGTCTGCTGCTCGTCCTCGGCCGGTGCCTGCTCGGTGTCCTTTCCGCGGCGTGCGCGCCGGCGACGCGGGCGGGTCTCCTCCTCTCCCTCGGCAGGCGAGGGTACCTCGGGCTGGAGGAACAGCGGTGCAGCGACGATCGGCTCGGCCGTGGTGGACGGCTCGGGCATCTCGAACAGCGGCGTGCTCTGCTCCACCGACGTGAACAACCCGGTGGGTCCTCCGACGGAGGGGATCTCGACGGCCTGCGGTGCGGTCTCGTCCGCGGTCTTCTCGGCGGGTCGCAGCTCGTCGCTCTCGACCGGCGCGGCCTCGGCGGTCTCCGCAGCCTCGGCCGCAGGCTCGGGAGTCGTCTCCGCGGCAGACTCGGGGGCGGTCTCGGCCTCGGGAGCCGTCTCCGCCACAGCTTCGGGAGCTGTCTCGGCTGCAGCTTCGGGAGCCGTCTCGGCTTCCTGCACGGCGGGCTCGGCCGTGCCCGTGTCGTCGCTCAACGCAGCGTGCAGGTCCTCCGCGACGTCGCGTGGGAGGGTCGAGTGCGCACTGCGCAGCTCGGTGCCGCGCTCGGCGGCTTTCGCGATCACCTGCTTACTGGTCAGCCCCAGCAGCTTGGCGAGGGCATGGACGCGGATCTTGGCAGGCAGACCGAGGAGGTTCCGTCCCCCTGCGTCCGACGCTTCGATCGAGTTGTTCTCCGGCGGCTCTTGATCGGCCACGTAGGTCTCCTAAGGCCCCCGGGCGCGTCCACCACCGACAACAGCGATGTGAGCGGCCACGCGGGGGCGCAGCTTGTGTACTCGCGCCGGGTGGGCGCGAGTCCTTCCGGTCTCGCATCGCGCGGTCGTCCGGTGCCCGTTTTCACTGCACGGCCGAGCAATGCCTGGCTTGATCGCGGGTCGAGCGCCGGAACATCCAGCGTGCCGCCGAGCGAGGTGTCTCCTTCGTCCTCGGCCACAGCGATGTCGGGCATCGATCCGTGATGTCGTTCGGTCGCTCCGCACGCGGTGTGTGCGGAGCAACCTCTGCCAGTATCCCACACGGAGATGCACGGATACGCCAACGGCGCCCCGGAGGGCGCCGTCGGCGGTGTCGGGAGGCGCGAAGCGCGACGCCCCGAGAGGTTTCGTGAGCGACACGCCAGGCGCCGCTCGTGCGGGGCTGTTACTTCGCAGCCAGGGCGGGGAACCAGAGAGCGATCTCGCGCTCGGCGGACTCCACCGAGTCGGAGCCGTGGACCAGGTTCTCGCCCGGGTCCAGGCCGAGGTCGCCGCGGATCGAGCCGGGCACGGCCTTCTCGACCGGATCGGTGCCACCGGCGAGTTGACGGAACGCCGCGATCGCGCGCGGGCCTTCGAGGACCGCGGCCACGAGGGGGCCGCCGGTAATGAACTCGATCAGCGAGGGATAGAAGGGTTTGCCCTCGTGCTCGGCGTAGTGCGCTCCGGCGACCTCCTCCGTCGCTGTGCGCAGCTCGAGAGCCACGATGTCCAGCCCCTTGCGCTCGATGCGCGAGAGGATCTCTCCGACGTGACGGCGTGCGACGCCGTCGGGCTTGATCAGTACCAGGGTCCGCTCAGTCACGCGACAAGCCTAGAGGTCGTCCCGCTGGCCCGGCAGCAGACCCCTGGATTCGCGATCCCTGATGTCCTTGCGCAGGTAGAAGATGTACGCCCACACCGCGGCGAAGAGCACACCCACCGCACCGAACGCGAGGTCGACGAAGAAGCCGAGCACGGCGAGCACCTGCAGCGTGATGTTGAACGGGATCGCCCACGACTTCTTCTGCACCCCGGCTCCGAGGAACATGAGAACGGCGAGGCCCACGACGTAGGTCGTCGACCACGCGCTCAGTCCCCCGCCGACGGTCGCGATCACCGGCAGCACCAGCAGCACCACGATCGCCTCGAGCACGAGCGTTCCCGCCATCACGCCGCGGAAGCCCTTCCAGGGGTCCGTCGTCGGCGGCCGGAACTTCTGTTCCTCCGGCTTGTCGTTGCTCACGCGGGATCCTTTCCGAACAGACTGCGGGCCGCACCTGCGGTCACCACCGAACCGGTGACCACGACCCCGGCGCCCGACACCGCTTCGCCGGGCTCGCCGACCTCCTCCGCGATCGCGATCGCGGTTTCGATCGCATCCGGGAGCGTCGCCGCGGTGACGACCCGTTCGTCGCCGAATCGGGCGACGGCGATGTTCGCGAGATCGTCGACGTCCATCGCTCGCGGCGACCCGTTGTGGGTGACGACGATCTCGTCGAAGACCGGTTCGAGCGCCTCGATCAGACCTGCGACGTCCTTGTCGGCCATCACGCTCACGACGCCCACGAGCTTGCGGAAGTCGAATTCCTGGGCGAGCGCGGCCGCGAGGGCCTTCGCGCCGTGCGGATTGTGCGCGGCGTCGAGGAAGACGGTGGGCGCATTGCGCACCCGCTCGAGCCGGCCCGGCGTGGTCACCGACGCGAACGCGTCGCGCACCGCCTCGACATCGAGCTGCTTGCCGGGGCCCGCCCCGAAGAACGCCTCGACCGCGGCCAGCGCGACCGACGCGTTGTGCGCCTGGTGCTCGCCGTGGAGCGGCAGGAAGATGTCGGTGTAGAGACCCCCGAGACCCTGCAGGTCGATCTGCTGTCCGCCGACGGCGACCGCACGCCGCACCACCGCGAACTCGGATCCCTGACGGGCCACGGCCGCGTCGGCCTCGACGGCCTGCCGCAGCAGCACGTCCATCGCCTCCGGTTCCTGCTGCGCGATGATCGCCACGGTGTCGCGGGGCACGAGACCGTCGTCGGGTGCCTTCTTGATGATCCCGGCCTTCTCCCCCGCGATCTCCGTGAGGGTGTCGCCGAGATAGCCGGTGTGGTCGATGCCGACGGGCGTGATCACCGCGACCTGCCCGGTGACGACGTTCGTGGCGTCCCACCGTCCGCCGAGACCGACCTCGACGACCGCCACGTCGACGGGTGCATCGGCGAACGCCGCGAACGCCATGGCCGTGGTGACCTCGAATTTGCTCATCTTCGGGCCACCGGCCGCCTCGGACTGCTCGTCGATCATCCGGACGTACGGTTCGATGTCGCGGTAGGTGTCGACGTAGGTCCGCGGCGAGACCGGCGCGCCGTCGATGCTGATCCGCTCGGTGGCGAGCTGCAGGTGCGGGCTCGTCGTCCGGCCGACCCGGTGGTGCATGCGGGTGAGCAGCGCGTCGATCATCCGGGTTGTCGACGTCTTGCCGTTCGTGCCGGCCACGTGGATCGACGGGTAGCTGTTCTGCGGCGAGCCGAGGATGTCCATGAGCGCGGCGATCCGCGCCAGGGACGGCTCGATCTTCGTTTCCGGCCAGCGCTTGTCGAGCTCGGCTTCGACGAGCGTCAGTTCGGCCAGGTCCACCGGGGACGGCGCCCCCGGGGTGTCGGTGCTCACGCCGCGCCCAGCTCCTTCAGTCGTGCGGTGATCCGTGCGATCTCCTCTTCCGCGATCTGCTTGCGACCGCGGATCTTCTCGACCACCTGATCGGGTGCCTTCGCGAGGAAGGCCTCGTTCGACAGCTTCGCGGAGGTGCCCGTCAGTTCCTTCTCCGCGGCGGCGAGATCCTTGCGCAGGCGCGCGATCTCGGCGCCGACGTCGATGCTGCCGGAGGTGTCGAGCTCGACGGTGACCGTCGCGCGGCTCAGCCGGACCTCGATCGACGCGGTGGCCGAGAACGAGTCCTCCGGCGCGGTCAGGCGCGCGAGCGACTGCACGGCCGGCACCTGCGCGACGAGATCGGCGTCCTCGACACCGACGAGCCGGGCCGCGACCTTCTGCGACGGCTTGAGACCCTGGTCGCTGCGAAACCGGCGGATCTCGGTGACGAGCCTCTGCAGGTCGGCGACCCGCTGCGCCGCGGTCTCGTCGGTGGCGATGCCGGACGTCTCGGGCCAGGACGCGACGACGACGGACTCGCCACCGGTGAGCACCTTCCACAGGGTCTCGGTGACGAACGGGATGACCGGGTGCAGCAGGCGCAGCAGCTGGTCGAGGACGGTGCCGAGCACAACCTTGGTGCCGTCGGCGTGGGCGCTGCCCTCGGCGAGCTGGACCTTGGCGAGCTCGAGATACCAGTCGCAGACCTCGTCCCACGCGAAGTGGTAGAGCGCCTCGCACGCCTTCGAGAACTCGTAATGATCGAAGGCCGCGTCGACCTCGGTCCGCACCTGCTCGAGGCGGTCGAGGATCCACCGGTCGGCGTCGGTGAGCTGCTGGCGGGCCGGGAGCTCGCCGATCACCGCGCCGTTCATCAATGCGAACTTGGTCGCGTTGAACAGCTTGTTCGCGAAGTTGCGCGACGACTGGGCGTGGTCCTCACCGACGGCGAGATCGCCACCCGGGTTCGCGCCGCGCGCCAGCGTGAAGCGCAGGGCGTCGGCGCCGAAACGCTCGACCCAGTCGAGCGGGTCGATGCCGTTGCCGCGCGACTTCGACATCTTCTTGCCGAACTGGTCGCGGACGAGGCCGTGCAGGAACAGATCCCGGAACGGCACCTGCGCCTGGTGCACCGCGTCGTCACCCGACACGTAGGTGCCGAACATCATCATGCGGGCGACCCAGAAGAACAGGATGTCGTAGCCGGTGACGAGAACGCTGGTGGGATAGAACTTGTCGAGCTCGGGGGTCTTCTCCGGCCAGCCCATCGTGGAGAACGGCCACAGGCCGGACGAGAACCACGTGTCGAGCACGTCCGGGTCCTGCTCCCAGCCCTCGGGGGCGATCTCGTCGGGGCCGAAGCACTCGACCTCGCCGTTCGGGCCGTACCAGATCGGGATGCGGTGACCCCACCACAGCTGACGCGAGATGCACCAGTCGTGCATGTTGTCGACCCAGTCGAACCAGCGCGGTTCCTGGCTCGCCGGGTGGATGACGGTGTGACCGTTGCGCACCGCGTCGCCGGCAGCCTTGGCGAGCTTGTCTACCTTGACCCACCACTGCATCGACAGCCGCGGCTCGATGGTCTCGCCGGACCGCTCGGAGTGGCCGACGCTGTGCAGGTAGGGGCGCTTCTCGGCGACGACGCGGCCCTGCGCGGCGAGTTCCTCGCGGATCGCGATGCGCGCCTCGAAACGGTCCATGCCGTCGAAGCGGGTGCCGGAGTCGGCGATACGACCGGCCTTGTCCATGATCGTGGGCATCGGCAGGTCGTGCCGCAGGCCCATCTCGAAGTCGTTGGGGTCGTGCGCAGGCGTGATCTTCACTGCGCCCGTACCGAATTCGGGGTCGACGTATTCGTCGGCGATGATCGGGATCTGCCGGCCGGTGATCGGGTGCTCGAGCGTCGTGCCGATGATGTCCTTGTAGCGCTCGTCTTCGGGGTGCACCGCGACGGCGGTGTCGCCGAGCATCGTCTCCACACGAGTGGTAGCGACGACGACGTGCGGCTCGTCGTCGTTCAGGGAGCCGTAGCGCAGGGAGACGAGTTCGCCCTCGACCTCCTCGAACTTCACCTCGATGTCGGAGATCGCGGTCTGCAGCACGGGCGACCAGTTGACCAGGCGCTCGGCGCGGTAGATCAGCCCCTCGTCGTAGAGGCGCTTGAACATCGTCTGCACCGCGCGGGACAGCCCCTCGTCCATGGTGAAGCGGTCGCGCGACCAGTCCACACCGTCGCCGATGCGACGCATCTGGCCCTGGATCATGCCGCCGGACTCGGCTTTCCACTGCCAGACCTTCTCGATGAAGGCCTCGCGACCGAGGTCCTCCTTCTTCTTGCCGTCGGCGGCGAGCTGCTTCTCGACGACGGTCTGGGTGGCGATGCCGGCGTGGTCCATGCCGGGCAGCCACAGCACCTCGTAGCCCTGCATGCGCTTACGGCGGGAGAGCACGTCCATGAGGGTGTGGTCGAGGGCGTGACCCATGTGCAGGCTGCCGGTGACGTTCGGCGGCGGCAGGACGATCGAGTACCCGGGCTTGTCGCTCGTGGGGTCGGCCTCGAAGTAGCCGGCGTCGACCCACTGCTGGTAGAGCTCCGCTTCGACGGCGCTGGGGTCCCAGCTCTTGGGAAGGGCGTCGGCGGGGTTCTGCGAGTTCTCTGGCGCACTGGTCACCCGTCAATCGTAAGCGTCGCGGCGAACCTCCTGGACACGGGCCACGACAGAGATGGACACGTGCCACGACAGAGATGGACAAGGGTCGCGACAGAGCCGGACAGGGGTCGCGACAGAAGAGTGTGGCCCGCTCCCCGACCGGGTATCGCAGTGCCGGGCGGCCGAATGCGCGGACGCCGAACGGACAGGACGGAGGACACCGTCATGATGCGGGCATTGATTTTCGCTGCAGGTGCGGCCGCGGGATTCGTCGCGGGGACCCGGGCGGGACGCGAGACCTACGACAAGATGCGGGGGCGTTCGAACGAGCTGTGGCACAACCCGGCAGTGCAGGAAAAGGTCATTCCTGCGGTACAGGACAAGGTGACAGAAGCGGCCGGCGTCGTGAAGGAGAAGGCACCGCACCTCCAGGAGACGGTCGGTGGTCTCGCCGAGAAGGTCACCCATCGCGGCGGATCGGGTCAGCACTCGGCCGGTTCCGGTTCCGCGACGAGCGAGTCGACACCGGCCACCGACGAGCCCACGCGTCCGCCGGTCTCGCCGGGCGACCAGCCGCGCCCGCCCGAATAGCGAGACAGTAGACCCCGAGCGGACGTCCTCGGTCAGCTCAGCTCGTCCGGCAGGTCGAGCGGGCGACCGAGCACGTGCTCGGACAGGAACGCCTCGACGGTCCGGTACCAGATCTTCGAGTGCTGAGGCTTCAGCACCCAGTGGTTCTCGGACGGGAAGTACAGGAAGCGGTGGACGGTGGTGCCGTCGTCCTCGGCGGGTCGACCCGATTCGTTGAGCAGCTCGTACCACAGGCGCAGGGCTTCGCCGATCGGGACGCGATAGTCCTTGTCGCCGTGGATCACGAGCATGGGCGTGACGATGTCGGCGACGAACAGGTGCGGTGAGTTCTCGACCGCCATCTCCGGGGTCATCTCCCGCTGCCAGTACCAGGCAACGTCGGTGGTCGGGGTGAACTGGTCCAGCGCCCACAGACCCGCGTGGGTGACGACCGCGCGGAACCGGTCGGTGTGCCCGGCGATCCAATTGGCGAGATATCCACCGAACGATCCGCCCATCACCGCGGTCCGCTCCTCGTCGATATCCTCACGCGCGACCGCGGCATCCGTGACGGCCATCAGATCGGTGTACGGTTCGCTCCCCCACCGACCCCAGCCACGCCGCACGAAGTCGTCGCCGTAGCCGGTGGACAGTGCGGGATCGGGAAGCAGCACCGCATAGCCGCGGGCGACGAGGAGCCACGGGTTCCAGCGCCACGACCAGGTGTTCCAGCTGCTCAGCGGACCGCCGTGCACCCACAGAAGCATCGGCGCGGGGTCGTCGGCGGACGCCGTGTGCGGAAGCGCGAACCATGCCCGCAGCGGCGTGCCGTCGGCGGCCTCGGTGGTCAGTTCCTCGAGACGTCCCGGCAGTTCCGGGAGCGCAGCGGGAGCACGTAGCGGCGTGACGGTGCCGGCGTCCGGTCCGGTGAGGTCGATGCGCACGGGGTGCGGCGGCGCTTCGTAGGAGGCGCGCAGCGCGTACGCCCTGCTGCCGTCGGGTGCGAGGCACACGTCCGTGTAGGCGGCGTCGTCCGCGGTCAGGCGGTCGGGCTGCGCGGACCCGAGTCTCTGCACGAAGACCGGCGCACGGCCGTGATCGTCGGCGGTGAGCACGAGACCGGAACCGTCGGGCAGCCAGGTGACGGAAGTGGGACGTCTGTCCCATTCAGGGGCCTCGATGGTCGTGGTTCCGCTCGCGATGTCCAGGACGCGGACGGTGATCTGCGGCGGGTTCTCCGCGTCGCCCATCGATTCGTGCAGGTAGGCGAGCTTCGTCCCGTCGCGCGAGATCGACGGGTGCGTCGCGTCGCCGGTCTCGTCGTCGACGAGCGGGGTGCGCAGGCCGGTGCCGAGATCGACCCGCACGAGCGTGACCCGGCGCGAGGCGAGCGGACCGGGGACCACCCAGGTCGCGGCGGCGAACGAACCGTCGGCAGCGATGTCGACGGAGCCATCACGCAGCGACCCTCGGATCCCGGGCGTGAGGTCGGTGAACCCGTGGCCGCACGTGTCCGGGACGAGCAGGTGCGGCTGGTCGGGTCCGAGATCGTGGTCCCAGTAGCGCACCGGATAGCCCGTGTGCAGCACCGCGGTGACGACCTTGTCCTTACGGGCGTCCCGGATCCGTTCGTCGTCGGACTCGCTGTGGCCGAGGACGGACGCGACGAGGACGATCCGGTCGGCCCCGGATGCCGCGTGCACCGATGCGAATCCACCCTTGCGGGATCCGACCTGCTCGGCCTCGCCGCCCGCTGCGGGCAGTCGCCACAGCGACACCGGCGGATCGTCCTTGCCCCGGGCGGCGGTGAACAGCAGATCGCCGGACGCGGTGAAGGTCGGGTTCGATTCACCCGTGGTGCCGTGGGTGAGGCGTCGCGCCGGGGCGTTGCCTTCGGGATCCACCTCCCACAGAGCCTCGGTGTACGAGGTGGCCTTGTCGTCGAGCGTCGACTGCGTGATCACCAGGCGATTCCCGTCCGGGGACATCGTGAGGGAGGTGACGCGAGGAAGCGCCAGGTAGTCGTCGAGCTCGTGGAAGGCCGTCATGCCTGGACGATATCGGGAGCGGCGGTGGGCGGTCCGCAAGGTGGCACCGAGTTCGTCTGTAACCTGGTCGTTCGGCGGGTACATCCCGTGGCAACGCCGTCACCCAGTCCGAACGGAGCACTCACATGGTCGACCTCGCATACGTCATCGCCGGCTCGGAAGCGACCGGTGGCGCCGGTCTGCAGGTCGACCTCAAGACGTTCCAGCAGCTCGGTGTGTACGGGGTGGGCACCACGACGTGCATCGTCTCGTTCGACCCGAAGAACAACTGGGGCCACCGCTTCTTCCCCGTCCCGGCCGACGTGATCGCCGAGCAGATCGAGGCCGCCACCGCCGCCCACAATCTCGACGTGGTGAAGATCGGCATGCTGGGCACGCCCGCGACGATCGACGTCGTCGCCGAGGGACTCGAGAAGCAGGACTGGCGGCACGTCGTGCTCGACCCGGTCCTGATCTGCAAGGGCCAGGAGGCCGGCGCGGCCCTCGACACCGACAACGCCCTGCGCGCGCAGGTGCTCCCCCACGCCACGGTCGTCACCCCGAACCTGTTCGAGGCACGGACGCTGTCCGGGATGGACGAGATCACCTCGGTCGACCAGCTCATCGAGGCGGCGCGTCGCATCCACGACCTCGGCCCGAAGTACGTCGTCGCGAAGGGCGGCGTCGAACTCGACGGCGAGGACGCCGTGGACGTGCTGTTCGACGGCTCCGAGGTCACCCTCCTGACGGCACCGAAGGTCGGCAACGAGCGTGTCTCCGGCGCCGGCTGCACCCTCGCCGCCGCGATCACCGCCGAACTCGCGAAGGGCGCGTCGGTCGCCGACGCCGCGGCCCGCGCGAAGGATTTCGTCACGACCGGGATCAAGGGCCGCGTGTCCGCCAACACCCCGTTCGACACCGTCTGGCAGGGCGCCTGATCCGAAGGCGGGAAGCATCCCGTCAGCGCGGCTGCCGCCACATCCCCCACAGGGTCGGCCCACCACCGGGGATGACGATGGCGCGGGTGACCTCGAACCCGAACCGCTCGTAGTAGGGAACGTTCGATTCCTTGCTCGACTCGAGGTAGGCGGGGGCGTGTTCGGCGTCGGCGCGGTCGAGGCCGGCCTTCATCAGGGCTTTGCCGAGGCCGGTCCCCCGCGCATCAGGTGAGGTGCCGATCGTCGACAGGTACCAGTGCGGTTCGTCCGGATGCGCCGCGTCGAGGGTGACGTTGACCTGCCCTCCCCGCTTCATGTAGCGGCCGAGCGCGGCGTAGAAGCCGGGCAGGAGGCGGAGCGAGGTCCACGCATCGGTGCGCCATCGTCCGGGCGGCGCCCACATCGCCGCGCCTCCGACGGTCCCACCGGACTCGGCGATGTCGGTGGCTCCCAACGGCACCATGTGGTGGCGGGCGTCGGCGGCGAAGAAACGGGTCATGCGGCGGATACGGTGCTCCTCGTCCGGGAACATCCACGCGAAGACCGGATCGTCGAAGAACGCCTCGGCGATCACCCGAGCGAAGACCGGAATGTCGCGGCGCGTGGCGGTTCTCGGTTCGACGGCCATGTCGGCAGCCTACGACGAAGACGTGCCCGACGACCTGCCTTCCGTCGCCAGTTCCTTCGCGAGGGGCGTGGGGAACCGCGGCATCACCCGCACCCCACCCAGCCAGTCGTCGAGGCGGGCGGCTTCCTCGCGTAGCACCGCGGTGCCTTCGGCGCCGATGTCCTCGAGCAGATGCAGGCTCACCGCTCCCGTGTCGGTCTGCCACCACGTGCCGACGATCCGTCCGTCCCACCAGGCGGTGGGACCGGCGTTGCCGTTGGAGTCGAACAGCGCCTCCTTGTACGGCCCGAGATACCACTCGCGTTCGGTCCACCCCATGACCGTGGGGTCCAGACCGGGCAGCAGTGCACCCCACGGTTCGACGGGAGCGGGCTCGTCCACGTCGTCGGCCAGGAGGTAGCCGGGACGGCCGTCGAGATCGACCTCCACCACGTCGAGTTCGGCGAGGGCCGCGCGGACGGCAGTGAGGGTGGAGCCGAGCCACCATTTCAGATCCCCCTCGGTGCCGGGACCGAATGCGCGCAGCCACATCCGCACGAGTTCGCGCACACCCGTCGCCTCGTCGACGGGGTCGATGGTCGAGCCCAGCCACGACTCGGTGGTCGTCCAGGTGGGGCGCGAAACCCGCCACGACCCCTTGTTCGACGCCCGGACCACTTTCCCCTCGGCGGAGAGCACCGTGAGCACGCGAGGCGCGAAGGTGACCGGCCCACCCCAGGATTTGCCGGCACCGAACTCCAGCGCGCCGTCGAGGAGCGGGATCTCGGCCTTGAGCTCGCTCGATGTCGCCTCCCGCCCGTCGGCCAGGGCGGCGAGGATGTGGCGGCTCACCTCGTCGAGCCAGCTCTCGCCGTCGTCGTGCAATCCGGCCTTCACGACGTCCTTGACGACCGTGCGCCGTTGTGCGGCGGCAACCCGGGCGCTCGCCCCGGCCTGCACCACCGGGAGGGTGTCGAGCGGGACGACGAAGACGGTGCGCCGCATGGCCATGTGTTTGACCATGGTGCGGTCGTCGTAGAGCGCCCTGTCGAGGTCGGCCACGGTGAACCCGTCCACACGTGCCCACGCCGACAGGTAGACGGTCGCCGGGTCGGTGCCGTGCAGGCACACCAGGGACGTCGCCGCGTCGACGGCGTCGGGGGCGCGGTGGGCGGGATGCAACCGGTGCCGGACGGCCAGTCGTGCCCGGCGTTCGTCCACGTCGATCCTGGGTGCGGCCATGGCCGTCATCGTAGGACCGGCCACCGACCTCGGGCGCGCGGTGAAGGGGCCCCGCGGCCTCAGGCTGCTCGTTCGCGCAGCCAGGCCATCGCCTCCATCCGGTACTCGTCGATGCCCTTGTACTGCGCGATCTCGCGCGGCAGCTCCTCGACGATGTCGGCGAGCTGGTACGCCCACTGCGGGTAGGCGGCGATCTCGGCGAGGGGTGCCATGTAGGTGCGGATGTTGAACACGATCGCACCGGTCGTCGGCAGCCGGATGAGGTGCTCGAGTTCGATGCGCAGCTGGATCCTCCCCCAGTCCTTCTCGGCCATCAGGCGGGGGATGTCGTCCATCCACTCGGGCATCGTCTCGAGGCTCGTGTCGCGGCGCCGCGAGCCGACGGCCGAGAAGGTCCAGTTCACCCGTCGGTAGGGCTGGTCGGCGGTGAGCCGGCGCAGGAACTGCTCGGCCCGGTCGGTGACCCCGTCGCGCGTGAGACCGGGTACGGGACGGTGGATCTCGTGCATGCTCATGCCGATGTCGAATTTCACCGACCAGTCGGCGGAGGAGGTCACCACGGCGGCGTCGAAGTAGAGGTGGCCGTCGCGTTCGGTGACGAGCAGGACGTCGTCGGGGATCTGGCAGGCGACGAACACCAGCGGGTGTTCGGGCAGCGTCTCCGGATCACCCGGGACGAAGGTGCAGTCGATTCCGAGAGGTTGGTTGCGCCAACGGTATCCGGATCCGAGGCGGTCGAGGGTCATGAGGTCGGGATACGACGCGACCATCTCGCGGAAGTAGAACATCAGCAGGTCCCACGAGGCCGGGGTCATGTGCGGGAGGTAGCGGACCCGGTGCGGGTCCCGCTCGAGGATCCCCTGTCGCAGGGCCATCATCTCGACGTAGTCAGGTCCGAGGTCGACGATGTGTTCGCCCCAGCCGCCGGCGAACGTGTCGACGCGGCGGCGGGCGGGTTCGACGTTGACCCCGTAGCGGAATCTGTTCTCACCTTCGAGAAAAGGCCACGGGAGATAGGACAGGTCGCTGGTAACGGTCACATTCGGTCCTTCCGGTCGGTTCTGTCAGGCGACGGCTCCGAGATAGGTGCCGTGGTGACTCGACAGGTGCGGGCGGATCTCGAGGGAGATCCCGCACCCGGCGCACGAGATCCTGTCGCCGGGTCGCGCGTCGGCCCGCTGTGTCGTCTCGCAGTGGGGGCAGAAAACCGTCAGCGTCACCGTCGACGTGACGTAGGTGATGAGTTCGCAGGGCAGGGCGCCGGCCTGCCGGGCGGCGGCGGTGTAGGCCATGGCCTCGGCGGCCGGACCGGCGACGAGGATGCGTGATCCCGCCCGCAGCGCGGCGACCGCTTCGGCGGCGCGACCGGGTGTCGGGTCGTAGAGGGCGGCGGCGTCGCGTCCAAGTTCGGAGGCGTCGGCCATCCAGTGCCGCACCGCCTTTCGCGCGAGTTCGCAGTCGCTCGCGGCGAGGACGAGGAAGGCGCGACCGGCACGGTCGAGTGCGGGTGGGTCGCCGTGGACGAATCCGGAGGCCTTCACGACCGCACACCCCCGTAGGTGCGGAGCCAGCGCACCCCCGGTTCGCGGGTGCGGGTGATGCCCTTGTAGTCGGCCATATCCTCGGGCAGCTCCTCGAGGACACGGCACAACCGCTCGGCCCATTCCGGTACGCGGGCGATGTCCTCGAAGGGCAGCAGGTAGGTGCGGATGAGGAACATGATCGCGCCGGAGACACCGAGGCGCACGAGGTGCTGGACCTCGACGCGCAGGTTCAGCCGGCGTCCCACGTCCTCGAGCGGCCCCTCGGCGAGCAGCCGCCGGTCGCGTCCCCACACGGGATAGGTCTCGGTGGACTGGTCGAGGAGGCGGTCGACGCTGAGCGACCAGTTGGTGCGGCGGTACTGCCGGCCGGGCTGCAGGCCCATGAGGAACTGCTGGGCGCGCGGGATGACCCCTTCGGTGTGCACGCGCGGGACGGGCCCGTGGATCTGCAGGAAGCTCATGCCGACGTCGAAGCGCAGCGACCAGTCGGCGGCGAAGGTCACCAGTCCGGCGTCGCCCCAGAGGGCACCCTCACGCTGGTCGAGCAGCACGACGTCCTCCTGGAGGTGCCTGCCGACGAACAGCAGGGGTGGTTCGGGCAGGGTGGACGGATCACCGAACACGAAGGACTGTTCGACGCCGAGTGCCCGGTTGGTGAATCGCCGGGCCGCACCGTCCCCGTCGAGCGAGAACGTCTCGGGGTGGGCGTCGGTGAGCATCCGCATGAGGGTGAGCATCGCGTCCCACTGGGCGATCTCCATGTGCGGCAGAGCCTGGAACCGGGTGGGGTCCTCGGCGAGGATGCGGGTGCGTTCGGCGAGATCCTCCCGGTACCGGCCGTCGACGTCGACGGGGTGGGTCCCCCATCCCCCGACGGGTGTCTCCACGACACTGCCGGCGGGTTCGACGTTAGTGCTGTAGCGGTAGGTGTCGCGGGGGAAGGGGAACGGGAAGCGGGCGATGCGGTCGGGGATCGCCGCGCTGTCGCCGAGGGCCTCGAGGTCGATCGTGGTACTCACAGATCCAGCTCCAATCGGGGTCCGTTCGCGCGGGAGACGCACGGCATGAGGCAGTCTCCGGCCTCCTTCTCGGCGGCGCCGAGATACAGGTCGCGGTGTTCGATGTCGCCGCTCACCACGGGCAGCCGGCACTCCCCGCACACGCCCTGACGGCAGAGGCTGGGGACCGCGATGCCGCGGGATCCGAGCGCTTCGAGGAGGCTGACACCCGAGGCGACGTCCACGTCGACGCCGCTGCGGGTGAGGTGTGCGGTGAACGGTTCGCCGGGGTCGAGGTCGCCGACCCCGAAGTGCTCGTAGTGCACGCGGGCGCCGGGCCAGCCGGCGCGACCGGCACGGTCGGTGAGTTCGTCGATGAGCGCAGCCGGCCCGCACGCGTAGAGGTGGGTGCCGATCGGCTGGTCCAGCAGCGCGGGTCCCATGTGCTCCCAGAAGCCGTCGCGGCCGGTGTGGAGGTGGAGGCGGTCGCCGCACAGCTGCTCCAGGTCGTCGAGGTGGGCGGCGTCGCGCTCCCGGTGGACGTAGTGCACCTCGAACGAGCGGCCCCACTGCACGGCGGCGCGGACGTGGGACAGGATCGGGGTGACGCCGATTCCGGCGGCGACGAGCAGGTGGTGCCGCGCGGTGAGGACCGGGGCGAAGGCGCTGCGCGGGGTGCTCACCTGCACCCTGTCCCCCGCTCGCAGGGAGTGGATCCAGCGGGAGCCACCGCGGCCGTCCTCCTCGAGCCGTACGGAGATGCCGTAGTGGTCGGGCTCGAAACCGGGTCCGGTGAGGGAGTAGGAGTTCCGGCGGGATTGCCCCTCCGGCCCGGTTCCGCAGGTCACGACGATGTGACTGCCCGGGGTGAAGGAGGGCAGGAGTGCGCCGTCGGACGCGACCAGCCGCATGTGCCGCACGGTCGGAGTCAGTGCGGTGACCTCGTCGACCGCCAGCACCAGGCCGGCGTCGGACGGCACGTTCGTTGCGGGGCTGTCGGACATCAGGGTCATCAGCGTTCCTCCGCGTCGATCATGTAACCGAGGTAGGCCGCGTGGTGACGCGAGACATGGTGGTAGACCACGAGTTCCGCGCGGCAGTTCGGGCAGGTGGTGCACCGGCCGACCTCGACGTCGGCGAGATGGGTGGTGTGACAGTGTGCGCAGTAGACCGCGCGGTCGGCGGTGTCGATCGGGACGGGCATGATCTCCTCGTCGACGAGCCCGCCGGCCACCGCCATGGCCCTTGCGGCGAGGACGGCGGCCTCGGATCCGACGAGGACGAGTCGGCAGCCGACCCGGGAGGCGTCGAGCTGCCGTCGGAGGACGCGGGCAGCTGTGTCGCCCCACTCGGCGGGCAGACGCATCCAGTCCACCCGCCGACCGTCGAAGGACAGCAAGAGATTCCGCGCCTGCTCGGCGGCCTCGTCGCCGAAGGACAGGATCGTGAAGGTCCGTCCCCCGCCGGCGATGCTCCGTTCCTCGTCCCACCTCGGCACACTGGTGGTGTCCATACAGACGTTCACGGCATCTCCTAGGGCGCGAAGGAGCGGAGGCCGACGTAGAAGGCGAGCGCGCCTTCGGGGGTGGTGAAGCGGATGCGAGATCCCTTGGGGAAGAAGATCGCGTCGTACGCACGGGCGATCTCGACCTGGCCGGTGTCGAGGTTCTCGAGGCGGAACTCGCCGTCGAGGACGACCTTCATCTCGTCGTATTCGTAGGTGTAGTCGAGGGGCGCCTCGGTGGGTTCGAGACGGAAGTAGCCGGAGGCCATGGGGCAGCCTTCGGGATTCGGGTGGACGTCGTCGATGTAGCCCTTCGTTCCCGGGAACTCGTCGACCGACATCTGCGGGAGGTTCTTCCAGAAACCGGAGGTCACTCGGAATGCGGGCACGGTGATGGTCTCGGACATGGCAACTCCTCAAAGGGAAGGAATGCGCGAACGCGCGGTGTGCAACGAGAACGTCGATCGCTGACGTGAAACAGACGATAATGGGAAGAAACGCAGCGATGGTTGCAGTTCTGTTAACGCGCGTAACCGATTCCTCTCGAGGGCAAGGGAATCCGGACCCTCGAGGAGGTTCCCCGGAGCCTGGACGGAACATCCGTCAGCGGCCGGGATCGAAGAGGGCGCGATGCCGGATACGCGTGACGATCTCGGCGGCCCGTTCGAGCGGTATGGGCGTCTCCTGCAGGGCGTCCTGCGCGTACCAGACGTAGGCCGACCCAGCGCGGGCGGATCGCCCGGTCCGACTCCGGTGCCGTCGCCCGGCTGCGCGCCGCGGGCTCGGTGATGCCCGGCAAGACCCACATACCCGAGTTCTGCCAGTCCGCGACCAGCGACAACCTGCTCGACCGGGAGACCGGGAACCCGTGGGATCCGTCCCGTACGCCGGGCGGTTCGAGCGGTGGCGCCGCGGCTTCCGTCGGCGCCGGTCTCGCGACGATCGCGCTCGGCTCGGACGGCGGCGGGTCCATCCGCATCCCGTCGGCCTTCAGCGGACTCGTCGGGTTCAAGCCGACCACCGGATCGTGCGCGGACGAACGGGGTTTCCGCGCGATGACTGATTTCGTCACTGCCGGCCCGCCGGCCTGGACGGTGGACGACGCCCGCATCATGACGGAGATCCTCGCCGAGACGACCTTCGAACGCACCACGGTGCGGCACCGGCGGATCGCCTTCTTCCGGCGCCCGGACGGACGTCCGGTCGATCCCGCGGTCGCCCGCACCGTCGAGACCGTCGCCGGAATCCTGTCGGATCTCGGGCACGAGGTCGTCGAGACCGACATCCCGATCCAGGGGTGGAACGAGATCTTCGGGCCGCTCGTGCTCGACGACGGGCTGCGCGAACGCGCCCATCTGCTCGACGATCCGGAGCTGCTGACCCCGCTACGAGCGGGCGAGTCCGCGAGCCGCGATGCAGCTGACCAGCGCCGAGGTCGCCGGTGCCCGCGGGCACTGGACGGATTCCTCCTCCGCATGGACGATTTCCTGCACCGTTGCCGTCAAGGGCATCGACACCCTGAACGGTACCGAGGTCGACGACCTCTACTTCTCCGACTGCGAGTTGCCCGCCGACTCGGTGGTCGGTGAGGTCGGCCAGGGCTGGTCCCAGCTCATGCCCGGGCCGGCGACCGAGCGGCTGATCCTCGCCGCCCAGATGCTCGGCGTCGCCGAACGTGCCTTCGACGACCCCTAGGGTCTGGCGCGGGCGTCGTCGATGGCCAAACTCGAGGCGACGGAGGTCGCCAAGAACACGGCCCTCGAGTGCATGCAGATGATGGGCGGCTACGGCTACTCCACCGAGTTCGACATGGTGCAGCACGTGCGCGCGGCCCTCGGCGCGACGATCTACGGCGGAACCAACGAGATCCAGCGCGACATCATCGGGAACTCGTTCGGTCTCCGATAGAACCCTCGCTCACACGAACATCGCAGCGGCGGGACGGTCCTTCGACCGTCCCGCCGCTGTTTGTCGTTCGCATACAGGGCGGTTTCCACGCCAAGCGTCACCGCGATCTCACGGTTGCGTAACACGCTCGTCATGGATACCGTGTTTCCTTCTATTCGACAGCGATTCCTACAGTGAAACTTCGTCGAACCGAGGAGCCCCCATGACGCTGGAAGCCACCGACACATCCGTGCTGCGCCTCCCGTCCACGAACGGCCGGTCCCCCGAGACCTCCGGCACCGCCGGTCTGGCCGAGCTCGCACACGCGACCGGCACCCGCTTCATCCTCGCCGTCTTCACCACCCTGTCCGGAAAGCCCTGCGCCAAGCTGGTTCCCGTCGAATCCGTCGACGAGCTCGCCACCGACGGTGTCGGTTTCGCCGGCTACGCCGCGGGCTCTATGGGCCAGGTCCCCAAGGACCCCGACCTGGTCGCCATCCCCGACGTCTCGTCCTTCACCCCCATCCCCTTCGTCCGCGAGGGCCTGGCGCTGGTCCACTGCGACCCCTACGTCGAGGGCAAGCCCTGGCCGTACGCCCCGCGGGTGATCCTCAAGACCGTGCTCGCGCAGGCCGCCGCCAAGGGCCTGAGCGTCAAGGTGGGCACCGAGATCGAGTACTTCCTCGTCCAGCGCGACGAGAACGGAACCCTGCGCACCGCCGACGCCCTCGACACCTCCCGCCAGCCCTGCTACGACGCCCGCGACGTCACCCGCATGTACGAGCACCTGACGTCGATCTCGTCGGCGATGAACATCCTCGGATGGGGCAACTACGCCAACGACCACGAGGACGGGAACGGCCAGTTCGAGCAGAACTTCCAGTACGCCGATGCCCTGACCACCGCCGACCGGGTCGTCACCCTGCGCTACCTGATCTCCGTGCTCGCCGAGCAGCGCGGCATGACCGCAACCTTCATGCCCAAGCCGTTCGCCGACCGCACGGGATCGGGCATGCACATGCACCTGTCGCTGTGGAGCGACGGCGTCTCTGCCTTCCCCGACGCATCCGACCCGCACGGCCTGGGCCTGTCGAAGACCGCCTACTCGTTCATCGCCGGCATCCTCGAGCACGCCTGCGCTCTGCAGGGCGTCATCGCGCCGACGGTCAATTCCTACAAGCGAACCGGTGCAACCAGCACGTCCTCCGGTGCCACCTGGTCGCCGCGCTACGCGACCTACGGTGGCAACGACCGCACCCACTACCTGCGGGTCCCCGACTCCAACCGCGTCGAACTGCGCGGCGGTGACGGTTCCGCCAACCCCTATCTCGCCACCGCCGCGACTCTCGCTGCCGGCCTCGACGGCATCGAACGCAACCTCGACCCCGGGACTCCCGGTACCGGCGGTTCCACGGAGACCCTGCCGATGACGCTACTGCACGCGATGGACGCCCTCCAGGCCGATCCGGTCGTCTCCGGCGCTCTCGATTCGGCGGGCGCGAGTGTCACCGATTACTTCGCCTCACTCAAGCGCGAGGAGTTCTTCCACTGGCACAACACCGTGACCCCGTGGGAGATCGACAGCTACCTGACCGCCTTCTGAGAAGTCTTCGCTACTTCCCTACCCATCGAACAGGAGAGACGACCATGTGCGGAATCGTCGGACTTCATCTGCGGGACACCTCGCTCGAACCCCGACTGGGCAGCCTGCTCACCGGAATGCTCGGGCAGATGGTGGACCGCGGACCGGATTCGGCGGGCGTCGCCGTCTACGGCAACCCGGTCTTCTCCCCCGCCGGGGAGTCGTCGGTCTCGGTACTCGATGCCCCCTCGGATCTCGCCACGATCGTCGGCGACGCACTGGGCGTGACCGTCGGTGCGCTCGATCTCGCACCCACCACCGTGCTGCACGCCCCCGTCCCCGCCACTCTGCTCGCCGACACCGTCCGCGCCCTGGCACCCACTGCGACCGTCATCGGCTTCGGTGACGACGTGACCGTCCTCAAAGGAACCGGCGATCCGCGCATTCTCGCCGAGAACTTCGGCCTGCCGACCGCATCCGGATGGCAGGGTGTGGGCCACACCCGAATGGCCACCGAATCCGCCGTCACCGCTGCCGGATCACATCCCTTCGCCGTGGGACCGGACCAGTGCCTCGTGCACAACGGCTCGTTCTCCAACCACCTGTCGATCAAGCGCGAACTCGAGGACGAGGGGGTGGTCTTCGACAGCGAGAACGACACCGAGGTCGGCGCGCGCTTCGTTGCCAAGCACCTGGCGGAGGGCGCGGATCTCGAGAAGGCGTTGCGCCTTCTCGGCGAACGTTTCGACGGGTTCTACACCCTACTGGTGTCAACATCCGATTCCTTCGCCGTGGTGCGCGATCCGATCGCCTGCAAGCCCGCGATCGTCGCCGAGTGCGACGCCTACGTCGCCATGGCCTCGGAATTCCGCGCTCTGGCAGGACTTCCCGGCATCGCCGACGCCCGCATCTTCGAACCCGAACCGGACCGGGTCTACGTGTGGCAACGCTGAAGGTCGCCACAACCCCCGATTCCGCTGTCCGACCCCGTTCCACGGAGGTAATCATGACCACCGACACCCTGCTCCCGACCGCCACCTACGATCTGGCGACGACCACCACCCGCGAACTCAATGCGGCACTGCACGCGACAGAGGCCCCGGCTTCGGTCGAGGTCGCGAACCCGCAGGGCGCCCACGCACTCGCCTGCGGCCTGAACCGGCCGATCGACGTCCGCATCGACGGCCACGTCGGCTACTACGCCGCCGGTATGAACCAGCACGCCCACGTGACCATCGACGGCAACGCCGGCGTCGGTGTCGCCGAGAACATGATGTCGGGCAGCGTGCGCGTCACCGGCGACGCCTCGCAGTCCGCCGGTGCCACCGCCCACGGCGGGCTGCTGGTGATCGAAGGCAACGCCGCCGCACGCTGCGGCATCTCGATGAAGGGCGTCGACATCGTCGTCGGCGGCGACATCGGGCACATGAGCGCCTTCATGGGACAGGCCGGCCGACTCGTCGTCCTGGGCGATGCCGGTGAGGCCCTGGGTGATTCGCTGTACGAGGCACGGATCTACGTGCGGGGCAGCGTCGCCTCGCTCGGCGCGGACTGCGTCAAGAAGGAGATGCGCCCCGAGCACATCGTCGAACTGCAGGAACTGCTCGACGCGGCCGGTTTCGACGCCGACCCGGCCGAGTTCACCCGCTACGGCTCGGCCCGTCAGCTCTACCACTTCCACGTCGACAACGCTTCGGCGTACTGACGCCCCGACGTTCTTCCGCCGCTCGACCCCGAGGAGAATTCCATGACCTTCCAGCCTGGACTGCGTGAGTCGGCCACATTCGACCGCAACGTCATCCACGAGATCCAGCGTGCCGCCGCGACCGGCATCTACGACATCCGTGGCTGGGGCGCCAAGCGCAAGGTTCCCCACTTCGACGACCTGCTCTTCCTCGGCGCGTCCATGTCGCGTTACCCACTCGAGGGCTACCGCGAGAAGTGTGAGACCGACGTCGTCCTCGGCGACCGCAACGCGAAGTACCCGTTGCACCTCGACATCCCGGTCACGATCGCCGGAATGAGCTTCGGTGCGCTGTCCGGTCGCGCGAAGGAGGCCCTCGGGCGTGGCGCCAGCGAGGTCGGCACGTCCACCACCACCGGCGACGGCGGCATGACCCCGGAAGAACGTGGGCAGTCCAAGCACCTCGTCTACCAGTACCTTCCGTCGCGATACGGCATGAACCCCGACGACCTCCGCAAGGCCGACGCCATCGAGGTCGTGCTCGGCCAGGGCGCCAAGCCCGGTGGCGGCGGCATGCTCCTCGGGCAGAAGATCACCGAGCGGGTCGCGGGGATGCGTACCCTGCCGGTGGGCATCGACCAGCGCAGCGCGTGCCGGCACCCCGACTGGACCGGCCCCGACGACCTCGCCATCAAAATCCTCGAACTGCGCGAGATCACCGGCTGGGAGAAGCCGATCTACGTCAAGGTCGGCGCGACCCGCACCTACTACGACGTCAAGCTCGCCGTGAAGTCCGGCGCCGACGTCGTGGTGGTCGACGGGATGCAGGGTGGCACCGCTGCCACCCAGGACGTCTTCATCGAGCACGTCGGCATCCCGACCCTGGCCGCGCTCCCCCAGGCGGTGCAGGCCTTGCAGGAGATGGGTGTGCACCGCACCCCGGGCGGCGTGCAGCTGATCGTCTCCGGCGGTATCCGCTCCGGCGCCGACGTTGCCAAGGCGATGGCCCTCGGCGCGGACGCCGTCGCCATCGGCACGGCCGCGCTGATCGCCCTCGGCGACAACGATCCGAAGTACCAGGCCGAATACGAGAAGCTGGGCTCCGCAGCCGGTTTCTACGACGACTTCCAGGACGGCAAGGACCCCGCCGGCATCACCACGCAGGATCCCGACCTGCAGGCCCGCTTCGATCCGGTAGAGGGTGGCCGCCGCCTCGCGAACTACCTGCGGGTGCTCACCATGGAGGCCCAGACCATCGCCCGGGCGTGCGGCAAGTCGCACCTGCGCAATCTCGAACCGCAGGACCTCGTCGCGGTCACGATGGAGGCCGCCGCGATGGCTCGGGTGCCCCTGGCCGGCACCGACTGGATCCCCGGCCGCAGCGCCTTCTGACCGTGGCGACAGGCCTGCCACCGCACTTCCCGAGAGGACACAAGATATGACCGCCTTCGACACGCTCTGGGCATCGATCCTGGATGTCGGTAAGCATCCGATGACCGGGGGCTATCGCCGATTCGCTTGGAGCGACGCCGATTTCACTCTCCGCGAGTGGTTCCGCGGCTGCGCCGCCGAGCGCGGCATGGACGTCGAAGAGGACCGGAACGGGAACCTGTGGGCGTGGTGGCTCCCCGTCGGCTGGGAAGGCGATCCCACCGACGCCTTCGTCACCGGTTCGCACCTGGACTCGGTGCCCGACGGCGGCGCGTTCGACGGACCACTCGGCGTGGTCTCGGCGTTCGCCGCGGTCGATCTGGTCCGTGAGCGCGGCATCGTCCCGACCGTGCCGATCGCGATCACCGCGTTCTCCGACGAGGAGGGTGCCCGCTTCGGTGTGGCTTGCGTGGGCAGTCAGCTCACCACCGGGGCGCTCGCTCCGCAGCGTGCGCTCGGCCTGCGTGATCGTGACGGAATAACGTTGGCCGAGGCCATGACCCGCGCCGGTCGCGTGCCCGAACACATCGGCACCGACCCCACCCTCGTCGACCGGGTCGGGGTGTACGTCGAACTTCACGTCGAACAGGGCCGGGCCCTCGACCTCGTCGATGCACCGGTCGCGGTCGCGTCGTCGATCTGGCCGCACGGCCGATGGCAGTTCACCTTCACCGGTGAGGCCAACCACGCCGGAGCCACGCGCCTGGTGGACCGCCGCGACCCGATGCTCGCCTACGCCTCGTCGGTGCACAGCGCCCGCTCGTGTGCCGCGGCGGCCGGTGCGGTCGCCACCTTCGGCAAACTCGAGGTGCTGCCCAACGGGGCCAACGCGATCCCCTCCGAGATCAAGGCCTGGCTCGACGCTCGCGCCGCGGACGAGGAGACCCTGACGACGCTGGTCGCCGAGATCGAGGCCGAGGCCCGCAAACACTGCCTGCCGGACGAGATCGGACTCGATGTCTTCGCCGAATCGATCACCCCGATCGTCGAGTTCCCGGCCGGACCGCGCGAACGGTTGCGCCGCGCGCTGTCGCATCTCGGGGACATCCCGGTACTGCCCACCCAGGCGGGACACGACGCGGGCATCCTCTCGGAGAAGGTTCCCACCGCAATGTTGTTCGTGCGCAACCCCACCGGTGTCTCGCATTCACCGCACGAGTTCGCCGAGGCCGACGATTGCAACATCGGAGCGCAGGCGCTGGCCGACATCATGGCGGACTGGACGACGGGCAGTTAGGTGGCCGCGCAGGTGATCCGGCCCGGCGAGCGGCGGCGGGTGCCCTGGCGCAACGGCGCCGGGATCACGGAGGAGGTCGCGACCGGACCCGACGGCCCCTCCGGCCGTCCGCTGTGGCGGATCAGCGTGGCCGAGCTGGGCTCCGAGCCCAGCGAGTTCTCGGCCTTTCCCGGCACGGAACGGATCTTCACCGTCATCGGTGAGCACGGCGCCGACCTCGACTCGGGCCACGGACCCCGTTCGCTGGATCCGTGGCGTCCACACTCGTTCGCCGGTGAGGACGCGCCCCACTGCGTCCCCCGAGGCGCCACCCGTGCATTCAATGTCATGACCGAGCGCGGGGGCGCCACTGCGGCCGTCGGGTACTTCGCGCTCGACACGGTGTGCGACACCGCCGCAGATGGTGTCACGGCCCTCTACGTGCGATCGGGCTCGGTGCAGGCCGGTACCGAACGAGCTGCGCCCGGGGACTGCGTCCTGATCCGCGGCGAGGCCGTCACCCTACGAGGCTCGTCGGCCACCGGACTACTGGTCCGCATCGAACCCACTTCCTCCCTCTGACATCGACTCCCCCACCGACCTCCTGATTCGGAGGCCGACCGAACAAAGGATCCTCAGGTGACGGACACGACCAAGTTTCTGATCGTCGGCGGCGGCCTCGAAGGCCTGGCCATCGCCTACTCCCTCGCCGACCGCGGCGAAACCGACGTCCTCGTCCTCGAGCGCGACACCCTCTGCTCGGGCATGACCGGTAAATCGAGCGGCGTCGTGCGGTGCCACTACGGCACCCCTTCGCTGGCCGCGATGTCCTGGTACGGCGTCGAAATTTTCACCAGGGCGACCGAAATCTTCGGCGACGACATGGCATTCCGCCGGTGCGGTTACGTCGTCGGTGTCGCGGAGAACAACGTCAAGCCGCTCGAGGCGAACATCGAGATGATGCAGGGCCTGGGCATCGCCACCGAACTCATCTCCCACGACAAGATGGCCGAACTGTGGCCGGGCCTGAACCTCGACGATTTCGCCCTGTTCGCCTACGAACCGCTCGGCGGTCGCGGCGAGGCCTACATGGCGGGAATGGCGTTCGGTGCAACGGCACGTCGGATGGGCGTGAAGATCCGACAGAGCAGCCCGGTGGTGTCGTTGCTGCAGAACGCCGCGGGCCGGGTCTACGGCGTCACTCTCGCCGACGGGTCCGAGGTGCACGCCGAGCAGGTCGTCGTCGCGGCGGGACCGTGGACGCCGGCACTCGTCGCCGGTGTCGGCGTCGACATCGACGTCCGGGCGCAGCGCGCGCAGTTGGTTCTCGTCGACCAGGGTGTCCCGACCCCGGAGGTGCCCGTGCTGTCCGATCTGGCGGGTCTGCAGTACATCTGCCGTGAGCCGAACGGTGAACTCCTGGTGGGCAATTCCGATCATCAAACGCCGCAGTACATCGATCCCGACAAGTACGTGAACCGCGCCGACGACTCGACGATCGAGAAGAACATCATGAAGCTCGGCAACCGACTTCCCGACATGCCGGACCCGCGGATCACCAGTTCGTACGTCGGTGCCTACGACGTCACCGAGGACTACAACCCCGTCATCGGTCCGGCACCGGTCGAGGGTCTGTTCCTGGCGACGGGATTCTCCGGGCACGGATTCAAGATCTCCCCCGCGGTGGGCAAGCTGGTCGCCGACCTGCTGATCGACGGGAAGACCGACCTTCCGAACGTGAACCCGGACGACTTCCGTTTCTCCCGCTTCGAGGAGGGTGATCTGCTCCTGAGTCTCAACCCCTACGAAGGCGCCGGCGAGATGCGCTGATCCCCACCTACTCAGCACTCGTGCCCTCCACGGACCCGGCCGGATCTCTGTCGTCCGGATCTGTGGAGGGCACCGCCATGTCTGCATTGCGGCGTTCACCACCGGTGGACACACGCTACGCTGACGAGATGGCCAGCCCAGATCGTCCCGTCTTGTACGACGATTCCGGACGCGAAGTTCCGCGCGGCACCCCGACGGGTGTGGATCTCGAGCGCGCGATCGCCCACCAGGTGCGGTCGTTGCGGCTGGCCAGCGGCCTGTCCGTCGGCGACATGGCCGCGAAGGTGGGGATCTCCAAGGCGATGCTCTCGAAGATCGAGAACGCCCAGACCTCGTGCAGTCTGTCGACGCTCGCCCGGCTCGCCGTCGGCCTCGACGTCCCCGTCACCTCGCTCTTCCGGGGCGCGGACGCGCACCGCGACGCGGTGTTCACCAAGAACGGGCACGGCGCCGAGATCGTCGGTCGCGGTACGCGGGTGGGCCATCACTACGAACTGCTCGGCGCGCTGCGGGGACAGCACAAGAGACTCGAACCGGTGCTGGTGACCCTCACCGATGCGAGCGACGTCTTCCCGCTCTTCCAGCATCCCGGCACGGAATTGCTGTACATGCTCGAGGGCGAGATGCTCTACGGCCACGGCGATTCCGAGTACCACCTGCAACCGGGCGACGCCCTGCTCCTCGACGGCGAAGGGTTGCACGGACCGAACGAGCTGCTGAAGCTGCCCATCCGGTTCCTCGCCGTCACGGCGTATCCCGACAATCACCAGCCGTGAACGACCGGCAACCGTGAACACGACGGAGCCCTCACCGCCCGGGCGGTGAGGGCTCCTGCCGTTCGATCGGTGAAGCTCGCCGGTCAGGACTTGGGCACGATCACGTCGCGATCCTCGGCGAACGCCTCGGGACGCAGCGTCGACGGACCGGTGGGTGAGAACGAGTCCATCACGTAGGCCGTCTCCCCATGGACCGGGACGTCGATGCCCCGCATCTCCGTCTCGGTGTCGACCCGGATGCCCATGATCTTGTCGAGCGCCTTCGCGATCAGGAAGGTCACCGCGAACGAGTAGGCGAACACCGCGGCCATCGCGACGATCTGGCGTCCGAGGAAGTCGATCCCGCCGCCGAAGAACAGACCGTCGACACCGGCCGGCGCGGCGGCCGTCGCGACGAAGGCGATGAGGGTGGTGCCTACGACGCCGCCCATGAGGTGGATGGCAACGACGTCGAGTGAGTCGTCGTAGCCCATGCGGAACTTCCAGCGCACGGCGAAGCAGCCGACGGCACCGGAGACCACGCCGATCAGCAGGGCACCGAGCGGGGACACGAGGCTCGCTGCGGGCGTGATGCCCACGAGTGCGGCGATCACGCCCGAGATGGCACCGAGCGTCGTCGCGTGCTTCTCCTTGATGCGTTCGACGATCAGCCAGCCGAGCAGGCCGGCCATCGCGGCGACGAGCGTGTTGAGGACGACGACACCGGCCGTGTGGTTGGCGCCGCCCGCCGAACCGCCGTTGAAGCCGAACCAGCCGAACAGCAGGATTCCGCCACCGAGCACGACGAGGGGCAGGTTGTGGGGACGTGCCACGTGCGGGAATCCGCGGCGGCGACCGAGTGCGATGGCGAGTGCCAGCGCCGCGACACCCGAGTTCATGTGCACGGCGGTGCCGCCGGCGAAGTCGTGGGCGGCGAGCGTGTTGGCGATCCATCCGCCCTTCGTGCCCGCTTCCTCGTCGTCGAAGGCGAAGACCCAGTGCGCGACCGGGAAGTAGACGAGGACGACCCAGATGCCCGAGAACACCAGCCACGCCGAGAACTTCATCCGGTCCGCGACACCACCGGCGATGATCGCCACCGTGATGCCTGCGAAGAGGAGGTGGAAGGCCGCGGTCAGTGCGGCGGGCATCCCTCCGTCCGGGTCCTCCTCGAGCAGCGAGCCCAGACCGATGTCGGTGAAGGGATCGCCGATGAGGCCGAGGCCCCCGACGCTGTCACCGAGCACGGCGGCCGGACCGAACAGCACCCACAGGACGGCCGTGACGGCGAATCCACCGAACACCATCATGATCATGTTGAGCGCGCTCTTGACTCCGAGCATGCCGCTGTAGAACAGCGCCAGGCCCGGAACCATCAGTACGACTGCTGTGAACGCCGCCAAAACCCAGGCGGTATCGGCGGCCGCGAGTGCCTGTTCCATATAAGTCCACCCTGTTCGATCCCGGGGTTCACGACCCCTACGTCAGTCGGTGACCCACATTCATCACCGTCCCCTGAGAGTGGACCCACTCTGTAATGTCCCTGCGAGGCGCGGGTGAACTTCGTGTAACGCCACCGCAGTTCACCGGACGGGGATGCCGTTGCGTCCGGGCAGGCAGTATGGAGGACGAGACGCCGCATCCCGCGGTGTGCACAACCTGTGCCACCCGGGTATCCCTGCCCTGCCCGGGTTCCGCGGGAACGACGGCTCGAACCGCTGCACGCATCTGGGAGGTAGACGATGGGACGGGTCACGACACGTCGACCGGTACTGCGCATCACTGCGGACAGGGCGACGCGACGTCCCGACACCCTCGCCGTCGAGGAACCGCTCGAGATCAGGGTCGGCGGTGAGTCGCTCACCATCACGATGCGCACCCCCGGTCACGACGTCGATCTCGTCCACGGATTCCTGCTGGCCGAAGGGATGATCGGCAGTCGCGAGGACATCGCCGCCGTTCGCTACTGCGACGGGGTGGCCGAGAGCGGCGCCAACACCTACAACGTTCTCGACGTCGCCCTCGCGCCCGGCGTCACCGTCCCCGAAGGGACGGGGCGACGCGCATTCACGACGACCTCCGCGTGCGGGGTGTGCGGGAAGAACTCGCTCGACGAGGTGCGCACGCGCACGCGATATCCACTGAAGGATGCCGGCACCACCTCTATCGGAACGCACACCCTCACCGAACTGCCCGACACGCTGCGTCGGCACCAGCAGGTCTTCGAGTCGACCGGCGGTCTGCACGCGGCCGCACTGTTCACCCCCGACGGGGCGCTGCTGGCCCTGCGCGAGGACGTCGGCCGGCACAACGCCGTCGACAAGGTGATCGGCTGGGCCCTGACCGACAACCGGGTGCCGCTCTCGCACAGCGTGCTCATGGTGAGCGGACGCGCCTCGTTCGAACTCGTGCAGAAGGCGGTCATGGCCGGGATCCCCGTGCTCGCGGCGGTCTCGGCGCCGTCGTCGCTGGCCGTCGATCTCGCCGCGGAGTCCGACCTCACCCTCGTGGGCTTCCTCCGCGGCGACACGATGAACGTCTACACCGTCCCCGAACGCATCAAGACCGACTGATCGGCGGCATCAACCGCACGTGCCGTCCTGCGCCTCGCCCGCGCGTACTCCGTCGACGAACGCCCGCACGTCGTCGACGGACTCCTCGAGTACCGCTCGGTGATCGGCTCCGTCGTATACCCGATAGCTCAGGTCGGCTCCGTTGCCGCACAGCGCCGCGGTCACCTGATCGGTGACCGGACGCAGTACCAGCGCGTCGTCGCTTCCCTGCACGACGAGCGTCGGCACCCTCAGGGTGAGCGGTTCGACCTCCTGACCGGCGTAGTACTCACGGAGCGGTTCGAGGTCCGCATCCGGAGCGAACACCTGATCCACCGGTACCGTGCTCGCCACCTCGCGGATGTCGTCCATGCACCCGGTGCGCGCGGCGTCGAGCAAGGGGCGCGAGGCGTCGGTGAGCATCGCGTCGGCGTCGATGCTCGGGTCCGCCGCCTGCGCTCCGAGCAGCAGCACCGGCAGGAACCCGAGCGCCGGACCGATCGCGGGTCCGGCGGTCGCGTAGTACTCGGCCGTCTCACTCGTGCGACTGCCCGGGGCGAAGGCGACCGCGCCCTGCAGTTCGAGTTCAGGGGCGCGTTCCGTGCCACGAGCCGCCGCATACAGCGCGGCGTGCCCGCCCTGACTGTGTCCCATCGCGATCCATCGGGTGCCGATAGCCGGATCGAGTTGACGAGCGGCACGCACGATATCGACGACACTGTCGGCTGCGCTGTCTCCGTTCATGTAGGGATGTCCGCCCGGTGTGCCGAGGCCTTCGTAGTCGGTCTGGACCACGGCGTAACCGTCTGCGACCCACCGGTCGAGCATGGCAGTCGTCCTGCTGATGTAGGAGTGGGCGGGACCACCGGGGGTGTCGGCGGACGGCGCACAGGCGTCACCGACCCCGGTGGTGCCGTGCGCCCAGCTGATCACGGGCCAGCCTCCGGCGGGCGCTTCTCCCTCGGGGATCGCGACCGTGCCCGAAACGAGGGTGGGGCGCCGATCGGCACCATCGGACAGGTAGGTGATCAGATGCGTTCGCGACGCGCTGGGAAGCGCCGCCGTACCGGTGAGGGTGCGTTCGGTGACGAGGGAGCCGGGTCCCCCTGCAGTCTCCTCGGCGTCGTCGCCGGAGCCGGAGCAGGACGTGATGCCGAGCATCGACGCTGCGGCGAGTACTGCCATCACACGCCGGGAAGTACGGGAGAGCATGAATCCTCCGTTGGGATGTCAGTCCACGTTCGGCGCTCACTGCACGCCGTTGACGTGGCTACCGCCGTCGACGAACAGCGTGTTGCCTGTGGGATAGCGGGAGTCGTCGCTCGCGAGAAAGGCTGCGACCGCGCCGATGTCGTCGAGAGGGTCGCCGATGCGGCCCATCGGGTTCGCCGCGGCCTGCGTGGCGGCCATCTGTGGGTCGGCCGCCGCCACCCGTCGGTATGCCGCGCTCTGCACGCCGGGGCAGATCACGTTGCAGCACACCTGTTTCGGCGCCCATTCCCGAGCCGCAGTACGGTCGTGCTGCGCAGTGCCGAATTCGCGCACCGCGGCATCCACCATGGCGTGCACCTGTTCGCGGTCGGTGACGTCGGTCGGGACGAAATCCGCGGCCGATCCCCATCCCGGCGCCGGTGACGATCGCCACCCGCCCGTCCAACTTCCCCATGCCGTTCCTTTCCGATACGACGGCGTGTGCGGCGCAGGCCGTCAGCGAGGACGGGGAACCGTCCTGTCGATGAACAGCGCCTCCACGGACACGCACACCGTGCCGTCCGCGGTCCTGATCTCGCCGACCGTGTTGATCTTGCGGCCGTCCTGCTCGACCAGACGACCGGTGATCGTCAGCGGCTCGAACAGTGGGGTCGGCCGGTGGTACCGCACGTTGAGCTGTGCGGTGGCGCCGCTGCGCCCGGCCCAGGCGTTCGCCACACCCAGCGTGTGATCGAGCAGGAGGGCGGAGACTCCGCCGTGCACGTGCCCGGGCGGGCCCTGGTACGGGAAGGTCAGTTCGACGACGCCTTCCACCGATCCGTCTTCGCGACCGGCCAACACCAGCGGCGGAGCGAGCGCGTTCTCCGGACCGGTGACCGGATCGTGCCGGGTGACGCCCTCCCCGTGCCACATGTCGATCAGTCGCTCCCGCACTTCGGGAGCGTGTTCCTCGAGGTGCTCGGCGATATTGTCGAGCTCTTCGGCGACCCGCTCGAGATTCGCGTTGCCACGGTCGGTGCGCAGCAACGCGTCCACCACGCGCCGCGCGGCGGCGGTGGCGCGGTCGACGGCGGTGTCCTGCGGTGCCGAGGTCAGAACCGTACCGTCGGGCGCGTGTCCGACGACGGGGTGGGTGTCCGGGTCGACTCTCATCGAATCTCCATCGTGGCGTGGGTGAGCACCGGTTGCCCGTCGCGCTCGGGACATGTGGCGAGCAGGGTGAGGGTGTCGCCGTCTCGCCAGACCTCCGTCTCGATCGTCTCCCCGGGGTACAGCGTGCCGGCGAAGCGGACCGAGAACGACCGGACCCGGGTCGGGTCTCCACCGAGCACACCGTCGACGACGGCCTTGCACACGACACCGTACGAGGCGAGTCCGTGCAGGATCGGCCGATCGAAACCGGCTGTCTTCGCGAATTCGGGATCCGCGTGCAGCGGGTTCATGTCGGCACTGAGCCGGTACACCAGTGCCTGTTGCGTGCTCGTAGGTGACACCAGGGTCTTGTCGGCGTCCCGTTCCGGCACTGCGTTCGACACATGGGGCCCGGCGTCTCCGCCGAAGCCGCCCTCACCGCGCGCCCAGATCTGCATCGCACTGGTCCACAACGGGTTTCCGTCGGCATCCACTGCGGACTGTTCGAGCACGATCACGGCGGCCTTGCCCTTGTCCCACACATCGGAGATGCGAGACGAGACGGTCGCCGAACCCGAGATCGGGATCGGGGCGTGCACGGTGACGGACTGGCCACCGTGCAGGATCCTGCGCAGGTCGATGTCGATTCCCGGCAGGCTCAGTCCGGCCGGTGTCACCGCACCGGCAGAGACACCCTGACCAGCGACCATCGCGAAGGTCGGCAGGACCCGCAGGTCCTTCTCGTACACCCACCGCAGTTCGGCGGGATCGAGCGAGTCGACACCCGCACCCAGACCGAGGTGGTAGAGGATCACATCGCGTTCGGTCCACGAGGCATCGCGGACGGTGGGCGCAGCGGAGAGCGCGACATCGGTATCGATGGGCATGGGCGTCACTTTCCGGGTTCGGGATCGCGGGGCAGGCCGAGAAGCCTCTCACCGATGATGTTCAGCTGGACGTTGGTCGTCCCACCGGCAATGGACATGCACTGCACGTTGAGGAACATGTGGGTCGCCGAGGTTCGGTCCTGGTCGTCGAGCAACGACGCAGTACCGGCCCAGTCCATCGCGGTCTCCCAGACCTGTTGGAGGTGCTCGACGCCGAGGAGCTTGGCGACGGAGGACTCGGCACCCGGCTGTGCACCGGCCAGGGACCGCAGAGCGGTACGCAGACCCATGAGGCCACCGGACGCGGCATCGCCGAGAACCTTGCCGAGGACGGTGAGTTGTTCGTCGTCCGGCCCACCGGGCATACCGTTCGCGAGCGCCATGAGGGTCTCGCAGCCGGCACCGAAAGTCGAATCGTGCGAGAGGGAGACGCGTTCGTTCGCGAGGGTGGTACGGGCGAGCTTCCATCCGTCCCCGGGCTCGCCGACGAGGCACTCGTCGGGCACGAACACGCCGTCGAGGAACACCTCGTTGAACAGGGCTTCGCCGGTGATCTCCCGCAGCGGCCGGATGTCGAGCCCCTCGGTGTTCCTGATGTCGATCAGGAAGTAGGACAGGCCTTTGTGCTTGGGCGCTTCCGCGTCGGTGCGGGCGAGGCAGATGCCCCAGTCCGCGACCCGCGCCATCGACGTCCACACCTTCTGGCCATCGAGCCTCCATCCGCCGTCCACCTTGACGGCCTTGGTGGACAGGCCCGCAAGGTCGGACCCGGCGCCGGGCTCGGAGAAGAGCTGACACCACACGAGATCCCCGCGCAACGACTGCGGGACGAATCGCTCGATCTGCTCGGTACTGCCGTGCGCGATCAGGGTCGGCACCACCCAGTTGCCGATGATCATGTCGTGCGGTTCGAGTTCGGCGGCGCGCAGTTCCTCGGCGACGACGAGTTGCGTGACGGCGTCGGCGGCCTTCCCCCACGGTTCGGGCAGGTGGGGAGCGGTGTAGCCCTTCTCCGCCAGATACGCCTTCCGCGCTGCGTTCTCCAGCGACTTCGCCGGCTCGAGTTCGGCACGGACGTCGGCGCGGATCCGTTCCGCCTCGGGCGGAAGATCGACGCTCAGCACGCGGCGGGCACCGTCGAGCGTGAGGTGGGCGACCCGGCGCCGCCACGACGCCGTGGAGCCGAGCAGGATCCGGAGGGACTGCGCGCGGCGCATGTACAGGTGCGCGTCGTGCTCCCAGGTGTAGCCGATACCGCCGAGCACCTGGATGCAGTTCTTGGTGACCTGGAAGGCGGCCTCCGGGGCGATGGACGCGGCGACCGCCACGGCCAGCGACGCCTCGTCGTCCGGCACGTCCTCGCGCCGCGCTCGCGCTGCGTCCCAGGCCACGACCCGAGCCTGTTCGGTGAGGCAGAGCATCCGGGCGACGGTGTGCTTGACACCCTGGAACTGTCCGATGACACGGCCGAACTGCTTGCGGACCCGCGCATAGTCCGCGGCGGTGGTGGTCGCCCAGTCCGCGAGACCGGCGGCCTCGGCGGCGAACAAGGTCGCGGCGATATCGACGATCCGATGCGGGTCCGATCTCAGCACGTCCCCGTCGGACAACGTCAGGGCGCTCACGGTGATCTCGGCGTTGCGGCGGATCACGTCGTAGCTGGGCAGGTTCGTGACCTCGACCCGGTCGCGGGTCACGACGACGAATACCCGCTCACCACCGTCGTCGGCCGCGAGCAGGAACACATCCGCGACCTGGCCGCCGAGGGCGACACCGGAGGTTCCCGAGAGCGTGACGGAATCGCCGTCGCGCTCCACGCGCAGGTCCCCCGGCTGCAGGGCGACCGCACCGAACAGCGAACCGTCCGCGAGCCCGTCGAGTTCGCTGCGACGGCCGGCCTCGTCGAGGACTGCGGACACGATCACGGTCGGAAGGAACGGGCCCGGCACCATGGCCCGTCCGAGTTCTTCTGCGACGATCGCCGTTTCGAGTAGTCCGAAACCGGCGCCTCCGACCTCTTCGGGCAGGTGCAATCCCAGCATGCCGAGTTCGGCGAACGAGCTCCAGTACGTCGGGCGGGCTTCCGTCTTCGCTTCGACGGCCGTGCGGATCACGTCGGGTGTGGCGTGTCGCGCCGCCCAGCCGCGCACGGAATCGCGGAGTTCGCGGTCCTCGTCGCTCAATCCCAGAGTCATTACGGGTCCTTTGGGTAGAAGATGTCCGGCGTCAGATGCGCTCGATGATGGTGGCGGAGGCCATCGCGCCACCCGCACACATCGTGACCAGCGCCGTCGAACGGCCCGAACGCTCGAGTTCGTGCAGTGCACTGGTGATCAGTCGCGAGCCGGTGGAACCGACGGGATGACCGAGCGCGATGGCACCGCCGTTGACGTTGACCTTGCTCATGTCGGCCCCGTGGACCTGAGCCCAGGACAACACGACCGAAGCGAAGGCTTCGTTGATCTCGACGATGTCGATGTCGGACAAGGACATTCCGGTGCGTTCGAGTACCGCGCGAGTCGCGTCGATGGGGCCGTCGAGGTGGTAGTACGGGTCCGAACCGACGAGCGTCGACGCGACGATACGGGCACGTGGCCGCAGACCCGCCTCGCGCGCCTTGTCCTCGCTCATCAGCAGTACAGCGGCCGCGCCGTCGCTGACCTGGGAGGAGTTTCCGGCGGTGTGGATTCCGTTCTCGATGACCGGCCGGAGACCGGCGAGTCCTTCCGCGGTGGTGTCGCGAAGACCTCCGTCACGCGTCACGGTCGCGATCTCACCGGTGGGCTCGCCCTCCTTGGTCACGACCGGCGCCTGTACCGGGACGATCTCGCGATCGAACCGGCCTTCGGCCCACGCGGCCGCGGCGCGCTGCTGCGACTGGAGCCCCAGGGCGTCGACGTCGTCACGCTTGATGCCGCGCTTGTGGGCGATCCGTTCGGCGGAGGTGAACTGGTCACCCATGTCGATCGACCAGTCGTCCGGATAGGGGTTGCCGGTGCCCGGTGCGTTGGCCTGACCGAGGAACACGCGGCTCATCACCTCGACGCCGCATCCGATTCCCGCGTCGATCTGCCCGGACGCGATCAGTCCGGCCACCATGTGGACCGCCTGCTGCGACGAACTGCATGCGCAGTCGATGGTGGTCGCGGCGGTCGTGTACGGGAGACCTGCGTGGAGCCAGGCCTGGCGGGTCACGTTGTTGGACTGCTCCCCCGCTTGGGTCACGGCGCCCCCGACGAGCTGACCGACCTGGTCGGCAGGCAGTCCGGTGCGGTCGAGAACGGCCTTCTGGGCGGCACCGAGCAACACCGCGGGGTGGACCCCGACCAGCTGTCCGCGACGACGACCGATCGGTGTCCGCGCGGCCTCCACGATGACGACCTTGCTCATGCCCACTCCCAGCTCTCGAAGATATTGAAATTTATTCTAGTTACGGTGACCGCAGTTTCCCGCACGGTCCCACCGAGCGGGACGGGCCTTGCGGAATGCGGTCTTCGAGAATTGCCCGTCAGCGCGTACCGGCGGGCAGATCGACCAGCAGAAGGTCGCACGCGTCGCGCAGATCGGACTCGACCTCGGGGATCGATATCCGCCCGTTGAGCGCGGACTGGACGAGACCGAACCACAGCGCCACGACCAACCGCACGACGGTTGCGTCCCGCACCGTGGGTTCCGCGATACCCGCGGCGGCCAGGAACAGTCCGTCGAAGTGCTGGTCGATCTTCGCCACGTCGGGAATGGTGGCGGCGTTCGACGACGCGGCGGATCGGATCATCGCGTTCGCCAGCAACGGAGTGCGCACAAGCGCCCGGGTGGCCTGCAGCAACGCGTCGTAAACGACGTCGACAGGCGACGAGGACGACTGCGAGCGCCTGGAGAGGTGGATTCCCATCCGATCGATCCGATCCACCATGACCGCGACGAACAGATGGGTCTTGGACGGAAAGTAGCGGTAGAGGGTCCCGATGGCGACACCGGCGAGTTCGGCGACCTCCTGCATCCGGACGCGCTCGAGATCCTTCATCGCACCCAGATGCGCAGCAGCATCGATGATCCTGCCGTATCGCGCATGCTGTTCCGCCGAACTCGGTTCTGCGGCGTCCCGGGCCTCCGCAAGTCTGGGCATGCTCGGCTCCTCCCCTTCACGACCGGTGGCGCATCGACCACTGCCGGCGACGAACGTTCCAGGTGGGCACGTCTCGTATCCCGCCTGATCCCGGCCAGTGGGACCTGTCCCGTGGGTGGACCGACCACCACCCGAGACTAGAATGAATACTAATTCCGGCGCGGTGCACTGACGAACCGCCGCAATCGAACAGGAGACGTTCCATGGGTGAATCCGTAAGTCTGGCCGGGCGCGCGGCGGTCGTGACCGGCGCCGGGACCGGCCTGGGCCGCGCCGAAGCCCTCGCCCTCGCCGAGGCCGGTGCCGCCGTCGTCGTCAACGACATAGGCGACGCGGCGCACGAGGTGGCAGAGGAAATCGTCGCGTCGGGAGGCCAGGCCATCGCCGTCACCGGCGACGTGTCCGACTGGGCTCTCGGCGGTCGCCTCGTCGAGGACTCGGTCAAGGCATTCGGGTCCTTCGACATCCTCGTCAACAACGCGGGCATCATCCGCGACAAGATGATCTTCAACCTCACCGAGTCCGACTGGGACGACGTGATCCGAGTGCACCTCAAGGGCCATGCCGCCACCTCACATGCGGCGGCGGTGCACTGGCGTCAGGCGAGCAAGGCTGCGGGTGGACCGGTCTACGGCCGCGTCGTCAACACCTCGTCGGAGGCCTTCCTCTTCGGTTCCGCCGGACAGCCGAACTATTCCGCTGCGAAGGCAGGCATCACGGCTCTGACACTGTCCACGGCGCAGGGGCTGGCGCGATACGGCGTCACCGCGAATGCGATCTGCCCCCGCGCACGCACCGCGATGACCGCTGAGGCCTTCGGCGAGGCCGGCGCCACGACCGGACTCGATCCCCTGGCGCCGGAGCGCGTGGCCACCCTCGTGCGTTACCTCGCCTCACCGGCGTCCTCGGAGATCACCGGACAGGTGTTCGTGGTGTACGGCAAGATGGTCGCGCTCATGGCCGCACCCACCGTCGAGAACCGCTTCGACGCCGCCGGTTCGGCATTCACGGTCGAGGAACTCGACGAGCAGCTCTCGTCGTACTTCACCGGCCGCGGCCCGTACGAGACCTACGCCGCCTACAGCATCGCGGAACTCGAGAAGGCCGCGCTGGCCGTCGACTGATCGCTTGACACCGGACCCACGAAGGGAGCACGCCATGAGGCTTGCAGACAAGGTTGCGATCGTCACCGGTGGCGCCGGAGGGATCGGGCGCGGCATCGTCAGAGCATTCGTGGACGAGGGTGCCCGCGTCCTGTTCGTCGACATCGACCGGCCCGCGGGTGAAGCCCTCGAAGCCGAGGTCGGCGAAGCCGGGAAATTCCTGTACGCGGACATCTCCGACGAGTCGAGCGCCGAGACGATCGTCGCGGACGCCGTCGAGCATTTCGGAAAGCTCGACGTGCTCGTCAACAACGCGCACGCGTCCCGGCAGGCGCCACTGCTCGAGACCACACAGGAGATGCTCGACCTGTCGTTCGGCACGGGCTTCTATCCGACCTTCCGATTGATGAAGGCAGCGCACGCCCAGCTCGCCGCGAACAAGGGGTCGGTGATCAACTTCGCGTCGGGAGCCGGGATCGACGGGAGCGCCACGCAGAGTTCGTACGCCGCTGCGAAGGAAGCGATCCGGGCGATCAGCCGGGTCGCGGCGAACGAATGGGCCGCGGAGGACATCAATGTCAACGTCATCTCGCCTCTGGCACTGACCGAGGGCGTCGAGGCGTACATCGCGGCCAACCCCGGCGTCGAGGAGGCGCTACTGGCGAAGACCCCGATGCACCGCTTCGGTGACCCGCAGGCCGATATCGGCCGTGTCGCGGTCTTTCTGGCCAGTGAGGATGCGTCCTACATGACGGGCCAGACACTCATGGTCGACGGCGGGACCATCACACTGCGCTGATCCACCGACGGACCGGATTCGACCGCCAACGACGACGAGCGCCTCGGCACTTTCGTGCCGAGGCGCTCGTGCAGTTCCGAAGGGTCTTCGGAATCAGGCGGTCTTGTCGCGCCGTTCCCGATCGGTCTTGCGCGGCACGATCGTCGGAAGGACGTTGTCGTTGACGGTCTCGGCGGTGACCACGACCTTGGCGACGTCGTCGCGGCTGGGGATGTCGTACATCACGGGCAGGAGCACCTCCTCCATGATGGCGCGGAGCCCGCGGGCGCCGGTGCCACGGAGGATCGCCTGGTCGGCGATCGCTTCGAGTCCGTCCTGGGAGAACTCGAGTTCGACGCCGTCCATCTCGAACAGGCGAACGTACTGCTTGACCAGAGCGTTCTTCGGCTCCGACAGGATCTGGACGAGTGATTCCTTGTCGAGATTGGTCACCGACGCGAGGATCGGCAGGCGACCGATGAACTCCGGGATCAGGCCGAACTTGATGAGGTCCTCGGGCATGACGTCGGCGAAGTGGTCGGTGGTGTCGATTTCGGCCTTCGACCGAACCTCGGCGCCGAAGCCGATGCCGCGCTTGCCGACGCGGTCGGAGACGATCTTCTCGAGACCCGCGAATGCACCCGCCACGATGAACAGCACGTTCGTGGTGTCGATCTGGATGAACTCCTGGTGCGGATGCTTGCGACCACCCTGCGGCGGGACGGATGCCTGGGTGCCTTCGAGGATCTTCAGCAGCGCCTGCTGCACGCCCTCGCCCGACACGTCGCGAGTGATCGACGGGTTCTCGCTCTTGCGGGCGATCTTGTCGACCTCGTCGATGTAGATGATGCCGGTCTCGGCGCGCTTGACGTCGTAGTCGGCGGCCTGGATGAGCTTGAGGAGGATGTTCTCGACGTCCTCACCGACGTAGCCGGCCTCCGTCAGTGCGGTGGCGTCGGCGATGGCGAAGGGCACGTTGAGCATCTTCGCGAGCGTCTGCGCGAGGTAGGTCTTGCCACAACCGGTGGGGCCGAGAAGCAGGATGTTGGACTTCGCGAGTTCGACCGTCTCACCGCGGGAGTCGCGACCCTTGTCGCCGGCCTGGATGCGCTTGTAGTGGTTGTAGACCGCCACGGCCAGCGTGCGCTTGGCGTCGTCCTGGCCGATCACGTAGTTGTCGAGGAAGTCGCGGATCTCGGCCGGCTTGGGCAGCTCGTCGAGCTTGACCTCGCTGGTCTCGGCCAGCTCCTCCTCGATGATCTCGTTGCAGAGATCGATGCACTCGTCGCAGATGTAGACACCGGGGCCCGCAATGAGCTTCTTGACCTGCTTCTGGCTCTTTCCGCAGAAGGAGCACTTGAGCAGATCTCCGCCGTCACCGATACGTGCCATCAGTCAGGTCCCTACTTCCTCGTGTGCGTGCAACCGGTCCCGCAACCACCACACGGGGCGGTCCCGGGGAGCGGGCCCTTTGATCGACCGTACCCGGATGTCGGCGCGCAGGTCGACCGGTTCTGCGCGTTTCCGGTCATATTTGTACACCACAACATGTGTCGGCGATCACAGTCCCGGCGTCGGTGGTTCCGGAAGGCACCGTGCCTTCCGGAACCGCCTGCGACGTTCTACTTCTGGGCCGAGAGCTTGCGGTACTCGAGGACCCGGTCGATCAGACCGTATTCGACGGCCTGCTCCGCCGTGAGGATCTTGTCCCGATCGGTGTCCTTGCGGATCTGCTCGGGATCCTTACCGGTGTGCTTCGAGAGCGTGTTCTCCATGAGGGTACGCATGCGCTCGATCTCGGCGGCCTGGATCTCGAGGTCGGAGACCTGTCCCTGGATGCCACCCGTCGCGGGCTGGTGGATGAGCACGCGAGCGTTGGGCAGCGCCAGACGCTTGCCGGGGGTGCCGGCGGCGAGCAGGACGGCCGCGGCGGATGCCGCCTGCCCGAGGCACACCGTGGTGATGTCGGCGCGGACGTACTGCATGGTGTCGTAGATCGCCATGAGCGAGGTGAACGAACCACCCGGCGAGTTGATGTACATGGTGATGTCGCGGTCGGGATCGAGCGACTCGAGCACCAGCAGCTGGGCCATCACGTCGTTGGCGGACGCGTCGTCGACCTGGACGCCGAGGAAGATGATGCGCTCTTCGAACAGCTTGTTGTACGGGTTGGATTCCTTGACGCCGTAGCTCGAGTGCTCGATGAACGACGGGAGGATGTAGCGGCTCGCGGGCGAGGCAGGAGCGGCGCCGCCGAGCTGGCGCGGATCGAACATGTTGGTCATCGCTTCTCCAAGAATTCGGTGGTGTGAGGGCAGATCGGGCCGGGACCTAGTTGGCGGTGCCGCCGGCCTGCTGCGCCCGGGAGACGACGTGGTCGACGAAGCCGTATTCGAGCGCCTGCTGCGCCGTGAACCAGCGGTCGCGGTCGGAGTCCTTGGTGATCTGCTCCACCGACTGGCCCGTGTGCTCCGCGATGAGCTCGGCCATCTCTCGCTTGGTGTGTGCGAACTGCTCCGCCATGATCGCGATGTCGCTCGCCGTACCACCGATGCCTGCGGACGGCTGGTGCATCATGATCCGCGCGTGCGGGAGTGCGTAACGCTTGCCCTTGGTACCGGCGGAGAGCAGGAACTGACCCATCGAGGCGGCGAGACCCATCGCGAAGGTCGCGACATCGCACTCGACGAACTTCATCGTGTCGTAGATCGCCATACCGGCGGTGACCGAACCGCCCGGTGAGTTGATGTACAGGGAGATGTCGCGGGTGGGGTCCTCGGCCGACAGCAGAAGGATCTGCGCGCACAGCTTGTTCGCGATGTCGTCGTCGACCTGGGTGCCCAGGAAGATGATGCGCTCGCGGAGCAGGCGTTCGTACACCGAGTCGCTGAGGTTCAGCCCAGCCGTGGCCGAGGTCATCGCGGGACCGATGGATGTCGCCGGATTCTGAGGAGTCACGGGTACCTGCCTTCTCGTCGATCGTGGGTTGCTGACACTGACACTAACGAAACGGGGCGGCACCGGATGCCCGGTGCCGCCCCTCTTCGCTGAAAGCGGAAATTCGTGCCCCTGGGGTTTCGAATCTCCGCGGGTCGCCCGACTACTCGGAGGCCGAGTCCTCGGTGGTCTCCGCCTCGGCGTTCTCGCCCTCGGCGTCATCGTCCTTCTTGGTGCCGAACAGCTCGGCGGTGTCGACGGTCGCACCCGTGGTGTCGGTCACGTTGGCGCGATCGACGACGGTGCCGAGCGCCTTGCCGCGGCGGACGTCGGCGAAGACGGCACCGAGCTGGTTGGCCTGGCTGATCTGCTGGATGAACTGCTCCGGCGGGATGCCGTAGCGCTGCGCCTGGAAGAAGATGCGCTCGGTCAGCTCCTGCTGCTCGACCGTGGTGTTCTCCGCCTCGGCGATCGCGTCGAGGAGCAGCTGGGTCTTCACCGAACGCTCGGCGGACTCGCGTGCTTCCTTGTCGAACTCCTCGCGGCTCGAACCCTGGGCCTCGAGCAGCTCGTTCAGCTTGGTCTCGTCGTGATCGAGCTCGTGGATGGCGTCGTGCAGCGCGCTGTCGACCTCGGCCTGGACGGCAGCCTCGGGAACCGGGATGTCGACGGTCTCGAGGAGAACCTCGAGGACCTTGTCGCGGATCTGGCCGGCCTGCTCGACCTGCTTGACGCGCTGGACGCGCTCGCGGAGGTCGGCCTCGAGCTCGCCGATGGTGTCGAACTCGCTCGCGAGCTGCGCGAACTCGTCGTCGGCCTCGGGCAGCTCGCGCTGCTTGACGGTGTTGACCTTGACGGTGACGACGGCTTCCTTACCGGCGTACTCGCCGGCGACCAGCGTGGAGGTGAACTCCTTCGACTCGCCGGCGGACAGGCCGATGATCGCCTCGTCGAGTCCGTCGATGAGCTGGCCGGAGCCGACCTCGTGCGACAGGCCCTCGGTGGCGGCCTCGGGAACCTCGTTGCCGTCGACCGTCGCGGACAGGTCGATGGAGACGAAGTCGCCGTCCTGCACCGGACGCTCGACACCCGTCAGGGTGCCGAAGCGCTGACGCAGCGACAGAAGCTGCTCGGCGATGTCCTCGTCGGTGATCTCGACGGGATCGACGGTGACGGCGATCTCGGAGAAATCGGGGAGGGTGATCTCGGGACGCACGTCGACCTCGGCGGTGAACGCCAGCTCGACGTTGTCCTCGAGCTTGGTGACGTCGATCTCGGGCTGGCTGATGACCTTGACGTCGTTCGCGGTAACAGCTTCGCTGTAGCGGCTCTGGATGGCCTCGTTGATGACCTGGTCCAGGACGGCTCCGCGGCCGACGCGGGCCTCGAGGATCTTGCGAGGTGCCTTACCGGGGCGGAAGCCCGGGATGCGGACCTGGCCGGCGAGGGCCTTGAAAGCGCGGTCGAAATCAGGCTGGAGCTCCTCGAAGGGCACCTCAACATTGATACGGACTCGCGTCGGGCTCAGCTGCTCGACGGTGCTCTTCACGGACATGCTCCTTCTGTCGTGCTCTCTTGTCGGTCGTTCGTGTCACTACTGAGCGCGCTGACGCTGTTCGATCTGGTCGGGATGACAGGATTCGAACCTGCGACCCTCCGCTCCCAAAGCGGATGCGCTACCAAGCTGCGCCACATCCCGGTCGTGAAGGCACCGCATCCGACCGCGGGACCCATCGCAGAATCCTACGGCCCCCCGATTATGAAATCCAAAGCGAGGTCCGGTACAGTCTCATCTCGCAAGCCGCAGCACCGGTCGACACCGGCGCTGCAGGCGCAACGGGGATGTAGCTCAATGGTAGAGCCCCAGTCTTCCAAACTGGCTACGCGGGTTCGATTCCCGTCATCCCCTCCACGGAGGAAGCCCGCCGGGTGCACACAGCACCGGCGGGCTTCGTCGTTCCGGACCGTCCCGTCCGGCCCAGCCCATCCGCATTCCGACGACCGCACGAACCACCGCGTCGTGATTCCTCGTCGCGTCCCTCCAGCGGACGCGACCGCGAACGGGTGGGGCGTCGTCGGATGACACCGCAGGGGGTGTGGAGGGACCGGCCCCGCCCCACCTCCGGTCGGTCCCTCTCCACCATCGAATGCCGTTCTCCGGTGTGAAATCCGAGTATCGTCGTCTCACCCCCGTAGGTCAGCGGTCGGTCGAGAAGGCGCCGGCGTCAACGACGGCGCCGGCTGTACCGACGGCGCCTCGCTATGCAGGGAAGCAACGATGCCTCGGCGCCACAGACCGACTCCGGACATGCCCCCGACCCCCGCTCCGACCGTCGGCGTCGAGGAGGAGTTCTTCCTCGTCGACCCGACCTCCGAACGGCTGACCGCGAGCAACGACCTCGTCGTGGCCGCAGCCGCCCGGCTCGGACTCGACATGGACTACGAGCTCAAACGCATCCAGGTCGAGGTGAACACACCGGTCTGCCGCAGCTCGGCCGAGTTGCGCGCGCGTGTCGTCGAGGGCCGGACCGTCGCAGCCGCGGCCGCGCGGGAGGCGCACGCGGGTCTGCTCGCGTCGGGTGTGTCGCCCACGCTCCAGAAGCTCGCGTCCGTGACGGATGTGCCGCGTTACCGGACGATGGCCGAGCGGTACGGACGTCTCGCCGAGGAGCAGGAGGTCTGCGGCTGCCACGTCCACGTCGGTGTCGCGGACCGCGAAACCGCCGTCCTGGTGTGCAATCACGTCCGGGTGTGGTTGCCCACCCTGCTGGCCGCGACGGCCAACTCGCCCATCCATCGGGGCCGCGACACCGGGTACGCCAGTTGGCGGGCGATCATGGCCTCCCGGTGGCCGTGCGCGGGTCCTCCCCCGCGGTTCACGTCGGCGGAGCACTACGACGCGATCGTCGCCATGATGATCGAGAGCGGCAACATCCTCGATCCGGGCATGGTCTATTGGGACGTGCGTCCCTCGGCGCATCTGCCCACCGTCGAGATCCGGGTGAGCGACGTGCCGGCGACGGTCGACGAGACTGTTCTCCTGGCGATGCTCGTCCGCGCGCTCGTCGCCACCGCCGAACGAGAGGTCCGGGCGGGCATCACTGCTCCCCCGGTCGCCGACGAGGTCGTCCACGCCGCGTACCTGTGCGCTGCTCGCGAGGGGCCGACCGGACGTGCCGTCGACGTGTTCACCGGGCGGCCCACCACCGCGCAGCAGTCCTTCCGCGCCTTCCTCCGGTACATCGGCCCCCGACTCGAGGAGGCCGGCGACCGCCGGTGCGCGGTGGCGATGTGGGAGGCGATCCTCGCCCGCGGCACCGGGGCGATGCTGCAGCGACGCGCGTTCGCCCGCCGTCACGCCGTCGCCGACGTCGTCGACGCGCTCCACCGGGCGTTCGTCGCCGGACCGCAGACCCCTCCACTGTCCGGCGGAGCCCATCCCGCCCCGGACGTCCCCGCGCTCTGATCCCGCGACCTGCCGTTTGGAGCGCCTTCCCTCGGGTATTCGCGACCACACGAGCCAGGACGAGGGAGCACGTATGCGCGCGATGGTCTATCGCGGCCCCTATCGGGTCCGCGTCGAAGAGAAGGACATTCCCCGGATCGAGCACCCCAACGACGCCATCGTGCGCGTCGAGTTGGCGGCGATCTGCGGTTCCGACCTGCACCTCTACCACGGGATGATGCCCGACACCCGCGTCGGTACGACCTTCGGTCACGAGTTCGTCGGGGTGGTCCACGAGGTCGGGCCGTCGGTGCAGAGCCTGAAACCCGGCAACCGGGTCATGGTCCCGTTCAACGTCTTCTGCGGGTCGTGCTTCTTCTGCGCGCGCGGCCTGTACTCCAACTGCCACAACGTCAACCCCAACGCCACCGCGGTCGGCGGCATCTACGGCTACTCGCACACCTGCGGCGGCTACGACGGCGGCCAGGCCGAGTTCGTGCGGGTGCCGTTCGCCGACGTCGGCCCAACGATCGTGCCCGACTGGATGGACGGCGAGGACGCCCTGATGCTCACCGACGCCCTCGCGACCGGCTACTTCGGTGCACAGCTGGGTGACATCGTCGAGGGCGACACGGTCGTGGTCTTCGGCGCCGGACCGGTGGGCCTGTACGCGGCGAAGTCCGCCTGGTTCATGGGTGCCGGCCGGGTCATCGTGATCGACCACCTCGAGTACCGGCTGGAGAAGGCCCGGACCTTCGCTCACGCCGAGACCTACAACTTCGCGGAGTACGACGACATCATCGTCCACCTGAAGAAGATCACCGGTCATCTCGGAGCGGACGTCGCCATCGATGCGGTCGGGGCGGAGGCCGACGGCAACTTCCTGCAGCACGTCACGGCCGCGAAACTGAAGATGCAAGGTGGCTCGCCGGTCGCGCTGAACTGGGCCATCGACGGTGTCCGCAAGGGCGGCACCGTCTCGGTGGTGGGCGCCTACGGCCCGATCTTCAGTGCCGTGAAGTTCGGCGACGCACTCAACAAGGGGCTGACCTTGCGGATGAACCAGTGCCCCGTCAAACGTCAGTGGCCCCGTCTGTTCGAGCACGTCCGCAACGGCTATCTGAAGCCGAACGACATCGTCACGCACCGTGTCCCGCTCGAACACATCCCCGAGGCCTACCACATGTTCTCGTCGAAGCTCGACAGGTGCATCAAGCCGATCATCGTCGCCGACGGGAGTTGAGGAGGATCCGCCATGGCCTACACCGCAGACAAGCCCGAACCCCCGGAGACCCCCGACCAACTGCGCGCCCGCATCCCCGGATGGGGAGTCGACCTGAATCCTCGCGATCGGCCCTCGGTGCCGAAGGAACGCTTCGCACCTGAGACGACCGGCGCGCACTGGGACTTCCCCGAACGCCAGCCCGGGTACGAGACCCGCGAACGTTCGATCGAGCATGCCTTCGTCACCCCGGTCTTCGGCACCACGGCGCCGCTGAAGGGACTGTCCGGCGTCGTGCGCAGGCACGCCTACCGCCGCTACAGCGAAGGCCGCGCCGCGCACTGGTTGCTCCTGATCGGCGCCGACCGCATCGACGTCGCCGAGAGCCGGGTCCGGGCCCTGATGCAGGGCCGTCCCGACAATCCCGTGACCGAGAGCGGGATCCGGTCGGAGATCACCGCGCACGGCGGGGCGTCGAGGCGGCGGAGTTCGCGTGCCGACGTCAACCACCAGTGGCTCGATCCGTTCGTCTCCGGCGCACCGTGGATCGCCGCAGCGGGTCTGGGCGCAGCGGTGGTGATACGCCGGAAAGGGCGCTCACGGAGGTGAGAACCGGCACGTGGGGAGATCCCGAATCCAGCAACGACGTGTCACCTTTTCGACTCGATAGTGCAAAGCGAGAGTCAAGCAGGGGTGTGCGTCGTTCACGATATGAGACCGTCCCTCTTGTGAAGGACACCTCCGACGACCTCCCCCGGGCCCTCTCTCCCGGCTCCTCCGTCGTCGCCGCGGTCCTTCTCGATGCCACCCCCGACTGGGATCGGGTCGCCGCCGTGCTCGCGCCCGGCAACCACGAGTCGCCCAGTTTCCGGCACCGGGTGGTGGAACTGCCGTTCGGGCTCGATCCGCCGCGCCGCGCCGGGCATCCCGACTCGGATCCGCCGTGGCATCTCGAGCGGGTCGCCCTGCCCGCCCCGGCGACTTTCGAGGAGGTACTCGCCTACGCCCGCACGGCCCCCGACCCCTCGGGTCTCCGGCACCCGCGGTGGGAACTGACCTTGCTCGACGGCCTCGGCGGTGGCCAGTCGGCGCTGGTGATCCGGCTCCGGCATCTCGGCTCGGCACCCTCACCCGGTCAGTCCGAGTCCATGTTGTCGTGGGCGAGATCGGTGTCCGAACAGGGCGTCGAGTCGTTCCGCACCGCGGCGCACATGTTCACCTCGCTGGGCACCGGATTGATCAACGCCCTGCTCGGACGCACCGGCGACCACGAGGAGCCCGCACCCCGCGCGCCGCGACTGCACGTACTCGACGCGGATCTCGCCGCCCTGCGTCACGCCTGCGAACGCGCGGGCTGCCGCGTGTCGAGCGGGTTCTCCACTGCGATGCTCCTCGCGTGCAGCGAGTACCGGCGGAGGCACGGCCGCTCGATCGACGATCTGCGTGTCGTCGTCCCCGGGCCGGACGGCGGGGCGGTGCCTATGCCTATGGCACCCGAGGACGAGGCGGACATCCACGCGATGGACACGGTCGATCTCATGCGACGCATCGACATCTCGTTCCCGTCCTCCGCCGGAGCACACTCCGACATCGCCGTCGGTCCGCGGGACGTGGTGGTGTCCACGCTCCCCGGTTCCCACGCGCCGCTCTACGTCGGCGGCGCGAAGATCGAGCGGTACTACGGCTTCGGTGCGGCCGACGGCGCGATGATGACCGCGTCGGCGATGTCCTATCGCGACACCTGCTGCATGGGCCTGGCGGTGGACCCCACGGTCGTCCCCAACCGCGATTCGTTCGATTCGTGCCTGCAGGAAGGGATGCGCGCGGTCCTCGGGGAGTGACTCCCCGCGTCGGTACGCTGGAGGACAGGACCCTCCCCCACCGGAAGGATCGGCCCGTGGAACTTCTGCTCATCCTCGCCGCCGTCGGTGCCGTGGTGTACTTCGTCTCCCGCTCCCAGAAGAGCACCACCCGTCACCGCACCGTCACCCTCGACGACGCCAAGGCCGACGCACGGCAGGCGATCGAGCGTCTCGGCGGCCAGATCTACAACCTGACCGGCACCGACGACGCCTCGCGTCAGGCGCTGGCGGACGCCTCCGAGCGCTTCACCGCCGCCGGCTCCCAGATCGAGCAGGCGAACTCGCCGATGCAGGCGCGTCTCGCGAAACAGACCGCGCTCGAAGGTCTGTACTACATCCGAGCTGCGCGCCTGGCGATGGGCATGGACCCGGGGCCGGAGATCCCAACGCTCGACGGACAGAAGTCCGCCGGCGAGGTCACCGAGAAGCGCACCGTCGACTTCGAGGGCCGCACCATCGCCGCGTCGCCGTCACCGTCCTCCGCGACGCCGAACTACTACCCCGGCGGCCGCGTCGCGGGCCGGCCTGTCCCTGCGGGCTGGTATTCGGAGCCGTGGTGGAAGCCCGCCCTGGTCGCGGGCGCGTGGGGCGTCGGCTCGATGCTGCTCTTCTCGACGATGTTCGCCGGGATGGCCGGTGTCCCCTACGACGCGCAGGCATTCGAATCCGGTGTCGGTGATCCGTCGGCGGAGACAGGTGCCGGCGACGACTTCGGCGGTGGTGACGAGTACGGCGGGGGCGACGAGTACGGAGGCGGTGACGACTTCGGTGGCGGCGACTTCGGTGGCGGAGACAGCGGCGGATTCGATTTCGGGGGCTTCGATTTCTGAGTCGGATCTGCTGAGTCGGGTCAGCTGAGTCGGGTCAGCTCGGCTGACAGACCGGGCACCAGAACAGGTTCCGCGCCTGCATGACCGAGTGCAGAACGGGAGTCCCGCAGATCCGGCAGGGTTCGCCGGCACGGCGGTAGACGTACGTCCGGGGCCTGTTCTTGGCGTAGGCCGGTGCGCCGTGGTCGTGTTCGGGTCGCACGACGTGCATGCGCCCGTGCTCCACACCGACGTTCATCAGTTCGACGAGGTCGGCCCAGATCGCGTCGAACTCTCTGCGGGACAGCTTGTTTCCCGGACGTTCCGGATGGATGCCGTGACGGAAGAGCACTTCTGCGCGGTAGACGTTGCCGACGCCGGCGATGACGGCCTGGTTCATGAGCAACGCGCCGATCGCGGTGCGTGATCTGCCGATACGGCGCCATGCCCGCTCGGGATCGGCGTCGGGTCGCAGCGGGTCTGGACCGAGCCGGGCCTCGATCGCCTCGACCTCGCCGGGGGTGAGCACCTCGCACGCCGCCGGACCACGCAGGTCGCTGCCGTGGCGCGCGCCGATCATCCGCATCCGCACCTGTCCGACCGGTTCGCCGAGCGGCAACTCGCGGTCGGTGAACTCACCGTAGATACCGAGGTGCACGTGGACGGCGAGACCGCCCTCGTAGTGGTGGAAGAGATGCTTGCCCCACGCGTCCGCGTGGGTCAGGACGCGCCCGTCCACGGCGGCGGCACCGTCGGCGAACCGCCCCTGCGGACTGGACACCCGCACCGGCGCACCCGAGTACCACTCGTGGTGCAGCCGGGCAAGCCGGTGCAGGATGTGTCCTTCGGGCACGGATCAGGCAGGTGCGCCGGGAACTGCCGGAGCCTCGCCGGTTCTCTCGTACTCGGCGAGGATGTCGATACGGCGCTGGTGACGCTCCTCGTTCGACCACTCGGTCGACAGGAAGGCGTCGACGATCGCGAGGGTCTCCTCGAGGCTGTGCATGCGGCCACCGATGCCGATGAGCTGCGCGTTGTTGTGCTCGCGCGCAAGCTTGGCGGTGTCGACGCTCCAGGCGAGGGCGCAGCGCGCACCTCGCACCTTGTTGGCGGCGATCTGCTCGCCGTTACCGCTGCCACCGAGCACGATACCGAGGCTGCCCTCGTCGGCGACGGTGCGCCGAGCAGCCTCGATGCAGAACGCCGGGTAGTCGTCGAGGGCGTCGTACTCGAACGCACCGCAGTCGATCGGCTCATGGCCGTTCTTCTTCAGGTGCTCGATGATCTCATTCTTCCGTTCGAAGCCCGCGTGGTCGGCTCCCAGGTAAACGCGCATGGGCCGAGTCTAACGAGACTCGTCCGCTCGCCCGCACGCGCCGTTCGCCGTGCGAGGGGCGGGTCGGAGCACACCCCGCCGGGGGCGGGTCAGAGGGCACCACGCCGGGGGCGGGTCGGAGGGCACCGTAGCGCGGCGGGTGGGTGCCGCTGGCAGTCCGGAGGCCGCGAGCCGTGATGCATCACGGTAGTCCGCGCCCGACCCGAAGCCGAGAATCGAATTCGGAGTGAGCACAAGTCTGTACGGCGGAGCGTTGCGACCTTCGGTCCCGAGCGTGGCGAACCCCGCCCCGGCAGGTCAGCGGCGCATCGCCCAGACCTTCGGGCCGCCGTCCGGCAGCTCCACGACACCGGTAACGACGAATCCGAGACGTTCGTAGAGCGCGACGTTCGCCTCCGAGGAGGTCTCCAGACAGGCCGCGACCCCCTGCCGCTCGGCCGCGCGAAGTCCTGGTTCGAGGACGGCCCGTCCCAGGCCGCGCCCCTGCGAGGCGGGATCGACGCCCACCGTGGCCAGGAACCACCCTGGCTCGCTCGGTTGCAGTTCCGCGGTGGCCTGCTCGGCCAGTTCGGCGGCGCGGGCACGATCACCCCGCAGCTCCGTCACCCGATCGGAGACGGACGTGAACGCCTCCTCGAGTCCGGTGGAGCCGGGCGTCGTCCAGACGGCCACGGCGTCGACGTCGTCGGAGACCCATACCTCGCCGCAGCGCATGCCGATCTCGGCGAGGAAGAGCCCTTGGAGGTCGCGGACCCGGGTCTCGTGGTCCCGGCCGTCGACGGTGTAGCGGGTGAACGGATAGTCGCGGAACGCTCGTCCGAGCGTTGCCGTCGCCTTCTCGACATCGTGTACCGTCGCCGGCCGGACCACATGATCGTTCGACACGCCGTTGCACTCTACCGAGCGCCACGGCGGTGCCCGGTCAGGAGAAGTCGGGCTCCTCGTCGCGGCTGCGCTTGAGCTCGAAGAAGTGCGGGTAGGACGCGAGGGCAACCACACCGTCCCATACCTTGCCGGCCTCTTCCCCGCGCGGGATCTTCGACAGGACGGGCCCGAAGAAGGCGATGCCGTTGACATGGATCGTCGGGGTACCGACGTCCTGGCCCACCTTGTCCATGCCGGCGTGATGGCTCGTGCGCAGAGCCTCGTCGTAGGCGGCGCTGTCGGCGGCCTCGGCCAGCGAGGCGTCGAGGTCGAGTTCGGCGAGCGACGCGGCGATCACGTCCGCGAAGTCCTTGTTGCCCTCGTTGTGGATGCGGGTGCCCATCGCCGTGTACAGCGGGGAGAGGATGTCGTCGCCGTACTTCTGCGCCGCAGCGATCGCGACGCGCACCGGGCCCCAGGCTTTCGTCATCAGCTCGGCGTACTCCTCCGGCAGGTCGCGCCCCTCGTTCAGCACGGCCAGGCTCATGACGTGGAAACGCGCCTCGATGTCGCGCACCTTCGTGACCTCGAGGATCCAGCGCGAGGTGATCCAGCACCACGGGCACAACGGATCGAACCAGAAGTCGGCGATGTCCTTGCCGGTCGAGGACGCGGCGGTCAGGTCGCTCAAGAGATCTCCTCACAAGAGTTCGTACGGGCCGGACAACTACAAGCATGTTCAACACGGCCCCGTCGACGATTCTTCCTGAACCGGGCCGTAGTGCGGGCGGTAGCCGTAACGTCGGAGCCGGGAAGCAGGTCCGGCACGCATCACAGCGGAGGCACCACGATGTCGGGTGAGGAAACGTTTCTGATCGTCGGCGCGGGTCTGGCCGGCGCCAAGCTGGCAGAGGAACTGCGCGCCCGCGACTTTCCCGGGCGCATCCTGCTCATCGGCGCGGAGGAGCACCTGCCCTACGAGCGACCGCCGTTGTCGAAGGACTACTTCGCCGGACGCAAGCAACTCGCCGACTTCACGGTGCACGACGGCGACTGGTACCGCGACCACCGCGTCGAACTGCTGCTCGGCACGAAGGTCACCGCGATCGATCCGGCCGCCCACACGGTGACGCTGCCCGACGGGTCGACGCTCCACTACGACAAGCTCGCGCTCGCCACGGGCTCGACGCCCCGCACGGTCCCGATTCCCGGAGCCGACGCCGAACGCGTGTACGTCATGCGCACCATCGAGGACTCCGATGCGCTGCTCACCGCGATCCAGGGCGAGACCGACCACGCGGGATGGCTGGCCGTCATCGGCGCGGGATGGATCGGCATGGAGATCGCCGCGAACGCCCGCGACCGGGGCGCGGGCGTGGTGGTCGCGGAGACCGCGAAGCAACCCCTGTCCGGTGCCCTCGGCGAGGAGATGGGTGCGGTGTTCGCCGACCTGCACCGCGCGCACGGTGTCGATCTGCGGACGAACACCTCGGTGCGCGAGATCGTCGCCTACGACGGTCGCGCGAGCGGCATCCGGTTCGGCGACGACAGTGTGGTGCCCGCCGACGCCGTGCTCGTCGCGGTCGGGGCGCGCCCGAACATCGAGCTGGCCCGCGACGCCGGACTCGCGGTGGACGACGGCGTGCTCGTCGACGCATCGCTGCGGACGAGCGACCCGGACATCGTCGCCGTCGGCGACATCGCGTCGGCGGAGCATCCGCTGCTCGGCACCCGTGTGCGCGTCGAACACTGGGCGAACGCCCTGAACCAGCCGGCCGTCGCGGCCGCGACGATGCTCGGACGTGAGGCGACCTACGACCGGCTCCCCTATTTCTTCACCGACCAGTACGACCTTGGCATGGAGTATGTCGGGCTCGCGCCCCGCGACGCGCGGGTGGTCACCCGCGGCGACGTGCCGGGACGGCAGTTCCTCGCGTTCTGGCTCGACGACGAGCAGCGGGTCCGGGCGGGGATGAACGTCAACATCTGGGATGCCGGGGACGACCTCCGCGCACTCATCGCCTCCGGGCGGCCCGTCGACGTCGGTCGGCTGACGGACACCACGGTGCCGTTGTCCGACGTCGCTCCGTGAGGGTTCGCCGATCATGATGGGATGGACGCCGACCGACATTCCGTCGTGAGAAGGAGTTCTCCCGTGGCACCACCGAATCTGACCCGCGAGCAGGCCGCCGAACGGGCCGCGATCCTGTCCGTCGACAACTACAGCATCGAACTGGATCTCACCGACGGTGCCGGCGCGCCGGGCACCACGACCTTCCGATCGGTGACCACCGTGCGATTCGACGCGACCGAGGGAGCCTCGACGTTCATCGACCTCATCGCGAAGACCGTGCATTCGGCGACCCTCAACGGCGACCCCGTCGACGTGTCCGGATACTCCGAGGAGACCGGCATCACCCTTACCGGGCTCGCCGCTCACAACGAACTCGTCGTCGACGCCGACTGCCTGTACACGAACACCGGCGAGGGCCTGCACCGGTTCGTCGACCCCACCGACGACGCGGTGTACCTGTACTCGCAGTTCGAAACGGCCGACGCCAAGCGGATGTTCGCGTGCTTCGACCAGCCCGATCTCAAGGCCACCTTCGACCTGCAGGTCACCGCACCGCAGGACTGGGCCGTGATCTCCAACGCCGACACCGTACAGACGGCGGCCGCGCAGCCGGGTCTGCACATCTTCCGCACCACCCCGCGGATGAGCACCTATCTCGTCGCGCTCATCGCCGGTCCGTATGCCGTGTGGTCCGACGAGTACACCGACGAGCACGGCACCATCCCGCTGCGCATCTTCTGCCGAGCGTCGCTCGCGGAGTACATGGACGCCGACCGGCTGTTCACCGAGACCAAACAGGGCTTCGGCTTCTACCACGCCAACTTCGGGATCCCCTACGCCTTCGGCAAGTACGACCAGCTGTTCGTGCCCGAGTTCAACGCCGGGGCGATGGAGAACGCCGGAGCGGTGACCTTCCTGGAGGACTACGTCTTCCGGTCCAAGGTCACCCGCTACTCCTACGAGCGCCGCGCCGAGACCGTCCTGCACGAGATGGCGCACATGTGGTTCGGCGACCTCGTCACCATGCGCTGGTGGGACGACCTGTGGCTCAACGAGTCGTTCGCGACGTTCGCGTCGGTGCTGTGCCAGGCCTCGGCCACCGAGTACACCAACGCGTGGACGACCTTCGCGAACGTCGAGAAGTCGTGGGCCTACCGGCAGGACCAGCTGCCGTCGACGCACCCGATCGCCGCCGACATCCCCGACCTCGCCGCGGTCGAGGTCAACTTCGACGGCATCACCTACGCCAAGGGCGCGTCGGTGCTCAAGCAGCTCGTCGCCTATGTGGGGCAGGAGCCCTTCCTCGCCGGTCTGCGCGAGTACTTCCGCGACCACGCCTACGGCAACGCCACCTTCGACGACCTGCTCGCCGCGCTGGAGAAGGCCTCCGGCCGCGACCTGTCGGACTGGGGTGCCCAGTGGCTCAAGACCACCGGCCTGAACATCCTGCGACCGGACTTCGAGGTCGACGACCAGGGACGCTTCACGCGTTTCGCGGTGGTGCAGGAAGGTGCCCAGCCCGGCGCCGGTGAGTTCCGCGTGCACCGCCTCGCGATCGGTGTGTACGACGACGACGGCTCCGGCAAGCTCGTCCGCACGCACCGCGTGGAGATCGACGTCGACGCCGCCGAGCGCACCGAGGTCCCCGACTTGGTGGGCGTGCCGCGCGGCGCGTTCGTCCTCGTCAACGACGACGACCTGACGTACTGCTCGGTGCGGCTCGACGAGGAGTCGCTCGCGACCGTCATCGACCGGGTCGGCGACATCGCCGAGTCGCTGCCGCGCACCCTGGTGTGGTCGGCGGCGTGGGAGATGACCCGTCAGGCCGAGATGAAGGCGCGCGATTTCGTCGCCCTCGTGCAGCGCGGTATCGCCGCCGAGACCGAGGTCGGTGTCGTCCAGCGTCTGCTCATGCAGGCGCACACCGCGCTGGAGAGCTACGCCGACCCGTTCTGGGCCGCGGAGCAGGGCCGGGCGAACTTCGCCAACCGTCTGCTCGAGCTCGCCCGCGAGTCCGTCGCCGGCTCCGACCATCAGCTCGCGTTCGTCAACGCGCTGACCACCGCGTACCTGTCTCCCTGGCACACCGAGGTGCTCGAGGAGCTGCTGGGCGCCGATCCGGCGACGGTCGGCCTGCCCGGGCTGACGGTCGACACCGATCTGCGCTGGCGGATCGTCCAGGCGCTCGCCGCGGCGGGTGAGGTCGACGCCGAGGGCGTGGAGTCGCCGTTCATCGACGCGGAGGCCGAACGCGACCCGACGGCCGCGGGTGCCCGCCAGGCGGCGGCCGCCCGCGCGGCCCGTCCGCAGGAGGCCGTCAAGGAGCAGGTGTGGCAGACCGTCGTGCACGACGACAGCGTCCCGAACATCACGGCGCGCGCCGTGATCGGCGGTTTCGCCCCGGCCGGTCAGGGCGAATTGCTCGAGCCGTACGTCGCGCGGTACTTCGCGGAGGTGCCGGGAGTGTGGGAGCGTCGTTCGAGCGAGGTCGCGCAGACCGTCGTGATCGGGCTCTACCCGTCGTGGTCGATCAGTGAGCAGTCGGTGGCTGCGGCAGACGAGTTCCTCGCCGGCGACCATCCGCCGGCGCTGCGCCGGCTCGTCGTCGAGGGTCGTGCCGGGGTCGTGCGCTCGTTGAAGGCACGCGCGTTCGACGCGTCCTGACGCGCCGACCTCACCGAACGACCGTGGGCGGTGCCCACATGAGACGCCCACATGAGACGACTGTGGCCCGCCGCCTCTCCTTCGCGGAGTGGCAGCGGGCCACAGATGGTCGTGGGCTCCGGACTAGGGAGCGACCATGGCGTTCGCGATGACGCGGACCGCACTGGTGATGCCGTCGAGCAGATTCCCCTGGCCGAATGACGACACGGCCGCGGTCACGCCGAGCTGCAGCACCCGGTCGGTGGCGCGGTCGGCGGCGGTGCGACCCGAGCGGATCTCGATGCTCCGCTGGTTCGGGAAGACGGCGACGAGGACCGAGTTGTCGGCGTCCGGCGTCGTCGGCAGCAGGGCGTCGGTCGCCGCGGCCGGATTCTCGTCGTCACCGATGTAGACGGTGAACCGCACATTGGTGATCCGCGTCGCGTGCGTGAGCGTGTCGTCGAGGGTGATGAGGTCGCGGTCCTTGAAGGGCGCACCCGTGAAGGCCTGACCGAGACCGCGCACGGCGGAGATGCGTCCGCTCGCGGTGAGTGCCGCACCGTGCGGCAGGTTCTCCGGCGCGACGACCGGACGCTGGATCACGTCACCACTTGCCACTTGCGGTACCTCCGATCAGCTCCGCCGAGGTCAGAGCGGCATGACCGTGACCATGATGCGGGTATTTCCAGGGATGGGTCGATTCGTCGGTCGCGGTCCACAGGAGCGGTCCGTGCTCCCATTTCCGGTCGAGCGTGTACGGGTCGTCCGACGGCGTGGAGCCCGGGTACTTGCTCAGGACGAAGGACAGCCCACCGAAGACCAAGACGATCAGCAGCGGGATGCCGACGAAGATCAGGGTTGTCTCGAGAATGCTCACAGCCAAACGTTAGCCCAGCCGGGCCCGAAAGGCCTCATATGCCCCGGAGAACGGCCCGATCAGGCCGCGCCCTCCCCCAGATAGGGCAGCCAGGTGGGGTGCAACTCGGGCAGGGTGGCGAGCAGGCGCCAGTGCCGGCCCTTGGGCGGATTCGGCACCACACGCAGGGTCCATCCGAGTTCGGTGAGCAGCTTGTCGGCCTTGCGGTGGTTGCACGGCGCGCAGCATGCGACGCAGTTCTCCCAGGTGTGCTCGCCGCCTCGGCTGCGCGGCACGACGTGGTCGATCGTCTCGGCCTTGCCCCCGCAGTAGGCGCACCGGTTCAGGTCGCGGTGCATGAGCGCGGCCCGGGTGAGCGGCACCCGCGCGTGATACGGAACGCGCACATAGTTGCGCAGACGGATCACCGATGGCAGCTGCACGGACCATTCTGCCGACCGCACCAGCGGGGCGAGCGGATCGTCGTGCACGGTATCGGCCTTGCCCCCGGCCATCAGGACCACGGCCCTGCGAGCGGGCAGGGCCGTGAGTGGCTCGTAGGTGGCGTTGAGCAGCAACACTCGACGTTTCAACCAGTCGGGTACCGTCGCGGTGCTGTCGTGCACCACGCGCAGTGTGGTAGCCCCCGGCACCCCTGCAGGGGCGTCCGCGGGCGGGAGTTGTCGATGCGAGCTGCTGCTGTGCTTCATACGACCTCCGAAAAGACTGGGAACAGTGGACCACGGATGCTCCCGAATCGCACCCCAAATCAGCGGACCGGTCCAGGTCGGGCCGGTGAACATCCGGTGACGGTCCCGCCCGGCACGGCTCGTCGGGCGGTGTGCGGTCGGGAGCGGGCACAATGGACGGTCGAGAGGGACGGTGAACGAATACAGATGAGTGACGAGCAGACCTTCTACGAGGCGGTCGGTGGCGCCGATACGTTCCGCCGGCTCACTGCACGGTTCTACGAGGAGATCGCACGGGACGAGATCGTCCGGCCCCTGTATCCCGAGGAGGATCTCGGTCCGGCCGAACGACGCATGCGGATGTTCCTCGAGCAGTACTGGGGCGGCCCGCGCACCTACTCCGAGGAGCGGGGCCACCCGCGGCTGCGCATGCGTCATCATCCCTTCCGGATCGGGCCGCTCGAGCGCGACGCCTGGTTGCGCTGCATGCACACCGCGATCGCGTCGATCGACGAGAAGACGCTCGACGACGAGCACCGCCGGCAGCTCGTCGACTACATGAACATGGCGGCCGACTCGATGATGAATTCCCCCATCTGACCGAGGTCGGCGCAGCTCAGCGGCCCAGAATCCGGCGCAGGCGGTCCTCCACCTTCTGGGTGAACCGCGCCGCCGGCGACAGGTGACGACGCAGGACGGCGTGCTTGCGCACGTATTCGGGGACCTCCCACAGAGCGGTGGTCCCGGCTCGGAAGAGCGCCGCGTCCCCGGCACGCAAGGTGCGCGGCTCGGAGTCTGCGGACGAGACGATGACCGAGCCCTCCACGATGTGAACAATCTCGTCGACGCCGAAATGCCAGTCGAAGCGACCGGCCGTGCAGTCCCACACGTGTGTGGTGGTGGTGCGGTCGGCGCTGGTCGCCCACTGACCGCTGCGCGCCACGGGCGCGCCCTCGCGGATCCACGCAGGGTCGATCGGGTCGTCGCGCAGCTCCACGTCGTCCAACCGGACCGCGACGATCGATGTCGTATTCATGCCGTTCGTCCTATCATGCGGGCAGGCCCGGACGGAACGGCCGCGGCCACGTTCGCCCTGCCTTTCGCCCTGTCGTCTGACACGATGAGTCCCGTGGCCCACCCCGCAGCACCGACCTCCGGACGAGGCGACCCGACGGCGCCGTGGTGGCGCAACGCGGTCTTCTACCAGGTCTATCCCCGCTCGTTCGTCGATGCGAACGGTGACGGCATCGGCGACCTCGCGGGGGTGCGCAGCCGCCTCGGCTATCTCGAACTGCTCGGTGTCGACGCGATCTGGCTCAACCCGGTGATGCGTTCACCGATGGCCGATCACGGCTACGACGTCTCCGATCCTCGCGACATCGACCCGCTGTTCGGGGACATCGCCGATCTCGAAGCGCTGGTCGCCGACGCCCACGCGCGCGGCATCCGGGTGGTGATGGACCTCGTGCCGAACCACGTCAGCGTCGAGCACCGCTGGTTCCGGGCCGCGCTCGAAGCCGGGCCGGGCAGCCGTGAACGCCGGCGCTTCCACTTCCGCGACGGGCGCGAACCGGACGGCAGCGCACCACCGAACAACTGGCCGAGCGTCTTCGGCGGGCCGGCCTGGACCCGCATCACCGAACCCGACGGCACGCCCGGTCAGTGGTATCTGCACGTCTTCGCTCCCGGGCAGCCCGATCTGAACTGGGACGACGAGGAGGTCGTCGAGGACCTCGACAAGACCCTGCGGTTCTGGCTGGACCGGGGCGTGGACGGTTTCCGGATCGACGTGGCCCACGGGATGGCCAAGCCCGCAGATCTTCCCGACCACGAGGGGTGGGAGACCAACGAACTGCTCGGGCACTCCCCCGCCGACCCTCGGTTCAACAATCCCGAGGTGCACGACATCCACCGCCGCATCCGGCGGGTCTTCGACGAGTATCCGGACTCGGTGGCGATCGGTGAGATCTGGGTCGACGACCACGAACGGTTCGCCGAGTACCTGCGCCCGGACGAACTGCATCTCGCCTTCGACTTCCACCTGACGCTGTCGGACTGGGACGCCGACGCCGTCCGCGACGCGATCGAGAAGGGCCTGGCGGCGGTGACGTCGGTGCATGCCTCACCGACGTGGACGCTGTCGAACCACGACGTCGACCGCGAGGTCACTCGGTACGGAGGCGGTGAGGTCGGGCTCGCGCGGGCACGCGCGATGATCCTCGTCGCCCTCGCGCTCCCGGGAGCAGTGTTCGTCTACAACGGCGCCGAACTGGGGTTGCCGAACGTCGACCTGCCCGACGAGGTGCTGCAGGATCCGGTCTGGGAGCGATCCGGCCACACCGAACGCGGACGCGACGGATGCCGCGTGCCGCTGCCGTGGGAGGGCGAAACACCGCCCTTCGGGTTCACCTCCGCCGGGTCCGCGTGGCTGCCCCAGCCGCCGGAGTGGTCGGCGCTCACCGTCGAGAAGCAACTCGAGGATGCGGGCTCGACGCTCTCGCTGTACCGCCAGGCGATCGAGATCCGTACGGAGCGAAGGCGATCCATCAGCACGGAGCGAAGGCGATCCATCAGCACGGAGCGAAGGCGATCCGAGGGCGGTGGGATCGGCTGGTACGGAAGCCCGGCGGGGTGCCTGGCCTTCCGCCGTTCCGACGGCCTGACCTGTGTTCTCAACGCCGGCGACGTCGCGGTCGATCTGCCTCCCGGCGAGGTGCTGCTCGCGAGTGCGCCGCTCACCGGACACGCACTGCCACCGGACACCGCCGCCTGGTTGGCGTGAGGCTCCCTCAGAGGACGCTCAGACCGAGCCCCCCGCCGCGGCGCAGATAGACCGACCCGAAGCGGGCGTCGAGGCGCATCCAGGTGGCGGACGCCCGGACCCGGACCATCTCGGCGGGATCGATACCCGTCGAGTCGACGCTGTCACGACCGGCACCCGGCACGAAGCCCATCGCACCGAGCGCGAACACCATGCGCATCGGCACACCCACGGTCGTCCCGGCACCGCTCACCTCGAGAACCTCTTGGGCGAGCAACGACGCCGGCGGTCCCTGCGCGCCGTGCTCGCGGGTGAGCGCGACGCCGCGTTGCGCGAGTGCGACGAGGATCCGTGCCGGCACGTCGTCGACGTGGACGTAGCCGTCGTCGGGTGGAAGTGCGCCGCGCCAGGCGGAATCCATCGCCCAGCCCGGGTCGACCTCGGTGCGCGGTTCGGACCCGGCGAGAAGCGCGGCCCGCAGCGACTCGGCGGCCACGCAGGTGTCGGCCGGAGCCACGGTTCCGCGGACGACGCGTCCGGCGAGCACCTCGAAACCGGTGCGTGTCCACACACCGAGCAATCCGTCGCCGCGGCGGCGCAACCGCACCACGGCAGCCTCGTCGAGACGCGCGGCCCGGGCCAGGAATGCGGCGAGGTCGACGCTGTCGTCGGGGTCGGCGAGCGTCAGGAGGCGCTCTGCGCGTCGGATCCGGTCGTCGGTCACGTCGGCCTCGTCAATTGCGGTGCCACCGTCAGTTTCGTTGCCACTGACGCAGGAACTCGCGTTCGTCGTCGCTGAGCCGGCGCAGGCGCTGGGTCTCGATGTCGAACGCCGCGATCTGGGTGGACGCGACCACCGCCGGCGCCGAGTCGACCGGGGCACCGCCCGGCCGCACCTCGTAACCGATCGTGAAGTCGACCGCGCGTACCTTCTCCGTCCACATCAACACGTCGAGCGGACCGTCGTCGTGACGCAACTGCCCTCGGTAGCGGACGTGGAGATCGGCGATGACGGCCCCCTCGCGCAGGTCCCGGGTGGGGCGGCCGTCGGCGAACAACCACGGGATCCGCGCTTCTTCGAGGAGGGTGACCATCCGCGCGTGGTTGATGTGCTGGAAGACGTCCATGTCGGACCACCGCACCATCACCTCGGTGTGGAAACCGAACTGTTCGCCCGCACCGCTCACTCGTTACCTCCGATCGGATGCGCGCGTGCGCACCATGCCCCTGATCTGTCGTGCCGCCACCGAGAGGGTGGCGAGGTCCAGACTTCCAGACGCGAATATCTCGTCGAGCGCCGCCCTCGCACGGACGAGTTTGGAGCCGTTGGACGACTCCCAGTCCTCGATCATCTCCTCGGTCGACTCCCCGGGTTCGGCGCCGGCGAGCACGTCGAGGACGAGCGACCGCAACGAGCCGTACAGGTCTTCGCGCAGCGCGAGGCGTGCCAGCGAATGCCAGCGGTCGCCCCGCTCGAGACCGGAGACCGCCGTGAGCAGGCGGTCGACGCCGAGGCGCGCGTCGAGGGCGTAGTAGAGATCGGCGACCTCCGCCTCGTCGCGCTGCTCTATGTCGGCGATGTCGATGACGTCGAGCAGCGGGAACTGGTCGAGGAGCCGGAAGACGACGCCCGTGAGCTCCTGCGGTGCTCCTCGTTCGAGGAGCGGGCGGGTACGACGAAGGAAGTCCTCGGCGTGGTGCCCGCGCATCCAGTCCGCTACCCGCGGTGCGAGACGCGCGAAGGCATCGCGGTAACGGCTGATCTCGGCACCGACCGCGAGGGGCTGCGGCCGCGTGGCGAGGAGCCGGCGCGACGCCCGGTCGAGCACGCGGCGGGATTCGAGCAGCAGGTCGTCCTCGATGTCGACAGGCAGCCCGGCGGCCCGGATCTCGTCCCACAGGGCCGGTAGCCCGAAGATGGTGGTGACGGCGGTGTAGGCGCGGATGGCGTCGGTCGCCGACGCCCCGGCCTCCTCGGCGAGCCGGTAGACGTAGGTGGGGCCGCCGTTGTCGACCGTGGTGTTGGCCAGCATGGTCGCAACGATCTGCCGACGCAGCGGATGCGCCCGGATCCCGGCCCGGAACCGCTCGCGCAGAGCGGGCGGGAAGTAAGCGGGCAGGATCGACGCGAAGGTCTCGTTGTCGGGCAGGTCCGTGGCCAGCAGGTCGTCGACGAGGGCGAGCTTGACGTGGGCGAGGAGCTGCGCCAGCTCCGGCGACGTCAACCCCTCCCCCGCCGCTTCACGACGATCGAACTCGGCCTCGTCGGGCAGGGCCTCGAGGCCGCGGTCGAGTCCACGATCGAGTTCCAGGGCTGCGAGCATCCGACGGTGCACCCCCAGCAGGGACGGCGCGACGGCCCGCTCGAGTCCGAGCACGGCGTTCTGCGAGATGTTGTCGGCGAGAACGAGTTCGGCGACGTCGTCGGTCATCGACGCGAGCAGCGGATTGCGGTCCTCCGCCGCGAGTTCGCCGGCGGTCACCATAGCGTCGAGGAGAATCTTGATATTGACCTCGTGGTCGGAGCTGTCGACGCCGGCCGAGTTGTCGATCGCGTCGGTGTTGATCTTTCCGCCGGCGCGCGCGAACTCGATGCGGCCGCGTTGCGTGACACCGAGATTGCCGCCCTCGCCCACGACCCGGGCACGCAGTTCCCGCCCGTCGACGCGCACGCCGTCGTTGCTCTTGTCCCCCACGTCCGCATGGGTTTCCGTCGACGCCTTCACGTAGGTGCCGACACCGCCGTTCCACAACAGGTCGACGGGTGCGCGCAGGATCGCGCGGATCAGTTCGGGCGGTGGGAGTGCGGTGACGTCGTCGGGCAGGTCGAGCACCGCACGCACCTCGGGACCGACGGGCACCGACTTGGCCGTCCGGTCCCACACCCCGCCCCCGGCCGAGACGAGTTCGGTCGAGTAGTCCTTCCACGACGACCGCGGCAGTTCGAACAACCGGTGCCGCTCCTCGAACGACCGCTCCGGATCGGGATCGGGATCGAGGAAGATGTGCCGATGGTCGAAGGCCGCGACGAGCCGGATGTGCCGGCTGAGCAGCATGCCGTTGCCGAAGACGTCACCGCTCATGTCACCGATGCCGACGACGGTGAAATCGTCCGTCTGCGGGTCGGATCCGAGTTCGCGGAAGTGACGCCGGACGCTCTCCCATGCACCGCGCGCGGTGATGCCCATCTCCTTGTGGTCGTAACCGGCGGAGCCACCTGACGCGAACGCGTCGCCGAGCCAGTAGCCGTATTCCGCCGCAACGGAATTCGCGAGGTCGGAGAACGACGCGGTGCCCTTGTCCGCGGCCACCACGAGATACGGGTCGTCGTTGTCGTGACGCACGACCCGCTGCGGCGGGACCGTGTCGTTGCGGGCGGCGTCGAGGTTGTCGGTGATGTCGAGCAGACCGGCGATGAAGCACCGGTAGCACCGCTCGCCACGCTCGCGGACGGCGCGCCGGTCCGCCTCGGCGTCACCGGTCGGACGCGGGGCGTGCTTGACGACGAAGCCACCCTTCGCACCCACGGGCACGATCACCGCGTTCTTCACGGCCTGCGCCTTGGCCAGGCCGAGCACCTCCGTGCGGAAGTCCTCCCGGCGGTCGGACCAGCGCAGACCACCGCGGGCGACGGGACCGAACCGCATGTGGACGCCCTCGACGCCCGGGGCGTAGACGAACACCTCGAAAGCCGGTCGCGGCTGGGGTAGTTCGGCGATCCGTCGCGGATCGAACTTGAGCGACAACGCCCGGCCGTCCGGGCGCTCGTGCCCGATACCGCCGGCCACGTAGAAGTTGGTGCGCAGGGTCGCACGGATCAACGAGAACAGTCCCCGGAGGATGCGGTCGGTGGCCAGGGCGGTCACCTCTGCGATCGTCGTCGTGAGTTCCTCGGCGATCTGCTGTTCGCGTTCGGCGGAGGCGTTCTCCGGATCGAATCGGGACTCGAACAGCCCGACGAGCAGCGCCGCGGTGTGGGGGGCGCCGAGCAGCACACCTTCGATGTTGTACTGGCTGTACGGAAATTCGGTCTGGCGCAAGTACTTCGCGTAGGCGCGGAGAAGCACGACCTGCTTCCAGGTGAGCCCGGCGCGCAGCACGAGCTGGTTGAACCGGTCGGTCTCGACCGCCCCCCGCCAGGCCACGGTGAAGGTGTCGGTGAGACGATCCGCCAGGGTCGGATCGGCCTCCACGATGCCGTGCTCGATGTCCTCGGGCAGACAGAGTCCGAAATCGTATATCCCGCACTCGATTCCGTCCGATCGCGGCAGCCGGTAGGGCCGCTCGTCGACGACCTCGACGCCGAGGCTCTGCAACACCGGGAGGATCCGGCCGAGGGTGACCGTCTCGTCGGCGATGTACAGGGTGAAACGCAACGACAACGGATCGTCGGAACCCGGACGGTACAGGTGCGTGTCGAGATCGCCGGAGTCGAGCGCTTCCAGACGCCGCAGGTCGTCCAGGGCACGTTCGGAGCCGAAGTCCTCCTTGTACGCCTCGGGCACGACCTCGGCGTACCGCTGCACCAGCAACGGATCGAGATCGCCGGTCGCGGCCGCCGCCTCACCGAGCCGATCGGCCCAGTTGCGGGTCACTTCCGCGAGCATCGCCTGGATCCGCAGGCGGTTCTCCTCGGAGGTGTCCACCTCGCGACGTGCGCGCCCGGAGAAACGGATCGTCACGTGCAGCAACGCGAGGTCACGTTCGGAGACCCGCGCGGTGTAGTCGAGTACGCCGCCACCGAACTCGCGCAACAGGATGTCCTGGATCGCCACGCGCACCTTCGTCGTGTAGCGGTCGCGCGGCAGGTAGACGAGGCACGAGATGTACCGCCCGTAGGTGTCGACGCGGACGAACAACCGCACCTGCCTGCGGATGTCGACCACCGCCGTGACGGTCTCGTAGAGGGTGTCGGTGTCCATGGAGAACAGTTCCGCGCGGGGCACCGTCTGCATGATCTCGAGCATCGCCTGGCCGCTGTAGGACGACAGCTCGACCCGCGCCCGCGCGACGACCTCCCGCACCCGGCGCGAGACCACGGGGATGTCGAGGATGTTCTCGTGCAGAGCGGTCACGGTGAGGACACCGAGGAAACGATCCTCCCCGACGAGCGCGCCGTCGGCGTCGAGCCGGGCGACGCCGACGAAGTACGGATAGACGGAACGGTGCACGGTGGCGGGAAGCGCGCCCTGAGTGAGCACGAGCAGCGGGCGGCGGCACGTGCCGACCTCACCGGGCAGGTCGAGCGGGTCCGCGACCGAGGCATCGGTGCGCAGCACTCCCCTGCCGCTGCCGGGCACGGGCGTCGCGCGCACGTTGTCGTCGCCGCCGTCGGGAACGAAGTCGTAGCGCCGGTAGCCGAGAAGGGTGAAGTTCCCGCCGCTCAACCAGCGCAGCAGTTCGGCGGTCTCGGTGAGCTCGTCGGCCGTGTAGTGCGCCGGCGGATCGGCGGCCAGGCCGTCGAGCGCGTCCGCGAGGTCGCGCTGCAGGGCGTGCATCTTCCCGGAGTCCGACGCCACCTGCCGCACATCGGACAGTACGCGCCGCAAGCCGTGATCGATCTCCTCGAGCGATTCGTCGTCGACGGGCCCGCGCAACTCGATGTGCATCCACGATTCGGCGACTCCACCCGAGGCCCGTCCGCCTTCGTCGGCCAGGCGCTCGAGGTCGCCCTCGGCGGTGCGGCGCGCAGACAGGACGGGGTGGATGACCGTCGCCACCGAGACACCCAGCCGGGACAGCAGTGCCAGCACCGATTCGACGAGCAGCGGCATGTCGTCGGTGACGATCTGTACGGCGACACCCATGCCCTCGGTGCGGCGCACACCGACGACAGCGGTGCCCGGTGCGCGGCGACGACCGAGACGGACGTGCTCGAGCGCGGCCGCGCCGTGGTCCGTGGTGAACTCTCCGGAGCCCTGATAGATCCGCTCGAGGACCGCCTCGGGAGAGGTATCGCTCTCCGTTGCATTTGTCTGCACCACAGCCGGATCGGCCATCGACACCCTTCCTGCTCTGTCGGGCGGATACACCGCGCGCCGCGGACGGACTCGTGATCGAGCCTATCCGCGGCGCGCAGTCGGGGGGTCGGAACCGGCGGGTCGGGTAACAGCCGGGCCGGTCGACAGGATGTACCCGCTCAGCCGGTGGGCGTGACGGCGCGGTGCCGGTCGAGCACCGCCCGTACCTCGTCTGTCAACGGCTGCGACGTGTCGGTCTCGGGATCGAAGCCGACGAGCACGGTGTCGGCGACCGCGCACACCACGCCGTCCCGGTCGAGGATCGTCTGACGCACCGTGAACGAGCTCGTGCCGAGACGAAGCACCGTCGTCTCGACCTCGATCGGCGCCGAGGAATCCTTGATCGGACGCAGGAACTCGACGTCCATCTTCCGGAGCACGACGGCATCGCGGGCCGGCAGCTCGCTCCGGAAGAACTTGATGCGCCCTTCCTGCAGGTATTCCACGACCTTGGCGTTGTTGACGTGCCCGAGCCGATCGGAGTCGCCCCAGCGCACCTCGACCGGGCACCGGTAGGGCCGGTGGCCGTTGCGCTCAGTCACGCGTGAGCTTCCGGTGCGTGACGCGGTGCGGACGTGCCGCATCGGCTCCGAGACGCTCGATCTTGTTCGCCTCGTAGGCCTCGAAGTTGCCCTCGAACCAGAACCACTTGCCCTCTTCGACGTTGCCCTCCCACGCCAGGATGTGGGTACAGGTGCGGTCGAGGAACCAGCGGTCGTGGGAGATCACGACGGCGCAACCCGGGAACTGCTGCAGCGCGTTCTCGAGCGACGACAGGGTCTCGACGTCGAGGTCGTTGGTCGGCTCGTCGAGGAGGATCAGGTTGCCGCCCTCCTTGAGCGTGAGCGCCAGGTTCAGGCGGTTGCGCTCACCACCGGAGAGCACACCGGCCGGCTTCTGCTGGTCGGGACCCTTGAACCCGAACGCGCTCACGTACGCGCGCGACGGCATCTCGTTCTGCCCGACCTCGATGAAGTCGAGACCGTCGGAGACCACCTCGAAGACCGTCTTCTTCGGGTCGATGTTCGCGCGGTTCTGGTCGACGTAACTCAGCTTGACCGTGTCGCCCACCTTGACGGTGCCGCTGTCGGGCTCCTCGAGACCGACGATGGTCTTGAACAGCGTGGTCTTGCCGACGCCGTTGGGACCGATGACACCGACGATGCCGTTGCGCGGCAGCGTGAACGACAGGTCCTTGATCAGGACACGGCCGTCGAAGCCCTTGTCGAGGTGCTCGACCTCGACAACGACGTTGCCCAGACGCGGCGGCGTCGGGATCTGGATCTCCTCGAAGTCGAGCTTGCGGTACTTCTCGGCCTCGGCTGCCATCTCCTCGTAGCGGGCCAGACGCGCCTTGTTCTTCGTCTGCCGTGCCTTGGCACCGGAGCGGACCCACTCGAGTTCCTCGCGGAGCCGCTTCTGCAGCTTCTGGTCCTTCTTGCCCTGGACCTCGAGACGCTCGGCCTTCTTCTCCAGGTAGGTGGAGTAGTTGCCCTCGTAGGGATGCAGCTTGCCGCGGTCGACCTCGCAGATCCACTGCGCGACGTGATCGAGGAAGTACCGGTCGTGGGTGACGGCCAGCACGGCGCCCGGGTAGGACGCGAGGAACTGCTCGAGCCACAGCACCGACTCGGCGTCGAGGTGGTTGGTGGGCTCGTCGAGGAGCAGCAGGTCGGGCTTGCTCAGCAGCAGCTTGCACAGCGCGACACGGCGGCGCTCACCACCGGAGAGGTGGGTGACGGGTTCGTCCGGCGGAGGGCAGCGCAGTGCGTCCATGGCCTGCTCGAGCTGCGAGTCGAGATCCCACGCGTTGGCGTGGTCGAGCTCCTCCTGGAGCTTGCCCATCTCCTCCATCAGCTCGTCGGAGTAGTCGGTGGCCATGAGCTCGGCGATCTCGTTGAACCGGTCGAGCTTGACCTTGATCTCGCCGAGGCCCTCCTCGACGTTCTCCCGGACCGTCTTCTCCTCGTTGAGGGGCGGCTCCTGCTGGAGGATGCCGACGGTGGCCTCCGGATCGAGGAAGGCCTCGCCGTTGCTGGGCTGATCGAGCCCGGCCATGATCTTGAGAATCGACGACTTGCCCGCGCCGTTGGGTCCGACGACGCCGATCTTCGCGCCGTGGTAGAAGCTCATGGTGACGTCATCGAGGATGACCTTGTCACCGTGCGCCTTGCGCACCTTCTTCATCGTGTAAATGAACTCCGCCATGACCACCAGCGTATCGGTCGATGGTCGATAACCCACATCGTGCGACCACGGGATGCCCGGGCCGCGCCCGCGTCAGCGCCGCAGCAGCTCCGCGACGAAGCCTGTCGTGTCGGGCAGCGACGCGAACATCGTCTCCGAATGCCCCGTCGGGTACGTCCGGAACTGCGCGTTCGCGCCCCCGGCCCACAGGTCCCCGATCAGTTCGAACGCGAGCGGCGCGGGCACCGTCGTATCGCGCAGACCCTGCGCGAGGAACAGTGGCCGGTCGTAACCACGGGTCGGCACCGCGACATAGTCGGTGAAGGCGGCGCGGAACCGGTCGTCGCTCAGCGGACGGGCGAGGACCTCACCGATGCCGATCTCGCCGTAGCGGTCCATCAGCTCGTCGTAACAGAGTCGCTCGGCGGCGTCGACCACCTCGCGACCGAGGGGAGTGAGGTATCCGTCGACGTCCAGGGAAGGATCGGCGTCGCGCAGACCCGCGAAGATGTAGGCGGCGAACGCCGTGAGCCCGTCGAGACCGAGGTCGGGGAAGCCCGGGAATCCGAGCGGGAACAGGTACTCGAGGTTGGACGGGGCGCCGGTCGTGAGTGTCCCGCGAAAGTCCAGTTCGGGCGCGCGGGAGGTCGCAGCGTGCGCGGTGTGCAGACCGGTGTGCCCACCCTGCGACTGGCCGATCACGACCCAGCGGTCGGACAGCGACGGTTCGACAGCGCGTCCCGCCCGCACGATGTCGATGACGCTGTTCGCGGCGCTCTGCCCGTCCAGATAGCGGTGCAGCCCGCCCGACCCGAGGCCCGGATAGTCGGCTGCCACGACGGCATAGCCCTGCCCGAGCCAGTGGTCGAGATAGGCAGTGTCGCGCGGTGTGCGCGGCAACCGCGAGGGCGCGCACGAATCGTCGAGACCGACGGTCCCGTGGGCCCATGCGACGACGGGCCACCCGCCCTCGGGCGGCGTGCCGGGAGGGATGAACAGTGCCCCGGTCGCCGTGGTCGGGGTGCCGTCGCGCCACTGCGTGGTGTAGGCGAGGACGCGAGCCGAGGACGCCCCGGGCAGGGACGATTCCGGGTCGAGCGTGGCGACCTCGACAACCTTTCCCGGCGCCGGGTTCGCGCCCACCGCGGGAGGTGACACGACGGTCGTCAGCAGTGCCAGAGCACCGGCGAGCAGCAGGGCGGGGACGTGCGTGGTACGGGTCACGCCGAGGACGATACGGACCGTCCGGCCGCGGCGTCCGTATTCGTCCGATTCGCCGCGGCGCGACAGGATGTGCACGTCGGATCGGCGCGGCTAGCGGCCTTCGCGGTCGCGGCGCGCCAGCTCGGCGAACATCGCGTTGTGTGCCGCGAGATCGGCGTCGTCGTCGCGTTCGGCGGCCCGGTCGACACGTCGCGCCGTGCGCCGGTCGCTGCGCGACCACTGGACGAGCAGGGCGAGCATCACGAGCACGAGCGGGATCTCGCCGGCCGACCATGCGATGCTGCCGCCGACCTTCTGATCGGAGAACAGGTCGTAGTTCCACGGTAGTGCCAGGCCGCGGTAGTAGCTCTCGGCCATCACCGTGCCCATGCTCATGAGGGTCACGCCGAAGAAGGCGTGGAACGGGAGCGAGCCGAAGACCATCGCCAGCTTCGTCACGGGCTGCAGGTCGCGTGGCGACGGGTCGACGCCGATCACCACCCAGTAGAACAGGTAGCCGCTGAGCAGGAAGTGCAGGTTCATCAGGACGTGGGCGGTGTGACTGTCGATGAACGCGGTGAAGATCCCTCCGAGATACAACGCGTAGAAACCGCCGACGAACATCACCGATGCGACGATCGGATGCGTGAAGAAGCGCGACAGCGGGCTGTGCAGGAACTCGAGGATCCATTCGCGCGGTCCGGGAGGGGCGTTGCGGCCGGCCGGCTTGAGCGCACGCAGGGCGAGGGTCATCGCCCCGCCGAGCGCAAGGAGCACCGGGGCGAGCATCGACAGAGCCATGTGCGCGCCCATGTGCACGCTGAACATCGCCGGCGAGTACATGCCGACGCCCGAACTGGTGGCGACGAACAGCACGAAGCAACCCGAGAACCAGGCGATCGACCGGCCGACCGGCCACGAGTCGCCGCGCTTGCGCAGCGTCCACAGACCGATGGCGTAGGCGGCGGCGAGCACGAGAGCAGCCGTGCCGAAGATCAGGTCGAAGCGCCACTGGCCGAAGAACAGGCTCACGAACGACGGCGGTACGTCGAGCTGGTAGCCGAGCTCGACCTCCTGGATCGTCGGTACCGAGGCCGGCGGCGGCGGGGGCGTGCGGCCGAGTCCCACGGCCAGGCCGATGGTCGCGGCGAGGACGAACGCTTCGACGAGGGTGAACCGCACGAGCGCGGACCGGCTCGTGGGGTCGGCTTCGAGGGCCGGAAGCGCCCGGCGTCGCTGAGCCCAGCCGAAGATGCCGAGCAGGACCAGCGCGAGGGTCTTCGCGAGCAGCAACCTGCCGTAGGTGGTGGTCGTCAGGTCGTCGAACGACATGCGGACCGCGGCGTTGATCACGCCGCTGACAGCCATCACGACGAACGCGAGTCCGGCGACGAAGGAGAACCGCCGGGCGGCGACATCGGTGTGCTCCCCTCCCCGCATCGAATGGGCGAGCAGCGCGAACAACCCGCCGGCCCAGACGGACGCCGCGCCGAGGTGCAGCACGAGGCTGTTGGTCGCCATATCGTGCGAACCACCCGACGAGGAGTGCCCGGTCAGGGCGATCGGCATGAGGGCGACGAACGACAGCAGCAACAGATACGGCGTCCACGACCAGCGCACTGCGAGTCGGGTCAGCAGCGCGGTGATCAGCGCGAGCACGGTCGTCCAGGCCCAGGCCAGCGCGACCTCCACCTGACCGAGCGCCGAGAACAGGTTCTCCAGACGGATGGCCTCACTCAGCGGACTGCCGGAAGTGTCGGACAAGGTCAGCGGCACCATCAGCGCCGCTGTCACGGCCCACACCGTCGCCGCGACGCCCGCCGTCCGCACGGCGCGATAACCGCCGACGTCGAGTACCCCGCTCCGCTGCGGGGGCACGAGGAAGGCGGCGAAGAACAGCGAGCCGATCGTGATGACCGTCGCGATCTCGGAGATCGCGCGGACCGCCGGGAGACCGTAGGTGGTGAGCGGACCGGGATCGGGGATGCCGAGCAACACCAGAGCCTGCGCAGCGGACAGTCCGACCGCGAACGCCGCGACGAGGGCGGCGAGGAGGCCGAAGAGAATCAGCAGTGCCGGCGGGTTTCCCCTCATGGGGGCGGGCGCCGGAGGCTGCGCGGGAGACGCGAGCTCGGATGTTGCCATGCCTACCAGGGTAGGACGTTCACGCCATGACCTACGACACGCCGTCGGAGTCCCCCGTCCCCCGTATCCGTGGACGTAACAACGTCGACGGCGTGCTGCAGGGCCACGAGTGTGTCGGCCGCCACCATCGCGTCGCAGTGTGGAAGCGCGGCGGACATCGACCCGGTCGAGGGCGTGAAACCGGACTGCCCGGCCCGGGGGTTGAGCCACACCAGCCGGTGCGCGCGACGCCGGATCCTGGCCAGGACGTGGGCGAGTTCGGTGGGATCGTCGCTGTCCCAACCGTCGGACGCGACGACGACGATCGCTCCGCGCATCAGGTGTCCGTGATGGGAGGCGACCACCTCGGCGAGCGAACCGGCGATGCGGGTGCCTCCGAACCGCGTCCGTACCCGCTCGTTGGCGACGCCGATCGCCTGATCGACCGACCGGTGCCGGAGGACCGGCGTCAGACGCGCAGCTGTGGTGGAGAACACGAAGACCTCAGCCGTTCCGGTGTGGGCGAGCGCACGCACGAGATGCAGATACACCCCGATGTAGGGACGCATGGAACGGCTGACATCGCAGAACACGACGACCTGCCGCCGGCGTCGACCCGGTCGCGTGCGGATCAGCCGGAGCGGCTCGAACCCCGTGCCGCGGGAGGCTGCGATGCTCGCGCGGATGTCGACGCGTCCGGTGTGGCGTTGCACCCGGCGGCGGGTGCGGCGGATCGCCCAGCGCGCTCCGGCCGCCTCGATCCATGTCTCGAGGAGTGCGAGTTGCGCCGGGTCGAGGTCGTCGAACCGCTGATCGGCGATCTCGGCCAGTGCGCTCGCCACCTCGCGCCCCGGGCGGCCGGGTGCCCGCTCCCCCTCTGCGGATTCGACGATCGTCCTGGTGACCCATGGAACGTCGTGCCCGGAAGTGGGAACCCCGATGGGCCGGCTGGGTCCGTCCGGTGTCGACGCCCCCGGCGCGCCTTCGTCCTCGGGTCCCGTGCGACGGGCGTGCGGGTCGAGCGGAACTGGTGCCTCGCCGAACACCCGGTCGAAGACCGTATCGAAGGTGGACAGGCTCTCGTACCGGTCGACGAGGGTGAGCCGCGCGGTCCAGTACAACCGAGTCCGCGTGGTTGGCGGACACGCACGCAAGCCGCGCGTGAAGGTCGCCGCTCCGTCCGCCGGGACCACGATCCCGGCGGACCTGAGCCGGTCGACCAACGCGACTGTGAAGGCGGCGTGATCGACCCCGGGGAGCAGCCCGGCGCTCATTACACTTCGGTGGAGACGAAGCGGGTCAGCGCCTCCCCCAGCGCGTCGCCGTCGTCGGGAGTCTTCGCCAGTGCCGCGAGCGACATCGCCGCTTCGGGCCGGACGAGGTCGGTGACACCGAGCGCGGCGAGGGCCGATACCCAGTCGATGGTCTCCGCGATTCCGGGTGCCTTGTCGAGATCGAGTCCGCGGGCCACCGCGACGAAATCTGTGGCACGTTCGACGAGCGCGAGGTTCGCCGATGGCACCGTGCGACGCAGGATCGCCACCGCCCGAGCGCGGTCGGGGTAGTCGATCCAGTGGTACAGGCAACGTCGCCGCAGTGCGTCGTGTAGGTCGCGGCTCCGATTCGAGGTCAGCACGACAACGGGCGGGCGGGTCGCGGTGAGGGTGCCGAGTTCGGGAATGGTGACGGCGAACTCCCCCAGGAACTCGAGCAGCAACGCCTCGAATTCGTCGTCGGCACGGTCGATCTCGTCGACGAGCAGAACGGCGGGTGTGTCGCCGCGGTGGCGGACGCAGCGCAGGATGGGGCGTTCGAGGAGGTATTCCTCGGAGTACAGGTCGGCTTCGGCGGGAACGTCGCCGCGCGCCTCGGCGAGCCGGATCGCGAGCAACTGGCGTTGGTAGTTCCAGTCGTAGAGGGCCTCGGCGACCGACAGTCCCTCGTAGCACTGCAACCGGATCAGCGGGCTGCCGAGAATCTGCGCGAGCACCTTGGCGGCAGTGGTCTTGCCGACCCCAGGTTCGCCCTCGAGCAACAGCGGTCGCCCCAATGCGACGGCGAGGTGAATGGCGGCGGCGGTGCCCTGATCGAGTAGGTGATCGTGGCTGTCGAATCTGGCCATCACGTCGTCGACGCCGGTGAAGATGCCCGGAGAGGACGGGTCGGTCACGCGACGTCGTCCTTCTCGAAGCGGCTGCGGCAACCCGGGCAGCAGAACCACATTGTCCGGCCCGCAACGACGAGGTGCGGGGTGGACTCGGTGATCGTGACGGTCATCCCGCACACCGGGTCGACGGCCGTCTGCGGCTTCGACTCCGTCTCCCTCGGCACCTCGACGCGTCGACAACTCTCCTCGGAGGGGCGGGTGAGGCTGCCGCTGCGCGCGACTCGCACGATGTCGGCCACGATCGACAGTCCGATCTCCGCGGGGGTGCGGGCACCGATATCGAGCCCGACCGGGGTGTGCACGTGGGCACGCTCGTCGTCGGTCGGATCCACCTCGTCGAGCACCGCGGCGCCACGGGTGTGACTGGCGACCAGACCGATATAGCGGCTTCCGGCGTCGAGCGCCGCGCGGATCACACTCCCCTCGTCGCCTCCGTGACTCGCGACGATCACCACCGACGCCTCGGCAGGCACTCGCGTCCCGCGGATCCGTTCCACCGAGTAGTCGACGCGCCGCGCGAAGTCGCTCACGGCGTCGGCCACGGGCGAGTCCCCGAAGACGGCCACCACGAGCGCAGGCATCCGCGGCTCGAGAAAGATCTCGGTGGCCCCACCGGACATGCACGGGTTGACCGCGATCGTCGCCCCCGGGGTGTCGGGGAACTCGGCGGCTCCGGCCGGCAGCACCCGTAGGAGCATGCTCTCCCCTCGCTCGAGCACCGTGCGGGACATTTCGCGCACCGAGTTCTCGGTGCACTGTCCGCCGACGAACCCCTCGATCGTGCCGTCGGCGTGGACGAGCGCCCGGTCGCCCGAGTGCGCGGACGTCGGCGGCTGTGCCCGTACGACGGTCGCTTCCACGAACGGGCGGCGTTCGCTGCGCAACTGTGCTGCCCGCATCGCAAGGTCCATGTCCTCGTACTCCGCTCGTTCCACTCGAATCCTTCTGTCGCGTCGCTCAGATCGGCGGGGTCGCGCGACCCTGCATGGCTTCCCACACCCGCGACGGTGTCAACGGCATGTCGGCGTGCCGGACGCCGAGGGGTTTCAACGCATCGACCACGGCGTTGACGATCGCGGGTGGGGAACCGACCGTGGCGGATTCGCCGATGCCCTTCGCGCCGATCGGGTGATGCGGTGACGGAGTGACGGTGAACGCCGTCTCGAGCGTGGGTACCTCGAGGGCGGTGGGGATCAGGTAGTCCATGAACGACCCGCCCAGGCAGGTGCCGTTCTCGTCGAACGAGATCATCTCCATCAGGGCCATGCCGATCCCGTCGACGATGCCACCGTGCACCTGCCCTTCGATGATCATCGGGTTGATGCGGGTGCCGCAGTCGTCCACGGCCAGGAACCTGCGGATCTTCACCTCCGCGGTGCCGGGATCGACGTCGACGACACAGAAGTAGGCGCCATAGGGATAGGTGAGGTTCTCGGGGTTGTAGCAGATCTGCGCCTCGAGACCGCCTTCGAGACCTTCGGGCAGATCGCCGGCGCCGTGGGCCCGCATCGCGATGTCCTGGATCGTGACCGCCGCCGACGGGTCGCCCTTGACTCGGAAGGTGCCCTTCTCCCATTCGAGATCGGCGACGGAGACCTCGAGCATGCCCGATGCGATTATCTTCGCCTTGTCGCGCACCTTGCGGGCTACCAGCGCGGCGGCCGCGCCGGACACCGGTGTCGAGCGGCTTCCGTAGGTGCCGAGCCCGAAGGGGGTGTTGTCGGTGTCTCCGTGGACGACGTCGATGTCGTCGGGCGGGATGCCGATCTCCTCCGCGACGATCTGCGCGAAAGTCGTCTCGTGTCCTTGCCCCTGGGACTGCACCGACAATCTCACCACGGCCTTGCCGGTGGGATGGACACGCAGTTCGCAGCCGTCGGCCATGCCGAGACCGAGGATGTCCATGTCCTTGCGCGGACCGGCGCCGACGGCCTCGGTGAAGAACGACATGCCGATACCCATCAGCTCACCCCGTGCGCGGCGTTCGGCCTGCTCGCGGCGCAGCTCGTCGTAGCCGACGATGTCCATGGCCTTGCGCATGGTGGTCTCGTAGTCGCCCGAGTCGTACTTCCAGCCGGTCTTGCTCGTGTAGGGGAACTGATCAGGGCGCAGGAGGTTTTTCAGGCGCAGTTCCGCAGGGTCCATGTCGAGGTCGTAGGCGAGGCAGTCGACGAGCCGTTCGACGAAGTACACGGCCTCGGTGATGCGGAACGAGCAGGCGTAGGCGACGCCGCCGGGTGCCTTGTTGGTGTAGACCGCGGTCATGTGGGAGTAGGCGGCCTCGATGTCGTAACTGCCGGTGAACACACCGAAGAAGCCGGCCGGATATTTCACCGGGGCCGCGGTGGCGTTGAAGGCGCCGTGGTCGGCGAGGACACGGGACCTGATCGCGAGGATACGACCTTCCTTCGTCGCCGCGATCTCCCCGACCATGATGTAGTCGCGTGCGAAGCCGGTGCTCATGAGGTTCTCGCTGCGGTCCTCCATCCACTTCACCGGATGACCGGTGACCAGCGACGCGACGATCGCTCCGACGTAGCCGGGGTAGATGGGGACCTTATTGCCGAATCCCCCGCCGATGTCGGGTGAGATGACGCGGATCTTGTGCTCGGGCAGACCCGCCACCAGCGCGTACAGCGTGCGATGGGCGTGCGGGGCCTGTGTGGTGGACCAGAGCGTCAGCTTCCCGGAGATCCGGTCGTAATCGGCGACCGCACCGCAGGTCTCCATCGGCGCGGGATGCACGCGTGGATAGACGATCTCCTGCCGGGTGACGACGTCGGCCTTCGCGAAGACCGCGTCGGTGGCCGCGGCATCGCCGGTTTCCCAGTCGAAGCAGTGGTTGTCGGTCTTGCCGTCGAGATCGGTCCGGATCACCGGTGCCTCGGGCGACAGGGCCGTGCGCACGTCGACGACCGGGTCGAGCATCTCGTAGTCGACGTCGATCAGTTCGAGGGCGTCGCGCGCCGAGTAGTGGTCGTCGGCGACGACGAAGGCGACCTCCTGACCGTGGAAGCGCACCTTGTCGGTGGCCAGCACGGCCTGTACGTCGTTCGACAGCGTCGGCATCCAGGCGAGCCCCTTCTCTGCCAGATCGGCGCCCGTGATCACCGCCCGCACCTTCGGGTGCGCGAGGGCGGCGGACGTATCGATGCCGTTGATGCGCGCATGCGCAACCGGCGATCGGAGCACCGCGAGATGCAGCATGCCGGGCAGCCGGACGTCGTCGACGTAGTTGCCGCGGCCCCGCACGAACCGCGGGTCCTCCTTGCGCAGCATCCGGCCGTGTCCGCACGGCTTGCCATCGTTGTCCTGTTCCTCCGGGCGTGTGTCCGGTTCGACCGCGGTCATCACGACACCTCCGTGGGTTGCGCCTTCGAGGAGTGTTCGGCGGCCCACCGGACCGACCGGACGATGGTGGTGTAGCCGGTGCAGCGGCAGATCTGCCCGGAGATCGCCTCGCGGATCGTCGCCTCGTCGGGGTCGGGATCGCGGTCGAGCAGGGACCGCGCGGTGATCATCATTCCCGGGGTGCAGAAGCCGCACTGCAGTCCGTGGCAGCGCACGAAGCCTTCCTGCACGGGGTCGAGGACACCGTCGCGTTCGAGTCCCTCGACGGTGAGCACCTCGTGGCCGGCGGCCATGACCGCCAGCGTGGTGCACGACTTCACCGGCTCGCCGTCCACGGCGACGACACACGTACCGCAGTTGCTCGTGTCGCAACCCCAGTGGGTTCCGGTCAGACCGAGGTGGTCGCGCAGGAAGTGCACGAGCAGCGTCCGGGGTTCGACGTCGGCGGTGACACTCTCGCCGTTGACCGTCATCGAGATCTGCATCGGTTCACACCCTTTCGGTGACGCCGAGACGTTCGGCGGATTGGCGCAGGGCCCGCACCGTCAACTCCGATGCGAGGTGACGCTTGTAGGCGGCGGTGCCGCGCTGATCGGTCTCGGGATCGCATGCCGACGCGGCCGCCGCTCCCGCCTCGCGGAAGAGTTCCTCCGAGGCCGGCGAGCCGCGCAACAGCTCGGACACCCTCGACAGCGCCGCCTCGTCGGCGCGCACCGCCGTCAGCCCGACACGCGCGTCGGTGATGCGTCCGTCGTCCGACATCCACAGCGCGGCGCCCGCGGCGGCCACCGCCCAGTCGCCGGTGCGACGCTCGACCTTCTCGTACGCACTGGCCCCGGTGCCCTTCCTCGGCAGCCGCACCTCGACGAGCAGTTCGTTCGGGGCGACCGCCGTCTCGTAGGGGCCGAGATGGAAGTCGTGGAAATCGAGCTCGCGCACCCCGCCCGGTCCGCGTACGACACAGGTCGCGCCGAGCACTGCACACACGGTGGACAGATCCTCGGCAGGATCTGCCTGACACAACGACCCGCCGAGCGTTCCACGATTGCGGACGACAGGATCGGCGATCACGCGCTCGGCATCGCGGAAGATCGGGAAGATCTCGGCGAGTTCGTCGGATTCGAGAAGCCGGCGGTGCCGGACCAGGGCACCGAGGCGCACGGACCCGGGTTCGAACACGATGTGATCGAGTTCGTCCGCGAGATCGTTGATGTCGATCAAGTACTCCGGATTCGCGAGCCGAAGTTTCATCATCGGCAGCAGACTGTGCCCGCCGGCGACGACCCGGGCCCCCTCTCCGTGCCGGTCGAGCAACTCGACGGCGTGATCCACTCCGGTGGCACGCTCGTACTCGAATGGGCCAGGAACCTGCATGAAGAACTCCCGCCATCAGGTGGCGCGGACCGGTTTCCCCCACCAGCCGCCCACGATTCCCCCTTGGTGCGCTCATAGTAGACCCGACTCGAGATCGATGCGACGAAACGGGCGAATCGGAATCGAATCGTTCCCTTGCGGTCGACGGTGTGTGCCGTAACGCCGCCGTCGTCCGGAGTCCTCGGCGGTGCGAGCGGATAGCGTGGAAGGAGCCGACCGGCGGACCCGACGGGAGCACCACACAGATCCATGGACGTGATCAACGAATTCATCATCGGCCAGGCCGCAGCCCTGTGGGTCTACCCGTTGCTCTTCGCCGTGTGCATCCTCGACGGCTTCTTCCCACCGGTGCCCAGCGAGACCGTCCTGGTGACCCTGTCGTCCCTCTCCGGCTCGACCGGGCGTCCTTACCTGTGGATCGTCATCGTGCTCGCGGCGCTCGGCGCGATCATCGGTGACAACATCGCGTACGCGATCGGACGGAAGGTCGGTACCGAACGGTTCCGGTGGATGCGCCGCCCGAAGGCACGAGCCGCTTTCGCGTGGGCGCGGCGCGGACTCGACAAGCGCGGCGCCGCAGTGATCCTCACGGCGCGATACATCCCGATCGGCCGGATCGCTGTGAACATGACGGCCGGAGCGACCCGCTACCCGCGGCAGAAGTTCGTGCCGCTCACGATCCTCGGTGGCACGACCTGGGCGCTGTACTCGGCGTTCGTGGGGCGCCTCGTCGGCGGTTGGTTCGAATCGCAGCCGCTGTTCGGCGCCGCGGTCGCCATCTGCGTCGCGGTGGTCCTGGGTGTCGGAATCGACCATCTCATCCAACGGTTCAAGACCGGTCGAGTGGACGTTCCGCGGGGCGAATCGAGCCCCGACGACGAACGAGGCAGCACGCTCGAGCGCTGACCCCGGCGGGTACGAGGGTGTGTGCGGCGACCTCGGGGAGCACCCGCTAAGATTCTGGCCGCGCCTCCGTAGCTCAGCTGGATAGAGCAAGAGCCTTCTAATCTCTAGGTCGCAGGTTCGAGTCCTGCCGGGGGCACCTCGACCGCCGGCGGACCACCCGTCGCGGGGCCGCACATCATACCGGTGAACTGGGCATTTCGCCCGGTAGACAGGCCGTTCGGATCGTGTGTTTCTCATCCCACCTTGCCGCAGGGTTAACACATGCTAAGGGCCACGTCCTATAGTTCTCGTCGTAAATCCCGTGTTACAGAATCCTCACAGAGTCAGGTAGGTGGGCGTGTCGACATCGGACCGCATCGAAGAGATCTACGAGCAGGTCAAGGCCCGCAACGCAGGTGAACCCGAATTCCACCAGGCTGCGGCCGAAGTGTTCGAGTCTCTGCATGTCGTGCTCGAGCGGCACCCCGGATACTTCGAATCCGGTCTGATCGAGCGCCTGTGCGAGCCGGAGCGGCAGATCATCTTCCGCGTGCCGTGGATCGATGATCAGGGTAACGTCCACGTCAACCGTGGCTTCCGCGTGCAGTACAACAGCGTTCTCGGCCCCTATAAGGGCGGGCTGCGCTTCCACCCGAGCGTCAACCTCGGCATCGTCAAGTTCCTCGGCTTCGAGCAGATCTTCAAGAACGCCCTCACCGGCCTGCCCATCGGCGGCGGCAAGGGCGGCTCGGACTTCGACCCCAAGGGTCGCTCCGAGCAGGAGATCATGCGCTTCTGCCAGTCGTTCATGACCGAGCTGCACCGCCACATCGGTGAGTACACCGACGTCCCGGCCGGTGACATCGGCGTCGGCGGCCGCGAGATCGGGTACCTGTTCGGCCAGTACAAGCGCCTCACCAACTCCTACGAGTCCGGCGTCCTTACCGGCAAGGGCCTGACCTGGGGTGGTTCGCAGGTGCGCAAGGAGGCCACCGGTTACGGCGCGGCCTACTTCGTCAACGAGATGGCCAAGACCGCCGGCACCTCGCTCGAAGGTCGCACCGCCGTCGTCTCGGGTTCCGGCAACGTCGCGATCTATGCCATCGAGAAGATCCACCAGCTCGGTGGCACCGCGATCGCCTGCTCCGACTCCTCCGGTTACATCGTCGACCGCAAGGGCCTCGACGTCGCTCTCCTCAAGGAGATCAAGGAAGTCCGGCGCGGACGCATCTCCGAGTACGTCGACGAGCGCGGCGACGCCGAGTTCTTCCCCGGCGGCAACATCTGGAACGTGCCGTGCGACGTCGCACTGCCGTGCGCCACGCAGAACGAACTCGACGAGGACTCGGCGAAGACCCTCGTCAACAACGGCGTGAAGATCGTCGCCGAGGGCGCCAACATGCCCACCACCCCGGGCGGCATCAGTGTCTTCCGCGACGCCGGAGTCGCCTTCGCGCCCGGCAAGGCCGCCAACGCCGGTGGTGTGGCGACCTCGGCGCTGGAGATGCAGCAGAACGCCTCGCGCGACTCGTGGCACTTCGACTACACCGACGAGCGTCTCGCCGGGATCATGGCCGACATCCACGGCCGCTGCGTCGAGACCGCCGCCGAGTACGGCAAGCCGGGCGACTACATCCACGGCGCCAACATCGCCGGCTTCGTGAAGGTCGCCGACGCCATGTTCGCACTGGGCGTCATCTGACGCTGTGTTCGCACCGGGCGTCATCTGACGACCGATTCTTCATGCGAAGTGCGGGTACCGACGAGTGCGGTACCCGCACTTCGCGTTTCGGGTGAAGGGTCGTCCCGCCGGAGAGTGCGGGGACGGCGACTCTAGCGGACGATCTCGCGGCGGTCGTCGGGGAGCCGGCGTGTGCGACCCGCCTTGTCGAGCCGGTCGAGCAACGGCAGGACCACCCGCCGTGTCGTTCCCAGGCGTTCGCGCGCGGCACTGGTCGTGAAGGGCTGGTCCAATTCGCCCAGCAGCTCCACGGCCGTGTCGGCGGCGTCGGGGAGCAGGACGATGCCCGGGCCCGCCCGCCACAACCGTCCGCTGCGTTCGGCCGCGCCGAGGGCCCGGTCGTCGAGGCCGAGCTCGCGTAGGCGATCGGCGGTCGGGGCCGCGAACGGGGCGGCCGACAGGTCGCGGCGCACCTGCTCGACGGCTTTGCGGATCTTCGGCGGTAGACCGTCGGCGCCGGGAGCGATCACCCGCCCCCCGACCACCTCGAGCGGAGGTCGCACCAGCGCCCGGACGAGGTCCGGTGTGGGAAGACGCAGCTGCGACGCCAGCACCGTCAACGGCGCCGCCGGATCCAGTGGATGGGTGCGGGCATGGGCCTGCACGAGTGTGGGCAGCCGGTCGGCGACGGTCTTCGCGAGACCGGGTGCGACGAGCCACGGCCCGACCGTCAGGTGCTCTCCCCGTGCGAGTGGGATGCCCAACTGTCGCAACCGTTGCCGGTGCAGGAGTCCGCGGCGGGCGAGTTCGTCGGCCAGGTGCGGCGTCCCGTCGGCCCCTGCCAGTTGCAGCGCGCGGCGTGCCGCCGCGCCGCGACGCCGGAATCGGGGTGGATCGGGGTCGAGAACGTCGGCTCGCCAGATCATCCGGCGGCCCGGGTCGCGCAGCAGCGCGCGGTCGCCGATCCGCAGGGGCAGCGGGCGGTCGAGGGTGAGCCGGACGAGATCGTCTGCCAGCGGACGGCACCGGACACCGACGTCCGCGGCTCCGATGTGCAGCACCGGAGCGACGGGCGGCCGGTCGTCGCCGCTGATCCGAACGTCGACGACGGTGGTGTGGTGCCACGCGCCGGGCGTGACGAGCACACTGCCCCGTCCCAGATCGTCGACCCGGCCGGTGAGATTGAGGGCGACCCTGGCCACGCCGCTCACCGCGCTCCGGTCGCGACCGAGTGCCTGCACGCTGCGGACCCGCAGCGGCGTGTCCCCCAGCACGAGGGTGTCCCCCACGCGCACCGTGCCCGCGGGAAGGGTTCCGGTGACGACGGTTCCGGATCCACGCACGGTGAACCGGCGGTCCACCCAGAGCCGGACGTCGGCCTGCGGATCGGGGTCCGGAAGCGAGGCGACCATCGTCGTCAGTGCGCTCCGGAGGTCGTCGAGGCCCATCCCGGTGCGCCCGCTCACGGCGACGACGGGCGCCCCCGCCAGACTCGTGCGGGCGACCTCCGCCGCGGCCCGCGCGGCCGCGGGTCCCGGATCGGCGAGATCGGCCCGGGTAACGGCGACGACCGCGTGGCGCACGCGGAGCGCGTCGAGTGCTGCGAGGTGTTCGGCCGCCTGCGGCATCCACGGATCGTCGGCGGCCACCACGAACAGCGCGGCCGGGACCGATCCCACTCCGGAGAGCATCGTCGTCAGGAATCGCTCGTGCCCGGGGACGTCGACGAAGGCGACCTCCCCCACCTCTGGCCAGGACGTCCAGCAGTAGCCGAGCTCGATGGTCAGTCCTCGTCGCCGTTCCTCGGCGAGCCGATCCGGGTTCGCACCGGTGAGCGCCTCGACCAGCGTCGACTTGCCGTGATCGACGTGACCGGCGGTCGCGACGACCTGCATCAGGATCCTTCGCGAGCGGCCACGCGCGTCACGGCGTCGATCAGCTCGCCGTCCTCGGCGGGATCGACCGCGAGCAGGTCGAGCAGCAACCGGCCGCGTTCGACGCGGCCGACGACGGGGTGCTCACCGAGCCGCAACGGGAGTGCGAGATGTTCGGGCAGGGCGATCGCGACGCTCGGCAGGACGACGTCCGGGGCGCCACCGCCCCCGACGACGCCGTCGGAGTCGACCACCTCGGGTTGGCACTCCGAGGGCAGCGCCACGCAGATCGCCTGTGCGCGGGCGCGGAGATCTTCCGGGCGGGAGGCCAGCGCCGACGCCACGGGTGGCATCGGTCCCGTCAGGGTCGCTTCGAGAGCGGCCAGGGTGAGCTTGTCGACGCGCAGCGCCCGCGCGAACGGGTCGCGCCGCAGGCGTTCCACGAGTTCGGCCCGTCCGAGCAGCAGGCCGGCCTGCGGACCGCCGAGGAGCTTGTCGCCCGAGGCGGTCACCAGGTCGGCGCCGGCACGCAGCGCGGTGGTGGCGTCGGGTTCGTTCAACAGCCGCGGATGCGGCGCGAGCAGACCCGATCCGATGTCGACCACGACGGGCGGTCCGAGTCCGGAGAGTTCCCGGACCGACACCGACGACGTGAAGCCGCTGACGGTGAAGTTCGAGGGATGCACCTTGAGGACGAAGGCGGTGTCGTCGTCGACGGCCGCGGCGTAGTCGCTCAGGCGCACGCGGTTGGTGGTGCCGACCTCACGCAGCGTCGCGCCCACGGATTCCAGCAGTTCCGGGATCCGGAAGCCGTCACCGATCTCGACCAGTTCGCCCCGTGCGATCACGATCGAGCGACCACCGCGTGTGAGCACCCGGGTGACCAGGGCGAGAGCCGCGGCACCGTTGTTGACGACGTGGATGCCGCCGGCGTCGGGTACCTGTTCGGCGAGTGCTTCGAGGGCGCCGCGTCCTCGCCGTCCGCGCCGACCGGTGGCCAGGTCGAGTTCGACGTCGGTGGCGCCCGCCGCGGTGGACACCGCCTCGACCGCCGCTCGGGACAGCGGGGCGCGACCGAGATTGGTGTGCACCACCACGCCGGTCGCGTTGACGACGCGACGCAGGGTGGTCGCCTGCTGCGGCAGCGACGCGACCGCGACGTCGGCGACGGCATCGGGCCCGATCTCGCCGTCGCGGCACCGTTGCTGGGCCGCGACGACGGTCTGCTTGACCAGTCGGGCGCCGAGCCGGTCGACGGCCTCGCGCAGGCGCGGATCGGCCAGGACCTGGTCGGTGCGGGGAACGTCCCGCCTCGGATCCGGCACGCGCTCCTCATCCCACGGTCGACGAAAACTTTTGGCGGAGGCGGACGGGAATCGAACCCGCCCAGCCCAGATACTGGGCCACAACGGTTTTGAAGACCGCGACCGTCACCAGACGAGAACCACCTCCGCGCTCACCCTAACCGAAGTCGGGCCCTCGGTTACGACTCGCCCGTATGTTTGGGTTCATGACCGCACACGTCGACTTTCCCGAGGGCGCCATCCGACTCACCCAGTACGCCGCCGGCGGCGGGTGCGCATGCAAGGTTCCGCCGGGTGAACTCGAGCGGGTGCTCGGCGGTCTGCAGGGTGGACGGGCCTCCGGCGAACTGTTGGTGGGTGTGGAGAACGGCGACGACGGAGCCGCGGTCCGGATCGATCCGGCGCCCGACGGGAGCGGCCGGGCCGTCATCGTGACGGCCGACTTCTTCACCCCGGTAGTCGACGACGCCTACGACTGGGGACGGATCGCCGCCACCAACGCCATGTCCGACGTCTACGCGATGGGTGGCACGCCGATCATCGCGGTCAACCTCCTGGGCTGGCCGCGCGAGCTCATCCCGTTCGAACTCGCCGCCGAAGTCATGCGCGGCGGCGCCGACGCGTGCGCCGAGGCGGGTGCCCATCTCGCCGGCGGGCACAGCATCGACGACCGGGAGCCGAAGTACGGACTGGCGGTCACCGGTCTGGGCGATCCGGATCGCCTGCTGCGCAACGACGCTGCCACGCCCGGCCTGCCGCTGACTCTCACCAAGCCGCTCGGTCTCGGCATCCTGAACAACCGTCACAAGGCCACCGGCGAGCGTTTCGAGGAAGCGGTCGCGGTGATGACGACACTCAACCGCGAGGCGGCACAACTTGCGCACGAGGCCGGTGTCCGCGCCGCCACCGACGTCACCGGTTTCGGTCTGCTCGGCCATCTGATGAAGATGATGCGGGCCAGCGGCACGACCGCCGTGATCGACTCCGCGGCCGTGCCGTACGTCGCGGGAGCGCGCGAGTCGCTCGCGGAGGGATTCGTGCCCGGCGGGAGCCGTCGCAATCTCGATTGGGTCCGCGAGCAGGTCGACTCCGAGGTGGACGACGACGAACTACTCCTGCTCGCCGACGCTCAGACGTCCGGCGGTCTCCTGGTCGTCGGGGAGCTCCCCGGCCATCCGGTCATCGGGGAGGTGGTCCCCGCGGGCGAACACGCGATCCGGGTGCGCTGACCCCGACGACCGCCGGACATGCCGACACACCTGCACGGGATCCGGATTAACCGGCACGAAGCGCGGGCAGACGGTAACTTCGGAACGAGAGCGCAGGAAAGGAGCACCGATGGCGGAGAAAGACACGTCCCTCCCCTGGCCCGTCCTGCGCCAGTTCCTCGGTAAGGACCTGCTCGGACGCGGCAAGGCCGCACGGTCCCGTCGTACCGAGGAGATCGAACCGCGCACCTCCACCGCCGATCGTGTCGCCCGCAGCGTGTGCCCCTACTGCGCTGTCGGATGCGGACAGAAGATCTTCGTCAAGGACGAAAAGGTCGTCCAGATCGAAGGCGATTCCGACAGCCCCGTGAACCGCGGGCGCCTGTGCCCCAAGGGCTCGGCGAGCAAGAACCTCGTCACCAGCGAGCTACGCGAGACCCGGGTCCGCTACCGCCGGCCCTACGGCACCGAATGGGAAGACCTCGATCTCGACACGGCCATGGAGATGGTCGTCGACCGCGTGCTGAAGACCCGCCGCGAGACCTGGCAGGAATTCGACGACAAGGGCCACCGTGTCCGGCGCACGATGGGTATCGCCAGCCTCGGCGGTGCCACGCTGGACAACGAAGAGAACTACCTCATCAAGAAGCTGTTCACAGCGATGGGGGCGGTCCAGATCGAGAACCAGGCCCGCATATGACACTCCGCCACCGTCCCCGGTCTGGGGACCAGCTTCGGGCGCGGCGGCGCCACCGGCTACACAGCCGACCTGGCCAACGCTGACTGCATCATCATCCAGGGTTCCAACATGGCCGAAGCCCACCCGGTGGGCTTCCAGTGGGTCGTGGAGGCCCAGAAACGCGGTGCCCGCGTCATCCACATCGACCCGCGCTTCACCCGTACCAGCGCGGTGGCGGACAAGCACGTCCCGATCCGGGTCGGCAGCGACATCGCCTTCCTCGGCGGCATCGTCAACTACATCCTGAGCAACGGGCTGGACTTCCGCGAGTACGTCGTCAACTACACGAACGCCGCGGTGCTCGTCAGCGACAAGTTCGAGGACACCGACGATCTCGACGGGCTCTTCTCGGGCTTCGACCCCGAGAAGCGGACCTACGATCCGACGAGCTGGCAGTACGACGTGGAGGACGAATCCGGCGACCTGCACAAGTCGCAGGCCAACGGCTCCGACGAGCACGCCGAGCATCGGGACACGGCCGCGGGCCTGCAGAACGAGTCGCACGGCATGCAGACGGCGAGCCACCCGAGGCGCGACGAGACCCTACAGCACCCGCGGTGCGTCTACCAGGTGCTCAAGCGGCACTTCGCCCGCTACACCCCCGAGGTGGTCGAGCAGGTGTGCGGCGTCTCGCAGGAGGACTTCCTCGACGTCTGCCGCGCGTGGACCGAGAACTCCGGTCGGGAGCGGACGACGGCGCTCGTCTACAGCGTGGGCTGGACCCAGCACAGTGTCGGTGTGCAGTACATTCGCACCGGCGCGATCCTGCAGCTGCTGCTCGGCAACATGGGCCGCCCCGGCGGAGGCATCATGGCGCTGCGCGGTCATGCCAGCATCCAGGGCTCGACCGACATCCCGACGCTGTTCAACCTGCTGCCCGGCTACCTGCCGATGCCCGACGCGAACAAGCACCACTCGTTCACGGACTGGGTCGACAGCGTGCGCAACCCGGGCAGCAAGGGTTTCTGGTCGAAGGCCGACGCCTACGCGGTGAACCTGCTCAAGGCATACTGGGGCGACGCGGCGACCGCCGACAACGACTACTGCTTCGACTACATGCCGAAGATCACCGGCGACCACGGCACCTACCGTTCGGTGCTCGACATGATCGATGGAAAGGTCAAGGGCTACTTCCTCCTCGGGCAGAACCCGGCCGTCGGCTCCGCCCACGGGCGCGCGCAGCGGCTCGGGATGGCGAACCTCGACTGGCTCGTGGTGCGCGACCTGTTCGAGATCGAGAGCGCCAACTTCTGGAAGGACTCCCCGGAGATCGAGACCGGTGAGATCGTGACCGAGGAGTGCGCCACCGAGGTGTTCCTCTTCCCGGCGGCCTCCTACGCCGAGAAGGAAGGCACCTTCACGCAGACCCAGCGGATGCTGCAGTGGCGGGAGAAGGCCGTCGAGCCGCCCGAGGACTGCCGCTCGGAACTGTGGTTCTTCTACCACCTCGGCCGCATGATGCGGGAGCGTCTGGCCGAGTCGACCGACGAGCGCGACCGTCCGCTGCTCGACCTGGCATGGGACTACCCCGTGCACGGCGAGTACGACGAGCCGAGTGCCGACGCAGTGCTCATGGAGATCAACGGCTACGACGTCGCGACCCGTCGGCCACTGTCGTCGTTCACCGAGATGAAGAACGACGGCTCCACCCTCGGTGGCTGCTGGATCTACACCGGGGTCTACGCCGACGGCGTCAACCAGGCCAACCGGCGTAAGTCCCGGCACGAGCAGTCGTTCGTGGCTCCCGAGTGGGGCTGGGCGTGGCCGATGAACCGCCGCATCCTGTACAACCGGGCATCCGCCGACCCCGAGGGCAGGCCGTGGAGCGAACGCAAGGCCTACGTGTGGTGGGACGAGGACGCACAGCAGTGGACGGGTGCGGACGTGCCGGACTTCGAGAAGACGAAGCCGCCGAGCTACCGCTCCCCCGACGGCGCCGACGGTGTCGAGGCGCTCGAAGGGATCGATCCGTTCATCATGCAGGGCGACGGCAAGGGTGCCCTCTACGCCCCCCAGGGGCTCGTCGACGGTCCGATGCCGACGCACTACGAACCGGTGGAGTCGCCGTTCCGCAATCCGCTCTACGCGCAGCAGGCCAACCCGACGCGCATGGAGTACCGGCGTGACGACAATCCGATGAACCCCTCACCGCCGGAAGAACACAGCGACGTGTTCCCCTTCGTGTTCACGACGAGTCGTCTCACCGAGCACCACACCGCCGGCGGCATGAGCCGCTATCTCGAACATCTCGCCGAACTGCAACCGGAGATGTTCGTGGAGGTCTCCCCCGCCCTGGCGGCCGAACGCGGACTCGAGCACATGGGCTGGTGCCACGTCGTCACCGCCCGCTCTGCGATCGAGGGCCGGGTCCTGGTGACCGAACGGTTGCGTCCGCTGAAGGTGGAGGGACGGACCGTCCACCAGGTGTGGATGCCCTATCACTGGGGCAGCGGCGGCATGGTGACCGGCGACTCGACCAACGATCTGTTCGGAATCACGTTGGACCCCAACGTGCTCATCCAGGAGACCAAGGTCGGTACGTGCGACGTCCGGGCAGGACGCCGACCGTCCGGAGCGGCACTGCGGGAGTACGTCGAGGGATATGCGCGGCGGGCCGGGGTAACCGATCACGTGTACCCACCCATCGTGACGGTCCCGGACGGCGATACGGCCTCGGACGACCCACGTGCCCCGGAGGCCTCGGACGACCCACGTGCCCCGGAGACCTCGGACGACCCACGTGCCCCGGAGGCCTCGGACGACCCACGTGCCCCGGAGGCCTCGGACGACCCACGTGCCCTGGAGGAGGACGAGTGACGGGTCCCAACAGCTTCTTCGGACCGATCGACCCGGCACCCGATGCCGGGTACGAGGATCCGCCGGCTCGCAAGGGCTTCTTCACCGACACCAGTGTGTGCATCGGGTGCAAGGCCTGCGAGGTGGCCTGCAAGGAGTGGAACGATGTCCCCGAGAACGCCTTCGCGATGCTCGGCACCTCGTACGACAACAGTCATTCGCTCAACGCCAATCAGTGGCGGCACGTCGCCTTCATCGAGCGCCCTGCGGAGTCGAAACCGCCGGTCTCGCTGGGGATGCCGACCGTCGGCGCGACCCCGACGGAGCTTCCGGAGGAGGAGAAGCCGGACTTCCGCTGGTTGATGTCCTCGGACGTGTGCAAGCACTGCACCCACGCGGCGTGCCTCGACGTGTGCCCGACCGGGTCGCTGTTCCGCAGCGAGTTCGGCACGGTGGTCGTGCAGGACGACATCTGCAACGGCTGCGGATACTGCGTCGCTGCGTGCCCGTACGGCGTCATCGACCGTCGCAAGGGTCCAGAGGGCGACCCGAAGGTCGGTATCGCCCAGAAGTGCACGCTCTGTTACGACCGGCTCACCGACGGCCAGACCCCGTCCTGCGCGCAGGCGTGCCCCACGGAGTCGATCCAGTACGGCGACGTCGAGGAACTGCGCGCTCGCGCCGAGGAACGACTGGCCGCCCTGCACGAGCGCGGCGTGAGCGAGGCACGACTCTACGGCAACGATCCCGAGGACGGGGTCGGCGGGACCGGCGCCTTCTTCCTGCTCCTCGACGAACCGGAGGTCTACGGCCTGCCGCCGGATCCGGTGGTGACGACAAAGGACCTGCCGGAGATGTGGACCCGCGCCGCAGTGGCAGCGGTCGCGATGCTGGCGGGCGCCGCCGCGTCGTTCCTGAGGAGGCGCTGATGACCCAGGTGCAGCACGGCGGCAGCCCGGGCAACCCCCGCCGGTCCGGAGGTGGTCGCGGCGGCGACCGGGTGATGGTGCCGGAGGCCGACTTCGAGTCCTATTACGGACGCCAGATCGTGAAGCCGGCCCCGTGGGAACACGACATCGCGATCTATCTGTTCACCGGCGGCGTGGCCGCGGGCAGCTCGCTGCTCGCCGCGGGTGCCGATCTCACGGGGCGGCCCGCCCTGCGTCGCGTCGCCCGATTCGGTTCGCTCACATCGCTGCTCGTCAGTGTCGGTGCGCTGGTTCACGATCTCGGCAAACCGAGCCGCTTCCTCAACATGCTGCGAGTCGCCAAACCGACCTCCCCGATGTCGGTCGGTACGTGGATCCTGTCGCTGCACGGTCCGTTCGCGGGCGTCGCGGCGGTCGCGGAGATCGCCGCGATGCTCCCCGCCCGGTGGAAGCGCGGGCCGGTGCGCCTGCTGCTCGCCCTCGGCCGGCCCGCCGGGATCGTGGGTGCACTGACGGCACCGCCGGTCGCCGCCTATACCGGAGTCCTGTTGTCCGACACCGCAACCCCAGCCTGGCACTCCGCCTTCAAGGAAATCCCCTTCGTGTTCTGTGGGTCGGCAGCGGCCGCATCGGGTGGTCTCGGACTGCTGGGTGCGCCGGTCGCCGAGGCCGGGCCGGCACGCGCCTTCGCCGTCGGCGGTGCGCTCGTCGAACTCGCGACCGAGCAGCAGATGGAGAAGTCGATGGGCCTGTCGGCCGAGACGCTCCACCAGGGCCGCCCCGGGCGAATGATGAGGGCCAGCAAGGCATTGACGGTGGCCGGCGCGCTCGGCGCACTCGCCGGCCGCCGCAATCGCGTGGTATCGGCAGTGTCCGGTGCCGCTCTCATGGCCGGTTCGCTGTGCACGCGACTCGGCGTCTACGAGGCCGGCATCGCGTCGGCGAAGGATCCCAAGTACACCGTCGTTCCCCAGCGTGAACGAGTCGATCGCGGGGAACCCGTTCGTTACCGCAGCTGAGATCCGGCTCGCGGGCAGGACGAAGGAGAACGCATGGACTCCGGCAAGCCTACGCGCGAACCACACGGCGACGCCGCGACGGCTCAGCCTCCGGGCAGCTTCCGCTGGCTCCTCGTGGCCGGGGGTCTGTTGCTGCAGTTCTCGATCGGCGCGGTCTACGCGTGGTCGGTCTTCGGCGGAGCCCTCGAGAGCGCCGACTCCTGGCAACTGAGCACGGTCCGGGCCTCACTGCCGTTCACCGTGACCATCGGCATGATCTTCATCGGCACCTATCTCGGTGGCCGACTGCAGGATCTGAAAGGTCCCCGAGTCGTCGCGTTGATCGGCGGCATCATCTATGCGCTCGGCATCCTCCTCGCCTCCTTCACCGACGGAGCCGAGGACTACTGGCTGCTCATCCTCGGGTACGGCATCATCAGCGGTTTCGGGCTGGGCTTCGCGTACATCGTCCCGATCGCCATGCTGCAGAAGTGGTTCCCCGACAAGACCGGTCTCATCACCGGACTCGCTGTGGGCGGTTTCGGGTTCGGCGCCGTGCTCACCTCGCCGGTCGCGCAGTGGCTCATCGACCGGAATCCGGACGACCCCACGAGCGCCTTCCTGCCTTTGGGTATCGCCTACCTCGTGATGTCGCTGGCCGGTGCGGCACTCTTCCGCAACCCGCCCGAGGGGTACACCGTGCCGGGCTTCGACCCCGTCGGCCGCGACGGCAGCGGAGCGGACCGCGGCAAGGAGTACACCCAGAACGAGGCCCTCCGCACGCCCCAGTGGTACCTCCTGACCGCCATCCTCACCCTGTGCGTGACCGCCGGCATCTCCCTGATCTCGCAGGCGAAGCCGAGTGCGTCCGACATCGCCGGTTTCAGCACCTCCGGCGCGGCGGCACTCGTGGGCATGCTCGCGATCTTCAACGGCGCCGGCCGGATCGTGTGGGCGGCGATCTCCGACCATATCGGCCGGATGAAGACCTTCACCGCACTGCTCGTGCTGCAGGGCGTGTGCCTGATCGTGCTGCCGCATGCCACCGGCGTGGTGCTGTTCTCGGTCCTGGCCGCGATCATCTATCTCTGCTACGGCGGCGCATTCGGCACCATGCCCGCCACCGCCGGCGACTTCTTCGGGGTCCGCAACGCCGGCGCCATCTACGGCCTGATGCTCATCGGGTGGAGCATCGGCGGCATCATCGGCCCGATCATCGCGTCTACGCTCCTCGGCGACGACAAGGCCTATACCCTCGCCTACACCACCATCGGCATCATCGCGCTCGTATCGGTCGTGCTCACGATGATCACGAAGGTACCCGCGGCACGCCGGGAGTCGGCCTCGGCCCGGTCCTGATCCGGAGCGCCGCCCTGCTCGCTCACACTCGGGGCGCTTCGTGGGTGTGCAACCACGAGACGACCTGCGTGCGGGAGTGCACGCCGAGTGTGTCGAGGATCCGTTCCAGGGCACCGTTCGCCGCGTCGACTGCAGAGCCGAGGCGCCCGAGATGGAAATGGGCGAGCCCCGAGACCCACAGCGCAGAGGCCTTGTTCCGACCGCTCGCCGTGCTGGCCCGCCATCTCGACGACACGAGCACACGCCTTCAGGGCGTCGTCGCGTCGTCCGTTGTAGGTCTGCGCCATCGCCAGCTGGAACAGGCAGGTCAGGTGGGCGGCGTGGTGGCCGGGTTCGTCACCCCGCACCACCTCGAGCGTCCCCGCGCGGTAGGAACTCGATCCGCCCTTCCGATCCGCTACTCCGCGGGAGGGGCCGAGCGACGATCCGACGTCGCCGGCCCTTCTCCGCGTTCCTCGTCGTCGCGCGCGGCGCGGGCGGCCTCGCGCATCTCGATCGCGTCGGTGATCAACTCACCGATCTCGCGGGTGACGTCGCGGACCGCTCCGGTGATGATCCCCGCGATCGCGCCGACGTGGGTGGCCGCCGACTCGGTGACCTCCTGGATCGTGTCCTTGTTACGCTCGAATCTTCCCACCATGTTCGACCCCCTCGATCGTGTCGTCCGCGAGGGTACCCGCATCGTCGAGCGGGCGATCGGTGGAGCGGTGACGTTCGACGATCACCCGCGACTCGAATTCGGGCGCGAACCAGCCGGGAGGGAGAGCAAGCGTGAAGATCTTCTTCCACACCGACGTCACCTGGGCGGTGAAGCCACCGGTGTTGTACGGAAGTCCGTGCTTCTCGCACAGTTCCCTGACCTTCGGCGCGAGCTCCGGATAGCGGTGCGCCGGCAGGTCGGGGAACAGGTGGTGCTCGATCTGGTGCGACAGGTTGCCCGACATGATGTGGAACAACGGCGACCCGGTGATGTTCGCGCTGCCCAGCATCTGCCGGACGTACCACTCACCACGGGTCTCCTCGGCGGTCTCCTCCTCCGTGAAGGACTGCACGCCGGACGGGAAGTGGCCGCAGAAGATGATCGAGTACGCCCACACGTTGCGCACCAGATTGGCGGTCGCGTTGCCGAGCAGCGTCGGGAAGAACATCGGTCCGCTCAGCAGCGGGAAGGCGATGTAGTCCTTGATCACCTGACGGCGCGCCTTGCGCCACCAGCCTTTCGCGATCGGGATCACGTCGCGCCACGAGCGTTTCCCGGCGACGATCCGGTCGACCTCCGCGTCGTGCATCATCACGCCCCACTCGAACAGCAGCATGAGGGCGGTCGCGTAGACCGGGTTGCCGAGATAGTAGGGATGCCACTTCTGGGCCGGGTCCATGCGCAGAATCCCGTATCCTATGTCGCGGTCCTGGCCGAGGATGTTGGTGTAGGTGTGGTGCACGTAGTTGTGCGAGTGCCGCCACTGGTCCGACGGGCACACCGTGTCCCATTCGAAGACACGGGAATTCAGCGACGGCTCGCGCATCCAGTCGTATTGACCGTGCATGACGTTGTGCCCGATCTCCATGTTGTCGAGGATCTTCGACACGCTCAGCGCCGCGACACCGGCGACCCATGCGGGCGGGAGGAATCCGACGAAGAGCAGACCGCGACCGGCGATCTCGAATCCGCGCTGCGCCCTGATGATCCGGTAGAGATACTCACGGTCCTCGTCACCGAGGGATGCGAGCGTCTGCTCCCGCAGTGCGTCGAGTTCGCGGCCGATCTCCTCGACACTGTCGTGGTCGAGGACGAGCGGTTCGTTCTCGACCGAAGAGCTGCGGCCGGACAGGGAGGGCAGGAAGGGAACGGTGGGTAGGGACAATCCGAACATGATGTCCTCCAATGATTTCGGCGGTGTCGCCGGACGGCCGGTTCAGAGTTCGACGGCGACGTCGCCGACCGGGGCGTTGACACAGATCTGGATTCGGCGGCCCGGTTCCGAATCGACGTCGCCGGTACGCACGTCGCGCGTGCACCCCGACAGCCGGACGGCGGTGCAGCTGTGGCAGATGCCCATGCGGCATCCGTGTTCGGGCGTGAGACCGGCCGCTTCGGCCTGTTCGAGCAGCGTCGACCCGATGTTCTGGGCAACCACGCCGGATTCGGCGAAGGAGATCTCGCCGCCGGCATCGTCCGTCGACACGACCGGTGGTGCGAGGACGAATTCCTCGGTGTTCACCATCGTCTCGGCGCCCTGTTCGGCGTAGACCTCGCGGATGCCCGCGACCATCTCCGCCGGACCACACACGAAGGTGGGCGTGTCGGCGTACCAGGGTGCGACCGCCGCGAGGTGGCTGCGGTCGAACCGACCCTGCAGCAGCCCGTCGTCGGAGCGGGTGTGCGCGTGGACGATCTCGATGTTGGGTCGGTCGGCAAGAGCGTCGAGTTCGGCGCGGCGCGGAACATGCCCGGGGGTGCGGGTGTAGTAGAGCAGCACCGCGCACCCGTCGTACCCCTCGGCGACGAGACCGGACAGCATCGACAGCACGGGAGTCAGCCCGGAGCCCGCGGCGACGAACAGCAGACGTCGGGGGCGTGGGCTCGGCAGCACGAACTCGCCTGCGGGAGAACCGAGTTCGATGACGTCTCCGACCTGCGCTCGGTCGTGGAGGTGGCGTGAGACGGTACCCTCGGGATGCCTGCCGATGGTGAACCGCAGGTCGGGCCGGCGCTTCGACTCCGCTTCGACGAGCGTCGGCGAGTAGCAGCGCGTATGCCGCACACCGTCGACACGCACCGACACGGTCACGTACTGCCCGGGTAGGGGTCGGCACGGCCGCGCTGGGCGCACCGTGATCGTGAGCGAGTCGGTGGCGCTTCGGTCCACATCTGTAATCCGGGCATAGTTCGCCGACGTGACGAGAAGCGGGTCGGCGAGTTCCAGGTAGCGGTCCGGGTGATGCGGGTAGGACAGCACTCCGAGTGCCTCTACCAGCAATTTTCGCAACGAACCCGAGCGCCGGACGGGCGTCGGACGGGCGCGCACGATCATATCTGTCCGCCTTTCGGTAGACCTCTGCGTACTCAGTGAACGAATGTGCACTGAAATCAGTGTGACAGCCGGACACACCCGCCTGTCAACCCCGATGTGACTGCTGACACAGATGTACGGACACCGCTGGGAACGTCATGCCTAGACTCAGGGGGTGTCCACCGCTTCCGCACCTCCGCCGACCACACGCGCCGAACGCAAGGAACGCACACGTCAGGCGCTTCTCGACGCCGCCCTCGACCTGTCCGCCGAGCGGGGACTCGGCGGGCTGAGTCTGAGGGAGGTGGCCCGTCACGCGGGTATCGTGCCCACCGCGTTCTACCGGCACTTCTCGTCCATGGACGAACTCGGCGTCACCCTTGCGGCGGACACGATGCGGGTACTTCGGCGCCTGCTGCGCGACGCGCGTCGCACGCCCGGTCCGGCAGGTGCGCGGCAATCGCTCGACGTGCTGGTCCAACAGGTACGGGCACACAAGGCGGCTTTCCGGTTCCTGGCACGCGAACGCCACGGTGGCGTTCCCGAGGTCGCCGCCGCGATCTCCGTCGAACTGCGCCTGCTGACCAGCGAGCTCGCCGCCGACCTGGGCCGCTCCCCGGGCCTCGAGGACTGGGAGTTCGACGATCTCGAGATGGCCGCCGATCTGCTGGTCACCGCGATGCTCGATTTCGTCCTCGACCTGCTCGCCGTCGAACGTCCCGGCAGTGCGCAGGAATCGGAGGTGGTCACGCGCGCGGAGAAACAGATGCGTCTGATCCTGCTGGGCGCGGCGGCGTTGCGGCCGCGACGGACGTCGAACGACCGGTGACGGGTCGGCGCGACGCCGGTTCGTCGAGGTGGCCAGGAAATCCTGTCGCAGACACTCCTCTTCCGTAACGTGGTTCCCATGGCATCGACCGAACCCGCCACCTACGACGACCTGACCTTCGACGTGCGCGTGGCGGGTCCGAGGGACGGCCCACCCGTCGTGCTCCTGCACGGCTTCCCCGAGACATCACGCAGCTGGACGCCGGTGGCGCGCCTGCTCGTCGAGCGCGGTTTCCGCGTGATCGCCCCCGACCAGCGCGGGTACTCCCCCGGTGCCCGGCCGAACGGCGTCGAGCACTACGCGGTGCCGGCGCTCGCCGGTGATGTCCTCGGCCTGCTCGACGAGTTCGGGCTCGATCGCGTCCACCTCGTCGGACACGACTGGGGCGCTGCTGTGGCGTGGTACTTCGCCGCCCACAATCCCGACCGCGTCTCGGCGTTGACCGCGGTCTCGGTCCCCCACCTCGCCGCCTACGGCTGGGCGTTGCGGGAGGACGCCGACCAGCGCGAACGCTCCTCCTACATCGGTCTCTTCCGCGAGGAAGGCAAGGCGGAGACCTTGCTCCTCGCCGACGACGCGCGGCGCCTGCGGGCGATGTTCACCTCCGCAGTCGACCACGACTCGGTCGACCACTACGTCTCCGCCCTGTCCGCGCCGGGCGCTCTCACCGCCGCCCTGAACTGGTATCGCGCCATGACGCGGGATCTCGATTCGACTCCCCCGGTGCGCGTCCCGACGACCTACATCTGGAGCACCGCCGACATCGCGATCGGCCGCGCCGGCGCCGAACGCTGCGGCGAATTCGTCGACGCCGAGTACGACTTCGTGGTCCTGCCCGACGTCTCGCACTGGATTCCGGAGGAAGCGCCGGCCGAGATCGCGAACGCAATCTCGCGGCGACGGAACGGCTGAGAGTCCACCGACCGTGGCTTCCGGCCGCTGCAGCTTCGGTCAGCCCACCACCGGGGCGAGCAGCACCTCGAGTTCGGCGACGACCGCATCGAGCGGAGCCGGACTGCGTTGCGCCGGGGCCGCGACCAGCGCGCCCTCCAGGGCGGCGATGACCAGGCTCGCCAACGACCGGCACGCTCTGCACCGACGCCGTCGGCCGTCAGCGACCGCTCGATCCGGGTGGCCGCCCGGTCCGTCGTCTCTTCGACGAGTTGCGCCTTACCGCCGGGAAAGTGGTGGTAGATCGAGCCGCGCGGCGCCCCGCTGTTCTCGAGCACGTCCCGGAACGACGTGGCCGCGACACCTCGTTCGCTCATCAGCGCGATCGCGCCGGCGATCATCGCCGCGCGCGGTCCGTCCCGCCGTTCTGCAGCGATCACCCGTTCCTCCGGCAGTGGTGGTTGTCCCCCATACTCTGTGTATGTTGTCGTACGGATCCGATCCTGCGCGACACCATCTTCCGAGGAGACCCTGCCATGACCGACGTCTCGGTGACCACTCACGTCTTCGACGCTGCCGTCGACCTGTTCGAGGTCCGGGACGATCGCACCGAAGGGCACACGCACCCCGCCTACGCGAACATGGTCGGCCCGTTCGGCGGTATCACCGCCGCGACTCTCCTCCGCGCGGTCGAACGACACCCGGACGTCCTCGGCATGCCGCTGTCCCTGACGGTCAACTACGCCGGCCCCATCGCCGACGGACCGTTCGACATCGCGGTGCGCCCGGTGCGCACGAACCGGACCACCCAGCACTGGTCGATCGAACTGTCGCAGGGCGGCGAGGTCGCCACCACCGCAACGGCCGTCTTCGGTCTCCGTCGCCCCACCTGGTCGTCGACCGAACTGCAGGCGCCGGCCGCCCCGGCACCCGACTCGCTCGAGCCGACACCGCTGCCCGACTTCATCGCGTGGGCACGCAACTACGAGATGCGGTACACCGCAGGAGTCGTTCCCGAGGAGGGCAGCGCGGAGGTCGCCGACTCCACGTCGACGCTGTGGGTCCGCGACGTCCCGTCGCGCCCGCTCGACTTCGCCTCGCTCACCGCGATGTGCGACATCTTCTACCCCCGGGCATTCCTGCGTCTGGGTCGGGTGCTGCCGGCCGGCACGGTCTCGATGACCGTCTACTTCTACGCGGACCCGGAGACCGTTGCCGCGCAATCCGACAGCCCCGTGCTCGCGACCGCACGTGCGAATCGGTTCGAACAGGGCTTCTTCGACCAGAGCGCACAACTGTGGGGTCGCGACGGCGTTCTGCTCGCGACCTCGCACCAGATCGTCTACTTCAAGGCATGAGCGGGACGGTCGGTATTCGATCGACCCGACCGGTCGGCATTCGGCGCCCGCTCCGGTCACCGGCACACCTGTAGCCTCGGAAACATCCACCCACCGGATTGCGAGGTCCACTGTGACGATGCCGAGACTTCTCCGACGATCGGGGGTCATCGCCTGCGCCGCAATCGCGTTCACGACCGTGGGCACGGTCGCCTGCGCCGACACGCAGGACATGCCCCCGGCTGCGGACTACGCGTCGTACGTCGCCCTGGGAGACTCGTTCACCTCCGGGCCCGGCATCCCGCCGCAGACCGACGGCGATCCGTGCGGGCGGTCGGCGAGCAACTACCCCACCCTCGTCGCGACCGATCTCGGTATCGAGGACTTCGTCGACGCGTCGTGCGGCGCCGCCACCTCACTCGACTTCGCGATGCCGCAGACCACCTTCCGCGGCGCGACGGTGCCACCGCAGTACGACGCGCTGCGCCCCGACACCGAACTCGTCACTGTGGGTATCGGCGGCAACGACATCGGTCTCGTCCAGCTGGCGCTGGGATGCGTCAATCTCTCGGCGCCACCCGATGGCGCGTCGTGCGCGATCACGAACACCCCGGACGGCACCGACCGTGTCGACGCCGCCATCGACGCCTTCGCGCCCGTCTACACCACGGTGATCGACGAGATCCGCCGGCGTTCCCCGGAGGCACGCATCGTGCTCGTCGGCTATCCCACCGGAATCCGCGACGGCGGGTGCTTCCCCGAGCAGCGGATCTGGCCCGACGACGCGACCTACCTGCAGGAGAAGATCGACCGGTTGAACACCGTCATGCGCGAGCAGGCCGAGGCCGCGGACGTGGACTACGTCGATCTGCGCGATTCGAGCCGCGACCACGACGTGTGCGCCGATCCGGAGACCCGGTGGATGGCCGGCCTGCAGCCGGCCGCCGGATCGATCCCGCTGCATCCGAACGCGGCCGGGCACCGCAACGCCGCCGACCAGGTGCTCGCCACGATCACCGACTGAGCCGGTTCACGCCTGCTCCGGCGTCTCGGGAGCCCGCACGGCGAGCAACGACACCAGGCCCGCGCCGAGCACGATCAGCAACCCCACGATCCCCGCTCGGTCGGTGCCGAACCACCACACGAAGAACCCGAACAGCGTCGGTGCCAGAAACGACACCGCACGTCCCGTCGTCGCGTAGAGACCGAACATCTGCCCCTCCCGTCCCGGCGGGGTCAGGCGCGCCAGGAAGGTCCGCGCCGACGACTGGGCCGGACCGACGAACAGACACAGCACCAGACCGAAGATCCAGAACATCGTCGGACCCGACACCACCAGCAGGACGATGCTGGTCGCGATCATCGCGACCAGCGAGCCCACGATGACCGCCTTGGGCCCGACCCGGTCGTCGACGCGTCCGGCCACCAGTGCGCCCACCGCGGAGACGACGTTCGCGGCGACACCGAAGATCAGCACGTCGCCCGCTCCGATCCCGTAGACCGTGACGGCGAGGACCGCCCCGAAGGTGAAGACGCCGGCGAGACCGTCCCGGAACAACGCCGACGCCCCGAGGTACCAGATGGTGCGACGATCCGCCCGCCACAACTCCGTCAGGTCGCGCCACAGCACGCGGTAGGACTCGACGAAACCGGCGCGGCGGGCGACGTCGCCACGCGCGACCGGCTTCTCCGGGACGGCGAGCAGCACGGGCACAGCGAACACCGCGAACCACACGGCCGCGAACAGCGCGACGAGCCGGATGTTGGTGCCGCCCTCGGTGGGCACACCGAGGAAACCGCGGGTGTCGCCGTCGCCGGCGATGAACCCGGTGTAGCACAACAGCAGGAGCACGATGCCACCGAAATAGCCCATCGCCCAACCGAAGCCCGACACCCGTCCGATGTCGTCCGGCGTCGACACCTGGCGCAGCATCGAGTTGTACGGGACCTGCGCGAGCTCGGCCATCACGGATGCCACGCCGAGCAGGACCAGCCCGAGCCACAGATAGTGGTAGTCGTCGCGCACGAAGTACATCGCCGCCATCGCCGCGACGGTGACCCCGGTGAGGATTCCCAGCGACCATTTCCGTCGCCCGACTGCGTCGTACCGCTGGCCCGACACCGGCGCGGTCACGGCGATGACGAACCCGGCGATGCCGAGCGACCATCCGAGCCAGGTGCTCGCCGAGATCCCACCCGGCAGGTCGTCGCCGACCGCGTCGGTGAGATAGACGGAGAATACGAACGTCAGGATCACGGCGTTGAACGCCGCGGAACCCCAGTCCCACAGACCCCACGAGACGACCTGACGACGTGTCGTAGCCTCCCCGGCCCCGCTCGCCGTGTCCGTGAACGCATTCATGCCCCGGAGCCTAGGCTTCCGGAGCTGCGGTGGCATGGAACGACTCCGTCGCGCGGCACCGAACGACTCGGCCCCATGGCCGGGGCGGGCCCGGTCGTCGCTCCCGAGCCTGCCGCTACGCTGACCCACTGTGACTCTGCCGAATCCCCATCCCGATGCCCGTGCCGTCGTCACCGGAGCGTCCTCCGGCATCGGCGAGGCCCTCGCAACCGAACTCGCCACCCGCGGCCATTCGCTGATCCTGGTCGCCCGTCGCGGAGAGGTGATGGAGGTCCTCGCCGAGACCCTGCGCGCGAAGCACGGCGTGACCGTCGAGGTGCGCGCCTGCGATCTGTCGGACCGCGACGCACGGACACCACTCGCCGACGAACTCGGACGTAGGCGCATCAGCATCCTGTGCAACAACGCCGGTATCGCCACCTTCGGCGCGGTCGCCGAGCTCGACGCGGCCTACGAGCGGGCACAGGTCGAGCTCAACGCCGTCGCCGTCCACGACCTCACCCTCGCGGTGCTGCCGCAGATGGTCGAGCGGAACTCCGGCGCGATCCTCATGGTGGGTTCGGCCGCAGGCAACATGCCGATCCCGAATAACGCCACCTACGCCGCGACGAAGGCGTTCGTCAACACCTTCTCCGAGTCCCTGCGCGGTGAGCTCAAGGGCACCGGCGTGCATGTCACGCTGCTCGCCCCCGGCCCGGTGCGCACCGAGGAACCCGACCCGGCCGAGGCGTCGATCGTCGACAAGCTGGTCCCGGACTTCCTGTGGATCTCGAGCGAACACACCGCGAAGGTGTCGCTCGACGCGCTCGCCGCGAACCGGATGCGCATCGTGCCCGGTGTGATCAGCAAGGCCATGTCGGCTGCCGGTCAGTTCTCGCCGCGGTCCATCTCGGCCCCGATCGCCGGCGCGTTCTACAAGAAGCTCGGCGGCAGCTGACGGGCCACCGCCCAACGAATCGTTCCTTCACCGCCTTCGGCGGCGTCCTGTGCCGAATAGGCTCCGGCCGATCTCCCGGCCGGCTGCGGACGCCGCCGAGCGGATGAAGCTGCGCACGGCTGCGCTGCCGAGCACCTGCTCCACGACCGACGCCCCGGCATCGTCCGGCGCCTGCGACGGCATGTCCGGGATCGGTTCGATGTCGGTGGCCCCGACCACCGATGCGGTGAGCTTCTCGTAGGCCGATTCCCGGTCGATGGTGCGGCCGTACTTCCCGTAGAGGGGGTTCGCTTGCGCCGACGCACGCATCGCGCTCTCCCCCACTGTGCCCATCAGCGAGCGCGGCGGTCGCAGACGCGTCCAGGCGACGGGCGTGGGCGTGCCCAGTTCGGACAGGACCGTCACGATCGCCTCCCCGGTCGCCAGACCGGTCAGAGCGTCGGCGAGATCGTAGGCGTCGGTCTTCGGGAAGGTACGCACCACCTTCGCGAGCGCGGCCTCGTCCTCGGGGGTGAAGGCGCGCAACGCGTGCTGGATCCGCGCTCCCAGTTGTGAGAGCACGCTCCGGGAGATATCGGTGGGCGACTGCGTACAGAAGACCACACCGACGCCCTTGGACCGGATGAGCTTCACGGTCTGTTCGATCTGCTGCAGGAACGCCTTCGACGCATCGGTGAAGAGCAGATGCGCCTCGTGGAAGAAGAACACGAGCCGCGGCGTGTCGACGTCGCCGACCTCCGGTAGCGACTGGAACAGGTCGGCGAGCAACCACATCAGGAATGTCGAGAACAGCGCGGGTCGAGTGGCCTCGTCGCCGAACTCGAACAGGTTGATCGTGCCCTGACCGTCGATCACCCGCAGCAGGTCCTCGACCTCCAGTTCGGGTTCGCCGAAGAATCCGTCCCCACCCGCGTTCTCGAGGTTGACGACCGCGCGGAGGATGACCCCGGCGGTCGCGGGCGACACGGCACCGAGATCGTCGAGTGCACCGCGCCCTTCGTCGCTCGTCAGGTGGCGGATCACCTGCCGCAGGTCGGCGAGATCGAGCAGCGGCAGGCCGTTGCGGTCGGCCCAGTGGAAGATCAACCCGAGAGTCGACTCCTGAATGGCGTTGAGCCCCAGCACCTTCGAGAGCAGGATCGGCCCGAACGAGGTGACGGTGGCGCGGACGGGGATACCGACCCCGTCGGTACCGAGCGAGTAGAAGGCCACAGGGTGCCCCGTGGGCGTCCAGTCCTCGTCGCCGGTGTCGCCCGCGCGGTTGAGCACCGCATCGTCGGGCTCGCCGGCGGCCGACAGGCCCGACAGATCGGACTTCACGTCGGCCATCACCACCGGCACCCCCGCCGCCGACAGCTGTTCGGCCATGACCTGCAGCGTCTTGGTCTTGCCCGTGCCGGTCGCACCGGCGACCAGCGCGTGACGATTCAGAGTGGCGAGCGGGATGCGCACCGGCGCGTCGGGATCGGCGACGCCGTCGAGCACGACGGTGCCCAGTTCCAGCGCCTCGCCGATCACCTCGTACCCGGCCGCGATGGTCGCGGCGGTGATCTCCGGCTTGTCGGTCATGCTCGCCCCCTCCGGCCTCGACCTCGCCCATTGCGACGGTACCGGGCCGTCGAACCCACGGAAGAACCATTCTTATCGGATGCCGGAATTGTCGCATTACAGTGATTCCGATCACAACCGCAGCGGCACGGTTTCCCAGCTAGTACACCGCGTTGACCTGCACTTTCTCTACGAGAATCCGTTCCGTCGACGACGTGAGGATCGTTCGCAAAAACAACGACGTGTGCTAGCAACGAACTACGCGACATATTCCACGAACACAGGAGAAACACATTGACGCCCAAGATCGCCATTCTCGGAGCAGGTCCCAGTGGACTCGCACAGCTGCGCGCTTTCGAAGCAGCCCGAAAGGCCGGTCTGGAGCAGATCCCCGACATCGTCTGCTACGAGAAGCAGCCCGACTGGGGAGGAATGTGGAACTACACCTGGCGCACGGGACTCGACGAGCACGGTGAGCCCGTCCACGGGAGCATGTACCGCTACCTGTGGTCCAACGGCCCGAAGGAATGCCTCGAGTTCGCCGACTACTCCTTCGAGGAGCACTTCGGACGCCCCATCCCGTCGTACCCGCCGCGCGCCGTCCTGCTCGACTACATCATGGGTCGCGTCGAGAAGAGCGACGTGCGCAAGTACATCCGGTTCAACACTGCGGTGCGGTGGGTCGAGTGGTCCGACGAGACGCAGAAGTTCACCGTGACGGTGATGAACCACGACCGGGGCGCGCTGGAGTCCGACGAGTTCGACCACCTCGTCGTCGCCACCGGACACTTCTCCACCCCGCAGGTCCCCCACTTCGACGGTCTCGACCGGTTCCCGGGACGTGTGCTGCACGCCCACGACTTCCGCGACGCCCGCGAGTTCACCGGCAAGCGACTGCTGCTCGTCGGCAGCAGCTACTCGGCCGAGGACATCGGAACGCAATGCATCAAGTACGGCGCCGAACAGGTCACCTTCAGCTACCGCAGCGCACCGATGGGGCACCACTGGCCCGAGCAGTTCTCCGAGGTGCCGTTGCTCACCCATGTCGACGGCAAGGTCGCCCACTTCCGTGACGGCAGCACCCGCGTGGTCGACGCCATCGTGCTGTGCACGGGGTACAAACACCACTACCCGTTCCTGCCCGACGAACTCGCACTGCGCACCGACAACCGGCTCTACCCGCGCGACATCTACAAGGGCATCTTCTTCCAGCGCAACCCGAAGCTGATGTACCTCGGCGCACAGGACCAGTACTTCACGTTCAACATGTTCGACGCCCAAGCCTGGTACGCACGCGACTTCATGCTCGGCCGCGTCGACGTGCCCGACTTCGACACCCGCGAGCAGGACATCGACCACTGGCGGGCACGCGAGGAGAAGCTGTCGTCGCCGGTGGAGGAAATCGACTTCCAGGCCGCGTACATCCGCGATCTCGTCGACCGCACCGACTACCCCGAGTTCCACGTCGAACGCCAGGGGGAGGTGTTCAAGCAGTGGAAACAGGACAAGAAGCGCGACATCATGGGCTACCGCAACAACAGCTACCCCTCGACGCTCACCGGCACCGTCGCTCCGCCGCTGCCGGCACCGTGGATGGAGATCCTCGACGACTCCCCCGAGTCCTTCCTTCGGCACGACTTCACCGCCCCGGAAGTGAGCACAGTGGGCCGGACCCTCGACCGGCAGTACACCCCGGCGGCACGTCGTTCCACCCGTCCGGCGGCGCCGCGCACGGCCTCCGTGAAGGCGTGAGGGTGCCCGTTTCCTACCGGACCGTCGACGCCGCGCCTCATGGGTGCGGCGTCGGTGGATAGTCTGTCTGTCGTGCAGGACAAACTGGTATGGATCGACTGTGAGATGACGGGGCTGCGTCTCGGCAGCGACAAACTGATCGAGATCGCGGCTCTGGTCACCGACAGTGATCTCAACGTGCTCGGCGAGGGCGTGGACATCGTGATCCACGCCGATGACGACGCCCTCGCCGACATGCCGGAAGTCGTGCAGCAGATGCACGAGCGGTCCGGCCTCACCGAAGAGGTGCGCCGCTCGACGGTCAGCCTCGCCGAAGCGGAGAAGCAGGTCCTCGCGTACATCCGGGAGCACGTCACCGAGGCGGGCACGGCGCCGCTGGCCGGCAACTCCATCGCGACCGACCGCGCGTTCATCACCCGCGACATGCCCGAGCTCGACAACTACCTGCACTACCGCATGGTGGACGTCAGCTCGATCAAGGAGCTGTGCCGGCGCTGGTATCCGCGCATCTACTTCGGTCAGCCGGAGAAGGGCCTGTCGCACCGGGCACTAGCGGACATCAAGGAGTCGATCCGCGAACTGCGCTACTACCGGCGCACGGCCTTCGTGGCGCCTCCCGGCCCCACTCCGGCCGATCTTGCAGCCGTCGTGAAGGACCTGGGACCGGCCTGACCAGCCGATTCGTCTTTTTCGTCTTCGTCAGGCTAGTATCTGTACCGCAGGCGCAAGCCACCGAAAGGTTGCCGGCGAATGCAATGGTGAGTGTAGTTCAGTTGGTAGAGCACCAGGTTGTGATCCTGGCTGTCGCGGGTTCGAGTCCCGTCACTCACCCCGAAGAGAACCCCCGATCGGATTTCCGATCGGGGGTTTTCTCGTTCCCGGAAGAATCCTCACGCACAGCGGTTCCTCACGCGCAGGCCGGTCTATTCGAACGAGCGCGTCACGAAAGCGTCGACGTCGGCCCGGGAGCGCTCCACCGTCGTGTAGTGCCCGGCCATATAGACGCGGTAGTCGACGTCCGCCCCTGCGACCTTCATATCGGCGGCGAGCGCCGCGGACAGCGGCAACGGGACCATCACGTCGTGGATGCCGTGCGCGAGGAAGACCGGCCGGTCGTAGCCGTCCACCGGGGCGGCGAGATAATCGGCCAGCAGCGACGGCATCGGACCCTCGGCCAGCGGGCGCGCGAGCAGATCCCCGACCGGGATGTCGCGCACCGACTCCTCGAGATCGTCGTAGCAGAGCTCTTCGGCGCGATCGACGACCTCACGGCCGATCGGGGTCAGGTAGCTCTCGACGTCGGCCTCGGGGTAGGCGTCGCGCAGCCCGGCGAAGATGTACCCGCTGAAGCTGACGAGGCCCCACAGTCCAGGATCGGGGAAGCCCGGGACGCCGATCGTGAAGGCCCGTTCGAGGTTCGCCGGAGCACCCGTCGCGACCGTTCCGCGGAAGTCGAGTTCGGGAGCGCGGGAGGTCGCGATCGCAGCGGTGTGCAGCGCCGCGTGTCCTCCCTGCGACTGCCCCATCACGATCCAGCGCTCCGACAGCGGCGCCCCACCGTCGCGGGCGGCCCGGACGATGTCGACGATGCTGTTCGCGGCGCTGGGGCCGTCGAGATAACGGTGGAGACCCTCGGAGCCCAGACCCGGGAAGTCGGCCGAGACGACCGCGTACCCGGAATCGAGCCAGTGGTGCAGATAGGTCCGCTCGAGATCGGAACGCGGCGTGCGGGTCGTGAGCGCGCAGTCGTCGCCCACACCGGTCGTGCCGTGTGCCCACGCGATGACGGGCCAGCCACCCTCGGGGGCATCCCCCCCGGGCAGGAACAACGCGCCCGTGGCGACGGTCGGCTCCCCCGACCGCCACTCGGTGGCGTACTCGAGCTTGATGGCCGTCGCGGCACCGGGCACCGACAGTTCGTCGGGCAGCGGCAGCTGCGAGACCACCGAACCCGGTGCCGGAGCGGTCGACGACGCGACCGGCGAGGCCGCCGCCCCTGCCGGTGTCAGCGCCGCGAGCAGCACGGCACCGCAGAAGGCAGCGCTCCACCATCTCCCCCGAACGGCCATCGATCCCCCTTCACCCGTCACGCCGCAGCGTTGCCGGCTTTCCATGTCGACCACGGGATGTTCCAGTCACCGAGTCCGTCCGTTCCGGGGAGAGTGCCGCCCACGGTGTTGCGGACCACGACGATGTCGCCGCGCTTGGTGTTGTCGAAGATCCACTTGGCGTTGGCGGGGCTGAGGTTCAGGCAGCCGTGACTGACGTTGCGCACACCCTGGTCGCCGAGCGACCACGGGGCGGAGTGGAAGAAGATGCCGCTGTAGGACATCCGCGTCGCCCACTCGACCGGCGTGCGGTAACCCTGCGCCGAGTCGGAGGGGACGCCGTAGGTGGACGAGTCCATGATCATGGACTCGAACCGGTCGCCGATGATGTAGACGCCGTTGGGCGTGGGCGTGGAGTCCTTGCCGAAGGAGGTCGGCATCGTGATGACGTCGACGCCGTTGCGCGTGACAGTGACCTGCTTGGTCGCGTCGTCCGCCGTGATGACCACCGCATCGCCGATGGTGAAGGACGAGTGGACATCGGACTGACCGAAGAGGCCGTCGCCGAGATCCTTGCCGTAGACGTTCACATCGACGGTGATGGCGGTGCCGGGCACCCAGTAGTTCTCCGGTCGCCACCGCACCTCGCGGTTGTTGACCCAGTAGAAGGCGCCCTCGACGGGCGGGTTCGTGGTGACGGTGATGGCCGCCTCGGCCGCGAGCCGATCCGGGATGTTCTCGTCGAACTGCACGGCGATCGGCTGGCCGATACCCACGATCGAACCCTCACCGGGCAACACGTAGGGCTGGGTGAGATTGGCCGGCGACGAGGTGGTGAAGGCCGCCGTCGACGTGGTCGCGCCGCCGAGTCCGTACGCGACGGTCTCGAGCGTGTAGGAGCGGTTGTAGCCGAGCGGTGCGGTGTTCACCCAGGTGAGTCCGTCGTCGGCGAGTTCGCCCTGCACCGGCTCCCCTGCAGGGTTGAGCAGGGTCACCGAGTCGAGCTTGCCGTTGACCACCGAGACCGTCACCGGGTCGATCGGCGAGAAGCCGACCGATCCGTCGGCGACACTCGACGACACCGTCGGCTTGATCAGCGCCGCCACGGGATTGGAATCGATGGGCACTTCTTCGGCGCCCGTTCCCGAACCGCCGGCGCATCCCGTGACGAACGCAACAACGCCGACGACGACCACTCCGAGGATTCCCCGTACCCGACGACCCCGGGGGTTCCCCGCACTCGACTCCGTCACTTCCATACTCCGATCCCGCCTCCCCCAAGGCACCGAAAACGCACGTCACAACACCGAACACGATGATGCCAGCTTCTCTTGCGGCCGACCCGACGCGACTCCCCCGTACGTCGGTAACGTTCGAATGACAATCGCTCCGACCGTCCGATCCGTTACCTCCACAACCTTACAGAAACATTCTGACCAGCCGATTTGGCGCGTCGCGCGACGGTGTGTAATGTTCTTCTCGTTGCTGGGACGGCATCCCGGGAACACATCGTCAAGCGCCATTAGCTCAATTGGCAGAGCAGCTGACTCTTAATCAGCGGGTTCGGGGTTCGAGTCCCTGATGGCGCACAACACGAAGGCCGGACACCCAGTGTCCGGCCTTCGTTCTGGCGGTGACACCGTCCTCCGCGTCGCCCGGCGACGACCGGGAGACACATCGCCACGCGCCATTAGCTCAATTGGCAGAGCAGCTGACTCTTAATCAGCGGGTTCGGGGTTCGAGTCCCTGATGGCGCACAACACGAAGGCCGGACACCGGAAACGGTGTCCGGCCTTCGTCGTTCGCGGCGGTTCGGCCCCGGAACGAGGAACACCCACGCCGGGTCGGCGTGGGTGTTCCTGTGTGCAGCCGGGGATCAGCGCAGGATTCTGCGCAGTACCAGCAATCCGACGACCGTGCCGGCCGCGATCGCCGCGTACTTCTTCACCTGCGGCTGGTTCACCTTCGCGAGGATGGTCTGCTTCGTGCTTGCCACCAGATTCTTCGGGTTGGCGCGGACGCTCAGTTCGTCGAGTGTGCTCGCGAGCTGATTGCGGGCCTTCTCGATCTCCCGCTCGATGTCCTCGGTGTCCCTAGCCACGTGTCCTCCAGAAGGTCGCTGCAGTGTGCTGCGACCACGGTAATGGACGCGCGCCGGGAATGGCTGCACGGTCCACTACTGTCGCCTCCATGACCGAGAACAGCAGACTCGCCCCCGGTGATCCCGCACCCGATTTCACCCTTCCCGATGCCGACGGCAACGAGGTGTCGCTGTCGGATTATCGCGGACGCAAGGTCATCGTGTACTTCTACCCCGCCGCGAGCACCCCGGGATGCACGAAGCAGGCGTGCGACTTCCGCGACAGTCTCGCCGAGCTGAACGAGGCGGGCCTCGAGGTGATCGGCATCTCGCCCGACAAGCCTGCCAAGCTCGCGAAGTTCCGCGACGCCGAACAGCTGACCTTCCCGCTGCTGTCGGATCCCCAGAAGATCACCCTCCAGGCATGGGGTGCCTTCGGCGAGAAGAAGATGTACGGCAAGACCGTCACCGGCGTCATCCGCTCGACCTTCCTCGTCGACGAGGACGGGAAGATCGAGGTCGCGCAGTACAACGTCCGCGCGACCGGGCACGTGGCGAAGCTGCGCCGCGACCTGTCCGTCTGACGCCCGGGTGCCCGGCCGGCAGCGTTACCGCGGCGCCAGCGAGGTCAGCAGCAGCGCCTCGGCTACGGCGAGATTCTCGATCTCGGTGGGGTCGACGCTCTCGTTCGGCGCGTGGATGACGCAGCGCGGTTCCTCGACGCCGATCAGGGCGATCTCGGCCCGCGGCACGGCGCGGTGCAGCGCGGTGCACAGCGGGATCGATCCGCCCTGCCCGGCGGTCCCGACCTCCCGGCCGTAGGCGGCCTCGAGCGCCGCGCGCAGTGCGGCGTAACCCGGACCGTCCGTCGCCGCCCGGAAGGGTTCGCCGAGGACGTCGCGGTCGATGCGCAGATGCGCTCCCCACGGCACGTGGGCCTCGAGATGGGCAACGAGCGCGTCCTGGGCGGTGCGGGCGTCGATGCCGGGCGGCACGCGCAGGTTCAGGCGTGCGGACGCGCGTGGCACGACCGCGGCGGCCGATCCGACCATCGGCGGAGCGTCGATCCCGAGGACGGTCAGTGCCGGTCGCGCCCACACCGCGTCGGCGACGGTTCCGGAGGTGGGGAGCGAGACACCGTCGAGCACGCCCGCGTCGGCGCGGAAACGGTCTTCGGGATAGGGCACACCGTCCCAGGTCGCGGTGCAGTCCAGTCCGTCGACGACGGTGTTGCCGTGCTCGTCGCGCAGGGTGCCGAGCAGATGGATCAGCGCGGCCAGCGCGTCGGGGGCCGCTCCCCCGTACATCCCGGAGTGGATCTCGCCCTTCAGCGTCTCGATGTGGACGTCGACGTTCGCGATGCCCCGCAGCGTCGTGGTGAGGGTGGGCCGGCCCACCTCGGCGTTGCCGCTGTCGCCGATGACGATGAGATCGGCGTCGAACATCTCGGGTCGTTCGGCGACGAGGTGGTCGAGGCCGGCGCCGCCCATCTCCTCCGAGCCCTCGACGACGATGCGGACACCGACGGGCAGTGGGCCGTCCGCACACAGCGCCCGCAGTGCGAGCAGGTGCATGACGACGTTGCCCTTGCAGTCGGCGGCGCCGCGGCCGTACCAGCGGCCGTCCCGTTCGGTGAGCGTGAAGGGCTCGCTGCGCCAGAGTGATTCGTCGCCGGGCGGCTGAACGTCGTAGTGGCTGTAGAGCAGAACCGTCGGGGCGCCGTCGGGGGCGGGCGTGTGTCCGAGTACGGCGAGCGAGCCGTCGGCGGTTTCGATCGTCTCGACGCTCTCGATTCCCGCCTCGGTGAAGGCATCCCGCACCCAGTTCGCTGCACCGACGCATTCCTCCACCGGGAACTGGCGCGGATCCGCGACGGAACGGAACGCGACGAGCCGCGCGAGATCGTCGCGCGCAGCCGGCATCGCCTCCCGGATCCGCTCGCGGATGCGCTGCGTCGCGTCGGTGTCTGTCGCTGTCATGATCCGTCCTCCGCACGTCGGATGAGTACGTCGATTCCGTCCAGCAATCGTTCGAGACCGAAACGGAAGTCCTGCTCGTGCCATACTGCCTCGTCGTCGGCGTCGCTCCCGTCGGGGTCGAACGCGCCGCCCTCGACCGCCGCCAGCACCGAGGAGTACTTCTCGGGATCGAGGATGCGCCGCAACATCGCCGGGGTGTCGGACGGGTCGTCCGCGACATCGGTTCCGAGTTCCCACGAGAAGCGTGCGCGACCGATGGCGTAGAGCGAGATCATCATCACCACCTGCACCTTCGCAGGTTCGTCGAGTGGGGTGGCGGACAGCGCGCCGAGTCCCGCGTCGAGCCAGAGCAGGTTGTTGGGATAGTACGGCGCCGTGCGGATCGGGTACTGCGTCAGCCACTTGTGCGCGCGCAGACTCCGGTACTCGGCCATCGCCCATGCCTCGAGCCGTTCCCGCCAGTCGCCTCCGACCGGTAGCTCGGGGGGCGACCCGATGGCGCGGTCCCACGCGAGTTCGACGAGCTGGTCCTTGTTGCTCACGTAGCGGTACAGCGACATGGTGGTGAAACCCAGTTGCTTGGCCACCCGGCTCATCGAGAGCGCTTCGAGCCCTTCGGCGCCCGCCACCTCGATCGCCGCATCGAGGACTTGTTCGAGCGTGAGTCCCCGTCGCGGGCCCCGGGTGCCGGTATCGCTCAATCCCCATGCCAGCCGCACACTCTGCGGCAGCGGATCGTCGGGCTCGGGACTGCTCATGCTCCTCCAGATTTCGGGTCTTGCCGCCATCCTAAAACTGCGTACGCTATACACATCGGTATATTGCATACACAGTTAGTGAGATGTCATGACTCGTTCCGTTCCCGCCATCGACGTCCGGGGCCTACGCAAGTCGTTCGGCCCGACCACCGTTCTCGACGGCGTCGACCTCCGGGTCGACACCGGATCCGTCTTCGCACTGCTCGGCGCGAACGGCGCCGGCAAGTCCACCACCGTCCGCATCCTGACCACCCTGTTGCGCCCCGACGCGGGCACCGTCACCGTGGCCGGCCTGCCCCTCCCCGGCCGCGCCCACGCCGTGCGCGAGAACATCGCACTCACCGGCCAGTACGCCGCGATCGACGACGTCCTCACCGGCACGGAGAACCTCCGTCTCGCAGCGCGCCTCGCGCACCTGCCGTCGGCCGCGATTCCCGGTCGCGTCCGTGACCTGATCGAACGTTTCGACTTCGCGCACGTCGCCGACCGGCGCGCCGGCACGTACTCCGGCGGCACGATGCGACGCCTCGACATCGCCATGAGTCTCGTCGCGTCCCCGCAGGTGTTGTTCCTCGACGAACCCACGACCGGGCTCGACCCGCGCAGCCGCCTCGTGATGTGGGAGGCGATCCGCGAACTCGCCGACGACGGCGTCACCATCTTCCTGACCACCCAATACCTCGAGGAGGCCGACCGACTCGCCGACCGCATCGCCGTCCTCGACGGCGGGCGGATCGTCGCCGAGGGCACACCCGACGAACTCAAGTCGCTTGTGCGCGGCGGCTATCTCGAACTGCGCTTCTCCACCGACGCCGACCTCACCCATGCCGCGTCGGTGCTCGACGGCGAGATCGACCGGGCAGCACTGACACTGCAGGTCCACACCAAGGGCGATCTGCCCCACGTCGCCGCCCTGCTCGACCGCCTCGCCGCCGAGGCGGTCCCCGTCGAGAAGTTCGGGCTGCACTCCCCCACCCTCGACGACGTCTTCCTCACCCTCACCGGCTCCACCGACGAAACAAAGGTCGTCCGATGACACTCCTCGCGCACTCCACCCCGCTCCGCTTCGCCGCGCGCGACCACGCCGCCGTGACCGGCAGGAACCTACGGCGGATGCTCCGCAGCCCCGACGCGCTGCTGATGGGTCTCGCACTGCCGGTCCTGCTGCTCGTGTTGTTCGTCTACGTCTTCGGTGGCGCGATCGACACCGGCACCGACTATCTCAACTACGTCGTGCCCGGCATCGTGCTGTTGTCGGCGTCCTTCGGGGCGGCACAGACGGCCGTCGCGGTCGCCTCAGACATGCACCGCGGCATCGTCGACCGGTTCAGGTCCATGCCCATCGCCCGCTCCGCCGTGCTCACCGCGCACGTCGTCGCGAGTCTGGTCCGCAATCTCGCCAGCACCGTCGTGGTGTTCGTGGTGGCCGCACTCATGGGATTCCGGCCCGACGCCCACCTCGTCGAATGGGTGGCCGCCACCGGTGTCATCGCGTTGTTCGTCCTGGCGATCTCCGCCGTCTCGGCCGCGCTCGGGATGCTCGCGGGCAATGACGAGGCCGCGAGCGGGTTCACCTTCCTCCTGCTCTTCCTCCCCTACGTGAGCAGCGCGTTCGTCCCGCCCGAGACGATGCCCGGATGGCTGCGCGGTTTCGCCGAACACCAGCCGGTCACCCCGGTGATCGAGACCGTCCGGGGACTGCTCACCGGCACCGGGATCGGGTCGTCCGCGATCGTCGCGATCGGGTGGTGCGCGGCGTTCACCGCAATCGGCCTGGTCGCCGCCACAGCACTGTTCCGACAGCGGACCGCACGCTGACCTGTGGCTGCCCGGTTTGTGACACTCTGACTCACAACAAGTATTCGGGAAAGCACGGACGTCCGGCTAGCCTGGGCGCGTGGAGTCAGCAACGAACGGCCGCCGCGCCCCGCGCCGGATCGATCCGGCGCTCGAGGTTCAGGCCGAGCCCCAGGAGCTCGTGCCGCGTCGGCGGCCCACCCAGGAACGGAGCCGCCGCAAGTTCGACGCCCTGTTGGCCGCCTCGCGTGAACTGCTCACCGAGGTCGGCTTCGAGTCGTTCACCTGTGAGGAGGTCGCGTCCCGCGCCGACGTCCCCATCGGCACGCTCTACCAGTTCTTCGCCAACAAGTACGTGATCGTGTGCGAGCTCAACCGGCAGGACCTCGTCGGCGTCCAGAGCGAACTCGCCCAGTTCAACGGCAAGATCCCGTCCGTCGACTGGTTGCGCTTCCTCAACAGCTTCGTCGACCACCTCGCCGGACTGTGGACCACCGATCCGTCCCGCCGCGAGGTGTGGCTCGCGATGCAGTCCACCCCGTCCACCCGGGCCACCGGCGCCATCCACGAACGCGAGTTCGCCGAGCAGGTCGCGCGGATGCTGGCACCGCTCACCCCGGACACCCCGCGACCGCGCCGGAAGCTCATGGCCGAGGTGCTCGTCCACATCGTGTACTCGATGCTCAACTTCTCGGTGCAGGACGACCAGACCCACGCCGACGCCGTCGTCGAACTCAAGCGCATCATGGTCGCCTACCTGCAGATCGCCGAACAGGACTCACGCGCTCAGGCCAAGCGACGCCAACGCCGCGAGGAACGCGAGGAATCCGCACGCGGACAGGCCGGCCGGCAGGACACCGAAACGGATCAGGCCGAGGAAGCCAGCGCTCCCTCGGCCTGAGTCCCCACATCTACATACGCCGGCCGTCGACCTCGTCGAGGACGACGAACGCGCCGGCCATGTCACCGTCGTGGGTCAACGACACATGGATCCGGACGCCGGTCAGCTTCTCGGCGACCTGCCGGTGCAGCCGGATGCTCGGGCGACCCCACGCGTCCGAGACCACTTCGATCTGCTGATGGATCGTCTCCGGTAGCACCGGTGGGCTGCCGAACAGCGACGCCGACCACGCCTTGATCACCGCCTCCTTCGCCGCCCACCGGGCGGCGAAGTGCCGGGCGGGATCGGAGCTGCGGGTGTTCGCGTCGCGACGCTCACCCGGTGTGAAGTTCGCCAGCATCGTCGTTCCCGTCCGACTCAGCTGCTCCGCGAACTCCGGCACCGACACGAGGTCGAACCCGACACCCGCAACTCCCATCCCGAGACCCGTGCCTACTTGCAGCCGGGCAGACCGGAGCGGTACACGTCGTCCTCACCGAGGCGAGCCTCCGGCGAGAGCAGCATGTCCGCCTCGAGCTGACGCGTGGCCGAAGCCGGCACGTGATCGTCACCGAGACGACGATCCGCGGGCCGCTGGTAGAGCGACGCTCCACCGGTCATCGCGTCCACCAGGCGACGCTTGCCGGCGACGGTGCGCTCGGCCGCCTTCGCCAGGTAGACCTCCCGGCGCTCCGCCGGGATCGCCTCGACGAACGCCTGCGGATGGACCACCGCGATCAGACCCGACACGTGCCCGAAGCCGAGGCTCGTGAGCAGACCCGCCTTGAGCGGGAGCTGCTCGCCGAACCGGATCGGCGTGCGCGGCCACACCAGGTGCTCGAACTCCGCCATCTTCTCGTCGACACAGTCGAGGCTGCGGTTCGGCGGAACCACACCCTGCGCGAGGACCTGGCACAGGCCGATCAGCTGGAAGGCGGCGGCGCCACCCTTGGCGTGACCGGTCAGCGACTTCTGCGAGACCACGAACATCGGGTTGCCCTCGCTGCGGCCCAGCGCACCGGCCAGACGCTCGTGCAGCTCGGCCTCGTTCGGGTCGTTCGCGGCGGTCGAGGTGTCGTGCTTGGAAATCACCGCGATGTCGTCGGCCGTGAGACCGAGCTTGCGCAGTTCCTTCGCCAGACCCGACTCGCGTCCACCGCGACCCGCACCGAGCGCACCGATGCCGGGCGCCGGGATCGAGGTGTGCACACCGTCGGCGAACGATCCGGCCCAGGCGACCACACCGAGCACCGGCAGGCCCATCCCGAGCGCGACATCGCCGCGGGCGAGCAGGATCGTGCCGCCACCGGCCGACTCGACGAATCCACCGCGACGACGGTCGTTGGCTCGGGAGAAGCGACGATCGCTGATGCCCTTGGCCTGCATGTCCTCCGACTTGGCGGTCGCGGACATGTCACCGAAGCCGACGATGCCCTCGATACCGAGATCGTCGAAACCACCGGCGACGACCAGATCGGCCTTGCCGAGCTTGATCTTGTCCACGCCCTCCTCGACGGAGACCGCAGCCGTGGCGCACGCCGCGACCGGGTGCACCATCGCGCCGTAGCCACCGACGTACGACTGGACGACGTGCGCGGCGATGACGTTCGGCAGGGCCTCCTGCAGGATGTCGTTCGCCCGCGACTCGCCGAGCAACGTGTCGATGTACAGCGACCGCATCGAGGACATGCCACCCATGCCGGTGCCCTGCGTGTTGGCGACCATCGACGGGTGCACCCAGCGCAGCAGCTCGGACGGGGTGAAGCCACCGGTGAGGAAGGCATCGACCGTGGTGACGATGTTCCACAGACCCACCCGGTCCACCGAGTCCGCCATGTCGGCGGGGATGCCCCACTTGGTGACGTCGAAGCCGGTCGGGATCTGGCCACCGACCGTGCGGGTCAGCTTCGCCTTGCGCGGCACGCGGATCTCGGTGCCTGCCTTGCGGGTGACCGTCCAGTCGCCCGACTCGGCGTCGACCGACGCGACCGTGTTCTCCGGATCGGAGTCGACGAACGCGCGGGCCTCGGCCTCGGAACCGACGACGAAGGACAGGTCCTTGTCGAGGAAGACCGAGGTCAGCAGCGGAGCCGTGTTGTCGATCATCGCACCGTCGTCGCCGTAGCGGCGGATGCCGCAACGCTCGACCACCGCGTCGTGGTAGCGGTCGGCAATCTCCGCCTCGGGCACCAGCTCACCGGTCTCGGTGTCGTAGAAGCCCGGCTTGGGATCGTTCTCCCAGCCGATCAGGCCCGTGACCCACGCCAGCTCGAGCACACCGGCGGCCGACAGTTCCTCGTCGACCTCCATCTCGAAGCGGGTGCGAGCGGAGCCGTAGGGGCCGAGCTCGCCGGCACCGACGATGACGACCGTGTCGGCGAGGTCGGCGGTGACCGTGCCCCACTCGGGGGTCGGCAGCTCCTCGGCGCGCGGAGGCTCGGGCAGCGCCGCGATGGTCGCGGTGCCGTCCTCGTCGGCCTCGACGGCGTCGGCCGCCTCCTGCGCCTGCTTCGCGAGCGCCGGCAGGTCGACGTCCACCTCGGACAGTCCACCGGTCAGGTCCGCGACGAGCGGAGCCTCGGCAGCGAGACGCGTGGCCTCCGGTCCGACCAGCTTCAGCAGCTCGTCGGCCATCTCGTCCGTCGACCAGGTGCGGACACCGGCAGCCTCGACAGCCTCGACCAGCGGGTCGTTGCCGCCCATCAGGCCCGTGCCGCGCACCCAGCCGATGAGGGCGTGGGCGAGGGTGACGCGCTCGGCCCAGGTGCGCTCGGCGCTCCAGCGGTTGATGACCGCGTCGAGTGCGGCCTTGGCCTCACCGTAGGCACCGTCGCCACCGAACTTGCCGCGGTTCGGCGAACCGGGCAGCACGACGTGCAGGTGGGTGTCGACGTCGCGGTCGTACCCGATCTTCGACAGTCCGGCGATCAGTCGCTCGACCGACCACAGCAGCACCCGCATCTCCATCTCGGCCCGCGCACCGGCGTCGGCGAGCGAGCCCGCCACGCGCGGCGCGGCGAACGGGAAGAGCAGCGTCGGGGTGAGCGCGTCCTTGATGAGCTTCTTCGCACCACCCGCGACCTCGACGGTCTCGGTGCCGATCCACTCGATCAGGGCGTCGACGTCGCTGTAGGACGCCATGTTCGCGGGAACCACCCACAGCGCGGCGCCGGCACGAGCGTTGCGTGCGTACAGCTCCTTGTAGAAGCCCAGGCGGCTGTCGTTCAGCGAGGACGTGGTGACGACGACCGTCGCACCGCCGGCGAGCAGCTTCGCGGCGACGGCTGCGCCGATACCGCCCTTGCTGGCGCCGGTGACCACGGCGACCTCGTCCGCGTACTCGGCACCCTCGGTGACGACGGCGGTCTCGGCGATCGCCGCGTAGGTCTGCGCGAGCTCCGTACGGCCGGCCTCGGTGGCCTTGCGGCCCCAGAACTCGGCGTGCGCAGCCACGGTCCGACCCGCACCGATGAAGCGTTCGACGTCGAAGCTGTTCGAATCCCCCGTCGCTCCGCTCGCCCCTTCCCCGAGCCAGACGCGGGCCAGGTCCTCACGGGCGGTGGCCCAGCGGTCGTCGATCAGGACGGCCTTGCGCTCGTCGAAGGCAGGAGCGACCAGACGCGGCCAGTCGGAGCCGAGCTCCGCGGAGACCAGGTCGACGAGTTCGTCGTCGGCCTTGTCGGCCAGGCCCGAGACCTGCTCGGTGTGGCCGAGCTGCTCGAGCACGAGACGTGCGGCACTGGCGAGAACCCCGTCGCGGCCGGTGATCTGCTCGGCGAACTCGCCGAGGGCAGCGGCGTCGACCGTCGCTCCCCCGCCGCCACCGGCGGACGGCATCGACACGGCGATTCCGCGACGCGAGGCCACCGACTGCACGGCGGCGTCGATCAGCTTGTCGACCGAAGCGGCATCCGCGAGGGCACCATCGGTCAGGCCCCCCAGGTCGCCGCCGCGGACGGACGAACCGTCGCGGCTGCCGAGAGCAGCTTCGGCGGTGACGTGCGACGCCCAGCCCTCGCCCAGACCCCACACCTTGGCGACGCGGTCGGCGACGTAGGCGGGACGCTTGCCCGACGGACCGAACACCTTGCGTAGGTGATCGTTGATCGAGTCCGACAGCACCGGGCCGAAGGGGCGGTAGGTGCGGGCGAGACGGTCGACCGTGCCGGCGAGGGCACCCATGTCGGCGTCGGCGGCACCGTCGATCGCGCCGAGCGAGAGCTCGGAACCGAGGTCGACGAGCAGCTGGTTGCGGCGCGAGGACACGCCGTCGCACAGCGCCTCGATAGTGTCGGCGGGGCCGATCTGATCCGGGCGCAGCTTCGTCCACAGGGCGATGAGCACCTTGGTGGCGTCGGCGGCCTTGAACGCGATGTCGTCCGGGGTCGGGCCACCGGCCGGCGCAGCGGGAGCCGCGGCGGGTGTCGGGGCCGCAGCAGCGGCGGGAGCGGACTCGGCAGCCGGTGCGACCGGCTCGTCGTCCTCGACCGGAGCCGGGTCGGTGTCGGTCGAGTACACGATCGACGCCTCGCGCTCGATGTTGAGCACCTCGACGGGCTGACCGAAACGACCGGGCAGCTTCAGCGTCTGCGACGCGAGGTTCGCGACGGTGGGCGCGCCACCGAGGCCGACCTCGACGAACCGCTCGACACCGAGACCACCGTCGGTCTCGTCGGCGAACAGCAGATCCTGGGTCTCGATCCAGCGCACCGGCGACGCGAACTGCCAGGCCAGCAACTCGGCGAGCACCACGCGAGTGAGCTCGACCGGCTTGGCCGACCAGCTGTCGAAGTCCGCGAGGACGTCGGCGAGCGGCTGCGACGGCACCAGGTCGGCGATCTCCTGGATGAACTCGCGACCCAGGTTGAACGGCTTGGGCACGAGGTTCGGGATGTACCGGCCGATGAGGATGTTCGGGTCGATCTCCTGCGGCAGCAGGGCGAGCAGACGCTCGCGGAAGTCGTCGACACCGCCGCGCAGCACGGTCGAGTGGAAAGGCACGTCGATGCCCGGGACGAGGATGAACGCGCGCTTGCCACCGAACTCGGCGACCTTGCGCTCGATCACGGATTCGAGGGCTTCGAGGCCGGCGACCGTGCCGGCGATCGCGTACTGCGATCCGCGCAGGTTGAGGTTGACGATCTCGAGGAATTCCCCGGTCTCCTCGGCGACACCGGCGACGAAGGCCTGCAGGTCGGCATCGTCCACACCGAACTGCGACGGCCGGATCGCGGCCATGCGGTAGTTCGAGCGGCCCTGCTCGTCGCGCGGCACGAGAGCGTGCATCGCGGAGCCACGCTGGAAGACGACCTCGAGGACGGCCTCGAGCGGCAGCACACCGGCGACGGCGGCGAGCGCGTTGTACTCGCCCACCGAGTGACCGGCCAGGAAGGCGTCGTCGACGAACGCGCCGGCCTCCTTCAGCTCGGCGATCTGCGCGACACCGAGGGTCGCCATCGCGACCTGCGTGAACTGGGTCAGGTGCAGCACGCCGTCGGGATGCTTGTGGGTGACACCGCGGGCCTTGAGGACCGTCGGGTTGTCGCGGACCACGGCCAGGATCGAGAAGCCGAGGGCCTCGCGGGTGTGCTTGTCGGCGCGCTCCCAGATCTCGCGGGCGGCCTTCGAGCGGGCACGGGCGTCGAGGCCCATGCCGGGACGCTGGATGCCCTGGCCCGGGAACGCGTAGACGGTCTTCGGCGCGGCGATACGGCCGGTCGCGACCATCACCAGATCACCGTCGACGCGGCAGCCGACCTCGACGACCTCGGCACCACCGTCGGTGGCGATGCGGTCGACGCGCACGTCGATCTTCGCACCCGGACGGACCATGCCCAGGAAGCGGGTGGTCCATGCCGTCAGGCGACGGACCGGCAGCTTCGCGTCCTGCTCGATCGCGGTGACGACCTGCTGGGCCGCGGCCGACAGCCACATGCCGTGGACGATCGGGCTTCCGAGACCGGCGAGCAGCGCGGCGTTGTCGGAGGTGTGGATCGGGTTGTGGTCGCCGGAGACCTTCGCGAAGGCGCTCATGTCGGTCGGCGCGACGATCACGGCATCGCGGCGGCGACGACGCGGCGTGTCGGTGACGGCCTCGGTGAGAGCGCCACCGGCGCGAACCGGATCGGAGAGATCGGCGGTGCCGGTGCGGCCGCGGATCGCGAACCGCTCGGCCAGGGTGGCGACCACCCGGTCGCCCGAGCCGTCACCGCTGTCGGCGGTGATGACCACGTCGACCTCGACGACGCGACCCAGGTCGGTGTCGGAGACACCGGTGACCTCGGCCTTGACGCCCAGGAAGGCGGGATCGGTCGGCAGACCGTTCTTGACGTCGATCGCGTGGTCCAGGTGGACCAGGTCGAGCATGCCCTCGATGACCGACAGGTCGGTCTCGGTGCGGGCGGCGCCCAGCGCGGCGAAGACGGCCGGCCAGCAGGCACCCACGAGCACGTCGGGCACACCGTTGCCGCTCGGCGTCAGGTTCGCGGGCAGACCCGAACCGGTGACGCCGGCGTGGTCGGCGATCTTCTCCGGCAGCCAGCCGAGAGTGATACGGGCAGCGCCCTTCCTGACCTCGGGCAGTTCCTGACCGGCGGCGACACCGAGCAGAGCGGACATCGACGCATCGGCGTCGGCCTCGGTGACGACAGGCGCGCCACCGGAGACGACCGAGGCGGGCACGGTCAGGCGGATCTCGACGGCCTTGTCGCGCACCAGCGGAACCCGCAGGCCGACGTGCTCGTCGTCGAGGATCGTCAGGGTCGCACCCGTCGGGGCGTGCGAAGCAGCGGTCTCCGACTCGACGGTCCACTCGTCCAGATCACCGAGACGGTGGATCGGGTTGCGGGTCTGGCGACCCGCCCACGAGACGTCCGGCGAGGACAGCACGGCGTCGAGCAGACCCGGCGCGATGTCGCGGTGACGACGCGCGGCGAGCTCCACCGGCTCCGCGCCCTCGGCGACGAGCTCGTCGGCCGTGGCCTTCTCGAAACGGTCGAGGAGTTCACCGACCGGCTCGTCGACACGGGTGATGCCGGCAACGGCGACGGTGCCGGGGATCACGCACACCTGGTCGGCGGAGTAACGCGGATCGTGGGCCTGCCACAGCGAATCCGAACGCCACCAGCGACGCACGTCCTGGTCGACGACCGGAACGAAGTTGACGGGCTTGCCGGGGGTGCGGCACAGCGACACGAAGAACGGCACGTCGGCGGGATGCAGCACGACGTCACCCGCGTCGGGATACTGCGCGAGCAGCGACTTGATCGCGGCGTACGGGCGCTCGAGCACCGCGTCGTCGTCGAACAGCGTCGGGATCGGGCCCCGGCAGACGGGATGCAGGCGGGCCTCGGCGCGCTGCAGCATGTCGCGGAAACGCTCACGCCACGACACGTCCAGCCACGGGCTGGTGTGCGCCTCGGCGAGGACATCGCCGAGATCGCTGCCGCAGTCGAACTCGGCGCCGTTGTCCGCACCGACCGCCAGCTCGAGGTAGCGCTCGAGCCACTGCAGGTAGGTCATGGTGTCGAGGTCGCCGAAGTACGGCTTCGCCGTTCCGTTCAGCGCATCGACGATCTCGGCTCGGCGCGCGGCCACGGCGTCGGCATCACCGGCGACCTCGTCGAGGAGGCGACCCGTGCGCGATGCGGCGTTGTCGATCTCGTGGATGTCGGCGCCGAGCTGGCTGCGACCGGAGGCCATACCGCCGGTCGCGGTGCCGGCGGCGACCCAGTCGGGGGTGCCGGGGGTGTCGACGAGCAGCTGCTTGACCTCGGGAGCCGTGGTGGCCTCGAGAGTCGCCATCGCGGCGGTACCGACGAGGATGCCGTCGAGCGGCATGGCCGGGAAGCCGTAGACGGTCGACCAGCGACCGGTCAGGTACTCGGCAGCCTTCTCCGGCGTGCCGATCCCACCGCCGACGCACAGCACCAAGTTCGGGCGCGTGCGCAGCTCGGCGTAGGTGTCGAGGAGCAGATCGTCGAGGTCCTCCCACGAATGGTGACCACCGGCGCGGCCGCCCTCGATGTGGGCGATGACCGGATAGTCCGGGACCTCGTTGGCGATACGGATCACCGAACGGATCTGCGCCACCGTGCCCGGCTTGAAGGCGACGTGCTCGATGCCGGCCTCACGCAGGTCGGAGATGATCTGCACGGCCTCGTCGAGCTCCGGGATACCGGCGGTGACGACGACACCGTCGAAGGGCGCACCGGCCGCGCGGGCCTTGGGTACGAGGCGCTTGCCGCCGACGTGCAGCTTCCACAGGTAGGGGTCCAGGAACATCGAGTTGAACTGGACGGCGCGGCCCGGCTCGAGCAGCTCGGTGAGCTCGGCGACGTGGTCGGCGAAGATCTGCTCGGTGACCTGACCGCCACCGGCGAGCTCGGCCCAGTGACCGGCGTTCGCGGCCGCGGCGACGATCTTCGGATCGACGGTGGTGGGCGTCATGCCCGCGAGCAGGATCGGCGAGCGGCCCGTCAGGCGGGTGAAGGCCGTCTCGACGGCGATGCGGCCGTCGGGCAGCGCGACCGGCTTCGGAGCGAACTCCGACCAGGCACGCGGAACCTCCGGCTCGGCGCCCGGGGTGAGGAGATTGCGCTGGCCACCGCGGGTCGCGGCGGCGATGATGCCGACGCCCTGACCGCGCAGGCCCGAGCTGGTCATGCGAGTGAGGAGCTCACCCGGGCCGAGGTCGAGGATCCACGAGGCACCGCACGCGACGGCGGAGTCGACCTGCTCGACCCAGTCGATCGGGGCGACGAGGATGGCCTGCGCGAGGCTGCGCGCGAGCTCGGAGTCGAGCTCGCAGCGGGCGGCCCAGTCGGCGACCTGCTCCACGGCATCCGCGAAGGCGGGGTGATGGAAGCCGACCTCGGCCGCGACGGGCTCGAAGGTCGGGGAGAACACGGCGCCACCGCGCTTCTTGGCCTCGCGCTCACGGGTCTCCGCGGCGGAGATCTGCTCGCAGCGTTGCTGCACGCGCTCGAGAGCGGCGGGCGGGCCCGACAGCACGACGCGACGACGGGCGTTGCGGATCGCGACGACGGCGCTGCGCTCGGGGTCCTGGCCCTCGAAGACCTCGGCGACGATCGCGCGCAGGCGCTCGGGGTCGACGTTGGCGACGGCGAGCATCGGGTACTTGCCGGCGCCGGAGATCAGGCCGCGGCGGCGACCGACGAGGGTCGCGGCGGCACCGATGAGCTGGGCGATCGCGAGGATTTCGGCGTCCTTGCGGCCGGCGGCGCCGACGGACTCGACGGCGAGGACGCCCTGCGAGTGGCCGATGACCGCGCTCGGTGCGACGGAGTCGACGTCGAGGCCCTGGTTCGCGAGCGCGCGCAGCGCGGCGACCTGGGTGAGGAAGACGCCGGGCAGCGACACGGCGGCAGAGGTGAGAGCTGCTTCGGAGGGGCCGGCGGGCGCGTCGTCCTCGTCGGCGAGTTCGGCCTCGAGGATCCACGCGACGGGGTCGAAGCCCGTCGGGCGGACCACGACGAGGTCGCTCGCGACCGGGGCGAGGTGCGCGGTGGCGCGGTTGACCAGGTCGGTGAGGACCGGTTCGAGTCCGTTGTCGCGGCTGAGCTCCTCGAGCGAGGTGAGCCAGGGAGCGCCCTGGCCGCCGAAGGCGAGCGCGTAGGGCTCACCCGCGAGGAGCTTGTCGACCAGGGCACGGGCCGGAGCGGCTGCCGTGGACCGATCGGTGGTGCGTCGTGATGCCTTCGAGTTCCGTCCGTTGTCGCCTGGTGTGGTCTCGTCGATCGTCACGCGTGTGGTTCCTCTCCTGAACACCCCGGCGTCGAGGCTTCGTGTGTCAGCGCTGCGCGCCGGTGTGCTGCTGGACTAGTGGTCCGCTGTTCGGGCACGCCCAGGTTCGCACAAAATCATGAGGGGTTCCTCATGTTTTGTTTCCCGCAGTTTGCCCGGCACCTCTCCCACCAGTGATTTCGCTCACATGCTTCCTCGAAGGTAACTGGTCGGTAACCCGAATCGCTCCTGGCTGCGTCGATGCGTGGACGTCCACGAACCCGAGGAATCCCTCACGTTTTTCGTTATCAAATCGTTACCTATTGACGGGCGTCGCGGATCGTGCATCGCAAGATCGAAAACGTGTCGGCGCCCGCGGTTAGCCTTCGGCCGGATCGAACAGACATTCGAGATGGGGGCGAGATGGGGAAGCGGATCGAGTACACGAGGGAACTGCTGGAGGAAGCAGTGACCGCGTCGATCAGTACTGCAGGTGTTCTCCGCTACTTGGGGCTTCGAGCAGGCGGAGGTAGTTACGTCGTCGTGAAACGACGGATCGAGGACTACGGAATCGACACATCACATTTCCGGGGCATGGCCCACCAGAAGGGACGACCAGCCCGGAACCGGCTGCACTGGTCGGACGTGCTCACGGTCGCACCGGCCGGCTCGAACCGGAAGGAGACCAGAGCGCTCAGGCGCGCACTCCTCGAACACGGTCGTGCACACGAGTGCGAGATGTGCGGCATCGGACCGGAGTGGCTCGAATCTCCGCTCGCGCTCCACATCGATCACGTCGACGGCAATCCGAACGACTCCCGCTCGCACAACCTTCGCTTCCTGTGCCCGAATTGCCACAGTCAGACGCCGACCTGGGCGGGCAGGAACGCACGTCGCGTTCTCGGCGAGCCCCCCGAGCGGACTCCCGGCCGGATCGGAGCGGAACCCGAAGAGGCGGCATGATGACGCGACCGGTCAAGTACACCGAAGAGATGCTGCAGGAAGCGGTTCGGAACTGCATCAACTTCGCCGAGGTCATGCGGTACTTCGGCCTCGAACCCAATGGCGGGCACCACACGCATCTGAGCCGCCGGATCCGCGCCCTCGGCATCGACACGTCCCACTTCACCGGACGGCCCAGGACGACCGAGCGCAGACCGTACGTCCGTCACGAGTGGCAGGACCTCCTCATCGAGAAACAGCGCGGGTCCAGACGCACGAAACCGGATCAGCTCCGACGGGCGCTCGTCGAGTACGGACGCCCCTACCGGTGCAGCCGATGCGGCACCGAGCCCGAGTGGAACGGGAGACCGCTCACCTTGCACGTCGACCACATCGACGGAAACCCTAACGACTCCCGCCCGGAGAACCTCCGCTTCCTGTGCCCCAACTGCCACAGTCAGACGCCCACCTGGGCCGGACGAAACGTACAACTCCGTATGGCGCCGGAGTGACGGCCATGCCGTATCCTGCTGAGGTCTGGCGCGAGTGGCGGAATTGGCAGACGCCCGGGTTTTAGGTACCCGTGTCTTAGGACGTGGGGGTTCGAGTCCCCCCTCGCGCACCACGTGACCTCACCCACGGTGCACCGACCGGTCTTGGCAGGTCGGTGCACCGTTCGGGTACCGTCGAGGGCGTGTCCGAGCATCGCCCTCCCCGCCGGTTGGCCCTGATCATCCTGGTCCTGGTGGCCGCGGCCGGATGCCTCGGTCTCGGCTACTGGCAGTGGGTCCGGTTCGAAGCGGTCGGCGGCACCTACCAGAATCTCGGCTACGCCCTCCAGTGGCCGGCCTTCGCCTTCTTCTGCGTCTACGCCTACCGGCGCTTCGTCCGCCTCGAGGCCGAGGAGCAGGAAGCCGAGAGCACCGGCGGACGACGCCCGTCCGAGCCGGACGAGCCCACCGAGATTCCCGAGGATCTTCTTCCCACCCGTCCGCGCACGCTCGCCGAGGCACGCGAGCAGGAGGCCGCGGATCCCGACGCACAACAGATCAACGAGTACAACGAGTACCTCGCGCAGCTCGCGCGCAGGTCCGATAGGAGCGCTCAGTGAGCACGACCCCCGAGCAGGCGTCCGGCCAGGCCACCACGCCGCGCGTCGTCAGTGAGGCCGACCGCAAGAAGATCCGGTCGGCTCTGCTGCGTTACCGCGTGCTCGCCTACGCGACCGGTATCTGGCTGCTGATCCTCACCGGTGAGATGGTCGCCAAGTACATCATCGGTGTCGAGAACGTGCCGGCCTGGATCGCGATCGTGCACGGCTGGGTGTACGCGGTGTACCTGGTCCTCACCTTCGACCTGTCGATCAAGGTGCGCTGGCCGATCGCCCGGACGGTGTGGACGCTCCTGGCGGGCACCATCCCGTTCCTGTCCTTCTTCGTCGAGCACAAGCGCACCCAGCAGGTGAAGGCCGACTTCGGCGTCTGAGCCGGTAACCTCCACGAACACGAATCGGGCGGATCCTTTCGAAGGATCCGCCCGATTTCGTTGCGAACGAGCGCGCTCAGCGTCGCGGCAGGCGCACCACCTGCACGAAGAACTCGTCGATCTGGCGCACCGCGTGGATGAACTGATCGAGGTCGACCGGCTTCGTCACGTACGCGTTGGCGTGCAGCTTGTAGCTGCGGAGGATGTCCTCCTCCGCTGCCGAGGTCGTGAGGACGACGACGGGGATGTCGGTGAGGTCGGTGTCGGACTTGACCTGCTCGAGGACCTGCCGTCCGTCGTACTTGGGCAGGTTCAGGTCGAGGAGGATCAGGTCGGGCCGAGGGGCGTTCTCGTACTCTCCGCGCCGGTAGAGGAAGTCGAGTGCCTCCTCGCCGTCGCGGACCACGTGAAGGGTGTTTCCGATCTTGTTGTCCTCGAACGCTTCGCGCGTCATCAATTCGTCGCCGGGGTCGTCCTCGACGAGGAGGACGTCGATCGGCCGCCCGGAAACGCTCATGCAGATGCCCCTTTCAGAGCGACTTCGGTTGCAGACATGTCGTCGCCTGCCTTGGGAATCGTAAAGCAGAATCGACTGCCTTCCCGATACTGCGGGTCGAGCCAGATCTCTCCACCGTGGTATTCGACGATCTTGCGGCAGATGGCCAGGCCGATGCCGGTGCCGGTGTAGACGTCCCGGCCGTGCAGCCTCTGGAAGATCACGAAGACCTTGTCGGCGAACTCTTCGGCGATACCGATTCCGTTGTCCTGCACGGAAAATCGCCAGAACTCGTCGTCCCCGTCGACGATCTCCTCGCAGTCGACCCGGATCTCCACGGGCCTGTCCTCGTGGCGGAATTTGATCGCGTTGCCGATCAGGTTCTGCCACAACATGATCATCAGTGTGGGATCGCCCACGATCGTCGGCAGGGACTCGGGCCGGGTGATCTCCGCCCCGGATTCCTCGACCGCCTGGGAGATGTTCGTCAGAGCCGCGTCGAGGGTCACGTCCAGTTCGGTGCGGACGTGCGCGTCGCTGACGCGTCCGACGCGGGAGAAGGTCAGCAGGTCGTTGATCAGCACCTGCATACGCTTCGCGCCGTCGACCGCGAAGGCGATGTACTGGGTGCCGCGTTCGTCGAGCTTGTCGCCGTAACGCTTCTCGAGCAGCTGGCAGAAGGACGCGACCTTGCGCAGCGGCTCCTGCAGGTCGTGGGAGGCGACGTAGGCGAACTGTTCGAGTTCGGAGTTCGAGCGCCGCAGTTCCGTCGTCTGGTTCTCGAGTTGCTCCTCACGCTCGTGCGCGACCTGCAGTTCGCGCACGATCCGCTCGCGCATGTCCTCGACGTCGCGACCCAGCGCATAGATGTCGGCGGGGCCCTGCGGCTCGATCTCGCGCTCGAAGTTCTGGCCCGCGACGACGCTGCGCGATGCCTGTCGCAGACGCTGGATCGGACGGACCACGATCATCTGGAGCAGGACTGCCAGGCCCACGCCGGCGAGCAGGAAAACCACGACCATGCCGGCAAGGATGCGGTCGCGCGTGGTGCGGGTGTCCTCGAGAGTCGCGATGCCGTCCTCTCGGGCCTGCGTGAGATCGGCGTTCTGGACCTCGAACGCCGCCCGGAGCCGGTCGAACGCGACGCGGCCCGCATCGACGACGGCGGGATCCACGAACTGCGGTTCCCCCGGTACGACGGTGGAGATGAGCGGTTCGGCGTACACACGTCGCCACTGCGCCGCGTGCGTTTCGATCGCGTCGAGGTCCGCCATCAGCTTCTCGTCGTCGCCGACGAGAGCGCGCAACTCGGCGGCGGCAGCCTCCTCCTCCCGCCGTCCCTCCTCGTAGGGCATGAGGAAATCGGGATCGGCGGCGAGAATGTAGCCCCGTGCGCCCGTCTCCTGGTTGATCAGCGCCGATTGCAACCGGTACGCCTCGACGCGGGCGGGCTGGATCCGGTCGCGCACGTAGTTGGAGTATTCGGTCGTCTCACGGAGGAAGTGGCTGCCGACCACGGTGCCGACGACCACCAACACACCCATCACGCCGAGTACGAGCAGGAACCATGCCTGGACCGTCATCCTGCGAGAGGGAGGGCGACGCACGTCCCCCGTCTCCGCCGTTGCGTCGCTGTTCGTCATGCGGTGATGATCACTTCCTGTTCCATTGCACGTGGACGACTGCCACGTCGTCGGACAGCCCTCCCCTACTGTCCGCGAGTTTCTCGGCACCGTCGATCAGCGAGTCGGTGAACTCGGCAGCCGGCAGATGGGCGCGTTCGCGCGCGAGCTCGAGGAGTCCTTCCTCACCGAGTCGTTCCGGGCCGTCGCCTCGATGACCCTCGAACAATCCGTCGGTGAACAACACGATCGCGCCGTCCTCGGGCAGATCCAACTCGTGGACGGGCCAGGTGGCCACTCCCGGCAGCAGGCCGAGAGCGGGACCACCGGGCGCTTCGATCCAGTCGATGGTTCCGCCGTGGCGGAGCAGCAGCCCGGGATGACCGGCCCGCATGACCTCGACGGTGCCGTGGTCGGCACACATCGTGAGGTTCGTCATCGACGCGAAGAAGCGACTCTCCGTGCGCTCGGCGACGAGCAGTTCCTCGAGTTGGTGCAAGCGGCGGGGACCGTCTACCCCGCTGAGCACGAGCGTGCGCCACGCGATGCGCAGGCCCACGCCGAGGGCGGCCTCGTCGGGGCCGTGACCGGAGACGTCGCCGATGAGGACGTGGACGGTGCCGTCGCCGGTCTGCACGACGTCGTAGAAGTCGCCGCCGAGGAGAGCAGACGACCGGCCGGGTCGGTAACGGGCGACGACGTCGAAGTCCTGCCCGTCGCGCAGGAGTGGGGACGGGAGCAGGCCGCGTTCGAGTCGGGCGTTCTCCTGCGCGTGAAGCTGGCTCGCCTGGAGTTCCGCCGCAGCGATCTCGGTCTGCTTTCGCTGGATGGCGTAGCGGACGGCGCGGCCGAACAGATCGGGTTCGACGCGTCCCTTGACGAGATAGTCCTGGGCGCCGACGGACAGCGCGGCGAGGCCGGTCTGTTCCTCCGCGAGGCCGGTGAGGACGACGATGGGGACGGAATCGGTGATTTCCTGGATGCGGGCGACGGCTTCGAGGCCGCTCGCATCGGGCAGGTGGAGGTCGAGAAGTACGCAGTCGGGAGCCGACGTGGCGAGTTCGTCGCGGGCCTGCGCAAGTGTCTGCACCCACACGACGGTCATCTCGGGGGCACTGTCGACGACGAGTTCCTCCACGATGAGCGCGTCGCCCGGATCGTCCTCGATGAGGAGCAACGACGGTGGTTCGGCCGACTCGCTCTGCGCTCGGTGCATGTCCACTCGGCGCCCCTCCCTCCCTGCTCGAAAGGGAACATTACAGACTCGACGACAGCATGGTCACAGGGTGGTCACGGCGGGTCGCGGCCACGGCCGACGGACCGATATGTGCATCTATCGGCACGATCTTGCATGATGGCAAGGTGAACGATCCCATGACCGCGCATCCGCATATGACTGTTTCCACGACCCGTATCGGCTCCGTGGCCGTACTGTCCGTCAACGGCGAAGTCGACATGACGAGTGCCCCGCTCCTCGAGCAGGAAGCCCTCGCACTCCTCGACACCGACATCTCCGGACTTATCGTCGACCTCAGCGGGGTTGATTTCCTCGCTTCGATGGGTATCGCTCTGTTGGTCGAGTTGTCCAAGCGAGCCGGCGACAACACCGGTTTCGCCGTCGTGGCACATGGCAGCGCCACGGCACGCCCGCTCGAACTCCTCGGCCTCGGAGAGGTCCTGGCGATCCATCCGAAGCTCGACGACGCGCTCGTCGGCCTCGGTAACTCGCCGGAAGGCGTCTCCGAGTAGACCGCCGTACCCGACGAACCGAGGAGCCATGTCGTCTGCGCCCGAGGAGTCAGCTTTGCTTTTTCCCGACGAGATCCGTTCGTCGGGTGTGCGAGCCGACCCGACCGAGATTGCAGGCCTGCGGGTCGTCACGAGGCGGTGGCTGGCGAAGCTCCCCCTCAGCGAGGACCAACGACAGGACATACTGCTCGCGAGCTACGAAGCGCTCGCGAATGCCGTCGAGCACGCCTATGCGCCGGACGACGCGCACGGCACGCTCGACTACGAGGCGACGTATCTGCCCAACGAGGGTGAGGTGGTCGTGCGGGTCGTCGACCACGGCTCCTGGCACGACGCCGTCGACAGTGACGCCCGACGTTCACGCGGTCACGGGCTGACGCTGATCCGCAATCTGGCCAGCGACGTCCAGGTCTCGGCCGGCCCGAAGGGCACGGTCGTCGAGATGCGCTGGGTCCTCGAGGAGACGGACAGGGCAGAGAACGACAGGGTAGGGGACGACAGGGCAGGGGACGAACTCTCGTCCCACGACGCGAGCTGATCTGCGCGGTAGGCGCGCGTCGCGAGTTCCCGATCGAAGCGGCCGCGGGAGGAGCACGATGCTCCTCCCGCGGCCGCTTTCGTCATACCTGCAGGGCACCCACGTCCGGCTTCGCGGGACCGAACTTCGGTGCCAGTTCGCGGCGTGCCGCACGGTCGCCGAGGTGTTCGAGCAACCGGCGCCCCGGGAGCCGATCTCGTCAGGACCATGTGGCTGCGTTTCCATCTCCGCGGACGCGGTAGCCGCCCTGTGGAGGCGATCGCGTGGATCTTCGTGCGCACGGTCGAGAACGTGGCCGTCTCCTGTGTTCTCGACCGTCCCCCGGTGGATCGGGACGTCGTGGCCGACGAGCTCACCGCCATGGTCACGGCGTATCTGCGGGACATGTCGCTCCCCTGACGGGGCGAACCAGGTGTTCCTCGCTATCGTGGCGGGAACCCTGTGACCCTGACAGGGGTTTCCGCCGGACCCTTCGGTTCGAAGGGTCCGATTCGGGACGGTGAGTGAGGAGGCGGCGATGGCGCGTTGGAATCCACGGGTGGTACTGGACTGGTTGCGTGCGGGATATCCCGAGGGGATCCCGGCCAAGGATCACTTCGCGTTGCTTGCCGTGCTCGAGCGTCGGCTCACCGACGAGGAACTTCTCGAGGCGATCGAGACGGCGGCGGCGACCGCGTCCGAGCACCCGGAGCGGCAGGTCGACCACGACACCCTGCGGAAGATCGTGGCAGGGGTGATCCACGAGGAACCGGACCCGCAGGACGTCGAGCGCGTCCGTGAGCAGCTGGTCGCTGCGGGCTGGCCCGTTGTAGGCGGTGAACTCTCCCGCGGCGACGAGGCGGCCGAACCCGTCGAACCGGATACGCAACCGACGACCGGGACGACTGCGGCGCCGGCATCCGACGCTGTTGCTGCATCGGATACCGGCGCCGCGGAACCCGTGCGCGAGGAGCGTGGGACGCAGGCCGGCGCGCGTTAGCGATTCGCGGCGAGCCGCGAATCAGGCGCTTGCGGCGAGCGCAGCGAGGGCGGGCACGAGCTGGGCGAGTGCCCGTCCTCGATGCGACTGTGCGTCCTTCTCCTCCGCGGACAGTTCCGCGGCGGTGCGTTCCTCGCCTTCGGGGCGGAAGACCGGGTCGTAGCCGAAACCGTTCTCGCCGCGCGGCTCGCGCACGATGCTGCCGCGCCATTCGCCGCGCACGACGGTCGTGACGAATCCGTCGTCCGACGGCACCACGAGCGCGCACGCCGACACGAAGGCCGCGCCGCGACGCTCGTCCGGCACATCCTGCATCTGGCCGAGCAGCAGTGCGGTGTTCGCCTCGTCGTCGCCGTGGCGTCCGCTCCAGCGCGCCGAGAGCACGCCGGGCATGCCGCGCAGGGCGTCGACCTCGAGACCGGAGTCGTCGGCGACGCAGGGCATCCCTGTGGCGGCTGCGCCGTCGCGGGCCTTGGCTCCGGCGTTCGCTTCGAAGGTCTCCCCCGTCTCGGGTGCCTCCGGGTAGGGCGGGACGGTGTCGAGACCTACGAGTTCGATGCCGTCGATCCCGGCGCGGTCGAGCACGCGCTGCAGTTCGCGCAGCTTCTTCGCGTTGCGACTTGCGACCAGCACCCGCACGTCAGACTCCGAACTTCTTCTTGACGACCTCCGCCTCGACCGGCTCGGGCAGGGTGCCCAGGTACGGCTCGGCGAGCACCTCGCGCTGGATCCGGCACAGTTCCTCGATGCCGGCGAGCGAGGAGTCGAGCATCGCGTCGAGCGTGGAACGCGGGAAGGTCGCGCCTTCGCCGGTGCCCTGGACCTCGACGAGGGTGCCTGTCTCGGTGGCGACGACGTTCATGTCGACCTCGGCGCGCACGTCCTCCTCGTAGGGCAGGTCGAGACGGACACGTCCGTCGACCACGCCGACGCTGACGGCGGCGATCTGGCACGAGATGGGCTGCGGGTCGGCGAGGCTGCCCGCGGCACGCAGGTAGGTCACCGCGTCGCACAGTGCGACATAAGCGCCGGTGATCGCCGCGGTGCGGGTGCCTCCGTCGGCCTGCAGCACGTCGCAGTCGATCGCGATGGTGTTCTCGCCAAGGGCGGCGAGGTCGATGCATGCGCGCAGCGACCGGCCGACGAGCCGGCTGATCTCCTGGGTGCGGCCGCCGAGCTTGCCCTTGACCGATTCGCGTCCGCTGCGGGTGTGGGTGGCGGCGGGAAGCATCGCGTACTCGGCGGTGAGCCAGCCGAGACCGGAGCCCCTACGCCACCGCGGCACGCCTTCCTCGACGCTGGCGGTGCACATCACGCGGGTCTGTCCGAATTCGACGAGCACGGAGCCCGCCGGATGGTTGGTGAAACCCCGGGTGATGCGAATGCTCCGGAGTTCGTCGTCCGCTCTGCCGTCTTCTCGTGTCGTCACTCGTCCGAGCCTAGGCGATCCGGGGGCGGGCCTTTCAGATGCGGTACACGTCTCCGGCGGTGACCGCGTGGACCGGTCCGGAGTACTCGGCCTTGGCCTCGGCGATGACGTCCTCGCGGGAGGTCCACGGCGGGATGTGGGTCAGGAGGAGTTCGTCGACACCGGCGAGGGCCGCGACGCGACCGGCCTCGGTGCCCGAGAGGTGCACGCCCTCGGGGCGTTCCCCCGGCGCGTGGGTCCACGACGCCTCGGCGAGCAGCACGTGGGCGCCGCGGGCGAGTTCGACGACCGAATCGCACATGCCGGTGTCGCCGGTGTAGACGAGGGTGCGGCCGGAGTCGCTGGTGATGCGGAAGCCGTAGGCCTCCGGCGGGTGGTGGACGCGGCCGGGGCAGATGGTCAGGCTCCCGAACCGGATCTGCTCGCCGTCGCCGAGCATCCGGACGTCGAGGGTGTCGCTGACGTCGTCGACGTCGCCGGGGATCTCCGCGGACGCCACACCGATGCGGTGGGCGGTGCCGGCGGGACCGTAGGTGAGGACGCGGCCCTGCGGCGGGGACGGCGAGTAGCGGCGCCAGACCAGCAGACCGGGCAGGTCGAGGCAGTGATCGGCGTGCAGATGGGACAGGAGGATCGACACCTCGCCGGGGTCGGCGTGGCGCTGGAGCGCGCCGAGGACGCCGGGACCGAAGTCGATGACCAGGGGCGGGGTGTCCGGTGCCGTCAGCAGGTAGCCGGAGGCTGCGGAATCCGGCCCGGCCACACTGCCCGAGCACCCCAGAACGGTCATGCGCATATCAGCCATGCTGCCATGCCGAAGGTCCCTCGATGAAGCCAACGCGCGTATTGCGGCGCAGACTCACAGTGGCCGGGAAGGTGTGACGCGCGGATCGTTCGGCCACTTCGCGCGGCCGATCGGCGGGTTGTCGGCGCGGGTGGTCAGCGCGGCACGACCGAGGGGGTGGTGCGACGGGCGCGACGCGCGTCCGCGGACAGCGCCCACGCCGCGAGAACGCCGCCGACCGCACCGAAGAAGTGCCCTTCCCAGGAGATCCACGGTTCGCTCGGCAGCACCCCCCACAGCATGCCGCCGTAGAGGAACAGCACCACGACTCCCAGCAGGATCTGCCCGGCCTTGCGGGTGAACACTCCGCGCACGATCAAATAGGTGAGCCACCCGAAGATCAGGCTCGACGCTCCGATGTGGGTCTCGCCCGAGCCCGCGATCAGCCACGTCCCCACTCCTGCGACGACCCAGATGATCGCGGTCGCGGCCAGGCCGCGCCCGATGCCGGAGAGCAGCACCAGGAAGCCGAGGACGAGCGCGGGCACGGTGTTGGTGGTGAGGTGGTCCCAGTCGGCGTGCAGGATCGGCGCGAACAGCACGCCCCACAGCCCGTCGGCGGTGCGGGGTTCGACACCGGCCGCGTCGAGATCGGCGGGGAGCACCGCATCGACGGTCTCGATGCCGTAGAGCATCGCGACGAACCCGCCGATCCACAGTCCGGCACGTTGCCAGATCGGCCGGATGCGAGTGTCGGCGCCGGTGCCGCTGGGAATGGTCATGGCACCATTCTGCCGTCACGTACCGGTCAGTGGCCGAAGACCGAGGGCAGCACGTCGCGATAGGCGGGGATGTCGGCCACGGAGGTCGCGGACAGGATCGCGTCGACGATCGCGCGTTCGACCACCACGGCGGCGGCCTCGCACACCGCGGCGAGGATCGGCAGTTCGGCGGCGAAGGCCAGGATCGACGGGGCGTCGCCCAGTGCGTCGGAGAGGTCGGCGGTGCCGGTCGAGAGGGCGAAGATCGTGTCGCCGTCGAGCGGTGAGTGCGCGGGACGGATCGCGCGGCCGAGACCGTCGTGCCCGGTGACCGCGACGCGACGGCACGCCGCCTTCGACAGCGGTGCGTCGGTGGCGACCACACCGATCGTGGTGTTCAGGACGGTGCCCTTGTCGCCGAGCGCACGGGCCGCGGCCAGATCCGCCGCGGAGGGCGACGACAGTCCGAGTTCTTCGGCTCGCGCGGCGTCGACGCCCCAGGGCAGTCCGGTCACGGGGTCGAACACCGAGCCGACGGGGTTGGCGACCATCAGTGCCGCCACGGTTACCCCGGTCGCGGGACCGTCCGTGATCCGCACGCTCGCCGAGCCGATGCCGCCCTTGAGCGCCCCGGCGCGGGCACCGGTGCCGGCGCCGACGCTGCCGCGCTCGAGGTGCGTGGAGCTGGCGGTGGCCGAGGCGGTGCATCCGGAATCGGCGGTCGGGCGCGCGGACCACTGACCCACCGGCAGGTCGAAGATGACGGCGCCGGGGACGATCGGGACGACCGCGCCGGGCGCGCCCATCGGGATGCCCTTGCCGTTCTTCTCGAGATAGCGCATCACGCCGTCGGCGGCGGCCAGCCCGTATGCGCTGCCACCGGTGAGGAGGACCGCGTCGACACGCTGCACGGAATGACTCGGATCGAGCAGGTCGGTCTCCCGGGTGCCCGGTCCCCCGCCGCGCACGTCCACCGATGCGACGGCGGACGGGTCGGCGAGCACGACGGTGCATCCCGTGGCGGCGCCCGTACCGGGAATCTCGGGGGTGCCGACGGTGACCTCGGGATCGAGGCGCTGCCAGTGGCCGACACTCAGACCCGCCACGTCGAGCAGCGAATCGGTCGGCCCCGGCACGGTCACGGCTGAAGCGCCTGGACGAGGGAGTCCTGCATCCATGTCAGCCAGTGGTAGACGTCGAGATGCGGGGCACGCGGATCGTCGTCGTCGAGGACGTCGGGGGTGTCGGCGTCGATGCCGAGGGTGGTGCCGAGCGCGAGCCGCACGTCGTTGAGCCCGTACAGCCAGGCTTCGGCCTGTTCGGGATTGAGCACCACCTTGCCGCCGCCTTCGGGCACGGTGCGCAGGATGACCGCGCCGGCGGCGAGCTTCGCATCGATGATGCTCGGTTCGTGCAGGCTCCGCATCGCACCGTTGAGGTCGGCGGCGTCGTCGCCGACATCGGCGACGGCATCGGCATCGGGGCGGTGGAAGTCGGGAAGGAGTCGTCGCAGCGCCGGGATCTCGGGCGGGGTGGCGTTACCGGTGCGCAGGCCGGTCAGCGCCGCGAGGTCGTCCTGCGGGGCCTGTCCGGCGCGTTCCTCGAGCATGCCCAGCACGGAGGACACGAGCGACCGCAGCACCGACGCTTCGTGGGCGTCCATCTCCGACCGGAGCTTGGGGCCGCTGAGCGAGTTCTTCCTGGTCCACTGCCGCACGTCGGTCGGGCCCTCCTGTGGGGATCATTCGTCGCGTTGCATCGTCGCCCACAGTCCGGCGGCGTGCAGACGCTGCACGTCGTGTTCCATCTTGTCACGCGAACCACTCGACACGACGGCCTTGCCCTCGTTGTGGACCTTGAGCATGAGCTCGGTGGCCTTGGCCTTGCTGTACCCGAACAGCTTCTGGAAGATGAACGTCACGTAGTGCATGAGGTTGACGGGGTCGTCCCAGACCACGGTCACCCATGGCCTGTCGACCGCTTCGATCTCCTCGACGATTTCGGCCTCGGCCGGAACGGCCTGTCCCGCCATGGCCGGAACGGCCTGGCCGGCCATGAATCGGACGTCGAGCGGAGTGGTCGTACTACACGGCGCCATGTTCCCAGGGTACGACTTCGGAGCACGGCGAAAAACCCGCCTCGGAGGCCGTGGCTCTACAGTGATCGGGTGCCCGAAGCCATTCACCGTGCCGGTCGTCCCGGCACCGCACTGTTCACGGACAAGTACGAGTTGACCATGCTCGAGGCTGCCCTGGCGGACGGCACGGGCGACCGCCCGTGCGTCTTCGAGGTCTTCGCCCGGCGTCTTCCCCCGGGCCGGCGGTACGGCGTCGTCGCAGGCACCGCGCGGTTGATCGAGGCACTCGGATCGTTCCGGTTCGACGAGGCCGAACTCGAACTCGCCGCCGGTTTTCTCGCTCCGCGCACCGTCGAGTGGCTGCGCGACTTCCGGTTCTCCGGCGACATCGACGGCTACCGCGAGGGCGACTTCTACTTCCCGGGTTCACCGATCCTGTCGGTGAGCGGCACCTTCGCCGAGTGTGTGCTACTCGAGACGCTGACGCTGTCGATCTTCAACCACGACAGTGCGATCGCCTCCGCGGCGGCGCGCATGGTGAGTGTGGCCGACGGCCGCGCGCTCATCGAGATGGGGTCGCGGCGTACCCACGAGGAAGCGGCGGTCGCCGCGGCGCGCGCGGCCTATCTCGCGGGCTTCGACTCGACGTCCAATCTGCAGGCCGCACAGCGGTACGGCATCCCCGCAGCGGGTACCGCCGCGCACGCGTTCACCCTGCTGCACACCACGACGGCTGGTCGCGACGAGGCGTCCGCCTTCCGCAGCCAGGTCGAGAGTCTCGGTGTGGGCACGACCCTGCTGGTGGACACCTACGACATCACCGAGGGCGTGAACACGGCGATCGCGGTGGCCGGCCCCGAACTCGGTGGCGTGCGGATCGATTCGGGCGATCTCGGTGTGCTCGCCCGCCAGGTGCGCGAACAACTCGACGGACTCGGCGCGACCCGCACGAAGATCGTGATGTCCGGTGATCTCGACGAATACGGGATCGCGGGTCTGCGCGCCGAACCGGTCGACGGCTACGGCGTCGGCACCTCGCTGGTGACCGGCTCGGGGGCTCCGACGGCGGGCATGGTCTTCAAGCTCGTGGAGGTCGATGGCCTCGCGGTCGAGAAGCGCAGTGCGTCGAAGGAGTCCCGAGGGGGCGCGAAGCGGGCCGTCCGGTACGCGCGGAGGACGGGCACGCTCGTCGAGGAGGTCGTGTACCCGGCCCGCGCCGAGCAGGTCCCGCCGGGCGAGGGTTCACAGGTCCACGAACTGATGATCCCGCTGGTCCGCGGCGGCGAGGCGGTCGGCGATCTGCCTACCCTGGAGGAGAGCCGTGAGTACCTCCGGCAGGGCATGGTGCGTCTGCCGTGGGAGGGCCTGACGCTCTCGGCCGGGGATCCCGCCATCCCCACCCGCTTCGTCCGTGAGGGGTGAGTGCCATGCGCGCATTGCTGGTGGTCGACGTCCAGAACGACTTCTGCGAGGGCGGTTCGCTCGCCGTGGAGGGCGGCTCGCGGGTGGCGTCCGACATCACCCGGTTCCTGCAGGCGCACGGTGACGACTACGCGTACATCGCTGCAACCCGCGACCACCACGTCGATCCCGGAGACCATTTCTCTCCCGAACCCGATTTCGTCGACTCGTGGCCGCCGCACTGCCGGGCAGGGACGCCGGGCGCGGACTTCCACCCGGAACTGACTACGGACCGGTTCGAGGCCGTCTTCTCGAAGGGTGCCGACGACGCCGCCTATTCGGGCTTCGAAGGAATCGACGACGAGGGCACGACGTTGGCGTCGTGGTTGCGCGACCGCGGCGTGACGGACGTCGACATCGTCGGGATCGCCACCGACCACTGTGTGCGGGCCACCGCGCTCGACGCGATCGCGGAGGGTTTCGGCGCCCGGGTGCTGCTGCCGTACACCGCCGGGGTGTCGGAGACGACGATCCGCCCAGCCCTCGAGCGGATGCGCGAGGCCGGTGTCGAGCTGGTCACCGACCTTCCCGGCGTCACCGATATCACCGAAGTCACAGGTAGCTGGGCCGCAGACCGAAGGTGACGGTGGGGACCGATAGCCTGTGCCGGTGCCGGATCTCCCCGAAGTCCCAGAATTGCTGCGAACCGCGGTGCACGCGCTGGGCGGTAAGGAGCGGCGCAACCAGCTGACGATGGCCTCGGCCGTCGCGCACAGCATCGATACCGGCGAACACCTCGCCGTGCAGGCCGGCACGGGTACCGGCAAGTCGCTGGCCTATCTCGTGCCGAGCATCCGCTACGCGGTGAAGACGGGTCGCACCGTGGTGGTCTCCACCGCGACCATCGCGCTGCAGCGGCAGCTCGTCGAGCGCGACCTGCCGCGACTCGCCGACGCCCTCGCCGGTTCGCTCGGCCGTCGCCCGCGTTTCGCGATCCTCAAGGGTCGCGGAAACTACCTGTGCCTGAACAAGATCCATACCGGTCTCGCCGAGGAGACGCCCGACGCCGAACTGTTCGACGCGTTCGCCCTCTCGCGCATCGGCCGCGAAGTGCGGCGGGTGACGGAGTGGTCGTCCACCACCGAGACCGGCGACCGCGACGACCTGTCCCCCGGTGTCTCCGATCAGGCGTGGCGTCAGTTGTCCGTCACCGCCCGCGAGTGCCTCGGCAAGTCGCGGTGCCCGGTGGGAGAAGACTGCTTCGCCGAGATCGCGCGCGCCGAGGCCGCGCAGGTCGACGTGGTCGTCACCAACCACGCGCTGCTCGCGATCGATGCGATCACCGGCATCTCGATCCTGCCCGAGCACGATGTCGTGGTCGTCGACGAGGCCCATGAACTCGTCGATCGGATCACGAACGTCGCCACGGCCGAGTTGTCGCCGGGCACGGTGTCGGCGGCTGCGCGGCGCTGCGTCAAGCTCGTCGAGGACCAGGAGATCGACCGGCTCGACGGTGCCGCCGAGAACTGGGAGTCGTTCCTCGAAGAACTGCCGGCTGGGCGCTGGGACGAACTGCCCGAGGGCGCGGCGGCCGCGCTGGCCTCGATCCGCGATGCCGCCTGGGCCGTACACACGGCGATCGGACCGGCCAAGCCCGGCACCGATCCCGAGGTCGCCGCGGCCCGCAGTCAGGCGCTCGCGGAGATCGACGAGGTGCACGACTGCGCGGTCCGGGTGCTGACGACCTTCGAGCAGCGAGACCCTTCGCAGCGACCCGACGTCGTGTGGCTTGCCGCCGACGAGTTCCGCGGCAACGTGCGCCGCACCGTGCGGGTCGCGCCGCTGTCGGTCGGTGGGTTGTTGCGCAGCCGGTTGTTCGGTGAGTCCACCGTCGTCCTCACGTCCGCGACCCTCACGGTCGGCGGGTCGTTCGACGGCCTCGCGGTCAACTGGGGTCTGCCGCCGCAGTCGCCGGCCCGCAGCGACACCACCTCCGCGTCGGGTGCCGAACCTCCTTCCGACAAGGGCGATCTCGCGTGGAATGGGATCGACGTGGGGTCGCCCTTCGATCACGCGAAGGCGGGCATCCTCTACATCGCCAAGCATTTGACGCCACCCGGCCGCGACGGTCTGCCGCCCTCGCATCTCGACGAGATCGCCGAACTGGTCACCGCCGCCGAGGGGCGCACGCTCGGGTTGTTCTCCTCGATGCGCGCCGCGAAGGCCGCCACCGAGGCGCTGCGCGAGCGTCTCGACACGCCGATCCTGTGCCAGGGCGACGACGCGACCGGCGCGCTGGTCGAGAAGTTCGCAGCCGACGACGCGACGAGCCTGTTCGGCACCCTGTCGCTGTGGCAGGGCGTCGACGTTCCGGGCCCGTCGCTGTCGCTGGTGATCATCGACCGCATTCCGTTCCCCCGCCCCGACGATCCGCTGCTGGTCGCCCGGCAGCGCGCCGTGGAGGCTCGCGGCGGGAACGGGTTCATGGCGGTCGCCGCCAATCACGCCGCTCTGCTGTTGGCGCAGGGTGTCGGGCGACTGTTGCGCAGCACCGACGACCGGGGCGTGGTGGCGGTGCTCGACTCGCGCCTGGCGACCGCACGGTACGGCGGTTATCTGCGCGCGTCGCTGCCGCCGTTCTGGGAGACGGCCGATCCGGCGGTGGTCCGCCGGGCACTCACGCGTCTGCGCGGCTGAGCACCCGGCGGGTCCTGATCTCCTACGGGAGCGCGACCATGCCGAGTTCGGCGGGTGAGGCGAGCAGCCCGTGCCTGGGCAGCACCCGCACCGTGTAGCCGACGGCGCCGGCGAGCGGCAGCGGCACGGTCGCGGTGAACTCCTCTCCCAGCGGGTCGGTACCGATGTGCTGCATCGGCACGGTGACGGGGTCGCCGATCGTGTCGTCGGAGCCTACGCGCCCGACCACGGCCTGCACCTCGACATCTTCCGGGGTCAGGTCGCCGAGTTGGACGTGCGCGGTCAGCCCCAGCGGCAGGCCGATCTGCGGCACGTCCGGGATCGGCGTCGAATCGACCTGCGCGACACGCACTCCCGGCCACGCCGCCTCGATGCGGTGCCGGTAGTCGGCCAGCGCCCGCGCACCCGCGTAGTCGTCGGCGGTCACCTTCGAGGCTGCCGCGGCCGCGGGGATGTAGTAGTCGACGGCGTAATCGCGCACCATGCGCGAGGCGAGCACCTTCGGGCCGAGATCCTCGAGCGTGTGGCGCACCATCTCGATCCAGCGGGCCGGCACACCGTCGGAGTCGCGGTCGTAGAAGCGCGGCAGCACCGAGCGTTCGAGCAACTCGTACAGCGCCGCGGCCTCGAGATCGTCGCGGCGGGTGTCGTCGACCCCGTCGGCGGTGGGGATGGCCCAGCCGTTCTCGCCGTCGAACATCTCGTCCCACCATCCGTCGCGGATGGACAGGTTGAGACCGCCGTTGAGAGCCGACTTCATGCCCGACGTACCGCACGCCTCGAGCGGGCGCAGCGGGTTGTTCAGCCACACATCGCAACCCCAGTACAGATAGCGGGCCATCGACATGTCGTAGTTGGGCAGGAAGACGATTCGGTGCCGCACGTCGTACTCGTCGGCGAACCGCACGACCTGCTGGATGAGCGCCTTGCCGGCGTCGTCGGCGGGGTGGCTCTTGCCGGCGACGACGAGCTGCACGGGCCGTTCGTCGTCGAGCAGCAGGGCGCGCAGCCGTTCGGGGTCGCGCAGCATCAGGGTGAGGCGCTTGTAGGTGGGCACGCGGCGCGCGAACCCGACGGTGAGGACGTTCGGATCGAAGACCGACTCGATCCAGCCCAGTTCGGCCTCGGTGGCGCCGCGTTCGAGCCACGACTCGCGCAGCCGGCGACGCACCTCGGCGACGAGCTGGGCGCGCAGCGCGTTCCGGGTGGACCACAGTTCCTTGCGGTCGATGGTCTGGAGCAGTTCCCAGCCGCGGGCCTCCTCGACGCGGTCGGGTCCGGCGAGGCGGTTGGCGAGCGCGATCCATTCGCGCGCGGCCCAGGTGGGGGCGTGCACACCGTTGGTGACCGAGCCGATGGGCACTTCGGCGGCGTCGAATCCGGGCCACAGTCCTTCGAACATGCCGCGGCTGACCTCGCCGTGCAGCTTCGACACACCGTTGCAGCGCTGGCCGAGGCGCAGACCGAGATGTGCCATGTTGAACACGTTCGGGTTGCTCTCGCGTCCGAGCGCGAGGATGCGGTCGACGGTGAGGCCGGGCAACAGTGCCGACTCGTTCTCGCCGTTGGTGCCCGAGAAGTAGTGGCGCACGAGATCGATCGGGAAGCGGTCGATACCCGCGGGCACGGGGGTGTGGGTGGTGAAGACCGTGCCGGCCCGCACGGCGGCGAGCGCTTCGTCGAAGTCGAGTCCGGCGCCGGTGACGAGTTCGCGGATGCGTTCGGCGCCGAGGAAGCCCGCGTGTCCCTCGTTCATGTGGAAGACATCGGGGTCGGGCAGGCCGTGGATGCGCGTGTAGGCGCGCACCGCGCGGACACCGCCGACGCCGGCGAGGATCTCCTGCTTGATGCGGTGGTCCTGGTCGCCGCCGTAGAGGCGGTCGGTGACCCCGCACAGCTCCTCGTCGTTGGACGGGATGTCGGAGTCGAGCAGCAGCAGCGGGACGCGCCCGACCTGGGCGATCCAGATTCGCGCGTCGAGTGTGCGCCCGCCCGGCACGGCGACCTGCACGAGCGCGGCGGTGCCGTCGGCCTCGGTGAGCAGTCGCAGCGGCAGGCCCTGCGGGTCGTAGGAGGGGTAGTGCTCCATCTGCCATCCGTCGGCGCTGAGCGACTGCCGGAAGTAGCCGGACCGGTAGAGCAGGCCGACGCCGATGAGCGGCAGGCCGAGATCGGAGGCGGCCTTGAGGTGGTCGCCGGCAAGGATTCCGAGGCCGCCGGAGTAGTTCGGCAGCACCTCGGTGACACCGAACTCCATGGAGAAGTAGGCGATGCCGGCGGGCAGTGTCGTGCCGCGCTCCTGCTGTTCCTGGAACCAGCGGGGGCGGGTGAGGTAGTGCTCGAGGTCGGCGGCAGCGGCGTCGAGCCGGGCGAGGAAGTCGCCGTCCTCGGCGAGCGCATCGAGTCGGGCCGGCGGCACCTCGCCGAGCAGTCGGACAGGGTCATTGCTGCACCGGCGCCACAGGTCCGGGTCGACCGATTCGAACAGGTCCTGGGTCTGCGGGTGCCACGACCATCTGAGGTTGGCCGTCAGGGCTCCCAGCGCAGCCAGCCGCTCGGGAAGATGGGCTCGTACGGTGAACCGGCGCAGTGCTTTCACGGGGTGCACACTACCGACCGACCGAGCTTCGTGACGGCCGGGCGACGGATCTCATGTGCCCGGATCCATGCCGGTCGCGGACAGGATCGCCCGGCACTCGGAGAGGGCCACACCGCGGGGCCTTCTCTCCTGCGGCCGACCTCCCGTCGGCCGGTGGACTCAGAGTCCGCCGAGGAGCAGGTGCAGCAGGTCTCCGACGACTCCGATCAGCCCGGCAACCAGACCCATGTGTTCTTCCCTTCGTCGTGCCTCCGAGGAGGCTGTTGTCGTCTTGCAGAACAAACAGTAGGGAGCGGGGTGTTGCCGTCCGGTCAATTGAAGTGAACGGTGAGTTACAGATAATTTCGCCGCTGCAGAGGGGATCCTTCGCGGGTCCCGCCGCATGCACAGCCGCGCGGCGCGACCTCCATTACGGTGGTTCGAGACACGGTCGTTGCCCCCATCGGCCCTGCTCGTCCACCCGGACCCGCACGGAACGGAGCTAGCGTGACAGGTCGGCTCGCCATCGACGACGTACAACCCTCCATCGACGGAGGGCGTTATCCGACGAAGGCGGTCGTCGGGGAGGTGGTGCCGGTCTCCGCCGTGGTGTGGCGCGAGGGCCACGACGCGATCGCCGCGACACTCGCCGTTCGAGGACCGGCCGACGATCCCGAATCCGCCGGCAGGCTGGTGCGGATCCCGATGGTTCCGGGCACCGAACCCGACACCTTCCACGCCACCTTCTCCCCCACGAGCGTCGGTGCGTGGACCTACCGGGTCGAGGCGTGGAGCGACCCGGTGGCGACCTGGCGGCACGCGGTCACCGCGAAGACCGACGCCGGGCAGGACGCCGCCGAACTCGCGAACGACCTCGAGGTCGGCGCACGGATCTTCGAGAAGGCCGCGAAGGGCGCACCGCGCGGCAACCGTCCCGCTCTCCTCGCGGTCGCTGCGTCCCTGCGCTCCGACCGTCCGCTGGCCGAGCGCATCGCCCCGGCCTTCGCCCCCGACGTCACCGAGATCCTCCGCGCCCATCCGCTCCGCGAGCTGATCACGCGTGGAAAGGCGTTCACGGCGTTCGCCGATCGTCGCCGCGCGCTGTTCGGCTCCTGGTACGAGTTCTTTCCCCGGTCCACCGGAGGCTGGTACGAGGACGGAACCCCGCGGCACGGCACCTTCGCCACGGCCGCCGCAGATCTGCCGCGCATCGCGGCGATGGGCTTCGACGTCGTCTACCTCCCCCCGATCCATCCGATCGGCAAGGTCAACCGCAAGGGACCGAACAACACCCTCGTCGCCGGCCCGGACGACGTCGGGTCGCCCTGGGCGATCGGTTCCGACGAGGGCGGCCACGACGCCATCCACCCCGAACTCGGCACCGAGCAGGACTTCCGCGATTTCGTCGCCCGCGCGAAGGAACTCGAGCTCGAGGTCGCCCTCGATCTCGCCCTGCAGTGCGCCCCCGACCACCCGTGGGCGCGTGAGCATCCGGAATGGTTCACCGTGCTGCCCGACGGCACGATCGCGTATGCGGAGAACCCGCCCAAGAAGTACCAGGACATCTATCCGATCAACTTCGACGACGACCCCGAGGGCATCTACGCCGAGGTCCTGCGCGTGGTCCGGCACTGGATCCGGTTGGGCGTCGACATCTTCCGCGTCGACAATCCGCACACCAAGCCCCCGAACTTCTGGGAGCAGCTCATCGCCGAAATCAAGCGCACCGATCCCGACGTGCTGTTCCTGTCGGAGGCGTTCACCCGGCCCGCCCGCATGTATGGGCTCGCGCGACGCGGATTCACGCAGTCCTACACGTATTTCACGTGGCGGGTCGCGAAATGGGAGCTCACCGAGTTCGGTACCGAGATCGCCGCGAAGGCCGACGAGGCCAGACCGAACCTGTTCGTCAACACCCCCGACATCCTGCACGAGACCCTGCAGCACGGCGGACCGGGCATGTTCGCGCTGCGCGCGGCGCTCGCCGCCACCCTGGCTCCCTCGTGGGGCGTGTACTCGGGGTACGAACTGTTCGAGCACCTCGCGGTGCGGCCGGGCAGCGAGGAGTACCTCGACTCGGAGAAGTACCAGTTGCGGCCGCGCCGATACGACGAGGCACGCCGGCGCGGCGAGTCGCTCGAACCGTGGCTGACCACCCTCAACCGCATCCGGCGCGCGCATCCGGCGTTGCAGCAACTGCGCAACATCGCCTTCCACCACGTCGACAACGACGCGCTCATCGCCTACTCGAAGTTCGATCCGTCCACCGGGGACTGCGTCCTCACGGTGATCAACCTCAACCCCTATGGGGCCGAACAGGGCACGGTCTGGCTCGACATGCCGGCGATCGGGCACGACTGGCACGACCACTTCCCTGTTTACGACGAGGTGAGTGGGGAACAGTACTCGTGGGGACAGGCCAACTACGTGCGCCTCGAGCCGTGGCGGGCGGTGGCGCACATCCTGGTCCTGCCTCCGATCGGCATCCCCACCCGCACAACGCTCGCCTACAGGAGGCAGTCGTGACCGTGCCGCCCCAGACGCCGGGCGCCGATGTTCCGCGCCGGCGCCACAGCCCGCGACCGGAGGACCTCGACCTGCTCGCCGCCGGTGAGCACCACGATCCGCACGCGGTGCTCGGGGCCCATTCGCATCCGGAGGGGACGGTCATCCGGGCACTGCGCCCCGGGGCCGAGAAGGTCGCCGCCCGGATCGGTGGTCGCGACCATCCGCTCGAACCCGTGGGCGAGGACGTCTTCAGCGCCCTGATCCCGGTCTTCGATCTCGCCGACTACCGGCTCGTGGTGACCTACCCGTTCGATCACGTCGAGGTCGTCGCGGACGGTTACCGCTTCATGCCGACGCTGGGCGAGCTCGACCGTCACCTGCTGAGCGAGGGCCGGCACGAACGGCTGTGGGAGGTGCTCGGCGCCCATCCGCGGACCTATGAGACCCCGGACGGCCCGGTGACGGGCACGTCCTTCGCCGTGTGGGCACCGGGCGCACGCGGGGTCACCGTCGTCGGCGACTTCGACGGCTGGGGTGGACGCACCGCCCCGATGCGGGTGCTCGGCTCGAGCGGTGTCTGGGAGGTCTTCGTTCCCGGTGTCGAACCGGGCGCGCTGTACAAGTACCGGGTGCACGGCCGCGACGGATCCGTCCGCGACAAGGCCGACCCGATGGCGTTCGCCACCGAGGTGCCCCCCGCGACCGCGTCGAGGGTCACGGAGAGTCGCTACACCTGGAACGACGACGACTGGGTCGCGACCCGCGAGAAAGCGCAGCCCTGGCAGGAACCGATGGCGGTCTACGAGGTGCACCTCGGTTCGTGGCGCCCGGGCCTGAACTACGTCGAACTCGCCGATCAGCTCGCCGAGTACATCCTCGAGACCGGTTTCACGCACGTCGAGCTGCTGCCGGTCGCCGAGCATCCCTTCGGCGGGTCGTGGGGTTACCAGGTCACCTCCTACTACGCTCCCACCTCCCGGTTCGGCACTCCCGACGAGTTCCGCGCGTTCGTCGACCGTCTCCACGCCGCCGGGATCGGCGTGATCATGGACTGGGTGCCCGCCCACTTCCCGAAGGACGAGTGGGCGCTCGCGCGCTTCGACGGCAGCCCCCAGTACGAACATCCCGATCCGCGCCGCGGCGAACAGCTGGACTGGGGCACCTACGTCTTCGACTACGGCCGGCCCGAGGTGCGGAACTTCCTCGTTGCCAACGCCCTGTACTGGATCGAGGAGTTCCACATCGACGGTCTGCGCGTCGACGCCGTGGCCTCGATGTTGTACCTCGACTACTCGCGCCCCGAGGGCGGCTGGACGCCGAATATCTACGGCGGGCGCGAGAACCTCGAGGCCGTTGAGTTCCTGCAGGAACTCAACGCCACCGTCCACAAGCACTATCCGGGGATCGTGACGGTCGCGGAGGAGTCGACCTCCTGGCCGGGCGTGACCCGCTCGACGAACGTCGGTGGGCTCGGCTTCAGCATGAAGTGGAACATGGGCTGGATGCACGACACCCTCGGCTATCTCGGCCGCGATCCCGTGCACCGCACCTACCACCACCACGAGATCACGTTCTCGCTCGTGTACGCGTGGAGCGAGAACTTCGTACTCCCCATCAGCCACGACGAGGTCGTCCACGGCAAGGGCACGCTGTGGACGCGACTGCCGGGCGACGACGCCACGCGTGCAGCCGGCCTGCGGTCGATGCTCGCCTACATGTGGGCGCATCCCGGCAAGCAGTTGCTGTTCATGGGCCAGGAGTTCGGGCAGGTCGCCGAGTGGTCCGAGGAACGCGGCCTCGACTGGTGGCAGCTCGACGAACCGCTCCACGCCGGTATCCACCGCCTGGTGTGCGATCTCAACGGCATCTACCGCTCGCACCCGGCGCTCTACACGCTCGACACCACGCCCGGCGGATACTCGTGGATCGACGCCAACGATGCGCACAACAACGTCCTGTCGTTCCTGCGCTACGGCAGCGACGGCTCGGTGGTCGCGTGCCTGCACAACTTTTCGGGCACGACCTACGGCGACTATCGTGTCGGATTGCCCGAACCGGGCACGTGGGAGGAAGTGCTCAACACGGACGCGACCGCCTACCAGGGCAACGGAGCGGGCAACTTCGGGGCCGTGGAGGCCGACGAACATTCGTGGCACGGGCGTCCCGCCTCGGCTCGGGTGACCTTGCCTGCGCACGGTGCCATCTGGTTGTCGTTGCGGAGGTGACGCTGCCCGACGACAGGAGCACAACGACATGCGACGGACGCACCGGTTCGCGCGACTGGTGGTGCCCGCACTGACCGTCGTCCTGCTGGCGGGTTGCGCCCAGCGGATCGAAGGAACGGCGGTGTCGATCTACGACAACCCCTTCACCGTGGCGGGGCTGCCCGTCACCTCCGGGGCGTCGGGTCCGCGCAGCGGGGTGCCCGATGCGGACATCGAGATCGAGAACACCGACGGCGGTCCCGTCGACGTCCTGGCCGGCAACGCGATCGCCGACATCGAGGAGTACTGGCGTCAGGAGTTCGCGTCGGTCGCCCGGGGCACCTTCCGCCCGGTCGAGACGATCGTGTCGTGGGATCCGTCCGAGCGACGGGGCCCGCGTTTCTGCGGCAAACCCACCTACGACTTCATCAACGCGGCCTACTGCAGCGGTGGTGACGAGATCGGATGGGACCGCACCTACCTGATGCCGCAGCTCATCGACAGCTTCGGACCGATGGCCGCGGTGACGGTCCTCGCTCATGAATACGGGCACGCCGTCCAGCACACGGCGGGGCTGGTCGCCGAGGACGACCCCGGCATCGTGTTCGAGCAGCAGGCCGACTGTTTCGCCGGTGCGTTCATGCGGCACGTCGCGGAGGGCCGGTCGACGCACTTCCAGCTCGACACCTCCGACGGGCTGAACAACGTGCTCGCGTCGATGGTGCTCTTCCGCGACGCCGATCCGAACGACCCCGACTCGATCCACGGCTCGGCCTTCGAACGCGTGACGGCCGTGCAGATCGGATTCACCGACGGGGCCGGCTCATGTGCACGCATCGACGCCGCCGAGATCGAGTCGCGCCGCGCCGACCTGCCGCAGTACTACAACTCCGCAGACGACGGCGAACTGCCGGTCACCGACGAGTCGGTCGAGGCGATCTTCGAGTCGTTCCACCAGGTCTTCGACCTGGACTCCCTGCCGCAACTCGATCTGTCGGGCGCCGACCTCGGGTGCTCGGACGCCCGGGCCACCTCACCGGTGTCGTACTGCCCCGCGACGAACACCGTGGGCGTCGACATGGAGGCACTGAGCGAGCGCGGTACGGCCGCCCCGCCGGGAAGCGGCTTCGATCCCGGTGTCCGCGGCGACTACAACGCCTACGTGCTCGTCGCCTCCCGCTACGCTCTCGCGGTGCAGAAGGAGGCCGGCCAGTCGCTCACCGAGCCGCGCACGGCGCTGCGGGCGGCGTGCCTGTCGGGGGTCATCAGTGCCGCGCTGAGCCCGGACAGCACCCTCGCTTCGAACGTCGACCCGAGCCAGGTGCTGGTGTGGCTGTCCCCCGGCGACCTCGACGAGGCGGTCTCGGGCCTGCTCACCGACGGTCTGGCCGCGAGCGACGTCAACGGCAACACGGTGCCGAGCGGGTTCGCGCGGGTGGATGCCTTCCGCACCGGCGTCCTCGGCGGCGAGGCGGGCTGCACCGGCCGTTACCGCTGAGACGACACCGGCCGCCCACCACGAGTGGTGAGCGGCCGGTCCGGCGGATCGGTACGGATCAGTAGAGGGCCATCGCGAGCTTGCGGCGCGACGACACCACGACCGGATCCGCGGCATCGAACAGTTCGAACAGTTCGAGGAGCCGGGTGCGTGCCGCGGTGCGTTCGTCCCCGGCGCTGCGACGCACGAACTCGATGAGACGACCGAAGGCCGCCTCCGGCTGCTGCGCGAACAGTTCGGCGTCGGCCGCGGTGAACTGGGCTTCGAGGTCGTTCGGAGCGGCATCGGCGCGCTCGATCGCATCCTCGGGAATCTTGCTCGCGCGGGCCAGGAAACGCACCTGGCGCAGCGCGGCCTGCGCCTCGGTGTTGTTCGGCTCGGAGTTCAGGACGAGCTGGTAGGCCGCCTCGGCGCCCTCGAAGTCGCCGTTCTCGAGTGCCTGCTCGGCAGCCTCGAAACGCGGGTCGGCGGGCTGTTCCTCCGGCTCGGCGCCGGGCGGGCCCGACAGCTTGCCTGCGACGGCGTTCCGGATGGCGTCGAGCCACTGACGCAGCGCGGGCTCGGGCTGCACGCCCTGGAAGTCGGCGAGCGGCTGGCCGGCCGCGATCGCGACGACCGTGGGCACCGACTGGACGCCGAAGGCCTGGGCGATCCGCGGGTTCGCGTCGACGTCGACCTTCGCAAGGACCCACGCACCGTTTGCCTCGTTCGCGAGCTTCTCGAGAACGGGTGAGAGCTGCTTGCACGGTTCGCACCAGGTCGCCCACAGGTCGACGATCACGGGCACCTGCATCGACCGCTGCAGCACCTCGGTCTCGAACGTCGCTTCGGTGACGTCCACGATCGGGGCGATGGCACCGGGTGCGGCGCCGTCGCCACCGGACGGAGGCGGAGGCGGCGGCGCGGAGGCCCTCTCCTTGAGCGGTGAGAGATCCACCGCGCCGGACATCGCCGCGGCGACGGCGGCAGAACGTGCTGGACGGGAACCGGGTCGAGTCACGTCCACCAGTTTGTCACGAGTGGTCCGAATCGTGCTGCGCGGACCGGGGGACGTCACCGTGAGGTCAGACGGTCGCGGTGGCGTCCTCGCGGGTGGCGGGAGCGGACAGCTCTCCGAGGCGACCGGTGCGCACGGCCCAGCGCTCGAAGACGATCGTGCCGAACGGGGGCACGCTCGAGACGAGGGCGAGGAAGGTCGTCTTGAGATCCCACTTCAACGACCACGCCGTGAGGAGCGCGATGAGCACGAACGGGATGAAGCCGGCCACGCCGTGCACCATGCCCGGGATCGCGATGGCCTCTTCGTAGCCGAGCACCCACTTGAAGAACATGGCGATCAGGAGGGCGAGCCAGGTCACCGCTTCCCAGATCGCGATCAGCCGGAATCGTTTCGCGGGCGTGGACACGTCGAGGATGTTGGTCATGCGGCCATTGTGCCGAAAGGCCTACGACAAGCCGTAGTTCAGTGAGAGACATCACGGCCCCGGCATGCTTGCGCCGGGGCCGTGATCATGCTTTAGAGAAAGGGGTCAGTTCTCGGGCACCCGCACGATGAGCGCGTCGCCCTGGCCGCCACCACCGCACAGGGCGGCAGCGCCGACACCGCCGCCGCGGCGCTTCAGCTCGAGCGCCAGGTGCAGCACGATGCGCGCGCCCGACATGCCGAGCGGGTGGCCGAGCGCGATCGCACCGCCGTTGACGTTCACCTTCGCGGGATCGATGCCCAGCTCACGGGCTGAGACGATGCCGACGGCGGCGAACGCCTCGTTGATCTCGATCAGGTCGAGGTCCTTCGGGTCGACGCCCTCACGCTCGCAGGCCTTGGCGATCGCCCGTGCCGGCTGCGACTGCAGGGTCGAGTCCGGTCCGGCGACGACGCCGTGGCGGCCGATCTCGGCGATCCAGCTCAGCCCGAGCTCGGTGGCCTTGGCCTTGCTCATCACGACGACCGCGGCGGCACCGTCGGAGATCTGCGAGGCCGAACCTGCGGTGACGGTGCCGTCCTTCGAGAAGGCCGGACGCAGCGAGCCGAGCGACTCGGTGGTGGTCTCCGGGCGGATGCCCTCGTCGGCGGCGAAGACGATCGGGTCGCCCTTGCGCTGCTTGATCGACACCGGCACGACCTCGTCCTCGAACAGGCCGTCCTTCCAGGCGCGGGCGGCCCTCTGATGCGAGGCGGCGGCGAAGGCGTCCTGCTCCTCGCGGGAGACGAAGCGGTCGCCGGAGTTGGCCGACTCGGTGAGGTTGCCCATCGCCTGGTCGGTGAAGATGTCGTGCAGGCCGTCGTAGGCCATGTGGTCGCGCAGGGTCACGTCGCCGTACTTGAAGCCGGCGCGGGACTTCTCGAGCATGTGCGGGGCCTGGCTCATCGACTCCTGGCCGCCGGCGACGACGACGTCGAACTCGCCCGCGCGGATCAGCTGGTCGGCCATCGCGATCGCGTTGATGCCCGACAGACACACCTTGTTGATGGTCAGCGCCGGGACGTCCATCGGGATGCCGGCGGCGACGGCCGCCTGACGGGCCGGGATCTGGCCGGCGCCGGCGGTGAGCACCTGGCCCATGATGACGTATTCGACCTGCTCAGGAGCCACACCGGCGCGCTCGAGCGCACCGGAGATCGCCACGCCACCGAGATCCGATCCGGAGAAATCCTTGAGCGAGCCTTGAAGACGCCCCATGGGCGTACGGGCTCCGGCGACGATGACAGAACTGCTCACGGGACATTCCTCCGAAAGATCGGCATGTGATCGGAAAACTCCACTCGGATATTCACCTGAATCCCGATAGGAGTGCACTCAACGGTACCGCTACCGTCTAGAGCATGACCGAGACCTCTCCCACATCCGCTCCGGCGGCGTCCGTTCTCGCTTCCGGACTCGTCACCGCCATCGATCACGTCGGCATCGCAGTGCCCGACCTCGATGCCGCTCTCACCTGGTACGCCGAGAACCTCGGTCTCGTGTCCACCCACGAGGAAGTCAACGAGGAGCAGGGCGTGCGCGAGGCGATGCTGGCCGTTCCGGGGACCCTCGAAGGGTCCACCATGATCCAGCTGCTCGCCCCGCTGAACGAGAAATCCACGATCGCGAAGTTCATCGACCGCAATGGCCCGGGTCTGCAGCAGCTTGCCTACCGCGTCTCCGACATCGATGCCGTCTCCACTGCGCTTCGTGAGCGCGGCGTCCGCTTGCTGTACGACGCACCCCGTCGCGGCACCGCCGATTCGCGCATCAACTTTTTGCATCCGAAGGACGCGGGCGGCGTCCTCGTCGAGCTCGTCGAGCCGGCTGCACATCCCGCTCACTGACGGCCGTTCCGGTGCGCTCCCGAAGACGGATGGGGCGGGAGCGCATCCGGGTCGTACCCGCAGGGACCGGGTAGATTGTCTCCATGGTCTTCGATCGTGATCGCGCACCCAGCCACCTGCCGTTCTCCATCGTGCGGAAGGGATTCGACCGCGACGAGGTGACCAACTACTTCGCCCGGTTCGAGGCCGAGCTGCGCGTGACTGCCACCGACCGCGACGCCGCCGCCGCGCAGGCCCGCGATCTGGCCCGTCAGCTCGAGAACGCCCGCAACGAGATCGACGAACTCCGCAAGGACGTCGACCGTCTGTCGGTGCCGCCCACCACCGCCGAGGGCATGAGCGACCGCATCTCCCGGATGCTGCGTCTCGCCTCCGACGAGGCCTCCGAGCTGCGGGCCCGCGCCGAGGCCGACGCCGCCGAGATGATCTCGCTGGCGGAGCAGGAGGGTATCCGCCTCCGGGGCGACTACGAGAAGAAGCTCGCCGAACTCGAGGACACCCGCGTCGCCTTCGCGGCCGAGCACGAGCGGACGATGACTGCGGCCCGCGCCGAGGCCGAGCGGATCGTGGCTGCTGCCCGCGCGGAGGCCGAGCGACTCGACGCCGAGGCCGAGGCCAAGCGCGAGCAGGTGCAGCAGGACTTCGAGATCACGATGTCCGAGCGTCGCACGAAGCTGCTCGGAGCCCTCGACGAACTCGAACGGACGAGTAAGGCCGAAGCCGAGCGCCGCATCGAGGAAGCCACGCAGGAAGCCGAACGACGGCTCGCCCGCGCCACCGAACAGTCCGAGCGGAAGGTCGCCAACGCGCGCGACCTCACCGAGGAGCTCCGCGTGCTGCGCGGACGCATCCTCGGCCAGCTCGACGCCGTTCGCGAGCAGCTCGACGACGTCCCCACGCTGCTCGCGGGCATCAACCGCGAGGGCGAACTGCTCGACCGGGAGATCTCCCTCGACGAGCCCCGCACGACCGTCCTCGGTACGGCGCGCGACAACAAGCAGGGGAGCGACAAGCAGAGTTCGGACGACGAGAGTCCGAAGGAGCCGGCATCCCCCGAGGCCGACGCGAAGGCGGACAAGACCGCGCCGCTGCCGCAGACCGACAAGACCACGCCCATGCCGCAGGCCGACCGGACGGCGCGGATCCCGAAGAGCGATGCCCCCGGCTCGGCCTCCGACCCGAACTCGGCCGCGCAGCCGAACAGCGGCGCACAGGGATCCCAGTCCACTCCACGCACGCCGAACCCCTCGGCACCGAATCGCTCCCCCTCGGTCGGTTCCGGTGCGCAGGGTCGCTCTCCCGCCGTGGCCAGCAAGGTCCGCAACTGACGGTCGCCGGCCGTCGGGCTTGACCTTCGAGTCGGTCGAAGCTCCATGATGGGCCGGTGACCGACCCGGAGATGATGTCGATCGGCGTGTTCGCCGAGCTCGTCGGACTGACCGCGAGCGCATTGCGGTTCTACGACGATGCCGGCCTGCTGCGTCCCGAGCAGGTCGATCCGTCGACGGGATACCGGTTCTACAGCCGCTCCCAGGTCCCGCGTGCGTGCCGGCTGCGGCAGTTACGGGAGATCGGGATGCCGCTGCCCGCCATCGGTGAGTTCTTCGCCGCCGACACGGACGAGGCCGCGCGACTGCTCGACGACCACGTCACCGGGATGACTACGGAGGCCGAGCGGCTCCGACGGGCCGCCGAGACCCTCGCGGCGTCCCTGCGTGCCGAATCGCGCCGCGTGATCTGCACGCTGCCGGGACCCGTCCTTGCCGGCGCCGTCGATCAGGTCTCCGCCTCCACCGGTCACGACCCCGACATCCCGGTACTGAACGGCGTGCACATGGAAACCGGATCCGGCTGCGTGAGGCTGACCGCCACCGACCGGTACCGGCTCGCCACCCGGACGCTCGTGCCCACCGATCCGACCTGCCCGTCCTGGGCCGGCACCCTCGCCGGCGACGACCTGCGGGTCGCGACGTCCCGGCTCCGACGCAGTCCGTCGGTGACCGTGGAAGCGGACGAGCGGGCGGTCACCTTCCGTACCTCCGGCGACGACGCACTCCACTGCCGTCTGCTTCCCGAGCCGTACCCCGACCACCGACTCCTGCTGGACTCGCTCCCCGCGGCGACACAGCGGGTCACCCTCGGCAAACGCCGGGTGGTGACGGTGCTCGAACAGCGAGCGCCGGAGACGGTCGGCCTACGAACCTCCCCCGACCGGCCCGTCCTGGTATTCCCCGACTGGGACGAGATACCGCTCGACGGCACGGCCACCGGACCGGAGCTGACGATCTGGTTCGACCTGGTCACCGTGTATCCCGCGTGGAGTCACGCGCTGGGCGACGACCTGATGCTCGACATTCGCGGCCCCGAGCTGCCGGTCACCGTCCGGTCGGCCGACGAGGGGGATCTCACCACACTCGTCATGCCGCGCAGCGCGCCCTGAAGCACTCCCCTCGAACAGTGCCCACATCAACAGTGCCCCCATCAACAGTGCCCTCCGGATCCGCCCAAGACCTCGACAGGAGCCCCGCCATGTCCACATCCCCCTCGACACCCGATCCCACGATGGACGCGATCAGCGCAGCAGTGCTTCGCGGTCGCGACGGGGACACCGGGTCGGCCCGACGCGACCTGCTGTCCCTCTGGGAGCGAATCGGTTCGGGGGGCGACGCATTCCACCGCTGCACGCTCGCGCACTACCTCGCCGACCTGTACGACGATCCCGCCGAGTCCCTGGTCTGGGATGTCCGCGCCCTCGACGCTGCCGATGCCCTCACCGACGAGCGCGCCCGGGAACACCACGAATCTCTCCGCGTCGCGGGCTTCTATCCGAGCCTGCACCTGAACCTGGCCGACGACTTCCGTCGTCTCGGGTCGTTCCGGGCAGCCACGGAACACCTCGACCGCGCGCAGGACCACCTGTCCGCGCTCCCCGACGATCCCTACGGCGACACCATCCGCACAGCCGTGCACGAGGTGCGGCAGGCGACCGCCGACCGCGACACGGCGCCGCGAGTGTCCGCACCGGGTACTGCCCGCTGACAGGTCTGCTACGACCGGTCCCACAGCGATCCGTCGTGGCTAGGACCAGCGTCGGGTCGGTCGGCGGGTCCCGCGTCCCGCCCAGCATCCGCTGTGCCAGTGCCGCCGGTCCTCCGCACCGCCGAGCGCATCGGTGGGCCACGCGACGACATGGGGTGTTCCCGGCGCGATCTCGTGATCGCATCCCGGGCACCGGTACGGCTTGGTGGCACGCGAACCCGGCACGGTGCGCACGGTGAAACGCTCACCTTCGGCCCCTGCGGGACCGTTCTCGGTGCGCACCGTCGCCCCGAAATAGGTCGGGGATTCGTCGGTCGCCCCACCGCGCTTGCGGCCGGTGCGGGATCTGTTGCGGCGCGGCACGATCAGAACAATCTGAACTCGGTGCTCTCGGTGCCCCGCAGCGCCTCGTAGTCGAGCACGAGGCAGCGGATGCCGCGGTCCGTGGCCAGCGTCCGTGCCTGCGGCTTGATCTGCTGAGCCGCGAACACGCCGCTGACGGGCGCGAGCAGCGGATCCCGGTTGAGCAGTTCGAGATACCGGGTGAGCTGTTCCACGCCGTCGATCTCGCCGCGGCGCTTCACCTCCACGGCGACGGTCGCTCCGTCGGCGTCGCGGCACAACAAGTCCACGGGTCCGATCGCCGTGGGGTACTCGCGCCGGATCAGGGTGAAGCCCGTCCCGAGGGTCTCGACGTGCTCGGCGAGAAGTTCCTGCAGGTGCGCCTCGACACCGTCCTTGATCAGACCGGGGTCGACACCGAGTTCGTGGCTCGAATCGTGGTCGATCTCTTCGAGAGTGATGCGCAGCTGCTCGCCTGCCTTGTTGGTGACCACCCACAGGGCCTCGGCGTCCTCGACGGACTCCTCCTCGAGCCAGCAGGGTGGGCTCATCCAGTTCAGGGGCTTGTAGGCACGGTCGTCGGCGTGGACACTCACCGAACCGTCGGATTTGACGAGGAGGAGACGTCGGGCCGTCGGCAGATGAGCCGTCAGGCGTCCGATGTAGTCCACACGGCAACGGGCAATCACAAGACGCACACAGCCACCCTAGAGGATCCACTCGACTAGTCTCGAACGACCATGCCCGCACGCAGTCACCGCACGGCCCCGCTCGGATCGGCCATCCTGGGAGAGCCTGCCGAACCGATCCGACGGCAACGCATCAGGATCCAGACCCTGTTGACGTTCTCCCTGATCGGTACGCATCTCGTCGGTGCCCTGATCGTGGCCGCTCTCATCAACGTCGTGATCCCGGGCCCGTCCGTACTGACCTCCGACTTCCTCGTCATCACCGCGATCCTCGCTCCTGTCTACGTGGTCTCGGCCGTCGTGGTCGGATCGGTGCTCGGTACCCGGGCGACCCTCCGCAGGCTGCGGTGGGCGCTGGAGAACCGGCCGCCCACCCCGCAGGAACAGCGGATCGCGTTGCGGATGCCCTGGCGTACCACCCTCCAGCAGGGAGCACTGTGGTTCATCGGGTTGATCCTGTTCACCGTCGGGTTCGGGGTCATCGACCCGCAGACGATCCCGAAGGTCGCGCTGACCATCACCCTGGCCGCTGTCACGGTGTGCGGATTCGCGTACATGTTCACCGATTTCGCGCTGCGCCCCATCGCGGCGCGCGCGCTCGAGGTCGGGACGCCTCGTCGCCCGCGCCTGGCCGGCACCACCGGACGGGTGATGCTCGCGTGGGCCCTGGGCAGCGCGGTGCCCGTTGTCGGTCTGCTGTTCATCGCGGTGTTCAGCTTCATCCGTCCCGTCACATCGACGCGCCTGGCGATCACGATCCTCGCCATCGGCGGACTCGGTCTGCTCACCGGCTCGCTGCTGATGTTCCTCACGATCCGGTCGACGATCGCGCCGATCGAATCGGTGCGGGCCGGGATGCAGCGCATCGCGTCGGGCGATTTCGATACCGCGGTCGTCGTCTACGACGGAACCGAATTGGGGCAGCTGCAGACGGGGTTCAACCGGATGGCCGAAGGCCTGCGCGAACGCGAGAAGCTGCGCGACGTGTTCGGCCGCCATGTCGGACGGGAGGTCGCGGCTGCGGCGTTGGCCAATCCCGGTGTCCTCGGCGGTGAGGAGCGGGATGTCGCGGTGTTGTTCGTCGACATCGTCGGGTCCACCGCGTTGGCCGCGAGTCGCCCGCCGACCGAGGTGGTGGCGCTGCTCAACCGCTTCTTCGCGGTCGTCGTCGAAGAGGTCCACGCGGCCGAAGGATTCGTCAACAAGTTCGAGGGCGACGCGGCGCTCGCGATCTTCGGCGCGCCGGTCGCCCTCGACAACGCCGCCGGCTCCGCGCTCGGCGCCGCGAGAAGGATGGCGCGACGCCTCGCCGACGAAGTGCCGGAGTGTCGCGCGGGCATCGGGGTCACGGCAGGTCGCGCGGTCGCCGGGAACATCGGCGCGCAGGAACGCTTCGAGTACACCGTGATCGGCGATCCGGTCAACGAAGCAGCGAGGCTGTCGGATCTCGCGAAGACCGTTCCGGGTTACGTCGCGGCGTCGGCCCGCACCGTGCAGCTCGCCCCCGAGGACGAACGCGCACGGTGGGAACTGGGTGAGGAGATCACCCTGCGCGGTCGTTCCGAGCCGACGCGCCTGGCGATTCCGCGCGCGGACTGACCGCAGGCCTCACTCCCCCGCCAGCACCGCGTCGAGGAACTTGCGGGTGCGTTCCTCCCGGGGGCTGGTGAAGATGCGCTCGGGCGGCCCCTCCTCCACGATGCGACCCCGATCGAACATCAGCACACGATCGGAGACGTCGCGGGCGAAGTGCATCTCGTGCGTCACGATCAGCATCGTGATGTCGGTCGTCTCGGCGATCGTCCGCAGCACGTCCAGCACATCGGCGACGAGTTCGGGGTCGAGGGCCGAGGTCACCTCGTCGAGCAGCAGGATCTCCGGATCCATCGCGAGGGCACGGGCGATCGCGACCCGCTGCTGCTGACCACCCGACAGTTGCGTGGGGTGAGCGGTCTCCTTGTCGGACAGACCGACCATCGCGAGCAGCTCCCGCGCACGGTCGCGTGCCTCGGCCTTACTGCGACCGAGGACGTGGACCGGAGCCTCGGTGAGGTTCTCCATCACGTTCATGTTGGGGAAGAGGTTGAACTGCTGGAAGACCATGCCGATGCTGCGGCGCATCGTCCTCAGGTAGCGCTCGGAGGCCGGGACGAGACGCGTCCCCTTGCGTTCGTGGCTGAGTGGTTCGCCCTTGACCCACACCACACCGTCGTCGATCTTCTCGAGGGTCATGAGCAGGCGCAGGATGGTCGTCTTGCCCGAACCGCTCGGACCGATCAACGTGACCCGTTCCCCCGGGGCGACGGTGAAGTCCAAGTGGTCGAGTACTACGTGGTCGCCGAATCTCTTGACCACGGAGTCGAAACGGATCATGGATCCATCGGAGCTGGCGGCGGGAAGCGAGTCGCCGTCGGCACCGGCTTCCTTGTGCATCTCAATAGGCAAGGCGACGCTCCAATCGGCGGACGAGCAACGACGTCGGGTAGCTGGCGATGAGGAAGATCAGGCCGGCCAGCGTGAGCGGCTCGAGGTACTGAAAGTTGCGCGCACCGAACTGCTGGGCTGCGGTCACCATCTCCACGACGGAGATCGTGAACAGGAACGGGGTGTCCTTGAACAGCGACACCGCGTAGTTGCCCAGCGCGGGCACGACCCGGCGCACGGCCTGCGGCAGGATCACCGCACGCCACGTACGCATCGGCGACAACGACAGGGCGCGGCACGCCTCCCATTGTCCCTTCGGCACGGCGTCGATGCCCGCCCGGTACACCTCGGCCATGTAGGTCGAGTAGTGGATCCCCAGTACCGCGATGCCGATCTGCAGCGCACTGAACTGCGGGAGCAGGTAGTACACGAACAGGAGCTGCACCACGAGTGGTGTGAGCCGGATGAACTGGACGACGGCGGACAGCGCCGTCGCGAGCACCTTCGGCAACGAGCGCCGGGCGACGGCCACGACCAGCCCCAGCACCGCGGCGACCACGAATCCGAGGACCGTGGCCAGCAGGGTGATCCGGAATCCTTCGAGCAGTACCGGAAGCGCGTCGGCCGCGCGTTGCCAACTCCAGTCGACGGTCATGAGCGTGCCCCCACCGGCTGATCGAAGACCGGGGCGAGCCCGAAGATCTCACGGAGCGTCGGACCGGTCCCGAGTCGGCTCTTCGCACGCACCTCGAGCGCATTCATCAGCAGCGTCAGCAGATAGCCGAGCACGAAGTACAGCACCAACCCCACACCGAACGCGAAGATGGTGTCGCCACTGCCTCTACGGAGCTGCTCGATCTGGAACGTGAGGTCCTGCAGGAGGATGTAACTCGCCAGTGCTGTTCCCTTGAGCAGCTGGATGAGCAGATTGGTCAACGGCGGGATCATCTCGGCCCAGGCCTGCGGGAAGACCACCCGTCGCATGCGTTGCCAGTAGCCGAAATTCAGCGCTGTCGCCGCCTCGATTTGCGGCTTCGGCACCGAGGCGATCGCACCGCGCACCACCTCCGCTCCGTAGGCGCCGTAGTTGAGCGACAGCGCGAGGATCCCGCACACGATCGATTCGAGCCGGAACCCGAATAACGGCAGAACATAGAAGAACCAGAACAGCTGCACGAGAAGCGAAGTGCCGCGGAAGAACTCGATGAACACTCTCGCGCTGCCACGCAGGACGAGGTTCTTCGCGCCTGCCGCCAGCCCGAGGGCCACTGCGAGCAGGAACGCGAAGACCGCACTCCCCAGGGTCAATTCGACGGTGACGAGCAGACCGTCGAACAGTTGGGGGAAGGAGTTCCACAGCAGTTCGATCTTCGAACCGAAATCCATTACGACGCAGCCGAGATCAGGAAACGCCCTCGCAGAGCATCTCGGTCGTCAGCCCCGGATCGGGCATCTCGGCCTCCGTGAACCCGAAGTCGCCGACGATCGAAAGGTACTTCTGCGGGTCGGACGTGATCTTCGCCAGTTCCTCGTTGTAGGCGTCGCGCAGTTCGGTGTCCTCCTTGCGGAAGACCGTCCCGCCGGCGCCCACCTGAGGTACCCCGTCGATCTCCGCGACGAACGACTCGGTGACGTCGACGGGCGCACCCTCGTTGTTCTGCTTCATCCAGTTCAAGGAGATACCCGTCAGGGCGAAGACGTCGGCGCGTCCGTTGACGACGGCATCCATCCCGTCCTGGGGAGACGCCACCTGCATCGCGTCGATGCCGAGGGCGGACGCGTAGTCGGCTTCGATCGCGCCGGTCATGACGGCCATCCGGACGCCGCTCTCGGCGATCGACTGCATGTCGGCGAGTTGTTCCGGGTTGCCCTGCGGGACCATGAGTGCGGTGGTGTAGTTGAACTCCGGCTCGCTGAACAGTGCCTGTTCGCAACGTTGCGGGAGGATCGACATGCCGGCGCTGACGACGTCGAATCGTCCGGCCTGCAGGCCGGGAATGAGCGCACCGAAGTCGGTGGCCACACCTTCGACGTTGTCGATGCCGAGGTTCTTGAAGATCTCGCGGTGCAGAGCGACGGTGGCGCCGGTGAGTTCGCCGTCCTGCATGAAGCTGTAGGGTGCCTCGCCGGCGAACCCGACGGTGACGGTGCCTTCCTGCTGGAGCCGTTCGAGGGTCGAGCCCTCGGTGTCGGTGTCGACGCTCGTACATCCTGTGACGGCCGCGCCGATGAGTCCCAGTCCCGCGATCACCGCCGTGAACTTGCCGGCGGTACCCGTAGTCGATCGATTCGTCATCGTCTCGCCCCTCCTCGTCGTCGACGAGAACGCCCCCGACAGGCGCTCACACGCCGAACCCACACGAACCGTGCGATCGTGCATGAGCGGACGTTACCGACATAAGTGGGCATAGCCTGGAACAGAGCGTGTTTGTTACGAGGTCGTGATCCGTTGGGTGCCGGCGATCGGAGCGGGCGCACCGTACCCGAAATCCTTTTGGAGCGTAAGGACTTCCCGTGGGGTGGATCCTCCGACAGGTCTGAAGAGAACCCGGAAAACACGAAAGGGGACCCACAGTGTGGGTCCCCTTTCGGAACGGGTGTTCGGCGGTGTCCTACTCTCCCACACCCTGTCGAGTGCAGTACCATCGGCGCA